>NZ_CAAAJC010000008.1 GCF_900640175.1 Legionella sp. W10-070 | reverse complement strand
GGCAAATGTTTCTAATTCTTCTCTATTCATTACTCTCTATCCTTAGCCTCAAAGGCTTTTATGATAGACAGTTACACAATTTTATCTACAGTCTCTCAAGTTCATTTACCGGCATTGTTTTAGAAGTGAATAAAAATGATTTTTTTTCCCCTATTCAAGCTCAAAACAAATTATCACTGATTGAACTATTCAAAAATATCAAAGGATTAAACCATAGTTTTGTCATTTTATTGCTATTATCATTTTCTATTGAAATATTTATGTTGATAAATCCATTATTCATTCAATATGTAACTGATGGCGTAACAAGCTCCAATAATATTAATAACTTATATGTTATTGTTGTTGGTTTTTTAATCCTTACATTTTGTCATACCTTTATTGAGTATATGAGAAGCCATTTTGTCGTTTATCTAACAAATAGAATGTCAGAATATTTTTCTGCTGGCGTCATGCATCATTTATTGAAAGTACCCTATAGTTATTTTGAACGACGTCACAAAGGGGATATATTATCCAGGTTTCATTCGATTAATGAGATACAAAGTAAAATAACCACTGATTCGATAAATACATTATTAGATGGATTTGTTATTATTTTAGCATTGGTTATTATGTTGATATACAGCGTAAAGCTTACATTAGCCGTATTATTTGCATTAACCATTTATACTGGTCTTAGAGTTCTGGCTTACCGACATCACAAAAAGCAAACCGAGTTATCAATCAACGAACATGCCCAAGTTAATTCAAAATTTTTAGAAATTGTTCAGAGCATTATGTCAATAAAGCTCTATTCCAAAGAGAAATCCATGTTTCAAGGATGGCAAAATCATTTTATCAAAGCAATGAATGCCGACATAAAAATTTCTCGAGTAAATATCCTCTATAATGTGGGCAATATTTTTGTATTTAATATTGAGCATATTTTGGTAATTGCCATTGGTGCAGTATTAGTGATGAAAAATCAGTTTTCAGTTGGTATGTTGATGGCATTTCTAGCATATCGACAAAGCCTGGTTAACAAATCATCTTCTTTTATTCAAAAAATATTCGATTATAAATTAATATCCGTACAATTAAATAGAGTAGCCGATATCCTGTTACAGCACACAGAGAATGATGATAAACCCAAGCAATTAACAACAAATATTTCTGGGGATATTAAGGCTAGTCACTTGAGCTATCGTTATGATGAAAATCAAAATTGGATATTAAAAGATATTTCTTTTCACATTAAACAAGGTGAAAAAGTTGCCATTACAGGACCATCTGGCGTTGGCAAAACAACTCTTTTAAAAATTCTTTTGGGCCTATTGTCTCCTTCTTCAGGTGAAATATTTATTGATGATTTTGCTCTATCCAGCATTAGGCTTAGTCATTATCGAAATATCTGTGCGACAGTCATGCAGGACGATACACTAATCAGTGGGTCTATCATTGATAATATAACATTTATGGATACCAACATTGATATGAGTAGAGTTTATGAAGTTTCAAAAATGGCTCAGATTCATCAGGATATCTTGAAAATGCCAATGAAGTACGAGACGCTGATTGGAGATTTAGGTAGCACCTTATCTGGCGGACAAAAACAACGAGTTTTAATCGCAAGAGCACTTTATAAGAATCCAAAGATTTTATTTTTGGATGAGGCAACCAGTCACCTTGATATTGAAACTGAGATTAAAATTAATGATGTTTTAAAAAGTCTGGATGTTACCCAGGTTATTATTGCCCATCGAGAAGAGTCAATAAAAATGGCTGACAGGATAATTCAAATTTCCTCTTAAAATCATATGTAGTAGTTCAAACTTGATCTGACAGTTGCCAGTTTTTCAGAAGTGTCTGTCAGGTCAAATTCAGCCTACAAATTTTTCCTTCCAGGCTTAAATCAGCAACCAGCTGTTTCAGGCGCTTGTTTTCATCTTCCAATTGACGCAGTTTCCTAAGCTCCGAGGCACCAAGCCCCCCATATTTCTTCTTCCATATATAAAATGTCGCTTCGCTGATGCCAAGCTTCCGACACACCTCCGATACGCTTGTGCCTAGCTCGACCTGCTTTAAACCAAATAATATTTGTTCTTCTGTAAATTTACTGCGTTTCATGGTAAATACCCCGTTTTTCATTAATTCATATTTTGCCAGATTCTCTAGTTTAAAGTGGATCTATTTATAGGGAGGAGATCAACTGTTTAAAATTAGGTAACGTTATCTGGTAAAAGTCCCTTCTCCCTTGAACATTCTATTAGCCACGGTACATCATCCATCACCAAAGGGACATTATTTAATTCTGAGATGTGATTGAGGTAATACGTCTCAGCTTCATAACAGTCGCTAATTGTGTCGCCTTTATCATGCCAGAAAAATCCATGTACGATTTCTTTAAAATTGGTCACCGATTCAGAATAACAGCTCAATGGAGTAACGTCTGTTTCAACAGCATTCGCTCCAAGCTCTTCTTGCAATTCTCTGCATATCGCCTGTAACGGATGTTCACCCTCCTCGACATGACCACCAAAACAGCAGACATATCCAGGGTAGGTTCGCCAATTATCAGGTCGTTTTTGCAACAGAATTCTTTTATCAAACGTCAGAATAATGCAACTGGTTAACTGTGGCCTGTCTCCGGCATTCTCAGGTTTGACAACTCGAATATTCCTGGTACCTTTTCTCCCCATCCTTTTGTATCCTATTTATAACCAGTATCTAAAGAGAAATTGAACATGGGTTTTTTTCCTTTTGAAATTATAGACCTAACCCATACGCTAAGTACTGAGACCCCAGGCTGGGACTTAGGATGTGGGTTTGAAATAAAAAATACGCTAAATTATGAAGATTGTGATACCGATATCAAATTTAAGGTTCAACATGTGTCATTACCTGCAGGCATAGGGACCCACATTGATGCGCCAGCACACTGTAACCCAGATAGGGATACCATTGAGCAGCTCAGTATCAATAACCATCACTTGATCGCGCAAGGCATTGTCATTGATGTCAGTACAAAATCACATGAGCAATACTTCATTTCCGCCGAAGATATTTTATCATTTGAAAAACAACATGAAAAAATACCTCAAAATAGCGTTGTACTTTTCTTTACCGGTTGGGAGCAATATTGGAATAACCCTCAGCAGTATCGTAATAACCTTCAGTTTCCATCGGTCAGCTCTGATGCTGCAGAGTTATTACTTGAACGTAGTATAGCGGCTCTAGGAATAGATACCCTTTCTCCTGATACGCCCAGCTCAGGATTTCCTGTTCATCACCTGTTTTTATCAAACGGTAAGTATCTTATCGAAAATGTCGCCAATGCGCATAAACTTCCCGCAACTGGAAGTTGGATTCTTACCTTACCCATTAAAATAAGCCAAGCCACTGAAGCCCCTGCTCGTATCATTGGAATGATACCCATTTAACATCTAAGAGATATCTCACATCATATTGAGCGAATCCGCTCTTTCAAAGGCATCTCATTTTGCTATCATGAAGTAACGAGGAGAAATTGAGACCCCACCAGGGATGGTGATAAACCGAAAGGATAGTGGATCTCAATTCTACCTCGACCAATTACCTACCCACAAATTCCTCCGATGCTATAATCTAATGAACCAACTTTTGCCCCAGAAAGGATAGATGATGAAAGATGAAACCAGAAATTAAAACTCAGCGAACTATTTTACGTTTAATAACCGAAGATGACTTAGGGCATGTTTTTAAAGTTTCAGCCACAATATAATACTTACTAAAGTTAGTGCTCCCAGAAACATGGCAGCAGTTTTATCATAACGTGTAGCAATTCTCCTAAAGCTTTTGACGCGATTAAAAAAACGCTCAACATAATTACGCTCTTTGTATATATGCGTATCATGCTCTATAAGTATGATGCGATTTTTTTTGGATGGGATGACAGGGGTGGTTCCTCTGTTTTTCAACGCCTCACGAAATTCATTGCTATCATAAGCCTTATCGGCTAATAAATACTCTGATAGCTCATCTCCCAGCAATTTCTTCGCTGTTTTAATCTCACTGTCTTGTCCAGGTGTTAAAACAAAACACAAAGGCAGTCCAAAAGAATCAACCTTTACATGGAAATAGTACTGGCGGCTCTTGTCATGAGATTATCTGGCTACAAGAGGAAATAGCATTAGAGCAAGGTATGCAATTGACATAGAAGTCAGGTTAGCAAATTATAGACGATTCATATAAATTTCATCGTATTAGAAGGTAATCTGATGTTAGATCTTGTACAACTGTGGGAAAACTCGGTAAATAGCCAAAACCCAACGTCAGAACTTCGCCCTCATTCAAATGATACTAAACAGGAAGCAATTAATTTCGATACCTACACCATCCAATCAAGTTTTGAGTTTAGCAAGTCTCCGCACATTATCTTTATAAAGCAGGTTTCCTCTTTGGAGCCTGCTGATTTTTATGATGATCTGCCTGAAGTAAACCTGACCAGGGAAGAGGAAAAGTCGCGTTTAAAAGTTGTTGAAGAACAACAGAATGAAAATCCACATTTTTATGACGGTAAACAAATGATTATTACCGGCGTAATGTACGATGAAAGTTCTAATATTCTTTATTTGGAAGCCAAGCGGGTTCCCTATTCTTTCATTGTAGCCTTATGTAATAAACAATTCCCTGAAAATAGCAGTCTTTATCAACTTAACGCCTTTAAAACAGGCGTTCTTGCGCCACTAGTAACCCGCAATGGAATGTCCATGCTATTACAAAGGACCTCGCTCGGACTCTATTCTGTTCCGGGTGGTTTTCTGGAAGCTCATAATACAGAAGAAAGACTTAATTTTTATGAGGATGAGGGTAAAAACCTGGTTACTGAAACAGCACTGACTGAATTAAAAGAAGAAATAGCCGGCATTAAGGGCAGCAATACCTTGCGTTTTGAATTTTCCAAGACAAAAATTACCTCTGTTTCATTTAGAAAAACAGAGGCCAATCCAGTTGGAACAGTTGAGTTTATTGCACCCTTCTACGCAGATTGCCACAGCAGCTATCTACAACATGTTTTCCTTACAAACCAGGCTGAGGATGCTCATGAACACACCACTCAATATGAATTACTCCCTTTAGATTCCCGTGACAGGGAGGTGCTTATTAAAAAATTATTGACCGACCCAGTTGCACTTCCCGGCAGAAGTCTGTATCTCCCGGTAGCAATAAGCTTAACCCGTTTTGAGAATGAAAGCACTAGCATGATAAGTTTGCCAAGGAGCATTCCCAATAGCCCCTCCATTGCCTGGCCTTTGAGCAGTTTTAAGATAACTCCCCAAAAACCATTGCCCAAACTTGAGGTAGAATCAAATGATGAGGTACAGGAAACAGGATTCAACCTAATCTCTTAATATTGTAAAAACCCCCGATTTACAATTGCTTGCTGAAATTTTGAAATGCCCGTTAGCGACAGATTCCATAAGTTGTTTCTGGTGATTGCTCCATATTACCGTATTTATCTGAAATCCGCGTAATGAAATTATTGTAGCTAATCAAAGTGAGAAACATAATGGGGGATTAAAAGTCTAGATAGTACTCTTGTCTCAGTTCTATGTTACAAAGTGGACGCCTCTTGAGATGCTTCAGGCTTCTTAACTTAATAAGCTTGCTCACCACACCTGCAGTCCGGCTTCCTGGAATATGCTGTTAGCTGGACAAGAAATACTACCTATGTTTACAAAATATGCTATTTTACTGCTAACCACAAGTGAACAAATGTTAAATTATAGAAAAGAGAATCCTGTTAATCAGAACATATCAGCCATTACCACCCCACTGACTACTGGCCAAAGACTTGCTCAAGCTTGGCAAGCACCGCATTGACCTGGAGAAGTTTCATTGCTTCTTCACCGTGAACATGGGTTCCCCAAGGATTGTTCTCTACTCTTTTTTTAAGGATAGTCTCAACAGCCTGGGGGTAACAATCAACTGCCAAATGCTTAAAGGTATAGGGGCCTGAAACCTCGGAACTGGTTACTGCATGCAACGCAATTACCGGTGTGTTAACCGCGGCAGCCATGTGCGAAGGACCTGTATCGGGGCATAATAAGGCTTGAGCCTGGCTTATTAGCGCCAGTAACTGCTTGGGCTTGGTTTTCCCCACCAAATCAAGACAGGGAACCTGCTTTAGAATAGCATCAGCCAGCTGCCTGTCATAAACACCAGGGCCACCAGTCAAAACCACCTGCACTTGCCAGCGTTTTTTCGCTTCGTTAATGACTTCCACATAACGTTCAATCAGCCAACTTCTTTCTGGTTTACTTGCTGCAGGGTTTACCAACAAAACAGGGCCTAGGGGCAAATGGGTACGTGCCCATTGATAGTCGGCGTCGCTAATTGGCAAATCCCAACGTAAATCCCTTTTTGGCAGATCCAGGGCCTGGGCAAATTTTAAAAACCCTTCCAGCGTGTGATCCTGCCCCGGTGTAATTGTCTCGTTAATAAACCAACCATGGCCATCCTTCGCCCGAAGTGGATCATAACCAATCTTACGTACTGCTCGAATAAAAGGGTACAGTAAATTAGCGCGAAAGCTTGCCTGAGATGCCAACAAGATATCAAAACAGCGTCCCTTCATACGCTGTCTAAATCGCCAATAGTCAACCAGGCTATTGGGCTTATTAATGACAACAAACTCAACACCTTCCATGCCCTCAACAAGTTCATAGGCGGGACGCGAGATAACCCAAGTCAGCGATGCATCAGGCAGATTGCTCTGTAGCGTACGGATAAGCGGCACAAGCATTAAAACATCACCTAATGCCGACAACCGTACAATGCAAATCGATTTAATCATCTTCTAAAACAAAACAGGAACTGCAGTAAGGACAAACCTCTGTTCCGGTTTTTTCAATAGGCAAGTAAACTTTTGGATGAGCATTCCACAGGATCATCTCATCAGTAGGGCAACTTAAGGGCAGATCACGGTGATGAACCACATAACTTCTTTGGGTACTGGCTGGTATTTTCTTACTTTCAGTATTTTCAGACATCGCTTTCCTCTAAAAATCTCAAGAATTTTTACATAAATAAAACTTAGCCTAGGTTCTGTGAACCAATTTTTTCGCAAAGCCTAAAGGGTTTATGGCAGCCGCTTTATCAATTTTTACCTGCATTATCCAATATTTCCTTAACAAGCGCCACGATTTCATTTTTGATTGTCTCTGATTGACAATCAAAGAAGAGTGCTTCCTGCCAGTTCCGAAGCCAGGTTAACTGCCTTTTAGCAAGTTGTCGAGTAGCAGCAATACCTTTAAGGGACAAGGTATCATAATCATAATCCCCCGCAAGGTAATTTATGACCTGGCGATAACCAACGCTGCGCATCGAGGGAGAGGTAGGCGGTAATTGCCACTTCTGCAGTAACTGAGCCACCTCGCCAACCAAATCATTCGCCAACATTTGCTTAAAGCGTATGGCGATTCGCTGATGCAACCAGGCTCTATCCTTGGGAAACAAAATTAAATTAATAAAATGATACCTGGCAGCTCCCTTTTGCTCCGACCAGAAGAATGATAAAGGTTTCCCGGTCAAATGAAACACCTCTAAAGCACGTTGAATACGCTGGGTATCATTCGGATGAATCCGTTGGGCAGACAGCGGGTCGATTTGTTTTAGCTGCTGGTGCAAATAAGACCATCCATGACGTGCTGCCTGCTGTAATAATTCAGCACGAATAGCATCATTAGCCTGGGGTAAGGGAGATAAGCCTTGTTGCAAGGCATTAAAATACATCATGGTTCCCCCTACCAACAAGGGGAATTTTCCGCGCTTGTAAATGGCCTCAACAAGCTCTACTGCATCCTCGCAAAATTGTGCCGCAGAGTAGCTTTCATTGGGGTCGAGAATATCAATTAAATGATGAGGTGCTTCTTTCAGTTCCTCAGGACTTGGTTTTGCTGTCCCGATATTCATCTCCCTATAAACCATTGCCGAATCTACACTAACCAGTTCAAAAGGGAATAATTTCAGCAATTCGCAAGCCATGGCTGTTTTACCTGAGGCTGTTGGTCCCATTAAACAGAAAATCGTTTTAGCCATTGAACAGATCCCGACAGAATTCGCTTGACAGGCATTTGCACCATTGAACGTCCTTGTTATGATAATCCAGAGTATAGATATAAGCCACTAATACTTCTTTTTCTTCCTGGAGCATATTTTTTAGATCAACTGTTTGATGCATGCTTAATAATTCCAGTATTTTCAAATTTGAATGGAAGGATTCCTGGAATACAGCCGCCAGGAAACGCCTCAGGTCCAAATGAGGAACCGCCACAGGTAAGGAGCGGATTAAAATTGCATTTTCAGCAACCCAACTATATTGAATACCCACCTGATTTAATACCTCTTTATGTCTGTCAACCATCTCAGGCGATTTTACTGAATAACTGATTGGGACCAGTAACGGGCGGCTGGCCAGTGGCATCGGTTGTTTGGCTAACATCGATTTTAGCCAGTGACATTGAACGTATGCCACATCTACTAAATAAGGCTTGCCTTTTAAAAATAATAAGGCAAAAGCATCATTCAAAGTTAGCCAGTGCTCGATGGTTTCAGGCAAGCTATCCTGCTGTGGTGATATAGTTGCAGAAGCAGGCTCGCAAAGTTGTAATGGAACCTTGTTTGAAATCGGAGAAGGCAAATATTCTTTTACCGTGGGAGCCTGTAGGATCTGTTGAATTTGAGAAGTGATGAAATCATGAACCAGACGAGGCTGCTGAAAACGGATTTCGTGTTTAGTAGGATGCACGTTCACATCAATCTCTTCGGGAGCAATTGTCAGGTACAATAAGCAAGCAGGGTATCGCCCTGGATAAAGAATGCTTTCATAGGCTTGTTTAACGGCATGACTCAACAACTTGTCTTTAACCATGCGATTGTTAACATAAATCCATTGTTT
This sequence comes from Legionella sp. W10-070, assembly GCF_900640175.1. Taxonomy (GTDB): domain Bacteria; phylum Pseudomonadota; class Gammaproteobacteria; order Legionellales; family Legionellaceae; genus Tatlockia. The sequence continues at coordinate 107,434 of NZ_CAAAJC010000008.1, read as the reverse complement.
ATCGTTCTGACTACGTTGATAATTGGCATTTGCCAGCCAACCCGTTAATTTTAATCCTGAATACGCTATATCAACCTCACTCGCCTGCTCGATAAAGGCTTTTCCCAGTACTTTGCGAATACGTGCGATTCTTGTTTCATGGCAAGAAGTCGCCGGTAATTTTAATAACTGTTTCCCATTGTGGCTGAGATTAATCGCGACTTGTAAGGCACTTAATGCAAAACGCCTGACCACTGCCTCTATTGCCTGAAACTCGACCCGTTCGCTTTTTAAAAATTTTTTCCTGATCGGCGCGTTAAAAAAAATATCGCGCACATCAACGGTTGTTCCCTGCGTTCTGGCACAGGGTTGCAAATGAATACCTTGCCCATCGGTAAACAATTGCATCGCATGATCCTGTCCGGCAGGCTTAGAGCTAATCGCTAAGCGTGAAACGGAAGCAATGCTTGCCAATGCCTCCCCCCGAAACCCCATACTGGAAATTGAGTATAAATCCTTAAGCTGACTGATCTTGCTCGTAGCATGTGCAGCAACCGCCAGAGGAAGATCATCTGCCACAATGCCAATACCATTATCACTAATCCTGATCTGGTTTAATCCGCCATAATTAATATCAATATTGATTGAATCTGCCCCGGCATCCAGCGCATTTTCCAATAGCTCTTTGACGATTGAAGCCGGTCGCTCAATGACTTCCCCTGCAGCAATCTGATTGGCTATGGCTGGCGGTAATTGTCGTATTCTCATGCCAGTGATGCGGGAATAACCAGTTTTTGTCCGACTGTTAATCGGCTATCCGGTAAATGATTAGCTGCTTGCAAGGCAGTAATGCTCACATTGTATTTAGCAGCAATTTGCGGCAAGGACTCGCCTTTGCGCACCAAATGAAGATTGCTACTTCCAGTCAAGGCTTCAATCTGAGTCCCATGGGGCGGGTAATCCCAAAAGTAACGCTTCAATCCATCAAAAATAGCCTGAGTTAGCTTTCCCTGATAAGCAGCACTGCTGAGGTTGCTTTCTTCTCGGGGATTGGAAATAAAGCCTGTTTCGATCAAAATAGAGGGAATATCCGGCGATTTTAATACCATAAAACGAGCTTGCTCAACCTTGCTGTTATGCAAATTGGTAATTTTATCCAAATGACGCAACACCCTTTCCCCCATATGTAAACTGGCTCCGATTGTAGCAGTTTGCGACAGATCAATTAACACAGTCCGTACCAGGCCATTCTGATCATCCAGCTCCGATAAATTAACCCCGCCAAGCTCAGAGTAGTTTTCTTTTTCAGCAAGCCAACGTGCCGCCTCACTGGTAGCGCCTGATTGTGATAAGGCAAAAACGGAGGCACCACTGGAGTGTCTATTGATGAATGCATCAGCATGAATCGAAATAAAAATATCGGCATTATTTTTTCTTGCCATTTTTAATCGCTCACGCAGTCCGATATAATAATCGCCATGGCGGGTCAAAACTGCCCTCATTCCGGGTTGCCTGTCAATGATAGCCTTTAATTTTTGAGCTATGGCCAGGGTGATATTTTTTTCCTGGTTGCGTCTTGGGCCTATGGCCCCTGGATCCTTACCGCCATGCCCTGGATCAAGGACCACAATAACATCTCGTAACGATTTTTTCGGGAGGTGCCGGACTGCGACAGGAGTTGTCATTGCTTTCTTCGCTACAGCTTTAGTCGTTGCAGCGGATTGTTGGGATGAAGCAGGCAAGTCCTCATTTACAGACAGGCCCAGTAAAAGCCGATGCTTTTTGGCAGAGTGCATGGGTTTTGTTTGTGTCATAACCGCCTGATCAACTTCAAATACTAACCGTAACGTGCCAGGACTCGGATAGCCACTACGAATGGATTTAATCAATTCTCGGCCTGGATTGACTTGACTTAAATTAACGGTTAAATCCGTTCCCTCAAAATCAATCACAACCCGATTGGGATTGGTAAGCGTAAACACCCGATGAGTTACGGCCTTATCGAGGGTAAACAGCACTGACGGCGTACCTGCTTGCTGTTTCACTTCGACTGATAGTAACTTTGCCGCCATTACTATGGAACATCCTGCCATTAACAAACAAAATGCAAACGCTTTTATATTCATTGGTTACCTGCAAGGCATGACAAAATTTCTTCACCCGCCGGACTTGATGCTTGCACAGTCAACAACCGTCCGTCCCCATTGAGAGTGAGCTCAAAATGGATATCCACTTGCTCCAGGCTCTGGCCAGCTTTTTCTGGCCATTCAATACAGCAAACAGCGTCTTCATTAAAATAGTCTCTAAAGCCAATATACTCCAGCTCAGCTTCATCGTGAATACGGTAAAGATCAAAATGATGAATTTGCAGATGATTACATTGATAACTTTCGATAAGGGAAAATGTGGGACTTTTAATGGCTGTTGTTACTCCCAGCGCTCTTAACATTGCCCTGATAAGGGTGGTTTTCCCTGAACCAATTTCACCACTGAAGGCCAGAATCAATGGCGAAAACAAACAGCCAGCCAAGCGGTAAGCAAGTGATTCACTGCTGGCTTCATCTGCTAATCCGATCTGAATCATCATTAGTTCACCTGAAAATTGACCTGGTGACGCAACTGCGGCATTAGGTCACTGGCTAATAAGCCACGCTCTCCTGCCGCAGCCGCAGCATCACCCGCCTTGGCATGGAGCCATACTCCCAGTTTAGTGGCATCAGGAAGTGACAACCCCTGGGCCAAAAGGCCAGCAATGACCCCGCTTAAAACATCTCCCATCCCCGCACTTGCCATGCCAGGATTACCTGCATCACATAGATAAACCTTGGTTTCCTCAGTACAGACCAGTGTCCCCACACCCTTAAGAACAATATTTCCTCCATAATGATTCTGCAATGAAATAGCAGTCTGATACCTGTCCTTCTGGATATCTGTAGTTGAACAATTCAGCAGGCAAGCTGCTTCACCAGGATGCGGTGTCAAGATCCAGTTATCATCCTGTTGTGGGTTTTTTGCTAAAATACGTAAGGCAGAGGCATCAATTACAATCGGCAGCTGGGAAGCAATTGCTTTACTGAATAAGGCAGTTGCCCATTCATCATCCCCAAGACCAGGCCCAAGAACACAAACACTTGCTTTCGCAATCAACGGTGCGAGCTGGTCAACTTCTTCAATACCATAAATAATCGCTTCTGGCAGTGCAGGCAAAACATGCCCGGCATGTTCCGGCCTTGTAGCAATAGTTACCAGGCCAGCTCCAACCCTTAACGCAGCCTGGGCAGCCAAATAAACCGCACCAGGCATCCCATGACCACCACCGATAACCAGAACATGGCCAAACTGCCCCTTATGAGAATTTTTTAATCGCCGGGGCAGTAACATTCGACGTAGATTTTCATCCAATAGATAAGCTGCGGGGGAAATCGATGCTACACAGCCATCAAGTTGCAAACTACAACAAACCACATTGCCAGAATAATCAGGACCATCCAATGTCATAAGCCCTAACTTGTGAGCGATGAAGGTTACTGTTGCAGCGGCATGAACACAGCATCCCATTACCTGCCCTGTGTCAGCATTTAAACCGGAAGGCACATCAAGCGCCAGAACAGGCAGGCCACTGTCATTCATCTGGCTAATTGCTGATACCAATGGTCCACGAACCGCTCCAAGCATACCGATTCCCAACAGGGCATCTACAATCAATTCTGCTTCGGAATCAATGGGCTCATCCAAGTCCTGGCAGTCAACTCCTGCTGCAATAGCCGCTAAAGCTGCATGACGAGCCGCTGGTGGCAGATCGTCAGCAGCTTTATATTGATTAACGACGACAGTATAACCCTTCTCATGGGCAAGCCGGGCAAGAACATAACCATCGCCAGCATTATTCCCCCCGCCACAGAAGATAACGATGTTTCGTATAGCAGGGTATAATTTAATGAGGCTGGAAAATGCCTCCGAGCCAGCACGTTCCATTAACTCTTCTTCAGATAATCCTAAATCATTGAGGGCCAACTGTTCACAGAGACGAATCTGTCTGGCTTGATAAAGAGGAATCTTTTCAATCGTCATCGCCTCACTTCTCCATTCCAGTAAACCGGATTTTTATTCTTTATCCTTTTTCACCAGAGTTAATGCCGGTTTGCGTCCTTTTGTTTCTTTTTCTGATTTAGATGGGAGCGGCGGTTCGGCATGGCCATCTTCTCCAAATTCCATTCCCTGCCCATTTTCCTTCGCGTAAATAGCCAGAACTGCTTGCGGCGCAATAAAGATCTGATGGCTTTGTCCAGAAAAACGAGCGGTAAATACTATTCTGTCATTCTCAAGATGCAAGCCACGACATGCCTTCGGCGAAATATTTAATATTATTCGTCCAGCAGCAATATGTTGCTGGGGAACCTGTACACCTGGATAATCAGCATTCACCAGAACATAAGGTGTTAAATCATTATCAACAATCCAATCGTAGATAGCTCTGATAAGGTAAGGCTTGTTAGAAGTCATATTCATCATTAGGCTGCTCTTAATTGTCTCTCTATATCACTTAAACTCGTCTGAAAGGAATCTCGCTTAAACAGGCGCTGCATATAGGCATGCAAGCTTTTAGCCTTCGCGGGAATTTCTATGCCCAGCTGGGGAAGACGCCATAGCAAGGGAGCAAGAGCACAATCAAGCAAAGAGAATTCATCACATAGAAAATAGGGCTTGTCAGCAAATACAGGCTCAAGACTTACCAGACTTTCCAGTAAGTACTGACGAGACTGCTCGACTTCATTGCCGGCGTTGATATTTTGTAATAAACAATACCAGTCTCTTTCAATACGGTACATCATTTTACGTGCTTCGGCTCGAGCAACTGGGTATACAGGCAACAATGGTGGGTGGGGGAAGCGCTCATCCAAATATTCCATAATGATGCGCGCTTCATAAAGAACCAGTTCTCTGTCTAGAAGTGTAGGCACTGTCCCATAGGGATTGATTGCAAATAAATCGCTGGGGACGTCTTCTTGTTTGGCATGCAGTATTTCTACATTGACCCCTTTTTCGGCCAAAACTATCCGTACCTGATGACTATAAACGTCATCATTATCAGAATACAAAGACATTATCGTGCGTTTTGCAACAATAGCCATCAGCAACTCCTCGTCAATTGTTAACTCACATACAAGTATGCAAAAGGCACCATTTTAGCATAAATTTATCCTTGTGATGCCAATAACCAGACATTTTTCTCTTGAGTCAGATTAACAGAAATCCAACAGTACCCAGGATTATAATCGGCCGGGTTAATGAATATTTTTCCAGTAAGTCCTTTTAAGTAAATAAGCGAGCAGCCAGAAGACGCTTAAAAATAAGATTACTATAATTCCGATGCGATAACGCACCAACTGAACAGGCTCTGCCACATAGCTAAGAAAAGTTACCAAATCTTCCACGGTACTATTGAATTCCCGTTGGTTCATTTCTCCTGGCGCCACCAGAACCAAATGAGAAATTGCTGACTCTGTATCACCTTTTACTGCCGCCACACGACCAATAAGCGGTTCCAGGACATTGGGCATCGCCACATCAGGAACCAGCAGATTATTGGTGCCAAAGGGTTTACTATCATCCGCGTAGAAGCTCTTCAGATAAGTGTAAATCCAGGAAGCTCCACGTTCTCGGGCTGTCAAAGACAAATCCGGCGGCATGATGCCAAACCATTGCCTGGCATCAATAGCGGGCATGCTAATTTCAATTGGATCATGAATTTTTGCAGTGGTAAAAATCAGATTATTAAACAGCAAGTCTGTATCTATTTCACCAGTAAAGGTTGTCAAGCCCAAATCTTTTGCCATTGTGTTATAACGCATATATTTCAAGGAATGACAGCCTGAGCAATAATTCATAAATATTTTCGCACCCCGCTGTAATTTGCTCTGGTCACTGACATCAATATTGACAGGCAGCAATTTGGCAACCGATGCAGCATGGATCAATGAACTAATGACCAAACTGATAAGGCAGGCAATAACCTGTTTTTTATTCATTTTGCTATCCTCTCAGGCGCTTCTTTATGCTGTTCATAACGTGTATAGACAGGCATCAGCAGAAAGTAGGCAAAGTAAATTGCTGTAAAAATCCGCGCTAAATATTGCTTGAAAGGAGTCATGATAACTGTGCCCAGGTACCCGAGGAGAAAAAAGCTGATAACAAAAGCAGCCAGTGCATATTTTGAGTAATATCCCTTATAACGCATTGAGCGTACTGGACTCTTGTCTAACCAGGGAATAAAGAACAGGATTGCGATCGAGGCTCCCATGACAATCACGCCAAATAATTTATCAGGTATCGCTCTTAGCATGGCGTAAAACGGAGTCAGGTACCATACAGGAGCAATGTGCTCAGGTGTTACCATTGGATTTGCAGGAACAAAATTGGCATGTTCTAAAAAATACCCCCCCATCTCAGGCATAAAAAAGACCACAGCAAAAAAAAGAATTAAAAAAACGATAATTCCTACAAAATCTTTTACCGTAAAATAAGGGTGAAAGGGAATACCATCCAGAGGTTTCCCATGGGCATCAAGGTGTTTCTTAATTTCCACTCCCTGAGGATTGTTAGAACCCACCCTGTGCAATGCAACAATATGCAGGAAAACCAGCAACAACAGGAGCAGAGGCACCCCTATCACATGCAATGCAAAAAAACGCTGTAATGTAGCATTCGCAACATTATAGTCACCGCGCAGCCAGGTAGCTACATCCTCTCCTACATAGGGTATTGCTCCAAAAAGTGAAGTGATAACCTGCGCCCCCCAATAAGACATTTGTCCCCAAGGAAGCAGATAACCGAAAAAAGCTTCAGCCATTAAAAGGAGGAAGAGAACCATTCCCAAAATCCAGATAAGCTCTCTGGGCTTTTGGTAAGAGCCATACAATAACCCTCTGAACATATGCAGATAAATTACAATAAAAAATGCAGAAGCTCCGGTAGAGTGCATATAGCGCAATAACCAACCATAGTTGACATCACGCATAATGTATTCTACCGAGTTAAACGCCTCCCCTGCAGTTGGGGTATAAAACATAGTCAGCCATAAACCCGTTACTAACTGGTTTATCAATACCACCATTGCCAGAGAGCCAAAATAATAATAGAAATTAAGATTCTTGGGCGCATAATACTCGCCGATATGCTCTTTCCAGGTGCTAATCAGGGGAAAACGCGAATCCAGCCAATTAATTAATCCCTTCATTGCCAATTATCCTTGCTTTTTATCTTCGCCAATTACAATTACTTGCTCGCTAAGGAAATAATGAGGTGGAACTTCCAGATTAATAGGAGCAGGAACACCTTTAAAGACCCGACCCGCCAGATCGAAAGTGGAACCATGACAGGGGCAATAAAAACCGCCTGGCCAGTCGGGACCAAGTTCGTTCTCTTCTGGAGTATATTTGGGTGAACACCCCAAATGAGTACAAATTCCTACCAATACCAGATACTCAGGATTTATCGACCGATATTTATTTTGGGCATAGACAGGTTGCTGCTCTACCAAAGATTGAGGATCACGCAACTGATCATCATAATCGCTTAAATGCTGCAGCATTTCCTGGGTGCGTCTAATTATCCAAACGGGCTTTCCTCGCCACTCCACTGTAACCTGTTGTCCTGGCTCCATCTTACTCAAGTCAACCTGCACTGGTGCCCCGGCTGCCTGAGCTTTGGCACTGGGCAGCCACGAAGAAATAAAAGGAGTCAACGCACAGGCAACGCCTACACCTCCCAGAACACCTGTAGTCGCCAATAAAAATTTGCGCCTTTGCTCGTCAATTGCTTCTTCTGCAGGGTTATCATTTTGAGTAGGTTCACTATCATCAATCACGTTTATGCATCCTGTTTTTTATTCCCTAATTCTGTTTTACTTAACCATAAGAAAAGAAAACGTTAAATGCAGTTATAACAAAGAATTACACATTTGAAAATGACAGATTACCACCTGCATCGAGCAAAATCATTATTTAGATCATATAACCTCTGGATATGAGTCATATAACACCTATTTTATTAGGTTTCTTTAATATGAATCAGAAGGAGAAAATATAATCCGGAAAAATTGCTTATATAGCGGGGAAATAAAAATCCCCGCTGAATGCGGGGATTGGAAACAGGAATTAACGTTTGGAGTACTGAGTAGCACGACGTGCTTTGTGTAAACCAACTTTCTTTCTTTCTACACGTCTTGAATCGCGGGTCAATAAACCGCGAGAACGTAATTTTCTACGATAAGAGTTAGGATTAGGTTCAGCATTTTCCGCTAAATCCACTTCATCATAAGCAACCAACGCACGAGAAATACCTAAACGCACAGCGCCTGCCTGACCAGAAATTCCGCCACCGACTACAGTGGCATAGATATCAAATTTCCCCATCACATCGACAGTTTCTAAAGGCTGACGAACTATCATGCATGAAGTTTCACGGCCGAAATATTCTTCAAGCGAACGATTATTAACTTTAATTTCACCTTTTCCTGGGCGCAAGAAAACTCTAGCTGTTGAACTTTTTCTGCGGCCAGTACCATAGTACTGCTGTCTCTCAGCCATAATACTTATTCCTCAATCTCTAATTGCTTGGGTTGCTGTGCTGTATGCGGATGCTCATTACCAGCATATACCTTCAGCTTACGATACATTTCCCTACCTAAAGGATTCTTGGGAAGCATTCCTTTTACTGCCAACTCAATAATCCGTATCGGATTTTTTTTCTGCAGCTTGTCAAAAGAAGTTTCCTTAATCCCACCAGGAAATCCAGAATGGTGGTAATACATCTTCTCTTTAAATTTACGGCCAGTTACAGTTACCTTTTCCGCATTGGTTACAATGATATAATCACCTGTATCGACATGGGGGGTATATTCAGCCTTATGTTTACCACGTAAGCGACGGGCTATCTCGGTAGCAAGACGCCCTAAAACCTTATCACTAGCATCGATCACATACCAGTCACGCTTGACTTCATGTGCCTTGGCGCTAAATGTTTTCATTAAATTAACTCCGTACCGCCTTATTGGCAATCTTTCAATCATGGAGGGCGATTTTAACTAAAACTCTGATAACCTACAAGTATAAATGCAATAAATTCTTGCAAGTTTTGTCAAATTTTACTTGTCAATTTGATTTACCAACAAATAAGATGTCAATTTCGACACAATAACGGCTGCAATTAAAACTACGGTTGGTGGGTAATTACTAGTTTTAATCGCACCCCACTCTTGACGGAAGCAGGCGACAAATGCTTAATCCGGAATAAGTAAGCGTTCAACCCGGCCACCAGTCATTAAATGGCACTCGATAATTTCATCAATATCATCCTGGGTTGCATAGCTATACCAAACGCCTTCAGGATAAATAACCATACATGGCCCCACGCTGCACCGCCCAAGGCAGCCGGATTTACTGACTCTTATTTTGCCAGGACCGTGTAAGTCAAGTTCCAGTAATTTCATCTTCATATAGGAAAAAAACGGTTCGCCACCGGTTAAAGCACAACATTGCTTGCCCGCAACCTTCTGATTAGTGCATAGGAACACATGCTTGGCATAATGATTCAACGAATTAATTTCCCCGCTGTTCAATCTTTGTTTTTAGCTTAAGACCCGGCTTGAAAGTAACCACACGACGAGCTACAACCGGAATTTCTTCGCCTGTTTTAGGGTTTCTTCCCGGGCGTTGAGGCTTGTCACGCAAAGTAAAATTGCCAAAACCCGATAACTTGACATTCTGGCCATTTTCCAAAGCGTCCTTTAATGTTTCATAAAACTGCTCAACCATTTCCTTGGCATCCGACTTAGCCAAATTTAGTTCGTTACATAAAGTTTCTGCAATCATTGCTTTACTTAGCGCGTTCACGGTTAGTCCCTCAATATAATGGCAAATTCTTCATTAAGTTTTTTGATTATAGCATTGATTATCGAATTAATCTCTGTATCAACCATAGTGCGTTTATCATCTTGTAAAGTCAATGCAATCGCCAGACTCTTTTTTCCCTCAGGAATCGTTTCCCCGGTATAAACATCAAATATATCAAATGATTTCAAATAGTTGCTCTCGACAACCTGCTGTACTATCGCTTCAATTTCTGTTGCATTTACTTCGTTATCGACCAAAAATGACAAATCCCGACGGATTTGAGGAAACTTTGAAATTTGCTGATACCGTGGAGGGATGTCATTAACAAGAGGTTGTAACCGAAGCTCGAAAAGCATTACTTCATCATGGATTTCCAGGGCATCTGCCATTCTGGGGTGCAACACACCACACCAACCTGCTGTTTGGCCTGCGATGGTAATACAGGCTGATTTTCCCGGATGCAGGGCAGGGTGCTCAGCGGCAGCAAAACGAACCTCAGACAGCTTCAATAAGGCAAAAAGTGCCTGCAAATCACCTTTTAAATCATAAAAATCAAACTTGCCTTGTCTTTCACTCCAATTAAGCGTGCCATAATCTCCTGTTAATAGCCCTGCTACGCAAGGATGCTCCGTTAATTCACCTTTATCCAATTCAAATATCACCCCATGCTCAAAAATTTTGATCGCTGTTTGTTGACGATGACTATTGTAAATCATCGAGGCGAGCAAGCCTGGCCACATGCCTACCCGCATTTGCGATAACTCTGAAGAAATGGGATTAAGTAGCTGTATGGCCTGAGCATTGGGATATAGGGCCTGTTGTAATTCAGGGTCTACAAAGCTATAACTGATTGTTTCATGATAGCCTCGGGAAGCAAATAATTGTGAAATACAGGTTGCCAGGGACTCTAGCGGGTTGATGGTTCCCGCCTGAATTTCAGATGCCACCTTGTCGCCGGGAAGTTTATCATAACCATACAGGCGTGCTATTTCCTCAATTAAATCCACATCGAGATGAATATCAAAACGATGTGAAGGAACACCAACCTTCCAGATCCCATCATTTCGGCCAACTTGCATGCCTAGCCCTTCCAACATGGCAAGCATCCTTTCCTCGGTAATTGCTAACCCAGTTAACTGCCTTACCTTGGCAGGATTGAAAAGAACCGATTTCTTCGCGGGTAATTTCTCTGGTTTGCTGCTCAAGGAAACAGGGCCTGCTGCACCGCCGACAATTTCAAGTAATAATGTTGTGGCCCGTTCCAACGCCAAGACCTGTAAATCCGGGTCAACACCTCGCTCGAAACGTTGTGAAGATTCAGTAAAAAGCCCATAGCTCCTTGCTATTCCAGCTATCATCGTTGGATTAAAAAAGGCGCTTTCAAGGAATATATCCACGGTATTATCCTGAACAGCACTCAACTCCCCCCCCATAACTCCAGCCATGGCCAGTGGCTTCCTGTCATCGGCAATAACTAACACCTTATTGTTTAAGCTCACTTGCTGGCCATCAAGCAATTCAAGCGTCTCGTTCGCATTAGCGAAGCGAACCCTGATGTCCCCTTCAAGAGCCGCCAAGTCAAAGGCATGCATAGGCTGACCCAGTTCAAGCATCACATAGTTAGTGATATCAACTACCGGATGTATAGGGCGAACACCAGCACGCCGCAGGCGTTCAGCCATCCACACCGGGGTTGATGCTTCAGGATTAATATTACGAATAATTCGCCCAGCGTACTGCGGGCAGGCATCCGGCACTTGCAATTCAACACGGATTTTTTCATCGGTGGCTGGCTGAACAGCCTCTTTAGGCTTCTCTTTAAGAGGGACTTGCGTAAGAGCAGCAACTTCCCTGGCAATGCCAAGCATACTAAAGCAATCTGCACGGTTGGGGGTCAGGTCAATGTCAAATACCCGATCATTTAAGGTGAGGTAAGTTTTTAACGCCGCTCCGAGAGGGGCATCTGCTTCCAGCTCCATAATGCCATCAGAAGTTTCAACCAAACCCAGTTCAGACGCTGAACATAACATTCCCTGAGACATTTCTCCGCGCAGCATTGTTTCCTTTATTACCAGACCACCAGGCAGCGTTGCTCCGATCGGAGCAAGGGCTACCTTAAGACCGGCACGCACATTCCTTGCACCACAAACAACCTGGATAAATTTCCCGGCACCTGTATTCACTTCACATAACGTCAACTTATCAGCTTGAGGATGTGGCGAGGTACTCATGACTTGAGCCACGATGACGCCATTGAATTCACCAGCGACAGGATTTATCGCATCCACTTCCAACCCCGCCATGGTTAAAAGAGCCGCCAACTGCTCACTGTCCAAAGAAGGATTCGCCCACTCACGCAACCATAATTCACTAACTTTCATGTAATACCCGTCAATATCAGGAAACCACTGCCAACTTAACTATCCTGCTTACCAATCACCTTCAAGCCTTGCCAGCAATAACAAACTATCCGCGCTTCGGTAGCCGCTTCAAAACTGTTTCAAAAAGGTCAAATCGTTTTCAAACATCATGCGTAAATCATCAATACCAAAATAAAGCATGGCAAGCCGGTCTATCCCCATGCCGAAAGCCCAGCCCTGGTATTCTTCAGGGGAAATATTCACTGCCGCAAGCACATTGGGATGAACCATTCCACAACCTAATACTTCCAGCCATCCCGTAAATTTGCAAGAACGGCAACCCTTACCAAAACACTGGGTACATTCTATATCCACTTCCGCTGAAGGTTCTGTAAATGGAAAATAAGAAGGTCTGAAGCGGAGTGCCAATTCTCGCCCGAAGAAATGGGCAAAGAAATCTTGCAATAGCCCCTTAAGACCGGTCAGTGTTGCCTGCTTATCGATTAGCAAGCCTTCTACCTGATGAAACATGGGAGTATGGGTAACATCTGAATCACAACGGTATACACGCCCTGGAGCAATTAACCTTAAAGGCGGCGTCCGCCTCTCCATAGTACGGATTTGTACAGGGGAGGTATGGGTACGTAGTAAACGTCCGTCACCGAAATAAAAGGTGTCATGCATTGCCCTTGCTGGATGATGACTTGGAATGTTCAGTGCTTCAAAATTATAAAATTCTGTTTCAACCTCCGGACCTTCAACAATATCAAAGCCCAGTCTGCTGAAATAATTATTGATTTGCTGCTTGACCTGGGTGACAGGATGCAGCGATCCTTGCTTGCCCGCGCGGCCAGGCAAAGTAACATCAATGCGTTCAGCATTCAGTTTTTCCTGCAGATGAGCCTCTTTAAGCTGCAGCAATTTCTCTTCGATTAACGTGCTGATATCCCGTTTGGCCTTATTAACCAACTGCCCCACTTTGGGCTTTTCTTCAGGCGACAAGCCCGCCAGTCCTTTAAGAATCTCAGTCAACTGTCCCTTTTTTCCCAAATAATCCACGCGAATCGCTTCCAGGGCAGCCATATCTTGTGCCTGTGCAATTGCAGCAGCAGCTTGTTGCTGTAACAGGATAATATCTTGCATAATCCTTACCTACATGTAAAAAAGGAGGCTAATGCCTCCTCGTTAGAGCTTATTGTATTAAACCAGCCGTATCCATCTGAATAAACAAGCGGTCAATCTGCTATCAATAGCCCTTAATTATCACGAATAACATCTTTAAGCAAGTGCTGCGCTTGCTTTTTCTGCTATTGCGGCAAAAGCGGGCTTATCGTATACAGCCATATCAGCCAGCACCTTACGGTCTAACTCTATTTCAGCTTTTTTCAAGCCGGCAATCAATCGACTATAAGACAAACCGCACTCTCTTGCCTGTGCATTAATACGAGTGATCCACAATGCCCGAAACTGACGCTTCTTTTGTCGGCGATCGCGGTATGCATACTGGCCAGCCTTAATAACCGCCTGCTTGGCAACACGATAAGTCCGGCTGCGGGCACCATAATAACCCTTGGCCTGATCTAAAATTTTCTTATGACGCGCTTTTGCGGTCACACCACGTTTAACTCTTGGCATTTTTTATCCTCCTCTTAACTACCGTGCAACATACGCTCAGCAAGACGCGCATCACATTGCTTTAAAGTACCTGAAGCAACCCGCAGATGACGTTTCTGTTTGGTTGATTTCTTGGTGAGGATATGGTTTCTATAAGCACGGCGGCGCTTGATAGCACCACTGGCTGTCTTACGGAAGCGTTTTTGCGCTCCACGATGTGACTTTAACTTAGGCATAACATATTACTCCGCATTTGCTCTGCTACTGATAAAGATATAGCTAACAACCGGCTAAATTCCAGTCTTACAGCAAGGTTTTCCCTTACTGATTTAGCTACTTATTTTTCTTTGGTGCCAAAACCATCAATAGTTGGCGGCCCTCACGTTTTGCATGCTGCTCTACAACCGCATACTCTGCTGTATCCTGCTGCAGACGCTCCATGAGTTTCATACCAATTTCCTGATGCGCCATTTCACGACCACGAAAACGTAACGTTACTTTGACCTTATCACCATGATTTAGGAAACGAATCAGGTTGCGTAGCTTGACCTGATAATCCCCAGTTTCCGTCGTTGGACGGAATTTTATCTCTTTAACTTGAATTTGCTTTTGCTTTTTCTTCGCTTCAGCTTGTTTTTTACTCAATTCAAAGAGGTATTTGCCATAATCCATAATGCGACAAACAGGGGGCTTCGCAGTGGATGAAATTTCAACCAAATCATAGCCACCTTCTTCAGCCGCACGTAGGGCTTCCCTTGTTGATACAATTCCCACCTGATTGCCATCGACATCAATTAAGCGTACCTCAGGTACATTGATATGTTCATTAACTCGTGCGCGATCGCTATCACGCTTATTTGATGCACTAATAGTTTGATCCTCCAAATGGTTAGTAATTGCGGCCTTTTGCAGCAATTTCCCGCTGCAGAATATCGCAAACTGTATCAATGCTTACCACGCCCAAATCCTCTCCTTCTCGTGTACGCACAGCGACAGAGTTACTTTCGACCTCTTTATCGCCAATCACCAGTAGGTAAGGAATTTTTTGTAAAGTATGCTCGCGGATTTTAAAGCCTATTTTCTCATTTCTCAAGTCAAAATTTGCCCGAATCCCCTGTTTTTGTAAAATTTCGCTTACTTTGCAAGCAAAATCATGCTGCTTATCACTAATAGTAAGAACCATAGCCTGTACAGGAGCCAGCCATAATGGAAAACGACCAGCATAATGCTCAATTAAAATACCCATAAATCGTTCAAAGGAGCCTAAAATAGCACGATGCAACATCACTGGTGTTTTTCGGCTGCCATCTTCGGCTACATATTGAGCATCCAGCCGTTCTGGCATGGAAAAATCAACCTGGATAGTCCCACACTGCCAAATTCGACCCAGGCTATCGGATAATGAACACTCAATTTTAGGTCCGTAGAAAGCACCTTCACCCGGCGCATCCAGCCACTCGATTCCTCTTTCCAGCATGGCATGCTTCAGCGCATCCTCCGCTTTATTCCAAACTGCATCGCTGCCAACGCGTTTCTCAGGACGCAAAGCCAAACGGTACTTTATCTCCGTGAAGCCAAAATCAGCATAGACAGACTGCACCAGCTTAATCATCATTGAGACTTCAGACTGAATTTGTTCCTCAGTACAGAAAATATGCGCATCATCCTGCACCATATTTCGCACGCGCATTAAACCATGTAAAGAACCGGAGGGTTCGCAACGATGGCAATTACCAAATTCAGATAATCGCATGGGTAAATCACGATAACTGCGAAGTCCCTGATTATATATCTGGATATGACATGGACAATTCATTGGCTTAATTGCATATTCGCGGTTTTCTGTTTCGGTAATGAACATTTCATCGCGAAAATTAGCCCAGTGGCCTGATTTCTCCCATAAGACCTTGTCCACCAATTGCGGTGTCTTAATTTCCTGGTAACCAAAATCGGCCAACCGCTCACGCATATATTTTTCCAGCAGTTGATATACTGTCCAACCCTTGGGATGCCAAAAAACCATACCAGGAGCAATTTCCTGAAAATGAAACAAATCCAGGGCCTTACCTAATTTTCGATGGTCACGCTTCTCAGCCTCTTCCAAACGATGCAAATAAGTGGCCAATGATTTTTTATCGCTCCAGGCGGTCCCATAAATGCGCTGCAACATTTCATTCTTTGAATCGCCCCGCCAATAAGCACCTGCCAATTTGGTTAATTTAAATGCCTTGAGATAACCCGTGGAAGGAACATGGGGGCCCCGGCAAAGATCCTCAAAATCACCCTGCTTATATAAGGAAAGCACTTCTCCTTCGGGAATATCAGCTATGATTTTTGCTTTATACTCTTCCCCCAGGCTGCGAAAATAGGCGATTGCTTCATCACGGGGCATCTCCCTGCGGCTAACGGGATGATCAGCCTTAGCCAACTCATGCATCTTCGCCTCGATAAGCTCCAGATCATCAGGGGTAAATGAGCGGCCAAAAGCAAAGTCGTAATAGAATCCATCTTCAATGACAGGTCCTATTGTTACTTGAGCACTGGGAAATAACGCCTTTACTGCCTGTGCCAATAAATGAGCGGTAGAATGACGGATGACTTCAAGACTGGCCTCTTCCTGTTTCTCTGTGATAATCAGCAAATCACAGTCTCGCTGAACCAGGAAACTGGTATCAACCAATTTACCATCGACCTTGCCAGCAAGTGCGGCTTTGGCCAACCCCGGACTAATAGCTTGGGCAACCTCATACACTGTGACAGGGTGCTCGAAATGTTTTAAAGTTCCATCAGATAATTTAACGTTTGGCATCTTGTTTTTTCTCCGTCCCTTAGACAGATAAATTTTATCAATCATAATTGCAATGGCAGTTAATCGCCAGAGGCATCATCCACAAAGGAAATAATCGCATCGATCCCGATAAAAAAAAACCCTGGCAGGCAGGGTTAAGTTTGGTAGGCACGAGTGGGATCGAACCACCGACCACCACCATGTCAAGGTGGTGCTCTACCACTGAGCTACGTGCCTATAATTCGCTCTTTAAATTAAAGATAGTGAGCGATTATATAGAAGCAACTCCAATAAAGCAATGTTCTAAAATGATTATTTCGCAAAAGAGAGGCTTGAACCTGCTAGCAGGTTCAAGCCACAGTTACCGCGAGGTTAACTGCTATAGTTATACCACCTTCCTTCCGGTAGGACTCTCTTGGCTGAGTTAATTAACCAAGCCTACGACCTATTGTTCCATCTTAGACCGTGAGATTTTCCTTCTGGACTTTGAAACTTTCCTTCGTTTCATGGTCATTATCGCAGTTTAATTTCTAAAGTCAACATTTAATTTCCAAACGAAACAAAAAGTTTCTTAAATTCCGCCTGTTTGCTCTGTAGAAAACTCTTTGTTACAATTAATGACTCATTTATACAGGCATTTTAAGCTCCGATGGATAAAGTTGATTTAACAAAACAGTTCGCCTATCGATTGCGAGATGCCATGGTTGCAGCCGGATTCAACTCTCAACGCTCCATTTCCGGGGTTTGTATCCATAAATTAGCCGAGATTACCGGTTATTCCTTACAAATCTGCAGAAAATATTTGCGGGGGGAGGCAATTCCTGAACCAATGAAAATTGTAGAAATCGCATCGAAACTTCAGGTTTCGCCTGGCTGGCTTTTGTTTGGCGACAGTTATAATGACAGCGTTCTTGAAAAGGACAAGATCACTATTTCCAAAAAATTGCTGCATTACGTTTTATCTCAGGCAACTAACCTATATAATACCGCCCGCCTGGATAACGTTCCTGATTTTCTTCTGGATCTAATCAATGACATCAGTCAGATTAATGCCAACGAAGAACAATCGAAAAAAATTATCGACCTGGCATTATCATCTGTTAAGTATTTCAATCATTAGCATGGAGCTTATTAAGTATTATTTATGGAAACTCGTCGTACAGAAGTCATACCACACCCACAGCTCCTGGATATGCTTTTTGCCTTTAAAGGCCGAGTATCTGGCGTATTCAAAGATGTTCTTGGTCTTCATGAAATTAACCATATCGCTGTTAGCCGAATTAATGCAAACCATGAAATTCTCACCTTCTCATCGACACCGGCTATGGAGTTTAATCTTTTTAGCGGCAATCTCTGGCGCTTTGACAAGACTTACCAGCCCGATTGGTTCGAGCGCTGTACCCAGGCTGAATGGCCGTCCCTGTATACTCAGGAACGATATGATGAGCTCTACTACATTAAGCAGATAAAACACCATTATCCAATTGGATATTCATTAGCGGCCAAAACAGACAACGCTTTTTTTATTTACTCTCTGGCAAGCTCACGCGCCTGTCTAAAGACAGGGGAACTTTTTATCACCCATTATGAAGATTTTTATAAAATAGGGCAGTATTGCAGCAATATGCTAAATTCACTTTTTCTTACCTGCGATCATTCCTCCAGCGACCTCCAGCCAATGGAGGCAGCAGTATGAAGCATCAAACCAAAATCATTTTAGGTGGATTGCTGGGAAATATGGTTGAGGCTTATGATGTATCGATATGCTACTTCCTTTCGAGTGAGCTCTCGCGGGTCTTAATCGGTGATAACAAGGGGCATCCCACTGTCGTTCTGGCACTGATTTTTCTTGCCTATCTTGCCAAACCAATTGGTGCCTTTATTTTAGGTTTGCTCTCCGACCGCTATGGCCGAAAAAATGTATTAACCCTTTCGATTCTTATCATGGGCTGCTCAACGACCTTAATTGGCCTTATCCCAAGCTTTCAGCAAATAGGCCTTCTGGCTGCCGGATTATTGTTAATTCTGCGCATGGTTCAAAGTATGGCATTGGGATCTGAGTTTCTGAACTCCGCTTCATTTCTGGTCGAAAGCGGGAATGAAAAACAACGTGGCTTTCGCGGCTGCTGGTCATCTGTTGGCGTAAAAGCCGGTTATCTGTTTGCCTGTATAGTAGTTGAAATTATCCATAGTCTGAATACTTCTTATCCGGCTTATGACTGGTTATGGCGTATCCCCTTTATTTTAGCCTTAACCACAACCTTATTAGGCGTTTATATACGTTATTCCATGCCAGAAAGTCTGGCCTATGTGATCTATTATGCAGATCATGCCAAACCTACTACTGGCTTGATTTATCGTAGATCATTATGGTTTATTAAAAAATACCCTTTCTTGTTCAATTATGCCTTTTTTGCAAGTTTTCTGTCCGTTGCAACCGGGTTTTTCTTTTATTTATACATCCCCTTACACGCTGTGCAATATTCTCAGTTGCCTCGCGCCTTTATTATCAACTCCACTACGATATCTTTGGTTTTAGTCACTATCCTTATCCCTGTCTTTGGCTGGATTTCAGATAGACAGGATCGATTAAAAATGCTCTCTGCAGCAACCTGCGGCTTATTATTTCTTTCCTATCCATTTATGAGTGCTGTCAACTTTGGCAGCGCGCCTTATTTTTTGCTGATGCAGATGATGATCTCTATCCCCTGTGCCTGCTACTATAGCGTTTCCTCTGTGATATTGACTGAACTTTTCCCCCTGCCAATTCGCTGTACCGCCTTGTCTATTATTTTTTCCATAGCAGCCAGCCTGGCAGCGGGACTTCCCCCCCTGCTTTCCGATTACCTCGCACGGACAACCCATTTACCCAACTCTCCAAGTCTTATAATGATTTTACTTAGCTGTATTGTATTGATAAATATAAAAAAATTAGCCAGCGACTATCGGGTAAGCGCGAATCAATACAACGTTGTTTCATTTGAAGAGGATGAGGTTCCTTTTACCATCCAGTATCAAAGGCCGGTGATGAGTTAACATACAAACTCGGATGGGAATGACAAGCACTCAATCGCCAAGTAAGAGACAAGCTCAGATTAATAAGCTGCGGAAATATCTGTAATGGTAAGTGCTCCAGTCAAATCACCAACTAAAAAGCGGAATGCATTAAAGGACACGGGTACAGGACCGAAGCCAAGCGTAAATGGTGCCGTTACAATCGTGCTTGTACGAAGCAATGTCCATCCGCCATTAAAGGCATAAGTCCGGATATAAAATTGCTCGCCATCATCTATTTCAAATAACTTTCCTTCGGAA
This sequence comes from Legionella sp. W10-070, assembly GCF_900640175.1. Lineage (GTDB taxonomy): Bacteria > Pseudomonadota > Gammaproteobacteria > Legionellales > Legionellaceae > Tatlockia. Next base: position 87,485 of record NZ_CAAAJC010000008.1, on the reverse strand, counting down.
TTTGCACTCCCTGTCTTATCCTGAAATCCAATAACCTGATACCCATTGCCAGGGTTTCTCAATACATACAAATAACCATTCCTTCCTCCATTAACCATCATTACGGGGATTAGGAAAGTGTCATCCTCAGGCGTATCAGGCGTCTCATCATCAGAAATTAATAAAACCGGCTCGCCATTTAGCATTGGCCAATTATTAAGATTATCATTTCTGTTAAAACTGACTGTCCCCGCTTCCCCGGAGCTGTCCGGGTTTTGTAAACCAGTATAACAAGGGAGGGCAGGCAGGTTATTATTTCCGTCATCGAAAACATTAGTACAAGAATCGCTGCCGACCACCGCATATAATTCATCATAATCATTTGTGATATCTACCGTATAACTAGTACCATCAAAATTCAGGTTATTGGGTACAGCCCGCAAGCCAGCTGTATTGGCAGTGTAAAAAGCATGATATTCACTTACCAGGTCAATATAACTCTGAGGAAAAAAAGCAACGCCTTTAATCCTGAGATGAGCAGGGTAATCTGTGACATACTGTGCAAGGATAGAAGGAAAATATACAGTTAAGCCGTGAGAAGCGTCTCTGTTAGGGCTATTTTTAAAATATTTTACTGCTGTTTGAACCGCCTCCTTTACTCTGTTTGTTGCCTGCACTACCAGTGGATCATGCGGAAACCGTTGTGTTATTGAAGCGGCAAACTCCCATAAATCAACCACATCGGTGCTACTGTTATCCCACACTGAAGTGTTATAATCCGGCGCCCTGAACCTGCTTCTCGCTATATTTTTCCAAGAAGCTACATCTAAATTGGCATAAGGATGCAACGCATTCGCAAAAGTAGAAATTGCAGATAGCAGAGCCGGCATTTTTGAGGAGTCGATAAGCGACAGAGTGGTGGAGTCTTCCTGATTCTGTGCTGTAAAACCGTTAATAATTTGCACACCAATAGACAAGCCAGTCGCCGCAGGATGGTTTTCAATGTAATGCAGGAAAGTATTATATTGCCAGCCATTACCTGGCTCCAAATCCTCCGAGCCGATTAAATAACTGGTATAGGGATACAAACCTGCAAAGGTTTCCACATTGCCCAATAAGCAAGCATCAAAGCCAATAATCTCAAACTTTTTGCCAGTTCTGGAGAACGCGCCTTTTGTCGCAACAGCAAGTTGGCTAATTGAGGTGGCAGGCGGAGGTGTCACTTCATCTCCACCGAAACCACCATTCGGTCCTCCGCCATGATCCCAAAAAATCAGGATATATTTTTCGGCCGGATAGGTATTAATCCCCCACTCCATAAAATTTTGTATTGTTTGGGTTGCTCCCATACTAACAGAGCCTAAATCCTGAATCAGTGAGACAGAACCTGGGAAAACAATTTTGCGCTGTACAGTCCTCCAACCCGGTTTATTTGCACCTCCGGTTTCCAGAATAATATTCATATTTGCGCTTGAACCAACAGTCATCATTTGCCGGATATTCGCTGTTGCATAATTTCCCTGTGACTCCAGATCAGAGCCAACCATATAAACCAAAACAGTATACTTTGCAGGAGCGGCGGTAAATTCGATAGAACTGATTAATGATGTTCTGCCGTTATAATCGATACTCAAGTGACGCCGGAAAACACCGCCTGTCGGTTTAATAGTCAGTGTAATTCCACAGGAAGCATTAGGGGCCAAAAATGCGCCACAGGTTGTATTGATGCTGAGGACAGCATTAGGTTGATTATCGCCATCATTAACTACAGTAATCGCCCTTATTGGTAAATTTTGAGTCTGCACATTATTACGGATGCTATAATTCAGCGTTTGAACCTGGCCAACCGCCATATTGCTGACTAACGGCACTGAAATAAATTCCAATGGTAGCCTGACTGTTGATGCATTTGCTGCAAAACAAAAAGAGCTTAATAAATTAACCCAATATTTACGCATATTTTAAGCCTGTCTTAAAAGTTAAGGGGTCAAATATAATCCGAATAGAATGGTGTTTGAGCGTAAAGAAAAACGCGCAGGATTAATTGAGGCAGAAGCCCCATCGAGTATTCCTTCACTTCCAGTCTTAATCGTCCCAAAATTACTATGCAGGAAATTAACGGAAAGCTTAAGTTTATTAGAACAGTGGTAAAATAAACCAACGCCAATTTCGGAAACCAATCCTTTTTTGGTTTTATCGAATAAAAATAAGTTACCCCCCACTACACCCAGGTTAGGTTCATCAGAATAACTTACTTGTGTCCATCCAGGACCTACCCCTCCATTAACAAAAAGGGACATTTGCTTATGCGTTACAAGCGTTAAAATAACATCAGCCATTAAACGCGTGCTGTCGATAGATAACCGATAATGGTAATTACTCATGCGGGGATCTTGGTATTGTTCAATCTGCCCCTGAGCAGTTCGATTAAAAAAATCATGACTTGAATACCGCAGGTACAAGGCCGTTCTTAAAGCAGGAAACCAGGTCAATCGGTGGGAAGCAGAGAGTTCTTTGAATGGTATCACATACGTCATTCCGAAAGCCACCTCACCAATTAACGGATTATCCGTTTGGTGCAGGTTATCTACTTCTGTCTCAGTAATGCCAAAGGTTGAATTTCCCAATGTTAACTTGGAGAAACCTAAATTAGCAGACAACTCAATTTGATTGGATCCCAGTCTATCTGCAGAGCAGGCCGGAGCAGTGATAAGAATTAAAACAAAACCAATAAACCGCCACAGAGGACTCATTATCCTTGTCATTTAAAGCAAATCCTTTCAGCAAATTAAGAATACTAGCAGCCGCTAAGCCAAGTCAGGATCTGCGATCCATGCTTTAGCAGCTGTCAGGATTTTTTGTTCGAGTCTATACAATCACTGTATCTTCTTTTTTAAGGCCACTTATATTGGCCTGTGAGTGATTTCTTTGATCAAGAATATGACAATAATTTTGGCGTTTCAGTGGATCTTTCTCTTTAGCGCATAACTCTTGAAAAGTGTTTAAGGTCCTATCGCTTTCTGAAGTGGAAGCAAACGATAATAAAGGAATTAAACAACCTGCTATTATTGCCAATTTTCTCATGCAAGGATCCTTTATATAAGTTTTAAGTCAGGATTAATCATAAAGAACATTCCATAGACTCTGCAAGATGCAGTCTGAAAAAATTTATAGGCATTCTTGATGATTGATATCCCTCTCTTGCCGCATGACACTGCATTCACATCAATTAATTGCCCTTGATAGTACAGTCTCCTGCCGACTTGGCGGATTATAACACAATAACATTTTTTTTCTCAAATATTCCTGAGCGGCAGACAAAATCATGGTTTGTCCATATTGTGCAATGCTCCTGTCATTATTATCCAGAATGGGCCTGTCGTTTGAAAAATAAATTTCCAGCTGCGCGGAATGACAATTTTAATTTCTCCTGACCCAAGGGATTATCAGGGCGAATTTGCACTGTTCTTTTAGCAAATATTGGGTATACTTCCTTGTCACTAATAAATAGTCTTTCTATGATAAAAACAAAACCCTTTTTAAAATGGGCCGGCAACAAATATCGTTGTATAGAAACTATTTTATCTTCCTTGTCGCCTGCAAATCGACTGATTGAACCATTTACTGGCTCTGGTGCTATCTTTGTCAATTCTGATTATCCAGGTTACTTATTAGCTGAACAAAACGCTGACCTGATTAACCTGTTTAAGTTTCTTCAGCTCGAGGGCGAGGGATTCATCGACTACTGCGAAGCATTTTTTTCCTATGAAAACAACTGCGAAGCAAAATATTATCAATTTCGTGAACAATTTAACCAAAGCACTGATTTAAAGTATAAGGCAGCCCTTTTTCTTTATTTAAACAGACATGGTTACAATGGCTTATGCCGTTATAACCAGCGAGGCTTATATAATGTTCCCTTTGGGCGCTATAGAAAACCTTATTTTCCACGACAAGAGATGACCCATTTTTATCAAAAGAGCCACAAGGCACAGTTTGTTGTAAGTGATTTTCGCCATACTTTCTCCCAAGCCAAAACAGGCGATTTAATCTACTGCGATCCTCCTTATGTTCCCCTGTCATCCAGCGCAAATTTTGCATCGTATACACATAAAAAATTCAAGGAACAGGATCAACTTGAGCTGGCCCAATTAGCCATGGAAAGTGCGTCACGCGGTATTACTGTCATCATTTCAAATCATGATACAGCGCTAACCCGGCATTATTACCGCCATAGCAAAATTATTTCTTTTCCTGTCAGCCGATTAATTAGCTGTAATCCGCAAAAGCGCCAGGCAGCCCAAGAGATCGTTGCCATATTTGGCTGCTAAGATTGTGGCGCTTGTTTCTATGACGAGATTCAGTTAAGAATGTATGGTCAATCCACAGCTGTTGAAGGAGCATCTTTCATAAAAAAAGCAAGGATCATTACCAACAGTAAAGAAATAGGCAAAATGGAAAGAGCAATCTGGTAATCCGCAACCGTATAAATATGCTCTCCATCAATAACCCCGCTATCGCCAAAAGTATCTAATAACTTCCCAACTAAAGGCTGAAAGATTACTCCCCCCAGGGTGACTATCATATTCACAGCAGCAAACACCGTTCCTGATAATTTAGCGCCACTATTTTCCTTGCCCATGATAAAAACAATAATTTCCGTAGCACTAAAAACCCCATAGAAAAACAATAACAGGTTTAACCAGCCATAAGATATTCCAGGGTAATAGAGAACAAAACTAATGCAAATAAACGCCATTAAAGCCCCTACTGTCAATGGCAAAACACGTCGGCCACTTTTATCCGATAAATAACCAGCAATCGGGGCGCCAACAGCCCAACCAAGAAACATCGCCGAGATAGTTCTTGCCGCTTCTATTTTCGTTAAGTGATGAGCTTGCTCTAAATAATTTTTTCCCCATAACTCGCCGAAAACAGATAATGAGGTATACAAGCAGGCACCAACAAAACCAATCAGCCAGACCTGGGGGGAGCTTAAAACCTGCCACACATTAGCAAAAAATTCAGGCAAGGGGTAACTGTGGGCCTGATGACCTTCCGGCCCATCGCGGACAACAAAGAATGTGACAACAGTGAGTATTGCGCCAATAATCACCATCCAGGTTAATACATGATGCCAGCCTAATGTAACAGCAACGTTAGTGATTTTCACTTCCCCGTAAACAAGCCCTAACATGCCCAATGTAGTGATTAAACCTGCGACCAAAGAAAAATAACGGCGTGGAAGCCAATGCATTGCAAGCGATAAGACCCCTACAAAAGCAAAAGAAGAGCCAAAGCCCACTAAAAACCGTCCGCTTGCTGCTATTACTATTGAAGAGGTATCAGTAAACATCCATGAACCAAGGGCACAGCAAAAACAGGCAAACGTCAACAGACGTCGAGGTCCATAGCGATCCATCAACATTCCCACGGGTAATTGCATAGGTGAATAGGCAAAATAATAAAACGCCGATAACTGACCAAAGGTAGTGGCTGATATATGGCCAAAGGCTTCGCTTAATTCACTTTGTAATGCCCCAGGAATAATCCTTAAAACAAACTCATAACAATAGAAAAAAGCACCTACAGCACAAACCAGGCTGCCATAAAGCACTTGCTTCCTGCTTATTGAATGATTAGTTATCTGCATTAGCATGCGTTTCTTTTAAAAAGAAGGTTAATATTGCCGCGATAATGATTCCTATCGGAACTACCGATAAAGCGAATTGGTAGTCTTCTGCCGTATACAGCTGCTGCAATTTATCAATAGGCAGCATGGATAAGTCCGACACATGGAGAGACAAACTTAAATCCAGTAACCGTCCTACCAACGGCTGAAAAAACATGGCTCCAAGCATCACGATCATGTTAGTCATTGCCATGGCAGTACCGGCAGCTTCTTTAGGGCTAAGTTCTCGACCAACAGCAAAAATAATACATTGAGCACTATATAACAATCCCAAAGAAAACATCAGTACCTGAATATGAAACTCATTCAAACCCGGGAAATACAAAACAATCATCATCACGATTCCAGCCCCGGTTGCCCCAAACAGCATAGGTAATTTACGCCGCTTAAGTCTATCGGAAATATAACCCATCAAAGGGGCACCAATGGTAAAACCAAGAAACAACAGCGAATTGGCAAAGTCAGCATTTGCCTGAGAAAGGCCATGGGCGTGTTTCAAATAAGGAATTCCCCAAAGCTCTGCAAACACAGTCGTTGGCAAATAAACCAGGCAGCCAAACAAGCCATTAATCCATATTTGCTTATTCCTGGTAATAATACCTAAATCAACCATACTTTTTTTGAAGTTATCCACTGTACCGCTTTTACGCTGACGGCTCTTCTTATCCCTTAAACCAAACCACAGTACAAAAACCAGCCCGATTCCAAAATAGGCTGTCAAATTTACAGTCTGCCGCCAACCGACCGTCATCACCAGGTTGCCGAGCAGGTTATCGCCCACCATGGCACCTATCGTCCCCAAAGCGGCAGCCATACCAGAAACCATAGCGAGCTTATCTTCAGGCAGCCAGATGGTTGCCAGCTTTAACACCCCTACAAATGCAAAAGCAGAACCCACCCCGACTAAAAAGCGCCCTGCTGCTGCGACCCAAAATACATTGGTTCCAGCAAAAATAAACGTTCCTACGACGCAAACAAGGCAGGCCAGGGTTATCAATAATCGGGGGCCGTAACGGTCGAGAAGCACGCCAACTGGCAATTGCAGCGGCACATAAGCATAGTAATAAAAGGCAGAAAGCAAGCCGAAACCAGTAGCTGATAAATTAAAGTGGTCACGTAATGCATGCTCCATCACGCTTGGGGAAATACGCAAAAAATACTCATAGCTATAATAAACCGCACCAAGCGCACAAATCAGCCAAGCGGCAATCATGTATTTTTTTTGATTCTCAATATGCAAAATGAGCTCCTTACTTAATGGTTAAGGCCGAGCGCAAGGAGTTAACCTTTTTTATCGAAAACAACTCGGCTGACACCACTTGCTATAGCTGCTTTCGCAACAGCAAGCGTTACCCGCTCCTTTAGGCGGGGGTCGATGGGTTTAGGTATGATATAGTCCGGACCAAAATCCCAATGAGTAACTCCCGGATAATTATCCTTAACAATTTGAGGTGCTGGCTCCTGCGCCAGCTGGCGGATAGCTTCAACGGCTGCTATTTGCATGGCTTGATTGATACACGTCGCACGAACATCCAATGCTCCGCGAAAGATATAAGGAAAACAAAGAACATTGTTCACTTGATTGGGAAAATCACTTCGTCCTGTTGCAATGATTAAATCATTACGAGCCTGACGGGCGACTTCCGGTCGGATTTCCGGGTTAGGATTTGAAAGAGCAAAAATTACCGGCTTTGGAGCCATCAACTTTAAAAGATCCGCATTCAGCAAATCCGGTTTTGCAACGCCAATAAATACATCGGCATCGACCAAAGCATCTGCCAGCGTACGGCGTTTTGTCTTTCTTGCAAAAGCAAACTTGTAGGCGTTTAAGTCTTCGCGTCCGGAATGGATAACACCCTTGCTATCCATAAGAAGCATTTTGTTTTTATCAGCACCTAAAGCTACCAGCAATCGCATGGAAGCGATTCCTGCCGCACCTGCACCAATACAAACAATACGCACTTCAGAAAGTTTTTTCTTTTGTAAATCAAGTGCATTTAATAAACCGGCAGCGACAACAATTGCGGTTCCATGTTGATCATCATGAAAAACAGGAATAGTTAATTGATCAACTAAAGCCTGTTCGATTTCAAAACACTCCGGCGCTTTAATGTCTTCCAGGTTAATTCCACCAAAGGTAGGCGCTATACGTTTTGCAGTGGCTATGAACGCTTGGGAATCTTCAGCGTCAACCTCGATATCAAACACATCAATATCAGCAAAGCGTTTAAATAATACCGCCTTTCCTTCCATTACCGGTTTGCTGGCCAACGGGCCTACATTGCCTAAACCCAGTACAGCGGTGCCGTTTGTCATCACAGCAATCAGATTACCTTTAGCTGTATAACGAAATGCATCTTCCGGGTTTTCAGCAATGGCAAGAACTGGTTCTGCCACGCCAGGAGTATAGGCTAATGACAAATCATCCTGCGAATTTGTCGATTTTGTAACATGCACGGCCAACTTCCCGGGTGTTGGGAATTCATGGTAATCAAGGGCTCGTGCTTTTAATACATCTTTATCCAAAATGCTTACTCTCTTTTCAGACAACCCGGCAAAAAATCATATAGAAAAAAGCCGAGGATTTACAGTCATCTTGCAAAAAAAAGGCGCATATCGATTGCGCCTAAGAGGTAGTCCTCTACAAACTAAATAATTATTTATCTTTACGCTGATAACGAGCGCGGAATCGTTGAACACGTCCGCCGGTATCAACCAGTTTTTGCTTGCCCGTATAAAAAGGGTGGCAATTGGCACAAACTTCAATACTTAAATCCTGAGCCAACGTTGATCGGGTTCCAAATGTGTGGCCACAACTGCAGGTCACATTAATATTGTTATAAACTGGATGAATAGACGCTTTCATAATACCACTCTCTCTAATTATAAAACGAGTATCGCCACCCGAACTCTGGCCAGGCACCATACTCCAGACTTTAAGATGCGCACATTAGCAGAATTTCCACCCCAGATCAATTTTTCTGCTCAGGGATAAGACGCTCCTCTTCAAAAAAGAGAACCCTGCCTGTTTTAAGATCATGCATGCCAGCCACAATGCCTACTTGCCCCTTTGCTATCAAGTCGCTGATAATAGGGCTTTGCGCCTGGATTTGCCGTGCAACACTCAACGCATTATTCCTTGCTATTGTATTAATTAACTCCAGATTAGAGCAATCCTTAATAGCAGTTGCTTTTTCAGCAGGATTTACACTTGGTTTAATTTTATCAAGGACATGATTAAGATGCCCCAGCTCCACCCCCTCACAAGCGCCCGCCACTGCACCACAGGAAGTATGGCCTAAAACAACAATCAAACGCGATCCGGCTGCTTTAGTAGCAAATTCCATACTCCCCAGTATATCCTCATTAAGGATATTGCCGGCGACACGAAGAATAAAGAGATCAGCAAGCCCCTGATCAAAGATTAACTCAGGAACCGAACGCGAATCCATACAGTTGAGAATAACAGCCCAGGGGAATTGGCCAAAGGATGAACGCTTGGCTTGCCCAAGGTAGTCACGCTGCTGCCTGCTATCTGTTAAAAAACGCTGGTTACCTTCTTTTAAGCGCTGCAATGCCTGCTTGGGGGTCATGGCCTGCTGGGTCATTACCGAAGACGTTTTGCTCATGAGTAAAACATCTTCCACCTTATCAGCATATATTGCAGCACTGGCTAAAAAAGTCAGTATGAGTAACATGCTTTTAATACTATATTTTTGCATTGTATCCATCCCTTGAAAATTAACATCCAATTTATGCCATAGGCAATATTAGCCTGTAAAAGATAGAATATCTATTCCATTACTGATGTCCAGACATTTCCTCTAGCTCAACCCAAACAGGCGCATGATCAGAGGGACGCTCCCATTTACGGGGCACCTTGTCAATTTGAGAAGAATTACAGATACAATTTAATGATTCACTTAATAAAATGTGATCAATGCGCAAACCTCGATTGCGCCTAAAACCTCCCGCCCGATAATCCCACCAGCTGAATGATTGCTCTTCCTGAGGAAAATTACGAAAGCTGTCTGCCAAGCCTAGCGCTAATAAATCAGTAAATGCCTGACGCTCTGCCGGACTGACCAATACACAATCTTGCCATTCCAGCGGATCGTGCACATCTCTATCTTCCGGTGCAATATTAAAATCACCAACCACAGCAAGTTTGGGATAGAGCATCATCTGTTGCTTGATAAAGGCGGTTACTTTTTCCAGCCATGCTAACTTATATAGATATTTTTCTGAGCTCAATTCAGAGCCATTAGGAACATAAAGATTAATCAGGCGCAGATCAGCAACTGTTGCCGCCAGCACTCGGCGTTGCGGATCGGCATATCCCGGAACTTCGCCAATCACCTCTGTTAAAGGATGACGGCTGATAATCGCTACCCCGTTATACGTTTTTTGTCCAGTATAGGCAACGTGATAGCCCAGTTCGGCAAACACGTTTTTAGGGAAATGTTCATCAACCAGTTTTGTTTCCTGCACAGCCAAAATATCGGTGGCTGAAGATTCCAGCCAATTTAAAACCTGCTCAAGGCGCACCTTTAAAGAATTCACATTCCAGCTAGCCAGTTTAAGCATACCAGTCTCCCGCATATTCAATCATTAACGGCGCATGATCAGACCAACGCGCATCACGATACACAACCGCCTTTACCACACTCTCTTTTAAACCCGGGGTAATCACCTGATAATCTATCCGCCACCCCACATTATTATCCCAGGCACCAGGATTGCGATAAGACCACCAGGTATATTGATGTTCTTCCTCGTTAATCACCCGAAAGGCATCAACAAAACCCATCGAACCAAATAACCGATCCATCCATGCCCGCTCCTCAGGTAAAAATCCTGAGTTTTTCAAATTACCTCGCCAGTTTTTCAAATCAATTTTTTTATGGGCAATATTATAATCGCCACAGAGTATTAATTCACGGCCTTCGTTTTTTAGCATCATTAAATGGTTGGCGAAACGCTCTAAAAAATCAAATTTTACTGTCTGCCTTACCTCACCACTTGTACCTGAAGGCAGGTACAGTGAAACCACACTCAGCCGGGGATAATCAAATTGAAGGTACCGCCCTTCATTATCACAGTAATCAAAGCCAAGACCCTTTTTGATTTGAAGAGGTTTGTGACGAGCATAGATTGCAACCCCGCTATAGCCTTTCTTTTGCGCATCATAATATTCACAAAAATAACCGTGAGGATAATAAAGCGTTTCTGGCAATCTTTGTTCTGACTGGATTTTAGTTTCCTGGATACAGACAAAGTCAACGTCCTGAGCTGCCAACCAATCAAAAAATCCATTGCGTGCTGCAGCACGAAGACCATTGGCATTAAAAGTAATTATCTTCACGTGATCACCGATTAAAAACAAAAATATCTGATTAATATAAAGGCAAAAAACCCGCTCATTTTAGGAAGTGAATGCCCTTATTAAACCGATGGGGACAATAACATGGCAATACTGCCTAACCGCTTCCCTAATCGCTTCGCTAACGTCATTTCATCCTGACTTATCGGGTTATCATTGGCCATGCCAGCAACGTGGGTAACCCCATAAGGAGTACCTCCTGTCTGAGTCAGGTTAAGACTCGGTTCCGTATAAGGCAAACCAATAAGCACCATTCCATGATGCAGTAAAGGCAACATCATGCTTGTCAGGGTAGTTTCTTGGCCCCCATGCATCGAGGAAGAAGAGGAAAAAACACAAGCAGGCTTATCAACCAGATCGCCAGCAAGCCATAAGGTCGTCGTGCTATCGAGAAAATATTTAAGCGGTGATGCCATATTGCCAAAACGGGTAGGACTCCCCAGGGCAAGGCCGGAGCAATCCCGCAAATCATCCAGGGTCGCATAAGGGGCACCACTATCCGGGATGGCTCTGTCAACTGCTTCACAGGTTGCCGAGATCGGCGGTACGGTGCGCAATCTGGCTTCAATGCCCTCGACGCTTTCAATGCCTCTTGCGATATATTGCGCAAGTTGGGCCGTAGCCCCATAACGCGAATAGTAGAGTACCAGGATATAGGGTTTAGTCATTTTTTTCCCTTTCAAAAAAACCAGTATATCCTAACTGCTAACAAACTGCTGTACAACAGTTCTGTAAGCAGCAGCTCCCTCTCTGCGATTTATTTCTTGGTAATAGAACCATCTGTTGACTAGAATAAAGGGTAATCAACATCTTACTGCTGCAAAATAATTTAAACAATCAGGACTGCCAATTTCATGGACTGGAAAAAACTGCTAATCACTAAATTCGATGAAGCAAAGCGCTTTATTTTATTCGTAGCCGAGCATTTCATTAAAGATGATTGCACCTACAGGGCTTCAGCATTAGCATTTACCAGCCTGCTGGCGGTTGTTCCTCTGATGACAGTAGGTTTTGCAATTTTATCTTCCTTTCCGGTATTCCAGGAATTCTCCGGTCCTGTTCAGGACTTTATCTTTGAAAATTTCGTCCCTGCAACCGGGAGAATTGTTCAAGACTATCTGCAGGAATTCACGGCACAGGTTTCAAGGCTATCCATTTGGGGCGTTGCCATTCTGTTTTTCACTGCCCTGTTAGTGATGTTTACCATAGAAAAAGCAATGAACAGGATCTGGCGGGCTGAATCAACCAGAAGGGGCGTTTATGCCTTTTTATTATACTGGGCTATTTTATCCCTGGCACCCGTATTACTTGGCTTAAGTTTGGCAGCAAGTTCTTATGTGCTTTCGATTCCTTTTATTCAGGAACATCATACCCCTTTATTTTTACTGAACAGCATTCCTTTTTTCTTATCGTTGTTTGGTTTTACCTTCCTGTATGTGGTTGTTCCTAATTGCCAGGTTAAACTCAGTCATGGCTTATGGGGGGCATTGGTCGCCTCCCTGCTATTTGAATCGGCAAAACATGCCTTTGCCTATTATCTGGCGCAATATAACACCTATCAATTATTATATGGTGCTTTTGCAACTGTCCCTATATTTTTCGTCTGGGTATATTGGGTTTGGGTTATTACGCTGCTGGGTGCAGAAATCAGTTATGCACTTTCAGTCCATCATGAGAGGCGTCCTGGAAAACCTATGGATGGATTCTCCCATGCCGTATTCTGGCTCCACCGTCTTTGGCTGGCACAAAGAGAGGGAAAAGGGATAACCCGCGAGGAATTAGTCAGCGCCTGTTCCAAGCCGTTTGCGGTCAATGTCGACGACATGATTAACGAGCTGGTTGGCCTGGAACTAATACATCACGCGGAAAATGGTGAGCTAATGCTAAGTCGCAACTTAAACCAGATTAGTCTTTATTGGCTTACCCAACACTTGCCCTACCGACTTCCTTCTTCTTATGAATTGATAACAGAGAAAATGCTTCATGGCAAATGGCAACCCGTACTGAGTAAAATTGATACCCATTTGCAGGAAATCCTTGATATCGATCTCAATCAGCTGTTTAGCCAAAACCTTGTAAACGAGGCTTGGCCGAAACATCCGGAGAAGAAGGAATAGCAGGCAGGAAACTTTCAAGAGCCTGTGTTAAATCCTGAAATACATTTTCCCTGCCCAGGCGCTTTATAATGCCTGCTTTTTCAAGCTTGGCCTGCACTCGCTCATTAGCACCAGTCAACAGTACATGAACCTGACGTTTATGAAAATGCAAAATTACATCCTCCAGGGTACGAAGCCCTGTAACATCTATAAAAGGAACCCAACCTAACTTGATAATTAGCACCTTGGGCAAGGCATGTATATTTTCCAGTGTCCGTTCAAATTTCTCTACTGCCCCAAAGAAAAAAGGACCTTCGACAGCATAAATTAATATTTCTTGTGGTAAATTACCTGGACTTGGTTTGTCATATTGCTCATGTAATTCTTGAGCGTCAATCTGATGAACCTCTACACTGGAGGCCATGCGCCGTAAAAATTGCAGTATTGCTAAAACCACACCGACATAGACCGCAACAATTAAATCTACACCAATGGTTAACCCAAATGTAGCTAGCAAGATCATAACATCCGCTCGCGGAGCAGATTTAACTATCTTAATAAAATGATGGGCCTCACTCATATTCCAGGCAACAACAAATAAAATAGCAGCAAGAACGGCCAAAGGCACATGTGCTGCCAAAGGGGCTAGAAAAACAATAATTAGCAGCAGGGTTATTGCATGGATAACACCAGCAAGAGGACTGGTACCTCCATTGCGGATATTGGTTGCTGTACGAGCAATAGCGCCTGTTGCTGCAAACCCACCAAACAGCGGAGTCATGATATTGGCAATTCCCTGGCCAATTAATTCCTGATTAGAATCATGTCGCGTACCCACCATTCCATCAGCCACTACAGCAGAAAGCAACGATTCGATTGCGCCCAGCATAGCTATGGCGAATGCAGGTCCAAGCAACTCGCTTAGACGTGCTGAAGTAATCTCAGGCCAATGCAAATCAGGCAATCCTTGAGGAATACCGCCAAAAGTACTTCCAATAGTCGAAATGTCTTCAAAATGAAATAGCGCTTGTAGTCCTGTGGCCACAACCAAGGCAACTAAAGGGCCGGGAACCCTTTTCAAGCCTGGTAATCTGGGAGAAAACAGTACCAATAGTAAAGAAAATAATGCAAAGCCTGTAGTCGTCAGATTGAATTGGGGAAATACTTGCAGTAAATGTAAGAGTTTTTCATGAAAATGTTCTCCGGAAACAGCCGGCAAGCCAAAAAAATCTCGCCATTGTCCCACCCAGATTACAACCGCAATCCCTGAAGTAAAACCAACAATAACCGGATCAGGAATAAATTTTATAATTGTACCTAACCGCATAGTACCCAAAAGCAAGAGGATTAGCCCTGCCATTAAAGTAGCAATTTGCAGGCCTTCCACACCATACTTCGCGGTAATGCCAGCAAGGATAATAATAAAGGCACCTGTTGGTCCTGCAATTTGCAGCCGACTACCGCCAAATAGAGAAACAAGAAAACCTGCCACAATGGCAGTATATATTCCCTGCTCTGGCTTCACTCCAGATGCAATAGCGAAAGCCATCGCCAGTGGCAAGGCAACTACCCCGACGATAATCCCTGAAATAATATTAGACAACCAATGCTGACGTTTGAATAATCCTGCACGGTAGGCTTCCAGGAAAGCAATCATGATAATCTATCAGCCAGGTAACGGAACACAATGGCAGCAATTATATCACTTTTTCCAACTACTTTACGATAATCATTTACTTTATCGTTAGGAGGCATCTTCCGGGCATCCAAATCCGGAAGACGTTTAAATACAGCTATCTTTCAATTAAAGAATATAGCGTGTTAAATCATCATCATCGACTAATTTACCCAAATGTTTCTCAACGTATGCTGCATCAATATGAACGGCTTCGCCTGCCTTGTCCGTGGCCTCGAACGAAATAACTTCCAGCAATCGCTCCATCACCGTATACAGGCGACGTGCGCCAATATTTTCTGTTCTCTCGTTCACTTTCCAGGCAACTTCTGCAATACGGCGGATTCCAGTCGGATCAAAGGTCAATTGCAAGCCCTCAGTAGCCATCAGGGCAGTGTATTGCTCCGTTAAAGAAGCGCTTGGTTCAGTCAAGATTCGTACAAAATCACCGACGCTCAGCGCTGATAACTCCACCCGGATAGGCAAACGACCTTGTAATTCGGCAATCAGATCAGAAGGCTTTGCCACATGAAAAGCACCTGAGGCTATAAATAAGATATGATCTGACTTTATCATGCCATATTTCGTGGATACTGTTGAACCTTCCACTAAAGGTAACAAATCGCGTTGAACACCCTCGCGCGAGACGTCCCCGCCACCATGTTCCGCGCGTTTGGCTACCTTATCTAACTCGTCGATGAAAACAATGCCATTTTGCTCAACACTTTCAATAGCACGGGTTTTGATATCTTCCTCATTGATTAATTTTGCAGCTTCTTCCTCACGTAGAATTTTCATTGCCTTGGCTATGGTAAGTTTACGTGTTCGGGTACGGCCGCTGCCTATCTGCTGAAACATCGATTGTAACTGACTCGTCATTTCCTCCATGCCTGGAGGCGCCATGATCTCCACGCCTACCTGAGCGGCTGATAATTCTATTTCAATCTCATTATTGTCCAGCGTACCTTCCCGCAGCTGCTTACGGAACACCTGGCGTGTAGAAGAATCTTTCTCCCCCGCTGTCAGGCTACCTCTTGGGGGAGGAAGTAAAACGTCCAAAATCCGCTCTTCTGCAGCTTCTTCAGCCAAATGCTCTACTTTCTTCATTGCTGTTTCACGCTCTTGCTTAACAGCAGTATCCGCGAGATCACGGATAATTGAATCCACATCACGCCCTACATAACCGACTTCAGTAAATTTAGTCGCCTCAACCTTGATAAAGGGCGCTTGCGCCAATTTAGCCAGACGTCTGGCAATTTCTGTCTTACCGACTCCCGTTGGCCCAATCATTAAGATATTTTTGGGCATAATCTCATTACGTAAAACAGTATCTTCAATTTGCATACGCCGCCAACGATTGCGTAAAGCAATCGCCACCGCCCGCTTGGCTTCATCTTGTCCAATTATGTGCCTATCCAGTTCCTGTACAATCTCCCGAGGAGTCATCATCATTGTGTTATTCATCGCTATCCAATTCTTCAATAGTTAAATTGTGGTTCGTATAGATGCAAATATCACCAGCAATAGCCAAGCTTTTACGGACAATCTCCATTGCTGATAACTTGGTATTTTCCAGTAAGGCGCGAGCAGCTGACTGGGCAAATGGGCCCCCGGAACCAATAGCGATTAACCCACCCTCAGGCTCAATTACATCGCCATTTCCGGTAATAATTAAGGAGGCCTTGCTGTCTGCCACCGCTAACAGCGCTTCTAAACGCCGCAAGATTTTATCTGTCCGCCAATCTTTGGCAAGCTCTACAGCCGCACGTACCAAATGCCCCTGGTGCATCTCAAGCTTACGCTCAAAGCGCTCAAAAAGCGTAAATGCATCCGCGGTACCGCCAGCAAAACCTGCTATTACCTTTTCCTTGTACAAACGCCTAACCTTACGAGCGTTTCCCTTCATGACAGTATTGCCCATGGTAACCTGTCCGTCACCACCAATAACTACTTTCTTGCCTCGCCTGACCGATAATATGGTTGTGCCACGATATTGTTCCAAAATACATCCTCGTTTAAGGGTTAATTTTTCTTTAAAATGGGGGTGAGAGAAAAAAAATCAATGGAGTAAAGCTAATATTTGTCATCCACAGGATACGTCACATTTTTCACAAAGGCCTTTCAGCTCAATAATATCCTGTCCAATATGAAAATGATTCTCCTGTGATAACTGCTGTACCAGATTATACATGGTGCTATTGTATACTTCCTGCACCTGGTGGCAAATATTGCAAACCATAAGTATTTCAGAAGGCAAATGCTTTTCCGGCTCATGACACAGGGTATAAGACTGAATGGACTCAATCTTATGCGCTACTCCATAATTCACAAAATAATCAAGAACCCGATAGACAGAAGGCGGTGTGGAATTCTGCTTTAATTGCTGGAGCCTGTCCAGTATCTCGTATGCCTTAAGCGGTTTCTCACTCCCCCAAAGCACAAACAACACACGCCTGCGTAATGAGGTTAGCCTAAGATTAATCGAGTCACAATAAGTGAGAAACAAGGCTGGATATATCATATACTCTGCTATCTTTCCTTTTAACCTTTACGGTGGGGGTTAATGAAAGAAACGCCATGAAGTAAAGGCGCTATTTCCAATTGTTCCGCTATACTTTGTCCGATATCAGCAAAGGTCTCACGGCGACCGATAAACTGACTTGGGCATTGAGGACCAAAAGCCAGAACAGGAATATGCTCCCTGGTATGATCAGAACCTGGCCTGGTCGGATCACAACCATGATCGGCTGCAATGATTACAAGATCCTCAGGTTCCAGCAGTTGCTCCAGCTCAGGAAGCCGGGCATCAAATTGCTCAAGGGCATGCGCATAGCCTGTTACGTCACGACGATGTCCATAGGAGGAATCAAAATCGACAAAATTGGTAAATACCAGACTCCCCGCCGGCGCAGTTTTCATAGCAGCGATAGTGGCGTCAAACAAGGCCATATTGCCATCAGCCTTTATGGTCTTTGTTACTCCTTGATGGGCATAGATATCAGCAATCTTTCCTATGGCAATGACTTCTCTTCCCGCCTGCTTTAACTCATCCAGCAAGGTCGGGGCAGGGGGTAAGGTAGCATAGTCACGACGATTTCCTGTGCGTAAAAATGACCCCGGCATTCCAATAAAAGGCCTTGCAATCACACGACCTATCTGATAGTCATCAACCAGATCACGCGCTATTTCACAAACCTCATACAAACGCTGCAAGCCAAAATGTTCTTCATGGGCTGCAATCTGAAATACACTGTCTGCGGAGGTATAAACAATCGGCTTTCCGGTTTTAAGATGCTCTTCACCCAACTCATCAATAATGACCGTGCCTGAAGCATGTTTTTCCCCCAAAACACCAGGCAATTTTGCCTTGCTGATTAATTCATCAATCAACGGCTTGGGAAAGCAAGGTTCTTCATAAGGGAAATAACCCCACTCAAACCGAACCGGTACGCCTGCCAACTCCCAGTGGCCGCTTGGGGTATCTTTCCCCAGGCTTTGTTCGACGGCATAACCATAATAGCCCACAGGTGCAGCAAGTGCCGATAAGTCAAGCCATCTTACACCCGAGCTGGCAATTGCGGCATGGTACAAGCCCAGTCTGCTTAAATTTGGAATGGACAAAGGACCTTGGCGTACCCCCTTTTTATCAGCGCGCCCCTCCTCGCATGCCTGATGAATATGCCCGAAAGTATTGGCACCCTCATCACCATAACGGTGTGCATCAAGACTTGCCCCTATTCCCAGTGAATCCATGAGTAAGATACAAACGCGTCCTGGCATGTTCAGTCCTCTTTCCGTTGGCAGTGAGTTTCATTTAAGCCCAATAATGCCAATAACGCCAGAATCAAGCCTAATGGCAAAATCATCGCGGCATATTGATAATCACCCAGAGAATAAACGGGTATATCGTTTACCATCTGCATTTCGCCATGCTTCATTAGTAAGGCGCTAAACAGATTTTGATAAATAATATAACCACCTTGAGTCAGAATAGAAACCACACTGACAGCGGTTGCTGTGATAGCAGGAGAACTGCTTTCAGCAACCAGGGCATAGCTTATCACCTGAGAGGCTGTAAAAAAGCCAAGCAGGAAAAAGAGAATTTTCATCACCGGCAGGCTAATCGGTGCAAATAATACGGCAACAACCGTTGCCAAAGAAGCGAGCACGCCAACCTTCATCGGTAACACGCGTAAACCCAGTTTATCAGAACACCATCCAATAACCGGTCCGCCAATAATAGCTCCCAAGAACAGCATGGTATTAACCGCTGCAGCGTCTTCTTTGGCAATGCCAAGTCTCTGAACCAGATAAAGCGATCCCATCATGGCTCCGAAAACGGCAATAGCCATATTCATCAAGCTGGTATATAAGGCGGCTCTTAACGTCTGGGGATTAAGGTAAGCTTTTTTAGCCGTAAGAAGAATAGATTCTCTTTCTGTGGCTCTTTTGCTGCCGGCTCCTGTTTTATCAATAATTCCGAAGAACATGACAATCAACATAGCACTGCCAAGCCAACCTACCTGCATTAAAGCATCACGCCAACCGATTTGAGCGACCAGTTTGGTTAGCGGGTATTGGGCCAGCATTCCACCGGTCATCGCCATGGTGACAATAGCACCTGTTACCATAGCCATACGCTGCGGGGGAAACCAGCGTGAAGCAAGCCGAATAGGACCGAGAAAACAAAAAGCGCTGCCAATTCCGGTAACAAAACGGCACAATAGCGCCAGATAAAACGATTGCGCATGCGCAAGAACAAAGGTGCTTATCACACAAAGGAACATGGCTACCATAATAGTCTTTTTAGTGGAGAACCTGTCAAGAACCATGCCGGCAACGAAAAGAAAAATAACATTGGATAAATAATAAATGCTCGATAAATAAGCCATTTTATCGGCTTGCACATGAAAATCATGCATAATGTTATCAGCAATGGAAGCAAACATGTTGCCTTGAATAAATTCATAAAAGAAGAATAACGACGCGCTGAAACAAACCAACCAAGGCAAAAACAAAGACGTTGAACTGCCACTTCCTTTATATTCTTCTACCATCTGCATAAAAACTCCCAATGCTAACGTTTGCAGTAAGTTTCGCGGGCTAATAAAACAGCAACCAAGGCTGCTGCCGCTGTAAGAGGAAATATCCACATCGCATATTGAAAATCAGCCACTGTGTAGTGTTGCGTAGAAATACCAGCATGATGCTGCATCAACAGGCCAAATAATACCTGGCCAATCCCGGCACCTCCCATGATAAGTACAGAAGCAATACCCGTAGCTGAACCGGTATTTGCTGCGGCATTACTTTCAGCAATCAAGGGATAACTGATTACCTGGGTGCTGGTGAATAATCCCAAGGCAAAAAATAAAATACTCAATGCGGTTTGTGATAAAACAACATCCATAAATAAAGGAACAACAGTCAACAAAGTTGCTACAGCCCCTATAATCATTAAAGGTTTGCGCTTTCCCTGCAAATCTGAAAGCCACCCAACCAGCGGACAACCGATGATGCTGCCAATAAAGATTAAACTGACAACATTACTGGCTGCTATTTCCGATAAATGATGGACTACCTGAAGGTAGCTGGCACCCCACAAAGCACACAATACCATAATAGGTAAATTCAAGAACGAAGTATAAAGGCCAGCCAGCCAATTCTGGGGGTTTCTCAACGCATCCTGGAAACTGGGGGCAATCGCTGATTGGTCAGAGTTTTTCATCGAGGCCCCTGAATAAGGCTTATCCTGAACAATCAGGTAAATCCACAGTAATATCAGGCCGCCTGCAGCGCCATCAATTAACAGGGAGCCCCGCCAGCCATAATAGTCATTAAGGTAAGCAAAGGGCGTATGAGCCATCATCCCGCCTAGAAAAGCCATGGTAACCAATGTACCGATAACCAATGCCTGGCGACGGGGAGGAAACCAGCGTGAGACCAGTACCACACAGGATAAGAAACAAAATGCATTGCCAATTCCTGAAAGGAAATGGAAAAAACAGGCCAGCGCAAACGAGTTAGTCAGTGCAAATCCGATGGTTCCAATAACGCAGACCAGCATGGCAGTCAAAATTACCTTGCGGGTGGAAATGCGATCAAGAATTATACCGGCTGGCAGCAGAAAGAGGATATCGGCCCATAGGTAAGTGCTGGACATCCAGCTAAGCTGGGCAGCATCCAAATGAAAATCATCGCGTAAGGGTTGATTGATTACGTCAAAGATATTAAGTTGGAAAAACTCATAAAAGAAAAATAATCCTGCTGACAAGCAAACCAACCATGCCATCAAATGACTGCGTGGCTCAATTACCCCTGAATCCAAAGCGACAGAATCAGACAATGTTACTCCTCAGCAAAGGCTGCAAAATTTGCCGCGCATTATATCAAAAACAATGTTAAATTGGTATCTTTATTGATCAATTTATTTACAGAAAATGGCCACGATTCTTAAAGTTGAAAAAATATAAAACATATTGCGGCAATATAACGCCTCTTTAAAACCTATTCCCTTTTAAGTTAACTGGACTACAATAAGAAAACGTTTCAATTTTCCGCAAGATCAGACGTACAATTTTACCCATCGTACTTACCATGGAATTTTAAAATAAGGATGAGATATTATGATCCCCGTTAAAGGTTATGCTGCACCAACTGCCAAAGCGCCCTTAGAGCCTTTTTCTTTCCAGCGAAGGGAGGTCGGCGATAACGATGTATTGATTGACATCCACTACTGTGGCATTTGTCATTCGGACATTCATCAGGCCCGAGATGAGTGGGGCGGCTCCCTTTTTCCAATGGTTCCCGGTCACGAAATTGTCGGCATAGTAAGAAAAGCAGGCAAGCATGTTATAAAATTTAAAGCAGGCGACCGGGTTGGAGTAGGCTGCATGGTTGACTCATGCCGCCGATGCGGCAGCTGCCAGGAAGGCTTGGAGCAATATTGCGCCGAAGGCTTGACACCCACCTACAACGGCATGGAACGTGACGGCAGCGCGTTGACTCAGGGCGGTTATTCAAACCAAATTGTGGTTAATGAAGATTTTGTCCTGAGGCTTGCTGATAACTTGCCTCTTGAAACACAAGCACCACTCTTATGCGCAGGGATTACGCTCTACTCCCCACTAAAACACTGGCATGCAGGCCCTGGGAAAAAAGTAGCGATTGTAGGGCTGGGGGGACTGGGGCATGTAGGAGTCAAAATTGCCCATGCAATGGGGGCTGAAGTTACGGTTCTTAGTCATTCCAATAGAAAAAAAGAGGACAGCAAACGGCTGGGGGCTGATTATTTTTATGCGACCTCAGAGCCTGAAACATTTAAAAAATTAACCAGCCACTTTGATTTGATTATCTGTACAGTGTCAGCAGGCATTAACTGGAATGAGTATTTAACGTTGTTAAAACGCGACGGCACCATGGTGCTGCTTGGCGTTCCTGAAGAGAATGTCCCCCTGGGGGCGTTTTCATTGATTGGCGGTCGTCGAAGCCTTGCCGGCTCTTTAATCGGCGGCATCAAGGAAACCCAGGAGATGCTTGATTTTTGTGGCAAACACCAGATTAATGCAGATATTGAGCTGATTCCCATCCAACAAGTTAATGAAGCCTATGAACGCGTATTAAAGAGTGATGTACGTTATCGCTTCGTTATTGACATCGCCTCATTATCTGCTTGAACCGGAGTTGATGGGCAGAGGGGGTAAGAGTAAACCCCTTACCCTCTTGGCATCTTCTTTATACCCCTGCCTCATCGATGCCTGGCCGATAAATTTTGTCCGGATTTATAAATTCTTTACGCTTCTTTACAACCCCTTATCAGCATATAAAACAACCAATCTGCTATTATAAAGACATGTTGATTGCTGAGAGGCCATTCATCGTCAGATGATGAAATTAAATGAAAGACACTATAAATCGCATTATTGACCATATTGAAACCAAGCTGTTGCCTGTACACACCAAGAAGGAAGACGAGCCATTACTATTTCATTTAATCACCGTTAAATCTCTGCTTAAGCAAAGTATCCAAACCGATGAAAAGGTTAATATCGCCAAGATTCATGAAGTCTTGCATTGTATAGAAACCATAGGCATTAAACAGAAATCAGGTTTTTTTGGCCAAAGCACACCACTGACCATGGCTGAAATCCTGGAAAAACATGGCGAACGAATTCTCCCGCAAGAAGAGCGGCAACAACTGCCCCTTTTTCTGGCTTATGATACAAGACCCAAACTAGAAACAAAATGTCATGAATTATTTGGCCCCATTCATCACAGTTTATATGAAGCAGCCAAACCTTGGCTACAGTATGAGGAAAATGCCAATATCCATAAATCCCTAAATCCACCTAAAACAATCTGGACTTATACTTATCCAACAAACGACAATAAAGAAATATTGAATGACCCTATTGGAGTGTGGCAGGCAAGTCAGATGAACTTATCCAGCTCACTTACCAAGGCGTATACAGACTTCAAAAGGGATATCAGTATCCGGGGCATAAAAAGCAATACAGATGAGGATATTGATGCCTTGCTGGAATACCTGCTGGAAAGCTCAGATTATCCGCCTGGAGAAAAGCCTAAAATCAAGCAATGGCTCGAACGTAATGGAGGGCAAGATAATAATCGCTTTTTTGATCTCTTACTTGCCAATGGCGAATATAGCGGCGAACCTGGATCTGCCAATCTCAGCTCAAAATCACTGGAAGCAAACTGGACCATTGAAGACGGCAAGGTTGTTATGAATATTAGCATGGTCAGTTATGCCATGCTCATTGAAGGTCGATGTTTTGTTAACAGCCGTTCCGGTGATTTAATCGCAGTTGAACCCGACGCAACAAGTAAAGAAGGTCCGCCTTTGCTGCAACTCCAGGCTAAAATAAAATTGTCTGTTAATGACAATAACCGGGTAAAACCCAGTGTTGTTGCATTAGAGGTGACCAGCTTTAATAAAGAGCTGAATATACCTGGCACGTTAAAACTGGAGAAAGGCTATTCTAACGGCCTCCCATTCTAAGGTAATTTGTAATATATACCCAAGGTACTTTAAAATGCCAAGTTTAGAATCAATTTTTTTGACCATCAAACGTTTGATGGGAACGGAAAATGGATAGTATAAAAATATAGCATTTTAAAGTACCTTGGGTATAAAGGATAAGGCAGGGCCTACGCATGAAAAAATTCTTGACTCCTACGTTCCGCGGTTTCGTGGAATCCAGTAACATTCGAAGATTTATGGATCCCGTGAACAAGTCACAGGAAGTAGAAATTATAGATCCGTTCAATGTCATTAAATTCTATTTTAATTTTCATGCGTAGACCTTAAAGGCTAAGGGGGTGTATTTGTGAGCCATTCCTTGGAAATTTTAGCTGACGAGCTTTTATTAAATTGTCTTCAATACCTTGATGCCAAAGCATTAACCCATATCATGCAAACCTGCAAAAGACTTCATCGTATAGGTCAGGATAAGAGTTTGTGGCAAGCCTTTTATTCCCAAACCCCTTTTGCTACCGCGCTTGTCGAAGCAGCAGGGATAGACACGGCGTTAAAAGAGGGGATTATCGACTATAAAACCCTGATGATTAATATTCTATCGGATAATGTTGATGCCCTGACTGCCTTATTACTGGGTGGTGAACAAACCCGAACGTTTCGCCTATGGGTTGCTTCTTATGAAAAAAGCCCCCCCAAATTTTTCTTTACGGTTCCAAACCATCCTCGGTCTCTTTTTTTATCAAAGAACATCGCTCTTAATACAATACCTAATAAAGAAAGCATACAGTCTTGGTTTATTACCGAAGTTGCTGTCAATGCAGAAAAGCTGAAGCAGCTTATTACTAAAAAGGGCACACTTTCTTATGAAGGGGAGATCGCCCGTGCTTCTTCCCCTACCTTGCAAAATAAAATACTGACAAATTAATCCCTTTCATTATTTCTTTGAGGCTACTTCATTGCTATTATTTTCTTTTCGACATTTTGGTTTAAAAAAATGCAAGATAGAAGATTTAAAGCGATTTTTTTTGCAGTAGACAAAGAAGTCTGTGAAAAATTATTCCCCGTTTTGCAGAAGCTATTGGCTTACGTTCGAAAAATCGAGCCCGACACCCCCGGGTGTCGCCTGTATATTAACCAACACTGGAACGCCTACGTAGACCATACCGCTTTAATTATACAAGAAATCTGTCAATTGGTACCCAATGAGAAACTGAGCACGCAACAAAAAGACTACAAAACAAGCTATATTGGCAATTTAAGAACACAATTGGAAAATGCCGAAAACCAGCTTGAGGCAGCAGTTAAGGAAAGGAACCTGGAAATCACCCAAACGTCCAAAACGGTTCCTATGCCCTTGCCCTTCTGGAAGAAAGAATTAACTTATAAGCCTGAACCACCAGAATTCCTCTCATTGGAAGAAATGTATGAACATAAAGCATTTTGGTCTACGTAGGTTTGGGCCAGGCGCTGTGAACCCATTTTTTCACAGAACCCTAGAGCGCCGAATGATTTAAATTTAAGCAATAGTCTAATTGCCTCTACGTACCGCGCTTTATGCGCGGTACGTAGGCAGTAGGGACCAATTGTCGATAGAACCTGGTGTCTCGTCAAGATTGAATTTTCGGGTTGGCGTCTGGGTTACGTTCATCTTTATGTGATTTTTTCCGAAAAAAGCACAGGACTAGCAGGGCTAATTCGAGCATTTTTTCGGAAAAAATCACATAAAGATGAATGCAAGACAGGCGGCCATACCCGAAAATTCAATCTTGACGAGACACTAGCTTCCAGTGAAACCCCTAATCAGAATATGAATAAATAACACCGCCAAAACAACCAATATTATAATCGGGCCAAAACTTTGACTGCCGCCCTTTTCCCCCTTATTGATATTTACATTAAAGCTATTGCTTCTGGTTGATTCATAAAAGGTATCCTTGTCGACGATTATTGATTGTGGAATAAGCTGGGAGGATTCAGTCTTGATAGCTGAAAATTTTTTAACCGCCGTACCAATTGCCAAAAATTCGATTAACCCATTGCCCAGCTGATAAACATACGTTTTTACACCAACCACATCATCCGCACCAATCGATTTCGCCTCTTCATTAATAATCGACAAGGCATTCTCACGCGCATCATAGATAAGACGCGTTAACTCATTAATTTCGCCGCGAACAAAGGATTTCAACGTTGAAGTAATGCCGCCAACCAACCCTAAAGAATAAACAGAAGTTCCCAGCAGTAGACGTAAGGGCATATAGCCTTTGTTCGCCATATTCCACATTTCAATATTCGTCATATCACTGCTCACCGGATCATTGGATTTTTCCCCGGGAAGAGCGGGATTATGAGAGGCAGTACCAATCATCAACATCTCATTCACACCGCCAAAAGGCAGAATAGTCGTTTTAATTCCAACCACGGCGTTCGCATCATGCTGCCTGGCATTCTCGATAATACGGCTTAAAGCCAAATGGCGTGTCTGGTTAAAGATATTGGAATATTCTTTGATCTCCCCGCGAGCCATTGTCTTTAAGCTCCCAAGGATCCCCCGTCCCAACCCGATAGCATAGGCCACATTGCCAAATGCAAAACAGATGGGGCGATAACCTGCATCCAACTGGGCATACAGTTCCTGCCCATCCGCGGAGGTGCTAAATTTGCTTAACGAGGAGCTGGTTGCGTGGACGGCAGAACCAATTGATAAAAACTCAACATTCGCGCCATGAAAAATAAGTTGGCTTCCCACGCCTGTTACACCGGTTGCCTTCTGCTCGACGGCCTCCTGTAACATCCGCTGGTAAGCAGTTTTCCTACCCTCTTCAATCAACTGGGTGATTTGTTTCAACTCCCCCCCCAGCATGGCTTTCAATCCGGAGCCAACGCTTCTGACTATGCCGAGTGAATGAACGCTGTTACCCACGATGATATTCCCGGGAGCATATCCCTTTTCGGCCAAACAAAAAATCTCATTCCCTGACAATCCGGTTGTAACCGTCATGATATTTCCACTCCCACGATGATTGAGGATATTTTTATTAATAATAGATTACATTTGCTAAACTGGCGGCAAGAACCGTAGTACCTAAGCTATTCTTCAGTTTAAGAGGGGAGCAAACAGGTTAACTCATGCTTATCTGCGTTGGATAAGAATCTTCTTCAACGATATATATCTTCGCGCACTCTTTTTGACTCCTGAACCGAGCCTCTTTAGTTTCCGTTATTTTGTCGTCTAGTTTTCGCAAAATAAAATCTTCAAACTTATCAGTGCATTGCATGGATAAAAAGTCATGAACCGAGTCTATAATGACATCGCCCATATTGATCATATAGTATTTGTAAGCAACTATTCTTTTATTAAGCTCCTGATTAGATAAGATGAACTTTACTGGTGAGTTATTATTATCCAGGGCGGTTATAGCCATATATCCTTCTATTGAAGATTTCCTGAAAAGCACCCCTTGCAACCTCTTCTCCTCTTTCACCTTCTGCTCTGCTTTTTCAGAGCTGACATCACGGTAATGCGAATGCTGAAGAATAACCCAAGGTATCCCACTGTCAGTAGGCAAAGAACCCAATCCGGTTTTAACCGTTGCGGAAATTTCTTTCTGAGTAGGCGATTTTTTCACAATTAACTCCAAAAATTAATACAATTAAATCAGGTTCACGATTCTCCATTTGACCATAAGCCAGGAGCCCCGTCAGGATCACCAGGCTTTCCGTTTCGCGTAAAGACATCGAGCAGAATTCTCATTCCCAATTGTCCCGTATACTCCCAATGCCGCCCATGGTGAAACGGCTCATCAACACCTGGCTCAGCGCCAAAAGTAACATCAAACTGCAACGCAGTACTGTGATGATAACGAAATCCTGTTTGTATAGCATAATTTGGCGCATTGGGAACTAATGGATCCCCTGCGAAAGATTCTGCTACAAAATGCAGTTTGGGATAGGCTGTTGCCGCTTCCAGACCCACTCCCCAATAAGGGCGGGTGCGAAAATGATTCTGGCCATCCCCATCATGACGAATACCCAGGTTAACATGAATATTCAGCTTATCGTTTAACAGCCGCCAGCTGCTCATGCCTATGAAATTATACACCCTGCCTTCAGCGTACATGGAACCGCGCCCTTCATCCAAGGCCGAAGCCATACTGACCGCATACCCTGGCGCACCATCATCTAATGTTTTCTTTAATAAAAGCTTACCCGTGATAACCGGATTAGCTAATGTCACCGTTTCATTTGGGTCATGCCCTGCCCCCCATCCGAGCAGAATTTCTATTGCATCAGAGATTGAAACACCCGCCATTACATTAATGCCGGGTGCCGGGCCAAATTCACCTTGTGCACGGGTGACTTCAAGCCAGTTTTCCATTTCAAACTGCCCATAATCGACGATACGCGCATCATCAGTAACAAAGGGACGAACAGCCCCTGCAGTTGAAAAAATAGATAACAACATCATGAAAAAAAACAATTTTCCTATAACCATTGAATCGTTATCAATCCATTTAAGTTTCATATAGTATTTGCATTTACTTATTTCACCCCACCAATGCAATATTGATATTAGGGGGAAATGAATGATCCTTCGAAGAGGCAGGAAATCTGCCCGACTGGAAAGGAGTTCCTTAATCTTTTTGTTGAGACTGGCTCTTCCATTTCCCCTGACAGTCGGAAAAAAGAAAGTCTAAATAGTCTTTGCCTGCACAGTCAACAAATGGTTTGGCCTTTTCAAGATCGAGAGCAAAATAGCGATCCTGAGACCAAAATGGTACGGCTTCACGAACCTGGGCGACTAATTTTTCCAGACTGCTCGAGGTCTTAAGCGGCCTGCGCAAATCAATGCCCTGGCATGCTGCCAGAAGTTCGACTGTTAAAATACCGCGGACATTTTCTACAATGTCTTTTAATCGATAAGCGGCATGGGTTGCCATGCTGACATGATCCTCCTGGTTGGCCGAAGTGGGTATGCTATCGACACTTGCAGGATGTGCTAATGACTTATTGGCGCTAGCCAGTGCTGCTGCGGTTACATGTCCAATCATAAAACCGGAATTTAAACCCGGGTTTTGAGTTAAAAATGGCGGTAATCCGGCATTAAAATTAGGATCGATCAGAAGTGCTATCCTTCTTTCTGCAATGGCCCCCACCTCTGATAAAGCAATAGCAAGCAAATCCGCGCCTTGAGCAACGGGTTCAGCATGAAAATTACCACCCGAGTAGATGCTGTCAATCTCTGAAAAAATAAGCGGATTATCTGTGACAGCATTGGCTTCTTTGGTTAAGATTGCTTCTACATGACGAAAATTATCAAGACTTGCGCCAACAACCTGGGGTTGGCAACGTAAACAGTATGGATCCTGGACTCTGTTGCAGTCTGCATGTGATTGGCGGATTTCACTGCCCTGTAAACAGTGAAGGAGCAATTCGGCGACTTTAATTTGCCCCTCTTGCCCTCTGGCCATATGGATTTGGGGATAAAATGCAGTGTCACAGCCTAATGCAGCATCGACTGATAATGCGCCAATGACAACGCTCGCACTTAACAAATTTTGTGCTTGCAGTAAATAATAATAAGCGATTGCCGCCGACACCTGCGTGCCATTAATAAGTGCCAGGCCTTCTTTAGGGGCAAGTTCAAGCGGCTCTTGCGAAATTATTTTCAATGCGTCTATAGCTGAAATAATCTCCCCCTTATAGCGGGCTGTGCCCTCGCCGATAAGCGGTAAACATAAGTGAGCCAGTGGTGCGAGATCACCTGAAGCGCCAACTGATCCTTTGCCGGGAATACAAGGATAAATACCCTCATTATAAAATTTAACTAATGTTTCAATAAGGATAGGACGCACTCCGGAGAAGCCTCGACTTAGGCTATTAATTTTGAATAATAAAATAAGTTTTACAATATCATCCTGAAGCAACTCGCCAATACCCGCAGCATGGGATAGAAGAATGCGGCGTTGAAGTGTGGTCAAATCAGAATCAGCGATCATGGTGTTCGCTAACAAGCCAAAACCGGTATTAACTCCATAAACAGTCTGGTTTTTTTTAGTGATGCTTTTAATAAATTGCTCGGCTGCTGATACCCGCTCCCAACAAGAGGGATCCAGTGAGATTGATAAGGAACTTTCTAATAGTTGGCGGATTTGAGTTGAGACAAGCTTTCCGGACACAAAACTCAGAGCGTTCATATACTAATCCCTAGATAAAAAAGCGCGCCACGATAGATAAAGAAGTCATTATAATAATGAAAATTAAAATATAAATAAATTAATCAAGGTAACTGTTCCAAAATTCTATACCGATAATGAACCAATCACCCTGTTGCATCACTGAATAGGCAACCAAGAAAACTTAAAAAGTTACTTGAATTGAATAGCTAAAAAATTATATCATCCTCAGGCCTGTTAGGTAGCAAACTCACACCTTTTATATCTGATAGGAACAGCGAGCAGGGAACGCACTTGAAGTGAATTTTCGTAAGGAGACCGGATTGAAAAGAAAATATGCTCAGTTGCAAATAGCGTCGGAAGAATTAACATCCTCAAAACCAGACGCTTCAACATCCTCAAAACCAGACGCTTCAACATCCTCAAAACCAGAGAATTCAACATCCTCAAAACCAGAGAATTCAACATCCTCAAAATTGGCAGAATTAAAGCGACGATTCATAGAAGTGCATAAACTGAAAACAATCAATCTCCCCTGTGTAGAAAAGCATTTAGCTTTAGCTATAACTGAAGAAGCATTGGCAGAATACGGCACTCATTTTTTAGCCCGAATCGAAATAACAACCAAGAAAGAAAATAAGAGGCATAAGGCAACGATTATCGGTGTTGCAGAGTTTGGGGAAGAAAAAGAGTTATTTTTTATTCTTGATCATACATTGCAAATAAATTACTGCTCCCAGATACGCTCAAAAAAAACCTTTAAGTCAGTGGCAGAACGACCAAACCCTTTGGCGGTGGACGACTATGTTCATCCAGTATTAGAAGATTATGCAAGAAAACTAGACAGCCAGCAACAGGAAAAAGCAAACAAAGACCCATCAAAAATTAAAGCCTGGTTGAATCATTTTCTCCATAAACCATCCCGGTCAATGGCACAGGAAGAAAATAAGGATCTGATAACCTATAAGCAGCAGATGAATTAGGTTCAGGCATTACCCGAACGCCTGTCGGATCTCTAGGCTCTGTGCACTTATCGCTAGCTTGAGTCAAAAAGCCTTGATTGGCGAGCACCGAAGCGGAGCATACATAGAAGTATATGAGCATCGGAGTGTAGAAAATCAAGGCTTTTTGGCCAAGATAGTAGATAAGGGCACAGAACCCTACGCCTGACGAGCTATACCCAAGATACTTGTATCAGCCTATTCTTTAAGCTCTCGAGCATGCATAAAGCGCTGGTAAGTATATCTGACTGAAGGTCTTAACTGATGTAAAGTTCTGTAAGGGGACTGTATTGAAAGAGAAATACACCCCCCTGTCTGAGTCATTGGCCAAATTAAAAAGGCAGTCATACCCTGATACAGTTTTTATCTGATAAAGCGTTTCAACTCTTAACCCATGTAAACACTACCCTTTTTCACAATACAACATCGACTCCTTATGCCTTGATTCATCCCATATCTCATCTTCAGACAAATTTGTTTCTATAAACTCAATAACCGCCCCATGCTCTTCAATCATAGCGACCCTAAAATTTTTTAAGGGAAAATAAGGTTCTAAAATAACCTGTTTCCCTTTTATAGCCTCCTCAATACTATCCACTTTATAGGCGATATGTGGTTGAGTCTGGATCAATTGATGCAGCGGGCAGTTGGGACCAAACCGATGATATTGAATTCGTCCAGGCAATTCTCCTCCTGAAGTATACATATCCATAACAGCACTATACCGCTCACCCGAGCGGGGCTCCGTTACCGGTATTCCTACATGATGGTATTGAAACTTCATAATAATCCTGTCTGATGCGTTAGTTTTTTCAATTATAGAAAACAATTGTCAAAATATTAATCGATAGTAATTCATCATTAATGAACCATTAGTTTATAATTAGCAATAAATTTGACAAAAAAAAGTTAGCTATGCTTAATTTTTCAAAAATAATGTATTTTGTCACCGTTGCCGAACATTTAAGTTACAATCGTGCTGCAGAAGAACTTTGCATTACCGCAACCGCTGTGAGTAAACAAATCAAAAATCTGGAGCATCATTTTGGTGAAGAACTGTTTATTCGCGACACCCGCAAAGTTCAGCTCACCGCTTTTGGTTCCATCCTGCTGGAAAAATGTCAGAAATTACTTCACGAGGCTAATCTGATAGAACAATTTATTGAATCCAGGCAAACAAACCCTCAGGGTCAAATCACTGTTTTGGTTTCAACGATACTGGCTAAGGAATTAATTTTAAACAGGCTTCCTGAATTTATTGCAAAATACCCGTTAATTGAATGTGAATTTTTATTTTCCGAGCAGGATAATGACCTGACACGAAAGGATATCGATATAATGGTCGGCTTTCCTGAAATCCCACCTACCACAGATCAATTCAAATACAGAAGGATGAAGCCTGTTAATAATATCCTCTGTGCCGCACCAAACTTAATTGAAAAATATGGCATTCCCCTTCATGCTTCTGATTTGATGGGGTTCCCTTTTATTTCTCATAGCCTTAGGAAACCAGCTACGGAATTACCGCTAATGGATGGAACCTGTTTACCATGCCCAAAACCCATATTATTCATGAATAACTTTAATGCGCTTAATCAGGCTTGCCTGAATGGACTAGGCCTGTTTTTAACAGCAGACCGACTGGTTGAAAATGAGCTTAATAATAAGAAATTAATACAAATCCTTCCTGACATAAAATTCAGACAATATGAAATTTATACTTTCTATAAACCCTATACCGCTGAACTACCCAAAATAAAGGTTTTCCTCGATTTTTATGCACCGAATTAAACGCATCCAGAATAATATTGTTTCTTAAGATGTTCTTTTAACGTTTTTCCAGAAGAAACAGCAAAAAAATGAGGCTAAATGAAAACCCATTAACTGGACAAAATAAATACTTCTTGAATAAATTAAAATTTAAACGTACAATTCTCGAGCTTATTGATGCCTAATAAGCGATTTAGCTGAAATACTTAACTTGATGTTTAATTTTGTAAGGAGAGCATTTTGAAAACCCAATATAAGCAGTTATCAGTAAAATCAGAGAAGCCAACATTGATTGAAAAAGTAAAGCAAGCCATCGTAGACAAACTTCACCCGCAAGAAATCAAAGTCAAATTCAACGGGCATAATTTAACCCTGGATATAAGTGATGAAGCATTCAAACAATTTGATACTTATTTTCTACAAAGGGTCATATTAAAAGCCAAAAATGAAAAAGAAGAACGTAGTGCAACGGTTATAGGTGTGGGACAGATAAGAGGTAAAAATCGGTTATTTTTCATATTTGATCATTTACCTGAACCCACTTTTCATCGCGAAACAAACTCAGGAGAAGACTTTAGAAAAATGCAGTGGCATAGCTTCACTCCAAAAAATGATTTCGTTCATCCGATGTTGGCAGAACTAGCAGCGGAGGATAAACACCTTGACGACAGGATAAACGAGGCGTTGTCCCGACAACAGCCCGGCAGCCTCCCTTTAGACAGGTCGGAATCTGAAAGAAATAAGAAGTCAGTCAAGGTTTTCCTATCCCGGACGTTTGACTGTCTTTTTTCTACGCCAGAAGAGAGAGAGCCTCTTTTAGAGGAAACAGCATCACCGGCGCAACAACGGACAGTGATAAGTTATCAATAGCCCCTGATAAACAATAGCGTCGAGATAGTGGTCAGCATGAATAACAGACCACTATCATTGGCTAACAACAGTCATACTCTACAACCGCTTTCTCCGAAAAACAGAACGTGTGCCTATTACTTTTGAGGCAGGACCGCAGATGATTAATTAATAGCAATTAGCCGCCTTTGCAGCCAAAAAACTTGATTGAGGATACACCCTGATGTATTAATAGGTGTGGTAAGTCCAACAGGTTAACGCATTACCTTCTGGCGGCACTCAACTCTGGATACTCAAACCGATTGTGAAAACAAGCGGTGCTAGTTTAAAAATCATTCTACATCTGGACTTCAAGGAGACCAAGAGTGACAAAAGGAATTTTTGTTCATATTAAACATGATTTACAAGCTTCACTGGTTGTATTTCTGGTTGCTCTACCTTTATGCCTTGGCATCGCCCTGGCTTCGGAAGCTCCCATGTTTTCCGGAATTATTGCCGGTGTGGTCGGAGGGATTGTTGTTGGTATAGCAAGTGGGTCAGCATTAGGGGTTAGCGGGCCTGCAGCCGGTTTAGTGGCAATCGTCCTGGGAGCGAGAGAGTCGTTGGGCTCCTGGGAAGCATTTTTACTGGCGGGATTGATAGCCGGAATTTTGCAAGTCATTGCCGGCTTTCTGCGTGGCGGAATTATTGCCTATTATTTCCCATCTGCGGTAATCAAAGGTATGTTAAGCGGCATTGGCATCATTATCATTTTAAAACAAATCCCGCATTTGCTAGGTTATGACGTATCCCCGTTATTAACGGAATTGACGAATGGACGGCTGGATTTTTTCCATATTGAGGAAGCTTTTGACCATATCAACCCTGGGGTGGTAATAATCAGTGTAGTATCATTGACCATCATGATTTTTTGGGAGAGCATCATTGCCAAAAGACATCAAATCTTCGCAATCCTGCAAGCCCCTTTGGTTGTAGTACTGTTTGGACTTTTGCTTGCCTGGCTCTATGAGCGTCATTGGTTTCCTTTCTACCTCGAGCCGTCTGAGCTGGTACAAATACCGGAGTTCCACAGAATTGCTGATCTGGCAGGCGCCCTCACCCTGCCTGATTTCAGCATGCTTGGCAAGCTGGAAGTATATCGGGTAGCCATCGTTATTGCCCTGGTTGCAAGCCTGGAAACCTTGTTGTGTGTTGAAGCGACAGACAAACTCGACCCCCATAAAAGGGTTACCCCCACCAACCGTGAGTTAAAAGCTCAAGGCCTGGGAAATATCATGTCCTCCTTAATCGGTGGACTGCCAATCACTCAGGTAATTGTACGAAGCTCAGCGAATATTGCTTTTGGCGCCAAAAGCAAACTATCAACGATTTTACACGGCGTATTTCTCCTCATTTGCGTACTAACTATCCCAGGGCTGTTAAATAGAATACCCTTGTCCTCACTTGCCGCTATCCTTGTCATTATTGGTTATAAACTGGCTAATCCAGCTGTTTTTAAACAGATGTATAAAATGGGTTGGGAACAATTTATACCATTTGTTATCACTATTACAGGGATTGTAGTCAATGATTTACTCTTTGGTATCAGCATCGGCTTTGCTGTGGCAGTCTTTATTATCTTGCGTCACAGCTATTTAAATTCGCATGAAACCAAAGTCTTTGCCGAGGAAGGGATGATTTATCATATCGAACTCGCCGAAGAAGTATCTTTTTTGAATAAAGGCAGCATTATCCATGATCTTAAGAAAATCCCGCCTAAGGCTATCCTGATTATTGACGGCAGCCGCTCCAAATTTATTGATAATGATGTGCGGGAAGTTATTGACAATTTTCTTCATAGTGCTAAAACCAAAGAAATCTCCGTTGAATTAAGAGGAATACCACCATGTACACCCTGACAAAAGAACAACAACAACGCATTAGCCCCAAACAGGCGATTGAACTGCTGAAAGCCGGCAACCGCCGTTTTGTCAGCAATCTGAAGATTAATCGAAACTTATTGCAGCAGGTCAACGAAACCTCCCAGGGCCAGCATCCTTTTGCCGCTGTTTTAAGTTGCATGGATTCCCGCACCCCCGCAGAGCTGATTTTTGACCAAGGGCTAGGGGATATTTTTAGCCTGCGAATTGCCGGTAATATCCTGAATGATGACATTGTTGGCAGCCTGGAATTTGCTTGTGATGTTGTCGGCGCCAAACTTATCGCCGTGGTAGGACATAGTGGCTGTGGTGCAATCCAGGGAGCCTGTAACGGCGTAGAACTAGGTTACTTAAGCCAGCTACTGCATAAAATCGGTCCGGTAATTGAAAAAACCAAGACCTCTTGCCCTCATCTTCAACCGGATACCCCGGAATTTATGCAGCAGGTTACCAGGCTAAATATTAAACATACCGCAGAAGAAATAAGCAGCCGCAGCAATATCCTCAATAAACTATTGAGCCAACAGAAAATAGCCATCATTGGCGGCTTGTACAATATTGATAACGGGGAAGTTGAGTTTTTTGATAACCTGAGCTAATGCTTGCAACAGATAATGCAATTAGTGTGTAGCCTGGGTACAGGTTCAAAGAACCGTAACCCAGGATTCAGATGAACAGACATTTCACGATGAAAACCTGGGTTACAGCGCTTTGCGCTTTCACCAGGCTACGCAGGATAATTTAAAATAAAATAATTGCACCAATAAAGAGCGGCTAAACGCCATTATCAAATACATCGAACAACTGCAAAAATCAATTCCCGCCGAATCATATATTGCAAATGCTATGGCAAAACCGCATATGAAAGTATTGGTAGATAAAATCATCAGCAATATTCGGGCATTAGATCAGCATTTTGCAGAAACTTCCACCCAGTTTAAAGAATTTGTCCAACATACTATCGATCAGGTCGGGCTGCTCAAGGAAGAACAAAAAACCAACACTCCGAATAAAAAAAGCATTTTCCATTTCAGTGTAGAACAATGGCCGAAAGATAAAATAATGACCTTCTTTTTGGGAGATGAGGTAGGTTGCTGCCTGGCAACCACAAATCCTCAATTTCAAGCCATGGTGCAACGCCGTATGGACGATGCCTTGTTATTTCATGTCGCTGTTGATAAAGCGACCAATCGACCGGCGGCACTTATTTGGCTTTATCTGGCAGAAACCGAGGAGGGGAAAATAGTCTTGGTCGCCAATTTCTTTGAAGTGAACACCAAATATGCAGTCAATGAGACCGTACGATTGGCATTGCTTAACGGTTTACTTCAATTTACCTATCAATACCTCAAGAGTAATCCCAATATCAATGCATTTTACATGAACAGGCTTAGTTATGGCTGGAATACTCGCGATCTCGATTCTTATCCGATTACGGATGTTTCTCTTGTGGATAAACTGGGAGGTCCTTATATTCCTGGTTATAGCGAAGAAGACATTGATCTCGACAAGGAGAAG
Source organism: Legionella sp. W10-070 (assembly GCF_900640175.1). Classification (GTDB taxonomy): domain Bacteria; phylum Pseudomonadota; class Gammaproteobacteria; order Legionellales; family Legionellaceae; genus Tatlockia. The sequence goes on along the minus strand of NZ_CAAAJC010000008.1, from coordinate 50,429 downwards.
CGCTTAGCGATTACCGATCAGCAATATTACCTTGTCTCTTTAAACCAACGGCAATTCCATCAGTTTGATGCAAAAATACTGGAAAAAGACCGTTCTCCGACCCTGACAGAAAAAGATGCCATTCTCCAAAAAGCTATCCTTGCATCAGAAAAAGACAGGAAGAAAGAGAATATTATCGAGGTCATCGCTGCTCAGCATGCATTGGAACTGGCACCGTTTTATTCATCCCCAATGGAAGAAGACCCCCATTTCTGCAAAGATATAGATGCTGCCTTGGAGAAAGCCCTTTTAGGGGAAAACAAGACCAGCGACCTCAGTACACAGCCACAATCAAGTCTCCGGAGAAGCTCCCGACCATTTTTTAACAAATCCTCCAACGCCGTTCAGCAGCATGGTGACGAAGATATACATAGCAATCCACCCCCCCCATGATTTGATGCTTTCCCCTGCCTTGGTAATAATCAGGAGGATTTTGGAGGCACAGCAAGCATATCCATTGAACTAAGATGAAGAATTCGTTTGGCAACACTGCCCATAAGCAAGTAATGTAGTCCTGATTTTCCCTGGGTACCAAATGCCAACAAATCAGCATTCCATTTATTTGCCTGTTTAATGATAGCATCGGCAAAATAACCACCAATAATTTTTTTCTCAAATTTTCTTTTATCTACGTCACATTGACTGAGAAAATCATCGAGATTTTCAAAAATATCTTTTGTTTTAGCGTTTTTAGTGCCGTCAAGTTCTTCATCCAAATCAGTTAAGTTGAGGAACTGTCGATAATAAATATCAACAATATGAAGTAACTGAAACGTTGCCCCAGGAAAACAATTAAAAGTATATTCCACTGCCTCTTTACTTACTTTAGAAAGATCGGTGGCTATCAATATCCTGTCGTAATCAAAAACAGGTTCTTTTTTTATCAACATCACCGGCACATGACTTTGCCTGATAATGGAACTGGAGGTCGTACCTAACACATAATCATTGATATAATAGCTGCCATGGGCCCCAACGATAATCAGTTCGCAATCGCTCTCATCAGCATACCTTACAATCTCATCAGCCGCGCGGCCCAGTACTACAGAAACACTGGCAGATAATTGATGAATATTATCTTTTAACTTCTTTAACAGCTTCCCTTCAATTTTCTTTTTTTCAGACAAGTAACCTTGCTGTAATTCAGTCGCCGAAAACTGTGCGACACTACTTAGTAATGGTTGCACCAATACATGGAGAAAATGGAGGCGAGCCTGATTTAGCTTCGCTATACTGCTCGCCCGCTGAAAAGCCCAGTCAGCATGTTTTGAGAAATCGCTGGCAATCAATAAATTATTTAATGTCATAATGTTATCCCACAAAAAAGAATCATCCTTCCTTAAGCCTAACATACAATTAACAACATAGGATCGCCTGTTATTATCTGAGACTCTTGAACTCATTGCAGGGCTTCGCCATTAGAACATCATCATGGCGAACGATGTGCCTTCACTTCGCTAACGCTCGCAACGACCTTTTTTGACTTGTCGAAACGTATCAAGAATGCCAAAGTACTAACCATTTAGTTTTAATCGCACCCGCAATTGAGACAATACTTGATTATTGCCTTTAATTAATCTAAAGTGGCAATCTTTTAATCACCAATATAACTGATGACTACACCACCTTAACGCTAACCCTTCCTTTTCCCCATTCCTGAAACCAGACTGATCAATCAGCCTTTGAGGTATTTTTGCAAATTCAGTTCCTGACGGGCTGGGCGTTGGTATTCTATTCATAAGTAAACAGGATGAATTAAGTGTTATTTTCTTCGACACGCCAAGACTGGCTTGGCAATCTTCGAGGCGATTTGTTAGCAGGCATTGTCGTTGCTTTAGCTCTTATTCCTGAAGCCATTGCCTTCTCCATCATTGCCGGCGTTGATCCCAAAATCGGATTGTATGCCTCCTTCGCAATAGCTACCGTCAGCGCCCTTACAGGTGGAAGGACAGGAATGATTTCAGCAGCAACAGGAGCTATGGCGCTGCTGATGATAACGCTGGTGAAATCTCATGGCTTGCAATACTTGCTTGCAGCAACGGTACTCACAGGTATTCTGCAGATAATTTCCGGCTACCTGAAACTTGGCAGCCTGATGCGTTTTGTTTCCCGCTCGGTCGTGACAGGCTTTGTCAACGCATTAGCCATCCTTATCTTTTTAGCCCAGCTTCCTGAACTAATTCATGTAACCTGGCATGTATATGCAATGACTGCTGGTGGTCTCGCTATTATCTATTTGTTTCCCTACCTTAATAAAACCATCCCATCGCCATTGGTATCTATTATTGTATTGACCGCTATTTCGATAACCTTCAGCCTGCCTGTACGCACTGTAGGAGACATGGGGGCTCTGCCCGACACCTTGCCAATTTTTCTCTGGCCGGATGTCCCCTTGAATTTTGAAACCTTGCAAATTATCTTTCCTTACTCCTTAGCATTAGCTATTGTAGGATTATTAGAATCGATGATGACTGCTACCATAGTTGATGATTTAACCGATACTGCCAGCGATAAAAACAGAGAATGTAAAGGGCAAGGGATTTCTAATGTAATTGCAGGATTTCTTGGGGGCATGGCCGGCTGTGCTATGATTGGCCAATCTGTCATTAACATCAAGTCCGGAGGCCGTGGCCGTTTATCGACATTAACCGCTGGTGTTGCACTGCTGATTATGGTGGTCTTTTTAAGTGATTGGGTTTCACGTATCCCAATGGCAGCATTAGTGGCGGTGATGATTATGGTATCGATTGGTACCTTTTCCTGGGATTCCGTTCGTAATTTAAAAAAGCATCCTCTGTCATCCAATATAGTGATGCTTGCAACAGTAGTGGTTGTGGTGGCGACCCATAACCTGGCCTATGGCGTATTGGCTGGCGTGTTGTTTGCCTCACTATTTTTCGCCAATAAAGTGGGACGCTTCAGCACTGTTTTATCAGTGATGGATCAAGAAAAAAATTGCCGCACCTATACAGTACGCGGACAAATTTTCTTCGTGTCATCCGAGCAGTTTGTGCATGCCTTTAACTTTGAGGAAGCACTTGATAAAGTGGTAATCGATATCAGTGGCGCTCACTTCTGGGACATTACATCCGTCTCCTCCTTAGATAAAGTTGTTATCAAATTTAGACGTCAAGGCATTACCGTTGACATTAAAGGCACGAATGAAGCAACAGCTACCATTATTGATTTGTTCGGCGTTCATAACAAACCTGATGAAGCCCAAAAGTTATTAGATGGAGCCCACTAGAGAGTTATCTGGTGAAAATTTGTCCTTCAATCAGGTATAACCACCTCACTCGTTGACCCATTGGCGGTGGAGGACTGAGGTAGCAGGGATGTTTCCGACCAAACTGATATAGTTGTGTTGTTTTTAAAGGCTGTCATTTCCAGCCCCCTCATTTATCAGACATTGACAGCGACCAGAAAAGGGAAAGTCAATCGACTGGGTGCAACGAATTCAACTTTTCACAACTATCAATGATTATATCTAGTACCTGGAGTTGTTATATCTTCCACCGTTATTTTTTCAGCCTTATTTTGGGCAAGAGCGTTAATTTTTGTTTCATATACCAGAGCGCCTGTTCCTTTTTCCTTTGCAATCTGGCAATGGGAAGCAATTTTTTCCAGATCACTTTTGGTTAAAAAAACAGCCCCATTTTGAGGGGTTTTCATTTTATCCGCTCCGAAAGTATGGCTGTGAATCCCATGCTCCCTATATAGTTTTTCACAAAACGCCTGCGCTTCTGCCTGCGAATTGAATTTTACTTTCAGCGCATGAGCATCGTGTCCCTGAGTCCCTGCGCGGCTATTTTCAACAGCCTGGATAGCTACTTGGGAGTCAAGATTATTCATCACGCTCTTGACAGAATAGACCGCGATAATATCAGCAGCATCATTTCTATATTGCTCTTTTTCACTACGGATATAGCGCTCAACAACAGAACTTTTTTCAGATATCAGCGGAACAGTTCCTTTTTTAAGCTGACTTTCTATCTCTTGCCTCGACAACAGGCTTGTTGCTATTTCACCTGGCTCATATATGATAAAACCAGATTTTGATTGTTGCCTGTCTTTCTCCTGGAGCTGCTCCCATTTATGAGAAGTATTGGGTAAATCAGGTTGGAAAATTTTCTGCGGGATTACCCAATGCAAACTATCCGGCTCTAACCTCTGGGCTAATGTATTATGCGCTAAATCAACTGTATTTAATCGCTTATAAGCTTCTTTCGGGTCAGGGATAGCCGGAGTCCCTCCCTGCTTTTCAAGTAATTTATTCCCTTCCTCCAGCAGAATGAGGCCAAGCATGTTCTCTCCTTTACCCTCCGGACCAGAAGCCCAGTTATTATCATACTGGCTAACTTCTACAGGGATTATCCCTGATTTTGCACATTCGATTGCTTTTTCGCGTAACTCAGCATGCTGCTCCAACTTAAGCTGAATTACTTTTCTCATAAAAGTGAGCGTTTCTCGTTTCCCTGTAGGATTTTTGACTGCATGATAATCAGCATCACAAAGTGCATCAAAAGTTTTTTTATCTTCAACATTAAGCCCCTGACTGCGTAGAACAGGAAGATACCTGGCAACAAGGGGATCATAATCTTTTCTTGGCGAGAATTCTTTATTGGTTGATGCAATATTGGTTAACATTTCAGTTAATGTCTTTTGTGCTGGATGGCTTGGCTCCAGTTTGCCTTTCAAGTGAAGAATTTTTTGCGCATGGTAGGCATGCTCTGAGGAAGGCCAGTTAATCGCAACCTGCTTTCCGTCCATGTCAACTTTTTGCCTGATTGGGTATTTTCCTGGGGAAGTCGTATTGGCAAAGACACCATAGGGTTCAATATCCGGTCTTTTAAAGGGCGCAATTTTTATTCCGCCTTTCAGTATATAGGGTAAAGACATTACAATCCTCAGTTGAACTTTATTCTAATAATAGCAAAACCAATCGATATTCAGCGTAATTAGCATCATTAATATAATTGCTTACTATTATTATATTTCATGTTACCTTAACCTAACATTATGTTGCAGGGAGATTAACAATGAAATGTTATGCTTTAGCAGCCCGTTTCGGTGAACATCCATTTCAATGGGTAACTACCGATAACCTCTTACCTACCCATAATTTTTTTGCCCGCCAGGCAATAAACAGCTATAAGCAAGAAATTATTTCCTTTTGTGAGAAACTTATACCGGGTGAAATCCAGGGCACAAAAAAAAATGGCTATTTTTTTTATGCTGCACGCTTGGGTTCGGATTACTGTATTGCCGTTCTTGACACCCAACTAACTGAAACTCAGATGAATTTCTTAAGCTATTATCTCCTGAGATTAAAACTGGATCTGCAAACAGTTGCCAATGACCTTGAAAAATATACAAAGGATAATAAGCTGGAGGAAATCAACCTTCAATTAGCAGAAACCCGTGAATTGATGCTTGAAAACCTTGAGCAAATCCTCAAGCGTGGAGAAAGTATAGAAAGATTATTAGAGCGTAGTGAAGAACTGAAGAACTCATCCCTTAGCTTTAAACATGAAAGCAGAAAACTAACCACCTGCTGGCCGTGTAATTTGATTTGAGTCTATTATGGAGAAATTGTATTACCAATCATTACAACCGGTGGAATAGCCACCCGCAAGCAACAACGGGTTTGGTTATGCCCCCACTTTCTTTATAGACCCCTTGCACAGATGTTCTCTTAACTTTCATATTTATCGTTTGAGGTTCATTAATCATCGCTGAGATACATCGCCAATTACTGGATAATAGATTCCATCATCATAAAACTGACATGCCATCATTTTTACGATAAAAAAGAAAAAATATTTTTTTATACTATAATTCAAAAACCAATTAAAAATACAATTTATTTATCCATTAAATTGATGTTTTATTGGAGAATCACTCTTTTATTAGAGTCGTTTTCTGGAGTAGATATGATTACCATATTTAATATTTTCGTCATTAAAAAAATTCCGGTTGATTCAGTTAAGTCATGGTGGCTTTCACTATGGCAGTAAAATTTATCTAGTAAAACCTCCTCAAATGGTTTTGATTTTTCTTAATAAATTTACTAAGCCCTCGCTCGGAGTTTTAAGCAAGACTATTTAGTGGAGTATTTTTAAGGAATAAATATGAATGATTTGGCTACGGAATTACTTTTAGAAAAAATTTTCAAACATTCCGAATCAAATTCAGAAAAAATAGCGTTGAAGTTTTTAGAAGGTAATTATAAAAATAGCCAACAATTAACTTATAAAGAATTAAAGCAAAAAATACTTTACCTCCGCAATAAAATTCAGCAATTCAATATTGATAAATACGGTAAAATTAACCAGCAGAAACCGATTTTACTTCTTTTTGAATCCAGTCTTGAATATATTGTTGCATTCTTATCTGTCTTATACACAGGAAATATTGCCGTAACAGCCTATCCCCCTCGTCAGACCAGGCATTTACAACGCCTACTGAAAATCATTGAAGATTCTAAAGTAGAGATAATCTTAAGTACCAGCAAAGTCCGCTCTTATTGTGAAACCAATGATTTTCAATTTCCTGTGCAAGCAAATCTGGTTTGTATTGATGAACTGGATTCAGAGGATGATAGCGCCCTCATTCCCCACAACAACCAACCAGAAGACATTGCTTTTCTACAGTATACCTCCGGTTCAACAGGTGCACCGAAGGGGGTGATTGTTACTCATCAAAATATCGTTACCAACCTCAACTTATTAATCGAATACATGGGCATTGACTCGGTATCCACTTGCGTTTCCTGGTTACCTATTTTTCATGATATGGGTTTGATAGGCAATACATTATTGCCTTTGTATTCAGGAGGCACATGTGTCTTCATGGCCCCTCTTACCTTCCTTAAGAATCCTTTTTTTTGGCTTCAGAAATTAAGCGAAGAAAAAGGGACCTATACGATGGCACCTAATTTTTCCTACGATTTAGCAGCCCAGGCTTTGGAAAAGAAAGACCTTTCTTCATTCAATTTGGATTTTTCTACGGTTCATCATCTCATTAATGGTGCAGAACCAGTCAAACCTAAAACGATTAGGAGAATAGAAAATCTTTTGTCATCTTATGGCCTGAAGCAGGGAGCAATGAAAGCAGGTTATGGAATGGCTGAAACCACTTTAGTAATTTCCATCCATACTGACTCCTCTCGTTTCTTACCAGTCAGCAAGGACAAACTAAGCAGCGGATTTGGGTTATCTCATCATGATTTAACTGATATGACCGAAGTCGTGCGTTGTGGCCAGGTTTCTGAGCAATATCGTTTAAGAATTGTTGATCCTGACAGTAGACGATTGCTACCCAAACATGCAATCGGCGAGATCTGGCTTCATGGCAATTCAGTCACCGCTGGTTATTATCGTAATACTGAGAAAACGAATGAAATATTCAATGCCTTTACTATTGATACAGAAGAAGGCCCATTTCTCAGGACAGGTGATTTGGGATTTATTGACCCACAGGGCTATTTGGTGGTTTGTGGACGTGTTAAGGATCTGATTATTATCAATGGTCGAAACCTGTTTCCTCAGGATATCGAAGCGGCCTGCTATAACACTCACCCGGAACTGATAAAGGATGGAGCAGCCGCATTTTCAATAGTAGGGGAAGGTTCCGAAGAATGTGTCATTGTGGCGGAAGTGAATCATCGTCTAAAGAAAGATGATTACCAAGACGTGCTATCCAAGATAAAGAAATCCGTTTTTGATGCAAGTGACATTATCCCCTATGACATTCTTCTTATTCCGCCCAAAAAACTGCTCAAGACCAGTAGCGGGAAGGTTCAACGAAGTGCTTGTAAACAGACTTACCTGCATGGAGAATTCGATTATCTTGCAAGATTAAGAGAGCCGGAAAATTTTAATCCAGTCATTCAACACACTGAAGTTTCTCAACATGACGACCAGATTGCCAGCTGGCTAAAATGCTGGATAGCCGAGAATAGCGACGTTTCGTACGACAGTATCGATGAGCATCGAGCCTTCTCCGAGTATGGCTTCAACTCCGTTAAACTGGTTTCCATGATAAGCGGGCTGGAGCAGTTTACAAAACAACCTCTTGAACCTTGGCTTGCCTGGGAATTTCCCAGCATTTATGCCTTAAGCCAAAAACTGGCAAGTCATTTATCAACCCAGGCAACACAAACAATAAGAAACTATGAGCCTATTGCTGTTATTGGTATGGACTGTCGAATCCCAGGAGCCAAGCAAAAAAATCTTGTTGGTATTGAGGAGTTCTGGAATTTTTTACAGCAAGAAGAAGATAGTATTCAACCAATACCCCCCGATCGCTGGGATAATCGCCCCTATTTTGATCCAAATCCTGAAAAAAAAGGCACCATGTATTCTTCATCGGGTAGTTTTTTGACCGATATCAAGCGTTTTGATGCCAAATTTTTTAATATCTCGCCCCGAGAAGCAGAATATCTTGACCCTCAACAGCGTTTAGCTCTCATGGTCACCTGGAATGCCTTAGAGGATGCCGGCATTCCCCTGCAGGAAATTAAAGACAGCAAGACCGGCATCTATCTTGGCATTAGTACCCATGACTATGACACCTTAATTCAAAAGCAAGTACCAATTGAAGAATTAACAACCTATCAGGCAACAGGTACCAGCTTTTCAACTGCCGCAGGCAGAATCGCCTATTTTCTAGGTACCCAGGGTCCTTGCATGGCCATTGATACAGCATGCTCTTCCTCTTTAGTGAGCATTCATCAAGCCAGTCGTGCATTACAAGATGGTGAGTGCAGTTTAGCCATTGCAGGAGGAGTCAATCTCATCCTCTCCCCTGAAGGTAATATTATTTTTTGCAAGAGCGGCATGTTATCACCTAAAAATCGTTGCAGCACCTTTGACATTGAAGCGGATGGCTATGTCAGAGGTGAAGGATGTGGCATCGTAATTCTAAAAAAACTTACTGATGCACTGCGTGACGGAAATAAAGTTTATGCGGTGATTCATGGTAGTGTTGTGAATCAAGATGGTGCCAGTAATGGCTTAACTGCACCTAATTTATCCGCTCAAGCTGATGTAATGAAATCTGCCATTCATCTAGCAGAATTAAAACCTGAGCAAATCACGCATGTAGAAGCACATGGTACAGGTACCGCACTAGGCGATCCCATTGAATGGGAGAGTATCCGCCGTGCCTATGCACTTGAAAGAACAACCCCCCTTTATATTACCTCCTTGAAAACCCGCATCGGCCACCTGGAGGCTGCTGCAGGTGTTGCCAGTTTCATAAAAACCGTATTGGCCATCAAGCAAGGTCAGATTCCCAGCCACTTGCACCTAAAACAATTTAATCCCAACATCAAAAAACAGGACAACATGGTAGTCCCAAACCAACCAGTACAATGGTCTGATAAAGCACGTTATGCCGGGGTTAGTTCCTTTGGGTTTAGTGGTACCAATGCACATCTTATTGTAGGCCAAAGCCCCAGAAAAGAATCGAAAACACATGAAAAAATGACGCGCAGTCACCATCTTTGGGTGATTAGTGCCCGAGATCCTGAAACACTTAACAACTATTTGAAAATTTATCGGCAATTTAGCTATAAGCAATCAGATAGTAACTTTGCAGCAATTTGCCATCAAGCGCTTACAAAGCGAACACACTTCCCATATCGTAGTTTTATCGTAGCAAAAGACGGTAATGAATGGGCAACCGCATTAGACCAGCAAGATTGGCAACAAGGGAAAATCGAAGATCAAAATAAATTAGCCTGGTTATTTACTGGTCAAGGTTGTTTACAGCCTAATTTAGCAGCCGAACTTTATAATACCCTACCGGAATTTGCCTTCATTGTGGAGCAATGCTGCAAAATCACAGAAGGATTACTGGATTATGATTTACGTGAAGTTTTGCTTAACACACCGAAAGAAATCAACATCAATCATACCCTATATGCTCAGCCTGCCCTCTTTGTATATGAATATGCCTTGGCTCGCTGGTTTCTCTCCTTAGGATTGCGCCCCACATTACTGTTAGGGCATAGCCTGGGTGAATATGTGGCCGCCTGCATAGCTGAAATCATGACGTTGGAGGAATGTTTGCGATTAGTTTGTATTCGCGCCAAGCTAATTGCTTCTTTACCTGAAAACGGTGCCATGTTAGCGATCACTTTAGAATCAGAAAAGGTCACTGAACTAATCCGCCCGTTCGACAGTTTAGTGATTGCAGCAAACAATGGCCCACAACAAACCGTCGTTTCAGGCTCCTATGACGCCATCGATGCTTGTCAGAGTTATTGCCAAGAACATGGTTTACATTGTAAGAAACTTGCCACCTCTCATGCCTTTCACTCGCCGTTGATGACCCCCATGATTGATGCCTTTTATCAAGAAGCAATGAAAATCAGCTACAGCGCCCCCAAGATGGCAGTCATATCCAACATTACTGGTGAAGAACTGGGGGCAAAGCAAGTCAATGCCAAATACTGGTGTGAACACCTCATGCATACAGTAGAGTTTCATCAAGGTCTGAAAAAACTGGCTGAGCAAGGCATTGTCATCTGTCAGGAAATTGGTCCAAAACCCGTCTTAATCCCTCAAGCGCAAGCAACACACGATTTTGTCACAATCCCTTCGATTCATAATCCAAATGAACCTTGGCCAACCCTGCTGGAAGCTCTAGGTAATTTTTATTTAAGGGGCTTTTTTATCAAGTGGGAAATTTTTTCAACGCATCAAACAGACACGGAGATATCCCTCCCTAAATATCCTTTTAAGGGCAAAGAATATTGGCTTCCTACAATTGCTGATAATCAACAATCCCCTGATAATACCTGGAAAAAATATTTGTATCGCATCGGCTGGAAGCAGTTAGATTGGCTACCCGTTCAATCCGCTCATCGGAAGGAAATTACAGTTATCACTCATAACCAAAGCAAGTCATTCAACCGCTTACTTGCTTTATTAAAACTTCATTATGACAAGGTCGATGTTCTTCCAATCAATTATGAGAATACCAACAAAATCCCAAGCCAGCTAACAACCGCCAGAAAATGGGTTTATTTATGTGAGGCAAATGAGGATGAATTTCTTCAAGAGGCCAATTTTCTTTATTCCCTCACACAATTTTTGATCAAAAATGCAGTAGAAAAACCCTTTGTATTCCTTAATCATCAAAACCCTAGCGGCAGCGCATTGTTAGCCATGATGAAGTCTATCAAAAAGGAATACCCCCAATGGCCCATACGCTACATTGAGGGTGATTTGTTTGCTGAGGCTTCCCCTGCCTGGGTACATGCACTTGAGGATGCGAAGCTAATTAATTGGGCTTTTCATTATGAATCCAGCCAATTGTTCAGCCAGTATATTCTGCCGCTTGAACCGGATTTGCTGAGCGGTTACCACAAAATTTATCCAGAGAATACTTATCTTGTGACTGGAGCATGTGGTGATATCGGGCAACAGTTAATCGAAGTACTGTTGGACTCTGGTGTAAAACATGTTGTCGCCGTGGGTCGTCAAGCAAAAAATAAGGATTGGTCTTCAACCATACAAGCCTATTTAAACAAGGGAGCCCAAATAGATTATCACCGTTGTGATATCAGCAAGATGGACGAACTTCAGCAGCTGATTCTTACAATTAACCAACATTTTCCCCCTTTGGGGTCTGTCATTCATGCAGCAGGCATTACAATAGACAAACCCTGGATAGAAACCAAACCATCAGAATTCAATGAGGTGATTGCTGCAAAAGCATTAGGTGCCCTAAATTTACATCGCGCAACTGCCAATATTCCACTGAAGGAATTCATTTGCATTTCCTCTATTGCCGGCGTTCTTGGCAATCAAGGACAAGCTGCCTATGCTACAGCCAATGCATTTTTAGATGCATTGAGTGACCTGCGCAAACAAGAAAACAAACCCACTTTGAATCTGATATTAGGCCCTGTCAGAAATATGGGGTTATTCAAGAAAAATGAACAACAGCTTACTGAATACTTAGAATCAATTGGCATTGCACCTATAACCATTAAAGAGGTTAAAAACCTTTTTAAAATGCAAGCAGAGGAAAATAAAATCCTCCTATCCAATTTCCTTGTAGCACCCGTTGGCCCTGTGGAGAATAGAGACATCACGACTATTTCAAATTCAATAAATGATGAAGATAAGTTATCAGACGAGAAAACCTGCTCAGCCGATGATATTTTGACTCTGGTGCAAAAAATATTAAGAATCTCCGCCGAGGAATTATCAATCCATGACAACTGGTTTGAAGTAGGTATGGACTCAATCATGGCCACCCAGCTTGCCCATAAAATTAACCTGCGCTGTAAAGCGAAAGTAGTGAGCTCTAAAGATATATTTAACTATGCTTCAGCAGAAGAGCTCGCAAGAAAAATTCATCATGAGTCGGAGTCGAATAACCACAACTCAACAAACGAAACCATCCCTCAACTTGCAACGAATATTCCCCTCTCCCTGCAACAACAAGAGATTTGGAATTTTATTAAAAAATCGACGAGCGAAACGGCTTATCTAATCCCAATGGTCATTAAAATACAAGGGCCATTGGTCATTGACAAATTTCAACAAGCGATCATTCAAGTAAGTGAGCGTCATGATATCTTTGCTTATAGCTTTCATGAAATTTTAAACCAGGTTAACCAACATATTCATCCTGGATGCAAGGTAGAGCCGGAGTTTAGTGAGTCTATTGACGAGCGAGAAGAGGCACAATTCTTAACAGCTCCCTTTGATCTGGCACATCCCCCGCTTATGCGAAGCAAACTGGTCAAGCTAAACCAAGAAGAATACAAATGGCTGCTCGTTTTTCACCATCTGATTTGCGATGGCCACACAGTCAGTGCGTTTATTCGTGACATTTTCACTATTTATGAAGGGAAGGAATTAGAAAACCAACCGAAACAGTATCGAGAATACGTTGCCTGGCAGTGGGAACATATTCTTTATCGGCTGAGTAGTAGCTTGCAGGACTATTGGATTAACCGATTACAACATGTTCCATTAGATGTCCCCCTGGAAAGCCTAACCCATAAAACGATGGAGGCAGGAGTCATCTCTACAACGCTTCCGTTGACAACGCTTAGACAAACCCTCTCTATTCTTGAGAAAAATAAACTATCGCTCAGTAATTATTTGTTAGCCAATTTATTTCAAACGTTATTTAACGCTTTTAATCGCCAACAGCAGGGTGTTGTAGTCTTCTTTTCTGGACGTGAAGAGGGTGATTTTTCTGCCGTTTATGGCGATACCTCCAATGATGTAATTGTCATTTCAAATAAGGAAGACAATTGGCTGCAACATACCAAAAATCTACAGGAGCAAATTCTCTCCCTTAGTGATAAACAATATTTACGCATGCCTATGTTTAAAGAAAATGGGCTTGACATGCCAACGATTTCTTTTGATTTTCAAAGAAGCTTTGAGCTCAATACGGTGGATACGCCGTTAAAATTAACGACGATGAAAAGCGGTAATGTACAAAATAGCTTATGGGGAGATGAGCCTCGCCTGCTTTCTTTTAAAGTATTATTAACTGCTGATGAGCTTATAATATCCCTAAAATATCGCAGGGATAAAATTAGCGACATTTTAGCCCAAAATCTACTAGACCATTGGCTAGTGCATATGACGTATCAAAACTCAGAAGAAAAGAGGGTGGTGTCAGAAGGCACTGATGATTTGAACAGCCAGGATGCCTCCATCTTACAGCAAAACCTATGGAAATTATTCAAGAATCACCCTACTGGCATGCCCTATTATATCCCCATCCTGAAAACCGTCCCAGCTAATCTCAATGTAGAACAATTAAATAAAGCCATCAATGTCTGCATCAGGAAAATTCCTGCACTACGCACTTGTTTTATTGAACAGGGTAAGACACTTAAGCTCGTTCTTGGAAAACCAGCAACATTCTCCTTGCAAAGGATTAATACTTCCAATTTATACAACACAATAGGGGAATTATTTTTAGAATCGATCAGTATCCAGGAGGCTCCCTTATTGAAAGGGTATTTAATATATCAAGAAGAAGAAAATCCTATTCTCTTTATAAAAATTCATCATTTGATCTGCGATGGCATTTCTGCAGAATTACTTTTCCACGAGATTGAAAGTCATTATTTAAACAATAAGCTAACCCCATACGAGCAAAAGCAGGATGACGATTATTTAAGGATTTATTCTCTAAGCCATGCCAACTATCAAACACAGATGGAAAATTACCAAAACTACTTATCAGGATTACATTTCACTCATTCAGAAAATCATTTGATTAAACAGCAAGAACAGTATTTCGGTGGATTGATTTATAAAAAACTGACTGCTGAGCATTCGAAAAAAATTACCACTTTCTGTCAACAGCAAAAAATTTCACCCTATGCACTTTATCTACATTTATTTTGTAAGATCTTATCCGATGTTCTTAACAAGGATAAAATTTATATCAGCGTGGTAAAATCAAACCGAGCCCAGCTCAATTACCCGGACATGATCGGTTATTATGCTGACAATATTCCCTTACTTGTTTCTATTAATCCTGAAATTGACTTCATCAGACAGTTACAAGCAATCCAAACCCAGATTCTTGACGTAATACAACGCTTTCAAAATCCTCTCTTTGATGAGGATCTTAAAAAAATTAATTACCTGCAACCAGAATTCATTTTTAACCAATATTCACTTGGCAAAGAAAGTAAACTGTTTCGCTCCGCAGACTACATTTTAGAAAATCTTCTAAAGAAAGAAAATCAAGTAGCACTGTGGAATTATTCTTGTCCAGAGCGAATTAACTTTATTGTGCGAAGCAGTCCGCAGGGGGATGCACTGGGCCTAATTTATAATCAGGGGCTAATCAGTCCCAATGAAATAAACTCTATTTTACAACAAATTATTAAGGAGCTTTGTCAAAGTCTAAGCATTTAAGTGGAGCGTTCAGGTTGATTAATCATAAGATTAGGCATGCCCTAAGTTAATCTTTTATAATAAGAATAAGTCGCATAATTTAAAAGTTCTGTATCGCCTCCACTGTCCCCATAAGCATACACAACGTCAGGTGCTCCAATCAACTCCTGAACACGCCTTAATTTTTCTTTACCATTGCAACTTTTCCCATCCAATCGACCAGTAGCCCGCCCTTGCTGATTAAATTCAATTTTCGTGGATACAAACCCATCAAATCCATTTTGCTCTGCCCAGTAATCCACATAGAGATTATAAGCAGAAGTTGCCAAAATACAGGTATGGCCTTGTTTTTTGTGCCACTCCACACGTAATTTCGCTTCATCTTTTATTAAGTCAGGGAGTATTTGATTTGCAAAATCCTGACCGTTTTCATAAAGAAAATCACGTGGTAAATCTTTAAAAAAAGTACTGGCAATCGCCGCATTTAGTTGATCAATCGTTACTAATTGCAAGTGATAAGCAATGACTATTGGTATTTTTCTTATTAACTTAAAGCCCAAATAACGACCCGATATAAACTTCAAAAAAGGAAGCGTGGTGCTTTTAGAGGTAATTGTGCCATCAAAATCAAACACAGCCACTATTTCAGGTTTTTCTTTCTGTCTATCCATTATAGTTACCAAAGTTTAGGGGCGACTAAAACGGCGGTTTTTCCTTGAAAGTGGCAGCCTGGATGGAACGCCAGCAAAATCCGGGCTACCATTGATAACCGCCAACCGTAATTTTAATTACACCCCTAGGTTCTGTGCACTTATCGCTAGCTTGAGTCAAAAAGCCTTGATTGGCGAGCACCGAAGCGGAGCATACATATAAGTATGTAAGCATCGGAGCGCAGAAAATCAAGGCTTTTTGGCCAAGATAGTAGATAAGTGCGCAGAACCTAAAGTTTACAGGATTTGCGATTACTATTAATCTTAGCTAATTTTAATCGTTTTAGAATCTCAACCTATTCCTTGTCTCCTCAAGGATACCGTCATTTGATTTGGGTACATTATGAAAGAAATTGTATTAGCTACTGCCAATGCAGGGAAAATTGCCGAGTTAACAGCAATCCTTTCCCCTTCACGCTGCATACCACAGGCAACCTTTAACATAGATTCTCCTGAAGAAACAGGCTTGAGCTTTATTGAAAATGCCATCATTAAAGCCAGGCACGCCAGCCAGATAAGCAATAAAGCCTCCCTGGCTGATGATTCGGGGTTGGTGGTAGAGGCACTTCAGGGTGAACCTGGTATTTATTCTGCACGTTATGCCGGACCGCAAGCAACCGACGAAGAAAATATTAAATTATTACTGGGAAAACTTGTCAACGTACCAGAAGAGCAACGCCAGGCTTATTTTTACTGCGCCATTGCCTTAGTGCAGTATACTAACGATCCAACGCCAATCATTGCAACCGGTAAATTTAGCGGTAGAATAGCCACCAGCAAGCATGGCGATAACGGGTTTGGTTATGATCCTATTTTCTTTATAGACTCCTTGCAATGCACAGCAGCCCAATTACCTGCTAAGATTAAAAATAAGATTAGTCACCGGGCACAAGCATTGAACCAATTACGCAGGCAATTGCAATTCTCCAGTGATTAAGCCTTAACGCTATAACCAAAGCGATGTATAAGAAAATTCTTGTTTTTAACGTTAACCTTGATGAAATTCCATGATTAACATAACAATTCAACCATTTAACCAGCTAGACAATACCACCTTATACGCCCTTCTGGCCTTGCGTAGTGAAGTTTTCATTGTCGAACAACAATGTGTTTTTCAGGATTTGGATTATAAGGACCAGCAAGCAGAGCATCTGCTTGTTCATGAGGATAATAAGCTAGTCGCTTATGCCCGTATTTTGCCTTATGATACTCAAGCCATGAGCTTTGGCCGGCTGGCTACAGCACCATCCCACCGTAACCGTGGGCTGGGAAAGCAAATCATGGCCCATTTATTAAGTCATCTGCAAACCCATTATCCTCAACAGGTTATTTGCATTACTGCTCAAACTTATTTGCAAGATTTTTATCGCAGTTATGGTTTTACAATAAAAGGGGAACCCTTTGAGCTGGATGGTATTCCCCATATCTTGATGACAAAGACGCCATGAACCCAAAGTCAGATTTATTTACCAAAGCCTATTCGCTACAGCAACAAAATCAACTCCCACAAGCCATCAAGCTCTATGAGACATTATTAGCTCAGGAGCCCAACCATAGCCAGGCATTACATTTTCTTGGTCTTGCGCAGGCGCAACAGGGCAACCTGGATAAAGCGATTTGTCTATTGCAGAAAGCATTAAACCTAAAACCCAATGATGAAAGTTTACATAATAATCTTGCCAATGCTTTTAAGAAAAATCACCAGATTGATAAAGCGATCGAACATTATCAACGAGCGATAGAGCTTTCTCCAGAGTACGCACAAGCTCACCATAATTTAGCAGTCGTTTATGCTTTTCAAGATGATTATAATAAAGCCTTAGGCCATTATCGGGCAGCGGTTCATGCAGCACCCGATTTCGCAGCCGCCCATTTTAATCTGGGATTGTTATTATTAAAACACCAAAACCTGGCTGCTGCCAAAACGCAATTTAAAAACGTGGTGACCCTGTGCCCTAATCATCTGGATGCTAACTTCTATATTGGCGTCTTAAGTCTGGAGGAGAATGCACTGGAAGAGGCAAAGCAGGCTTTTGAACAAGTATTGCAAGAAAACAGTGAACATGTGGAAGCATTGACCAACCTGGGTGTTATCGCCTTAAAGCGTCAACAAGGACAAATTGCCATTGATTATTTTACCCGGGCATTAGCTTTTGATAATAATCATCTGGAGGCTCGCAACAATCTGGCCGCGACCTTTATGCATCATGACCGCTTTGAAAATGCCTTAATGCATTATGATGTTCTCTTAAAACAAGATCCGCATAACATTGAATACCTCTATAATTCAGGTGTTGCACAAATGGCGTTAGGCCATTTAAGTGAAGCAATTATTCATTTTGAAGACATATTAAAACAAAACAGTAAACATTTTGCGGCCTTGAATAATTTAGCAGCAATTTATATCCGCCTTGAGGATAAAGAGCAGGCTCGGCAACTACTTGAACGTTCAGTTGCAGCAAATCCGAAAGATAAAGCCAGCCAGCATATGTTGCACGCATTAAGTAAGGATGAATTAAATCCCAAAGCTTGTCCGGAATATGCCAGCAATCTATTTAATAATTATGCATTATATTATGACCGACATATGACTGAGCTGTTAGAATATACCCTACCGCAACAAATTGGCCAAAAGCTTCATCAATTGGCTATTCATGAGGTGGGGCATGCACTGGATTTAGGCTGCGGTACTGGCCTATCTGGCGTGGTGTTACGAGAAATAAGCCAGCAACTGACTGGTGTCGATATTTCAGCAAAAATGCTGGCTCAGGCCAAAACAAAAGGAATTTACGATCACTTAATCGAATCGGAATTACTTCACTTCCTAAAGAAGGGGAAAAAAGGCTACGGACTTATTTTAGCAGCCGACGTTCTTCCTTATTTTGGAGAGCTTGACAGTTTATTTACTCAAATTACCCAAAATCTGACCCCAAATGGCTATTTTATTTTCACAACAGAAATCAGTCATGATAAGTCCTGGCAGTTACAATCAACGGCACGCTTTAGCCATCAACCTGATTATATAAGGACTCTATGCAGAAAACATGAATTGAAGCTGATTGCTCAGGAGAAGGTTATTGCAAGACAGCAAAACCGACAGGCTTTAGCCGAAATGTTATTTGTGGTTCAAAAATAATAGTCACTCTCTCGCAAGGTCACTGCCATTAAGTTTAGGACTTTTACTGCCTCGAATTACCGTGGCTTGACCACGGTACCCATGCGCTTTACTAAAAAAAAGTCGTCAGATTTTTATCGATGTTTAATAATTGCAATTTAAATAAGGCTTGAATTTGCTCAAGACTCGCTTTGTCTTTCGCTTCAAACCGAGCAACCAAACAAGGTGTCGTATTCGATGCCCGCAAAAGCCCCCAACCATAAGGAAATTCAACCCTTAAGCCATCAATGGTTATAACCTGGGCATCAGGAAATTTAGCCTCTGCACTGAAACGCTGCATGAAAGCAAACTTATCTTCTTCAGCAATAGGGATTTTGATTTCAGGTGTATTGATACTATTAGGAATCGCATCAAATTGTTCGCTTACTGACAAGACATCATGGCTAACAATTTCCAGCAAGCGGCATGCACTGTAAAGCGCATCATCAAATCCATACCAACGATCCTTGAAAAAAAGATGACCACTCATTTCCCCGGCAAGGATTGCCTGTTCATTCTTCATCACCGCTTTAACAATGGAATGCCCTGTAGGACACATCCTGGCTACCCCACCGGACGCCTCAATGACTTGAGTCAGATGACTTGAGCATTTCACATCATAAACAATGGTTGCTCCTTTGTTAGTCTTTAGCAGGTTGCGAGCATAAAGCATCAATAAACGATCAGGCCAAATCATCTCTCCTTTGTCGGTTATGACCCCTAGTCTGTCTGCATCCCCATCAAAAGCAATCCCTAGATCAGCTCGATGCTGAAGGACGGCTTCCCTTAAATCAACCAGGTTGGCTTCAACAGTAGGGTCAGGATGATGATTCGGAAAACGGCCATCCACTTCACAATAAAGAGGAATCACCTCACAACCAAGTGCTGCAATTACCTTAGGAATCACTGGCCCGGCAATTCCATTACCACAATCAACAACCACCTTTAAAGGGCGCTGAAGGTTGATCTCACCCACAATACGATTAACATAATCTTCTACAATATTGGAGTCAAAGGCTGCTCCTTGCCCGTAATGGCGAGTCCCTGCGCTAACCAACTGATATAATTCATCGATGTCGGCTTGTACCAACGTCTTTCCTGCCAGAACTATTTTAATCCCATTATAATCAGCAGGATTATGGCTTCCCGTTACCATGAGACCGCTATCAATCTCCTGCGTATCGGCAGCATAATACATCACTGGCGTTGCCACCGCACCTAAATCAATAACGGTGATACCACTATCTAGCAAACCTTGTTTCAATGCATTGGCTAAATCTTGACTACTTAGACGTCCATCACGAGCGATAAAAATCTTGCTACGATTTAATTTATTGAGTTGACAACTAATAGCCAAACCGATGGTATAAAATGCATCTTCATCCAATTGACTGCCAATAATGCCGCGAATGTCATAGGCTCTAAAAACACAGCGTTCAATCTGTACTTGTCTGTACATCATCCTCTCCCGGAACTGCCAAAGCCCCCATGACCACGGCTGCTTTCTTCAAAGGAGTCCACTATTTCAAACATCGTCCTGACAACAGGCAAAAAAACCAGCTGCGCAATGCGATCGCCTGGATTGATAGTGAAGTGCTCCTGATTACGATTCCAGCATGAAATTTTTAGTTCGCCCTGATAGTCAGAATCAATTAAACCGACCAGATTACCCAGCACAATCCCATGTTTATGGCCAAGACCTGAGCGTGGCAAAATAACGGCTGCCAAATCAGGATTAGCAATATGGATGGCCAATCCTGTGGGTAACAAGACTGTCTCCTGAGGTGCGACCTGTAATGGCGCGTCGATACAAACACGCAAGTCAAGTCCTGCAGAACCAGCCGTTGCATAGCTGGGCAAATCAATGGATTGGCCTACTCGTGGATCTAAAATTTTTAACTGAATCGCTTGGTTCATAGCCCCTCTCTAAATCAATAAGGTTATTGACGATGGGCGCCATTTTGAATAGTTGTAGCAAGAATTGCAATAATTTGTCCTGCAAGTCTCACTTTATGGGTTAAAGGAAGCTCGTATTGCTTGTCTTTTGTTAATATCGAAACCTGATTAAAGTCCGAGTTAAAACCCACATTGTCTCCCACTTGATTGGCGATGATCATATCCAGTTTCTTCTTCTCCAATTTTTCTCTTGCATGTTTGATAAGATCATTGGTTTCCGCAGCAAAGCCAACGACAAAAGAGGCTTTTCCACTGGTTGCAACACTGGCCAATATATCAGGATTAGGACATAATTTCAGTATTAATGCCTCATCCCTCTTCTTTTTAATCTTCTCAAGTGCAGGTGATTCAATACCATAATCAGCCACCGCTGCAGTGGAGATAAAAATCATCTCTTGGTGCAAATTGGCCATGACGGCCTCATACATGGCCTTTGCAGATTCGACATACTGCACATTTATGCCCACAGGGGGATCTAATGCAGTAGGACCACTAATCAAAGTCACTTGAGCACCCGCCATATGCGCCGCTTCGGCCAAAGCATAGCCCATTTTTCCAGAACTATGATTACTAATATAACGGACAGGATCAATAGCTTCACGGGTTGGCCCTGCCGTAATCAGGAGTTTGTATCCATCAAGCAACTGATTCACTTCTTGAAGTCTTAGAGCATTCAGGATATTGCCAACCTCACTCATCCGGCCAAATCCCTGTTCCCCGCAAGCTTGCTCACCCTCTTCAGGCCCAACCAATACTACCCCCTGTTTTTTTAATTGCCGGCAATTGGTCTGAGTAGCAGGATGCTGCCACATCGCCCGATTCATTGCCGGACAAACAATCACAGGAATCTCTGCTGCCAGATAAAGTGTCGATAACAAATCATCTGCAAATCCATTTGCCATTTTAGCAAGCATATTAGCTGAAGCTGGGGCGATTAATAAGTAATCAGCCCATCGAGCAAGCTCAATATGCCCCATGGCCCGCTCTGCCTGTTCATCAAACAATTCGAGACGGACATCATGAGCACTTAAGGCTTGCAAGGTTAGAGGGGAAATGAATCGCTGAGCTGAAGCTGTCATCACCACACGAACCTGTGCTCCCAAGCGGGTTAATTCACGAACAAGGTAAGGCGATTTATAAGCCGCGATCCCCCCGCAGACGCCCAAAAGAATTTTTTTATTGACAAAATCTTGCATGACTTTTCATTTTTCATAAAATATTTGTCGATCAAACCACAATCCTCGCAATAAAGGAATAACAATGATAAATTTGCAACCAGCACAGCCGTTGCGCGTGCGGGAAAAGTTATTATCTCAAGGAGCCCAAAGCCTTTCTGATGCCGAATTATTGGCCGTTTTTATCAGCTCGGGCAATCGCAAAAAATCCTGTATGCAATTGGCATTTGATTTAATCAGGCATCTAGGTGATTTACGCGCGATAGTTAACGCCGACCCTCAAACCTTTAAACAGGTACCTGGCCTTGGAATAGTGCGCTATGTTCAGCTGCAAGCCATGTTGGAAATTTATCGCCGAAGCGATTTTATCAGCTTACAAAAGACCATCCAATTGACTAACTCTCAGCAAACGCATGCCTACCTTAAACGGCAATTACGCGATAAAAAAAATGAAACCTTTGTTGCTCTGTTTCTGGATAACCAACATCGGGTGCTGGCTTATGAAGAACTTTTTACAGGCACAATTAATGCTGCAACCGTTCATCCGCGACCTATTATTGAACGCATACTTAAGCTGAATGCTGCAGCATTAATCCTCGCTCATAATCACCCATCAGGCGTAGCGGATGCAAGCCAGCAGGATATTGCTGTAACTGAACGCCTAAGGGAGGCTCTTGAACTGGTTGACGTGCGTTTACTGGATCATTTAATTATCGGGGATAACGAAGTCTATTCGATACTCAGTGAGAGTAAATGGATTTGTAATTGAAAGCGCAGGATACCTTGAAGACAACCCCAATTTAATAATTGAGCTTGATCAGAAAAAGTATTTTGTTGTATTTTGATTATCTATCTACTGGTTGTAGTTATCTATTTATCACAAGGATTTGGTGTGAATGATACTTGCTGGAACCTTAACTTGCCAGTTTCTTCAATAAACTTCGTCCATGGCAACGTTACCATAACAGATGAGCAAACTCAGATTTTTAATTTCCGGATTTTGATATTCACGGCTATTGGTTTATCAGCCTTCGAACAATAACCTTGGCGCGATAGAAGTACAGGCTAATTTGTAGAATCCACATGATGTTGATTAAGTATCATAATAACCCCCCGAAGGTATTCCTTGGGGCTTAGACAGGAGTCGAGGTGAATTATGCCACAACCTAAACAACAAATCTCCGATAAAACCACCTTTATTATCGTCGGCGCAGGTCCTGCAGGATTGTTCAGTGCACGGGCACTTAATAAACTGGGCGTGCCTGGTAAAAATATTAAGATTCTGGAGAAAGAATCCTGGGCAGGGGGTAAATGCCATACTTATGTTGATCCTGAAAATGAAAGCCTGGTCACAGAATTTGGCGCAGCATTGGTAGCCACTAACTATGGAGTAGTTCTTGATGCCATCCATGAGAAAAAAATCAAGTATGAAGAGGTTCTGCCTACCAAACCGGATTCTATGGACTTCATGAAACAATTTCATCAAGAAAATACCCTGGGTAAAATAAAATTTTCAGCTGAATTCCTAAAAGAACTGGTTGTTTATGAAACCTTTATTCGTGAATATGAACACGCACGGGACCATCAACTCCCGCTTCCCAAAGACTATCTCCTGCCCTTTGCCGAATTTGCCCAACGCAAAGGCTTAATGGAGTTAAACGACCTGTTGCGCCCATTGGTCACCGGGTTTGGTTACGGCGCAATGCAAGTTTGCCCCACTTATGCAGTGCTTGAGTACATGGGGCATACGACTGTTCCTGGTATGGGATTAATTCCCGGTTTACTCAATCAGGGACCCTTCTATGCCATAAAGGGGGGCTTTCAACGTCTAATGGAGGCCATTGCCGAAGACTATGGGGTACTGACCGAGGTCAATATTCATTCTATTGATCGCAGCAACGGCGTTGAAGTATCCTTTTCCCAGCATGGTAAAGAACAGCAACTTAAAGCCGACTATTTAATCCTGGCGTTATCCCCCCTGCACTGGCCAAAGTTAGGGTTAAAACTGAGTGAAACTGAAAAATTATGTACAGGACAGTTAACCCACTACCGTTACCCGGTTGCAGTATGCAAATTAAAAGGCTACCCTGCACATCAAGAATTTTTTGAACCCGCCCTGCAGCCTGAAGGCTTTGGAAAATTAGCGCTCATTACCACCCGCGATAACCGCAGCAATCCTGAAGACGGACGGCTATGTACCAGTTATGTCAACCTTCCGCAAGGGAATAATAGCTACAACCTTTCTCCAGGCACTTGCGAATATGAAGCGCTGAAAAGCGAGTTAGAGAGCCTGCCTGCAGTGACTGAAGTCAAACTTTTTGAAACCAAGATTTGGGAAGATTATATGTCCATGCTTCCCTGGGATTTAAGATGCCACTTGCAATCACAACAGTTTTCGGACAGTACCCGCACAGGTTATACCAACTCCTGTCTCTCTTTTGAAGATGTTGCCTGTGTTGCAAACGAGGCCACCAGGTTAATAGCAAACTCTTTCTCACTGCAACCGGTAAAAATTTTTGATAACTCCCTGTGGACAGAATCATATCGCATCTATGGCCTGTTGAAAGCTCCAAAAATCAAACCAGTCAGTACCAGTAAGGAAGAGCAGAAGCCAGAACAAATACTCCATTGAACTAAATCACAAAACCAAAGGATATAGGAGGAAAGCGATGATAGCGTTAGTATAGAACTATAGTCGCTAAACCCGAATCAGGGAGATTGATCATGGTCGAAAACTTGTTGGACGTATTAGTGGTAGGCGCCGGTCCTGTCGGTTTGTTTTGTGCTAATGAATTAATTCGTCACGGTCTGAATTGCCGCATTATTGATAAGAAAACCACCTTAAGTGATAAATCCAAAGCGTTGGGAATCCATATTCGGACATTGGATGTTATGGCTGACTGTGGTTTCATCGATCAGGTATTGACTCAAGGCCATCAAGTCGATGGTGCCTTATTTAAAGTAGAAGATAAGCAACTGGCTGATATCAGCTTTGCAGCGCTTAAGGCCAATTACCCGTTCCTTATTGACTTACCTCAAGATCAGACTGAACAAATATTAAACCAAGGGTTGCTTAACAAAGGCTTGACCGTAGAATGGCAAACAGAATTAACCAGCATTGAACAAACAACCAATAATATTACTGCGCTAATAAAGCATAATAATGGTAATGTAGAAAAGGTAACTGCTTCCTGGATTATTGCCTGCGATGGCTCTCACAGTACATTGAGAGAATTGGTGGGCGCAAAGTTTATCGGCGATAATTATAAGCAAACCTGGTGGCTTGCTGACCTGTTTATTGACTGGCATTTGCCGCAAAATAAAATGATTATCTATGTCAGCAAGGAAGGGCCTGTTGCCTGCTTCCCTATCGGCGAAAAGCGCTATCGCCTTGTGATGACAGCGCCTGAAGAACTATCCGGCAAAACACCTGCCCTTACGGAGATTGAACAAGTATTTAGAAAACGCTGTGGCGATGAAAAGGCAACACTTTCCAATCCCCTGTGGATCAGTCAATTTGGCATTAATCATCGGCAAATCGACAACTATCGGCATAACCAGGTATTTTTTGCAGGTGATGCTGCTCACGTCCATAGTCCTATGGGTGGTCAAGGACTCAATACAGGAATTCAGGATATTTATAATCTTGTCTGGAAGTTAGCACTGGTTAAAAAAGGTATTGCAAAAAATAACCTGCTGGATAGCTACCAGCTTGAGCGCCATCCTGTCGGGAAAGAAGTCCTGAAAAAAACCGGTATTATGACCCATATGATTCTCCTTAAGAATCCCTTGCTCATTCGTCTGCGTAACCATCTTGTAAAATGGCTAACTTCTTTTGCTACGTTGAGGGAATTAATCGCCGGGGACTTGGCTGAGCTGAGAATTTCCTATGATAAAAGCCCTATTGTAAAAAGCCTGGGGAAAAAAATAAAACTAACCGCAGGCACGTTTCCACCTGATTTTTTCCTGATGGAAGCTCAAACTAAAGAAGTAAAATCACTTCAGGCCATTATCCGTGGTACAAAACACCATTTGTTTTTATTTGCCGGTGATGATCAAAAACAATTCCCTGCCTTGCTCAAGACTGCCTCTTTTGCCAGTCAGCATCTTGGCAGTTGGGTGAATGTCCATTTAATTATCAGCCATGAAAACATGATTCCAGACTCATTTTCTGTGTTTATTGATGATGGCGAGATCCACCAGCGTTTTGCATTGACCCAAACCGCCGCCATATGGATTCGTCCCGATAAATACATTGGCTTAACCCAATCACCGATAAATCAGGAGGAGCTGGGCAATTATTTGCAAACTTACAGCAATACATTACCCTTGTAATTTGGAGTGCTAAACCTGTTTGGGAAAATTAACTATGATGACTCTCTTATATATTTTTTATTTTATCGTCGGCTTGCAGATCGTGTTTAAACCCAATCGGTTTATAAAACTGCAATTTTTACTCTGCCTGTTCCTGACCATGCTCCTGTTTAACTTTCACAGCCATTTGGTGAGGCTATGATGACACACAATAAACTTCATCGTTTCGGCAATGTTATCGGGTTGGTGATTGTTTGCATTATATTAATAATAGCCTTTTACCAGCAATTAACTGACCATGATCTTCCTTGTCCTTTATGCCTATTGCAGCGAATTTGCTTCATTGGGGTAGGTTTGTGCCTTTGTATGAATCTAATGACGGGAATTCGCATCAGTTATTATGGCTTGATAGTTCTCTCCTCGCTATTAGGTCTTGGCATCGCTTTGCGGCAGATTTTCTTACATGTTTCCCCGGGTGACATAGGCTATGGCTCCCCCTTACTTGGTTTGTACCTTTATACCTGGTCGGCCATTGGTTTTATAATTATTATCGGCCTTTCAGCCATTGCTCTTTTATTTGAGCGGGGTTTTTATGAACCTGGCCAGCAACCAGGACGCTGGAGCTATTTTTGGGCAAGTTTATTTCTTCTCTTGATCCTTGCCAATGGAATCAGTACATTGCTCGAGTGTGGTCCGTTAATATGCAAGGACAATCCAGTTCATTATTATTTTATGGATAATAGAGCTTAACCAACAGTATGCGGGAAAATAATTATGCGCGTTTTAACCTTACTATGTTCTCTGTTGATTTTTACCAATAGTCAAGCGGATACAATGGAACATTATATGAATATCTCTAACAATATCCCGCAAATGGAAATAAAAGCCGATCCGCAGGCACAAGCTTGGGCAAGATCGGCCCGCAGCGTATTGATAATAACCGACGAAAGCATTGCCGAAACCTTGCTACAGGCCAATGAATTGGCAAAAGCACAAGGAAAAGCCTTGTTTTGCCTCCCACCTGGAACCGCTTTAAATGCAATTACCTTAAATGGCATTATCCTGCAAACCTATCGAGAAATTTCAAGCCAGCAAAGTGATAAAGATAAGATGACAGTATCACAGGTGGCCTGGCTTGGTGTTACCAAGAAATACCCATGCCAGACAGATACTCATGCAAACCAGATGGAACATATGGCATCCCTGCTTACGCATTAGGCCAGCCTCCAGCAGGTTCCGACAGTCAATCCCATAAAAATCAAGGAGAATGTAAGCCGCAGACTTTCTCCAACACTTAACTCCTGTTAAGCACTAAACTCTTCAAAAGCTTCCAGCGCTTCGGCAGCATACATGAGCGAAGGTCCGCCTCCCATATAAACAGCCATAGCCAGCGTTTCCATTAACTCTTCACGGCTTGTCTGCAATTTAACCAGAGCCTGTGAATGGAAGCCAATGCATCCCGGACAATGATTGGCCACCGCCAAAGCCATAGCAATTAACTCTTTGGTCTTTTTATCTAAAGCACCATCCTTTGTGGCCGCTTGTGAGAGTGCAGAGAAACCAGCCATGACTTCCGGCATTTCTTTACGCATCTTGGCCAATTGGGTACCGATGCTTTTAGTGATCTCATTGAATTTCTGTGACATCATATACTCCCTTCTTAGTGAATAGTATTGCAAGAACTTTATATCATGTTTTAATAATCGGTAACAATCGATTAACCCACTTCATTTACAGCCTGCTTTAACCGGAATAATATCCCCTGCCTCTGGATTTTTGGCGATAATACCAAGGTTCGTCGTCAAATGAAGCTCGGCGGGAAAAGGCAGGCTAGACAAGCATTTATAAAATCCTTCGTCTTTCCTTCCAAGAGCATTTGATCAGCCGACTTAGCCAACTGCCTCTCGGATAATCCAGACCCGTTGCACGGCATTTGCCAATACTGCTGCATCCATCCATAACACCAGGGGTTTGTTACCCACACCGGCAATCAGCGATTTTGCAGACAAAGCCACCGCGAAAGGGTATTGTTTCCTTAACGCTTGCAAAGAAGCCAATACCTTACTCGCATCCGCTTGATGATCCTGTAAGATTAATTCATGCGCTCGATAGATAACCGCCACCTGCTGTCCCTTAAGCGCATTTTTTACAGCCGTCTCTAATCGCCGCCACCTGGCCTGCCTGCCTCGTTGTATTTCAGCCTGAGTAGGATTTTGCTGAAACTTAAGCCTTGCATGAGGTGAGAATACTTTCGCCCAGTTACCATTACCCGGTTTTTGTTGCAGAAAATAAGTACAAAGCGCATCCACCAGGTAGCGATAACGTCCAGAGATAGAAGGCTTCGTGCCAGGAACGTTATTAATATAGATGGCAAAAGCCAAGGTATGTGCGTTGGCAGTGTAAAGATAGCCGGAAAGGCTGACAATACCTCTCATTGTTCCTGTTTTAGCACGCACCATATCCTGTTGCATCGGTTTTTTAAAACGTCGCTCCAAGGTTCCATCACGCCCGGAAACAGGCAGGGCGGCAATATATTCATAAGATAAAGGAAACCGGTTATATAAAAAACGCAAAAGTCCTATCGTCTGACCAGGGGTTAATAAATCGTAACGCGACAAGCCGGAACCATCAGTCAGCACCGCATCACTTAACTCGATTCCTGTTTGTTGCTGGATGAATTTTTTTAATATCGGTTGCGCCTCTCCCCAGTTTACCGGCGAACCATGAAGCTTCTCTGCGGCATGCAGAAACAAACTATCGGCGTAAAGATTGTCTGAGGGTTTTAATGTATCAGCCATCAACTGAGCAATTGGCTTGGACGACTCCGCAGCAATTAACAAGGAACCGGAGGGTGTTTTTCCTAATAGGACATTGCCATCCAGGGTAATGTTAGCCAATTTTAATTGACGCTTGATTACCCCTTGCGCATAGAGGAAAGGGTTACGGATAGCCATTTGTTGTTGAACGGCCCATTGACCAACCGCAACACAACCTCGTACCGTTAAATAATTTTCCTTGTCCATTGAAAAATCAACCCCGCAACGGCTACCGGCTGCCCTGGTTTTTACCTGGTTATTGATAACCACAGTGCCGCTGGCATCATTGGTTTCAATCACACCCGCTTCATCTGCTTTAGCCGCAGGGTTCACCGTGATCGTCAAGCGATTGGTATCCATCATCAAGGGAGCAAGGGGAGCCCCGTAACTGTAAACCAAATCCTCCACCATCCATCCTGGCGGATAAGGGTTAACTGAAGCATGACTACTATCTATGTACACATTTCCCTGAATACGCTGGATGTGCCAATCTTTTAACCTGACTAACAGTTTGGTGAGGCGCTCATGATCAAAAGAAGGATCCCCCGAAAGGCGTAAATACAAAGACCCTTTCAAAACACCTTGTTGTAACTGAGAAGCATTAGTGCTTAATTGATTTTTAAAGCGATAGTCTGGACCCAAAATCATCAACGCAGCCGCATCAGAAAATAATTTCATATTACTGGCCGGGATAAAATAGCGCTCCTGATTTCGACTGTAAAGGGTAACTCCTGTGGTCAAATCAACTACTTCAATGCCAATATTAAGGGAGGGAGAAACCCCATTGATTAGCTTGTCCGCACCAGCTTGAAAGCTGGCATGGGAGGGAACTGCAAGCAAAGTCAGCAAGGCACCCGACAATATCCTTTTCATCGATAGTTGTTCCTTCATGTATGAATAAGTTGGAATAGGAAAGAGAAGTGCTAATCATATCCTAAGCCCATGCGCTCCAGAAGCCCTGCCAAGGTATCATTATCAAAAAATTTTATTTGCAACCACCCCCCGCTACCATTTGTGGAGACAATTTGTACGGGTGCCCCTACCTGCTCTGAAATTTTTCGCTGTAATCGTTCAATATCACGATCGGCCTGAGGATTTAGTAACTGCTGCTCACTTACTTTAATTTCCCTTATTTTCTTCTCGACATACCGTACTGACCAGTCATTTTTCTCAATTTCATCTGCCAGCAGCAATTGTTGGCGGGCAGGAAGCCCTACCAGCAACCTGGCATGTCCCAGCGACAATTGGCCGATCCTTAACCGCTCCTGCAGCGGCTCGCATAAGGTTAACAATCGTAAGATATTGGCAATGTGACTACGCGACTTCCCTACCAAAATCGCTATCTCATCCTGTTGGAAATGGAACTCATCACATAACCGCCGATAACCCGTTGCTTCTTCAATTAAGTTCAAATCCTGACGTTGAATATTTTCAATCAAGGTCACTGCAGCAGCCTGCTCATCAGTGTAATCACCGATCAAGCAAGGCACTTCAGCCAAACCTGTCATTGCAGCAGCCCGCCATCGTCGTTCACCGGCGATGATCTCATACCTTTCCTGAGCCGTTTTCCTGACAACCAACGGTTCAATCAACCCTTGCGATGCAATAGAATCCGCTAACTCTTGCAACGCACTCTGTTCAAAATATTTTCTTGGCTGGTAGCGCCCGGGTTTTAGCCACTCGATAGGAAGTAATTTAAATAAGGTTTTCATTTATCAATTCTAAACATGTGGTTTTCTAATACCGTTTCCATTTAGTTTTGACAGGTTGTTTGTCATTCCCGCAAAGGCGGGAATCCATTTTTAAGGCGCTCCGTGCTATATCCTGCATGGATCCCCGCCTTCGCGGGGATGACAAGAAGCAGAACAATTTGCACAAGACAACCTGTCAAAACTAAATGGAAACGGTTTTAATTTAGAGCTGTTCTCACTGGCTCTCAACAGCCTGCGGCCAGGAACCACCCTTCGACCTCCAGTATAAGCCTTTCGATGAAATTTAAAACCCGCAGTAGATCTGATTTTGTTTATTATTCGTTAAAAATGATTACTCGACACTCATTGTTAACACATATGCTGCGCTACCCGATCTAATAACTGACTCAGGTCAAATTGACTTAATTTGCAATGACTCTTGTACGAATGGCTGTTGTTTAGCCTCTGCAGTTGTGGCTTTGGCAGCAAAGAAAGTAATTGAAGAATCCGCCGCAAATTTTGTCATTTGGCGAGACACCTCCGTGGCCAGAAGCCGATTACCGGCAAGAAACGCTCTCGCTTCCGTTTTTATGAAGCTGTCATCCGAGCATAAAACACGCACCAAATAGTTAACTGCCTGCTGTAAATTGCCAGTGCCTCCCTTTTCTGCCAATGCCAAAGCCCAGGCCAACATGGCATTAGTGCAGCCTTGCTCAGCAGCAGCCTCCATCCACTCCTTATAGTGCCGGGAGTTTTTAGGGTGAAAACTGGCCAGCTTATATTGCGCCATTGCATTACCATTCTGAGCCAATGCTTTGATTTGCTTTACTCTGCCGACCGTATCAATTCTCATACGATAAGCCTCGGCAGTCTGTTTGACAGCCTCAGTTGGGCGAAACAAGCTGTTAAATTTGAAAATTGAACTCATGATTACTAATCAATCCCTAAGGAAATTCTTAGCTCAAGAATAAATGATCAAAATTAAAACAAAATTAAGTAATTTTGCATTTACTCTAAATTTACGCTTTATCGTAGATAGACCATCCCAAATGAAATAACATGTGGGCGACAATGGCTGCCAGTAAACCGTATTGCCAGAATAGCCAACCAAATAATGCAGCCTGCCATCCATTGAGCAATAACATGCTGTAGATAAAACGCCGACTGGATTGGCAACCTGCCGCAATATAGGCAGGGAGTTGTCCAAGGCTGATAAATAATCCGCTCAACAGGATAGCAGTCCAAATGACGTAAGCATTGTTCCGCCCTGAAAATAGAATGGCAAAAAACGCAATCACATTCATTAACCCCCAACGGGTAATAATTTCTTCGACCACCCCGCCATAAAGAATGCAGCCATCAAGCCCTAATGCCGCCCTTACCTTATGCATGTTCTGAAGGGTCTGCTCGTCGAGAATGCTGGCAGCCAGACCATAATAAAGGATGAAAAATCCGAGCAACCCAACAATGGTATACAATAAAACGGGCAACAGACTCTCTTGCGCCTGGATCAAAAAAGGGGCAGCTTGCAGCATGGACTCCAGAAGCGGTGCGTTAAGACCGGTCTTTGGCGAAAGAACCGTACCGGCAAAACTCATTAATAAAACCATCAACAAGGTCTGTCCAATGGCAAAACGCCCGACCCGCTTTTTTAAGTGCTCACTGTTTTCCTTTAACAGCATGTTAATAAGCCTCGGAATCGCAATGAGTACCCCGGGTAAGGCTAGAGAAAATAATACTATCACTAATGGCCAATTAACTTGCATGATCATTGCTTCCTTAATACCGTATAGAAAAAACCGTCTCCTTCATTTTCCTTGGGCAATATCTGCCAGCCATGCCCAGTACTCTTGCCCCAGGGCTTATCGTCCGCTGCAAACTGGCAGTCCGTCTGATGAGCAATGAATCGCATAATCTGCTGTTCATTTTCCTCCCGCATGATTGAGCAGGTAGCATACACGAACACCCCACCCGGAGCTAACAGCGGCCACAGCTTTTGCAATAACTTGTATTGTAAATTCACAATAGCTTGAATGTCAGCTTCTGTCCGCAATAATTTAATATCTGGATGACGCCTGATAACACCTGTAGCAGAACAGGGGGCGTCTAACAAAATCCGGTCAAACAATTCACCATCCCACCAATCGGGTTTTAAGGCATCGCCCTGAATCAAGATTGCCTGCAAATTCAGACGCTGGAGATTTTCTCTCACCCGCTGCAGGCGTCTTTCATCAATATCAAGTCCGATACACGCTGCCAGATGGGATTCTGCTTCCAGAATATGACACAGTTTACCTCCCGGCGCACAACAGGCATCCAGGAGCCTTAAGCCAGGCCGAAGTTCTAAAAGGGATACTGCGAGCTGGGCAGATTCATCCTGTACTGATACGTCTCCACACTCAAAACCGGGTAAATCCTTCACATCAACTGCGGTTTCAAGCCTTACCCCCTCTGGGGAGTAAACATGGGGATGAGAGTTCATGCCGTTTTGCTGCAACCGCTCCCTATAAGCCTGACGCGTCATATGACGCTGGTTAACGCGTAAACTCATCGGCGGATGGCAATCATTTGCCTGAAGGATCGCTTGCCAATCCTGCGGCCAATCTTTTCTCAAGCGCTGAATCAACCATTGAGGATGGTTATAAACAAAATAGTCGTTACTCTCCCACGGCCCCGGAGGTGTTTGCTGTTCGCGGCAGAACCTTCTTAACACAGCATTCACCAAACCTTTAGCCCAGTTTTTCTTGATTAAATCCAACAAAGCCACGGTTTCTTTTACTACCGCATAGTCTGGCTTTTGCATAAAATGCAATTGATAAAGACCAATGAGCAAAACCAGCCAAACCTCAAGTGATTTGGGCCGTTTGGAAACAAGGCAATCGGCCATAACCTCCAGACGGATATATTGGCGACAAACACCAAAACAAATTTCCTTGCTCAGCGGTGTTAAATCGCTTGTAGCTTGCATTAAGTGAGAAAGAGGAACTTTTTCCTGCACCAGTTTTACCAGTACCTTTAACGCCTGCAGGCGCTCATTCTTTTTCATTGTAAAACCAGACCAGAGTGTAACTGCGAACGGGAGGCATTCAGCCAATCAGCGACTGTCATTATCCTGCCACCAGGGAATTGTATTAGATCAATCATTAGCGCCTGCTCCCCAGTGGCCACCAGCATGCCATTTTTATCAAGAGAAAGGATGGTACCCGGCGCTGCAGGGGAAGACATTTCAACGGGATGTGCCGCATGGATGCGTACTGTTTCATCATTAGCCCTGGTATAGGCAACAGGCCAGGGGTTAAATGCTCTTATTTGATTGTTGATTTCTCTGGCCGTTTTGCACCAGTTAATCGCAGCATCTTCCTTATTAATTTTAGCGGCATAAGTAGCCTGAGCATCATCCTGAGGGATTGGTTTAGCCTGCCCTGCCGCTAATTCATCCAGCGTAGTGAGTAAGGGCGTTACCGCCAACTGCGCAAGCCGGTCGTGTAAACTGCTCGCCGTCTCATCAGGTGCAATAGGACAAATGGCAGTTGCCAGCATATCGCCAGTATCCATACCAACATCCATTTGCATGATGGTAACACCGGTTTGCCTATCCCCATGAAGCAAGGCATGCTGAATAGGAGAAGCCCCTCGCCAACGAGGCAGCAAGGAAGCATGCACATTAATACAACCTAACCTGGGAATAGACAGTACCTTTCGCGGCAAGATAAGCCCATAAGCAATGACGACCATCACATCCGGTTCTAAGGCAGCAAGCTGAGCAACTGCCTCTTCATTTTTAAATCCCAGTGGCTGGTAAATAGCTAATTCTTTAGCCAATGACCATCTTTTTACTGCAGAAGGTTGCAGTTTACGCCCACGGCCAGCCGGCCTGTCTGGTTGAGTATAAACCGCTAGCAGCTGATGCGCTGAATCCAGCGCAATCAGAGAGGGCAAAGCAAATTCCGGTGTGCCGGCAAATACAATTTTCACGAATGGTTCCTTAAAAATCAGGGGCGCGATTACCGTTCAAATGCGGGAATTCACTCCACCTAAGCTCAGATGAATTCTGATTGGGCTGAAGTTATTTACAGCTGCGATAACGTGCATTTTTTCTACTTCACTCATGTTCCGCACGTGCGTAACATGAGTAACTCAGGGCTTTCTCAGTAATTCTTAACGTCCCGCATTAGTCAGGAAAACCAGGCTTTAATCGCATCCCTTATTTACGTACTTTTTGACGTTTGAATTTATCCAGCTTTCTTCTTGCCATCGCGCGCTTGAGGGGGGAGAGCAAATCGACAAATAATTTACCGTTCAAGTGATCTATTTCATGCTGGAAGCATTCCCCTAACAGGCCCTCGGCACTCATCTCGAAGGGCTTTCCCAAGCGATCCTGAGCGCGGATAGTCACGCGTTGGGCACGCACCACCGTGTCATAAGCCCCAGGCACAGACAAACAACCCTCCTGGTATTCCTGCTGCCCTTCCGCCGCAATGATTTCAGGGTTTATCAGCACTAATTGCCCAGTTTTATCGCCAATAATATCAACCACAGATAAACGTAAGCTCACACCTATTTGGGGGGCAGCCAGACCAACGCCATTGGCGTTATACATTGTGTCAAACATGTCATCAATAAGCGTTTGCAAAGATTCATCAAACTGTTCAACTGGTTTTGCAATTTGCCGTAATCGTTCATCAGGCAAGTAGAGTATTTTGCGAATGGCCATATCTGTCTATTTTAAACGTCTTAAAACATGCTATTATCGCCCAATACCTCGCTTTGCTGCAAGATGCCAGCCGTTAAGATCCAAAGATCAACGGCATCTCCACCTTGGATTATGGTCGGTAATTAACGCACTTGTCAGTAAATAACAATGGATTAGTCTCTTGTCATGAAAAACAAACCCTACCTGATTGCCCTGAATAAAATCCCCTCCATCGGCCCACGTACTACCACAAAATTACTGCACCACTGGCCCAATCTGGAAGTAATGTTCCAATTATCAGTCCCTGAACTGCAGCAAGCCGGCCTGTCATTAAAAATGGCCCAGGCAATTAAGCAGTTTAATCTTGCCAGTATTGAAGCAGACTTAAGCT
This sequence comes from Legionella sp. W10-070, assembly GCF_900640175.1. GTDB lineage: Bacteria > Pseudomonadota > Gammaproteobacteria > Legionellales > Legionellaceae > Tatlockia. The sequence goes on along the minus strand of NZ_CAAAJC010000008.1, from coordinate 14,593 downwards.
GGCAGGAGGCAAGCCATCATCACCTGCTGACATGGGAGGATCCCGACTATCCTCTACTGCTCAAAGAAATTTATGACCCTCCTCCAGTTCTTTATGCCATCGGTGATATCGCCTGCCTGCAACAGCCTACTGTCGCAATTGTCGGCAGCCGAAAGCCGTCTGTTTCCGGCAGCGAAACAGCCTGGCGCTTTGCTTCAGAATTAGCCCTTAATCAGATTAGCATCATCAGCGGGTTGGCATTGGGAATTGATGCCCAGGCACATGGGGGCTGTCTGAATGCACAGGGGAAAACAGTTGCGGTGATGGGTACAGGCATCGACTGCATCTATCCTCGTCAGCATCGGGTTTTAGCAGAAAAAATTGCTCAAAGCGGCCTGCTAATTAGTGAGTTTCCTTTAAAAACACCGCCAACCGCTGGACATTTCCCCCGAAGAAACCGTATAATAAGCGGTTTATCATTGGCCATATTGGTTATTGAGGCGGCAATTAAGAGTGGTTCATTGATTACTGCCCGACTGGCGCTGGAGCAAAATCGAGACGTCCTGGCCATACCCGGTTCTATCCTGAATCCACAAGCCAGAGGCTGCCACCACCTTTTGCAACAGGGGGCCAAGCTGGTTACTTCGGTTCAGGATGTGCTCGATGAGTTAGGTCTGGATAGGAAGCAAGCTATTAAAAATAACAATGATAACGCAACGCTATCCCTTGCCAGCGATGATAAAAACCTAGTAAAGTGCATTGGTTTTGAGATAACAACCATAGATCAAATCCTCGTACGAAGCAGGTTAACTATTGGGGAAGTGGTCAGTTCTCTGGCTACATTAGAACTACAGGGTATTGTTAAAGCAGTCCCCGGTGGCTACATGAGGTGTGCGTAATGAAAGATAGCTTATTTGAAATGTTAATGAGTTTTTTTGAGAAAAGTTTAGCGCAGTTAAAGGAAAACACCGCTAATGCAAGCGATAGCCAGGAATCTGCTGATTCAAGCATGGAAAGCCGTACTCTTTACATCCGTGATGCTCAAAGCACTGCTCTTCGTGTATTTACTGCTGATGAACAGAGAAAACTAAGCAAGGCAAGTTATCAATTCCTTACCCGGCTTATGCTTTGGGGAATTATCGCCCAGGACACCATGGAATCAATTATTAATCAACTGCTGTTCTCTGAGTCACGTTTTGTCAGTTTGCAGGAAACAAAATGGACTATCCGCAATATACTTGCTGATACTCTTGATGCAAATCAACTGGCTTTTCTTGATCTTGTGCTATATCAAAAAGAAGACAAGCTACCATTGCATTAAACAATGCCACAAGGAAGGTCAACAGTATATGAGTAAACATTTGGTTATCGTGGAATCACCTGCGAAAGCTAAAACCATCCAAAAATATTTGGGTAAAGATTATGATGTCTTAGCCTCCTATGGGCATGTCAGGGATCTGCCTGCACGCAAAGGTTCTGTGGAGCCTGAGCATCATTTTGCAATGACTTATCAGCCTATTGAAAAAAATATCAGACACATCGAATCAATTGCCAAGGCATTGAAAAAGTCTGATTCACTCCTGCTCGCCACCGACCCTGACCGGGAAGGAGAAGCAATTTCCTGGCATGTCTATGAGCTAATGAAAGAGCGGAACCTGTTGAAAGACAAGGAAGTCCACCGAATCTTTTTTAATGAGATTACCAAATCTGCAATCCAGGATGCCGTCAATAACCCCCGTTCTATCTCCATGGATTTGGTAAACGCCCAACAGGCAAGGCGGGCATTGGATTACCTTGTCGGATTTAACCTATCCCCCCTCTTATGGAAGAAAATTCGCCGCGGTCTTTCCGCTGGCCGTGTCCAAAGCCCGGCATTACGGCTCATTGTCGAAAGAGAAGAAGAGATAGAACGTTTTGTTTCGCAGGAATATTGGCGAATTACTGCTCAATGCAATGATGGTAATACCTCCTTTGAAGCAAGATTAACTCATTTTGAGCAAGAAAAATTACAACAGTTTAGCCTAACCACAGCAGAGCATTCTCATCGCGTTCGCGAACAGTTGCTTAAAGAAGCACAGGGGACTCTGTTAGTTGATAATATTGAGAAAAAACAGCGCAAGCGAAAACCCGCTTCGCCGTTTATTACTTCTACTCTGCAACAGGAAGCTGCTCGAAAATTAGGGTTTACCGCCCGCAAAACAATGATGGTGGCACAACAATTATATGAAGGGATTGACATTGGTACTGGCACAGTAGGGCTAATTACCTATATGCGTACAGATTCAGTCAATCTGGCCACTGAAGCGATAGAGGAAATCAGAAGCTTTATCAAACAGCGCTACGGTGAAGCAAATTGTCCTAAAGAGCCACGCATTTTTAAAACCAAATCAAAAAATGCCCAGGAAGCCCATGAGGCTATTCGCCCAACATCCATCAAGCGCACGCCGGAGCTTGTACAACAGGCGCTGACGGCCGATCAGTCTAAGCTGTATAACCTGATCTGGAAACGAACGGTGGCATGCCAGATGACAGATGCCTTAATTGATACCGTAGCAGTGGATTTAAGTTGTGGCAAAGGGAATCGCTTTCGAGCCAATGGTTCAACAGTTGTCTTTCCCGGGTTTCTCTCCGTTTACGAAGAGGGGCATGATGATAGCCAGGAAGATGAACAAGGGGCGGTTCTGTTACCCACCCTTCGGGTCGGACAAAAAGTCAATTTACAGGATATTCTCGCTAATCAACATTTCACTGAGCCACCGCCGCGCTATTCCGAGGCGTCGCTGGTGAAAGCCCTGGAAGAGTATGATATAGGACGGCCGTCGACCTATGCCGCAATCATTCATACCCTCCAGCAACGAGATTATGTAATAGTGGACAAGAAGCGTTTTATTCCCACCGATGTTGGCCGTATTGTTAACCGTTTTCTTACCAGCCATTTTACCCGCTATGTAGACTATCAATTTACCGCCCAACTTGAGGATACCCTGGATGCGGTATCCCGCGGAGAACGAGAGTGGGTGCCTGTGTTGGAAGAATTCTGGAAGCCTTTTATTCATCAGATCCATGAAACAGATAGTCAGGTACAACGCAAAGACGTAACCACTGAAACACTTGAAGAAAGCTGTCCTAAATGTGGTAAGCCGCTGGCTATCCGCTTGGGAAAACGAGGCCGTTTCATCGGCTGCACTGCTTATCCGGATTGCGATTACACTCAGGATTTAAACCAGACGAGCGAAAAAACGGGTCCAGAGATAGTGGAAGGTCGCACTTGTCCGGAATGCGCTGGTCCCTTACATATTAAAACCGGCCGTTACGGTCGTTTTATTGGTTGCAGCAACTACCCACAATGCAAGTATATGGAACCCTTGGAAAAGCCTGCTGATACCGGCGTTGAGTGCCCTAAATGTCATGAGGCAACAATCCTTAAGCGTAAATCACGCAAGGGAAAAATATTTTATTCCTGCGGTAATTATCCAAAATGCGACTACGCTCTTTGGAACGAGCCTATTGACAAACCCTGCCCGCAATGTGCCTGGCCTTTGTTAACTGTCAAAGAAACCAAGCGCGCAGGACGTCAAATCATTTGCCCTCATGAAGGGTGTGGTTATACAGCCAGCGAAGACTCTTAGTAAATAAGAGAGGTACAGCATTGATATAATTGGGCTCTACCCAGAAAACAGGGGCACTTTAATCAAAGTTAGAGCAGTCTAACTTCTTGATTTGACGATCAAAAAGGAGACTAAAGTGCCGAGGAAAGATGTTATTCTAAATTTACCTGGTTTTGCTATAGGTCTGCTTAATACTTATCCTATTATTTTATATGGTATTTTATTTAAGAACCACGGACTATTTGCGTAGATTTTCATTCTACCTTACTTGTATTACTCTATCAGCCATATTAATCGACTCCTCACGATGAGCAATAATCACCTGCGTTATATTTAGATTTTTCAAAACTTCATTAATTTTAATTTCAGTTTCAATATCTAAATGACTGGTAGCCTCATCAAGAAACAAAATTTTTGGATTTTTATAGAGTGCTCTTGCTATTAATACTCGTTGCTTTTGGCCACCGGATAATGTGCTGCCTAAATCGCCAATCAGAGTTTCATACCCCATTGGCATTTTTAAAATGTCGTCATGTATTTGTGCCATTTTTGAAACTTGATACACTTTATCAATATCAATATTAGTATCCATAAAAGTAATGTTATCTAAAATTGAACCACTTATTAAAGAATCATCCTGCATGACAGTAGCACATATATTGCGATATTTATTTAACCCTATGGTTGATAAAGCAATATCATCAATTAATATTTCACCTGTTGATGGTGTAATCAAACCCAGCATAATTTTTAACAATGTCGTTTTTCCAACACCCGAAGGCCCTGTAATAGCTACTTTTTCACCTTGTTCAATATGAAAAGAAAGATCCTTTAATATCCAATTTTGATTTTCCCCATAACGGTAATTCAAATTATTCACTTTTATATCACCACGTATGTCTTTCTTTAAACACTTAACATCACCTTCAATTTCAATAGGTTGTAGTAATATGTCAGCGACCCTGTTTAACTGAATAGATATTAATTTATAGTCGAAAATTTTTTGAATAAGAGAAGAGGATTTATTTACCAGGCTTTGACGATAGGCTAAAAAAGCCATCAACATACCAACAGAAAATTGATTTCTCATCACCAATAAAGCACCAAGTGCAATTACCATAATATGTTCAACATTAAAAACAAAAATATTACCCACATTATAAAGAATATTTACCCGAGAAATTTTAATATCTGCGTTCATGGCCTGAATAAAATGATTTTGCCAACCTTGAAACATCGATTTCTCTTTCGAATACAGCTTGATTGACATAATGCTTCGAATAATTTCCAGGAACTTTGAGTTCACTTGAGCATGTTCATTAATTGAGAGTTCAGTTTGCCCTTTATGGTGACGATAAGCGCCTATTCTAATCGCGGTATACACGGCCAACGCGAACAACACAATTAATGTTAGTTTTAGGCTGTAAATTACCATAATAACCAACGCTAAAATAATAACAAATCCGTCCAATAACGTATTAATTGAGTCAGTTGTAATTTTGCTCTGAATTTCATTAATTGAATGAAACCTCGACAAAATATCACCCTTGTGTCGACGCTCAAAGTAGCTATAGGGTAGTTTTAATAAATGATGCATAACCCCAGATGAAAAATACTCCGACATCCGATTTGTCAGATAAACAACAAAATGACTTCTCATATACTCCACAAAGGTATGGCAACACGTTAAAATTAAAAAACCAGCAACAATAACATATAGGTTATTGATATTATTTGAGCTTGTTACGCCATCAGTCACATATTGAATAAACAAAGGGTTTATTAAAATAAAAACTTCAATGGCAAACGATAAGAATAATAAAATGAGAAAGCTATTTTTTAATCCCTTAATATTCTTAAATAAATCAAATAAAGATAATTTATTTTGCGCTTTAACAGGGGAAAAATGTTCATTCTTATCCACTTCCAGCACAATCCCGGTGAATGCATTGGAAACCTCTTCAAATGAGACTTTCCTTTCGCCTGCGGCGGGATCGTGGATAATAATGTAATTTTTATGAACCGCTTTTAAAACAACAAAGTGATTTAAATTCCAATGCAATATTGCTGGGCATTGAACTTGCTTCAAATCATCTATCTCGACTCTGATTGCTCTTGTTGTGAAATCTAACTTGTCAAACATGCGGATTAAATCAAGCATGGATGAACCATTCATTGAAGGTTCTTCAATCATTCTTAATGAAAATAAATCCACTTGATGCCCATGGAAATTACAAATCATTGCCACACAAACATGTCCACATTCTGAAAATTGGTCTTGTTTAAATACAGGTAGCTTTTTTTTGCTGATGTTCAATAAGCTTTTTGATGAGGCGGTCATATGACTTGCTCTCCATAGTAGCTGTAGAGTGGATCAAGAACCCATTGCCATATGCTCTTTTTTTCGCCAGTGATAATGGCAGAAAGTGTCATCCCATGATTTAATTTAACTTTTTTACCGTATGCCAAAACATAAGGTTCTTTTAATTCGGCTTTTATTTTGTAATAAGGCTCGCCTATGTGTATGGGCTTATCTTCTTTTTCATCTGTTAAAATTGTTTGATTGATTTCTTTAATCGCTGCTTCATAAAAGCCAAAGCGCTGTGAAGGGTAAGCATCATACTTCAGGTTAATTTTTTGGTTTTTCTTTAAAAACCCAATTTCTCGGGAAGGAATATAAAGTCTGACAATCAAATTAACCTGTGAAGGAATAATCTGCAGCAATGGTTTCGATGACTGCACCTTTTGTCCCCTACGATAAAATATATTAGTAACCGTTCCATCTGATGAAGCCGTAATTTGTTGAGTTTGATTCTCTTTAAATTGAAGTAGCTCATACTCCGCCATTTTAACTTTATTTTGAAATTCTAAACGCTCCGATTCTGCTTCTTTCAAACTTGAAAATGAGACATATTTCTTTTCATATAATTTTGTTAATGCTTGATAGTGCTCATCTTTAATTTGATATTCCCTTTTTAAGTTTAAAATACGCTGCTTATGGTTGTTTAATTGTATTTCATTGTTAGATGACACAGGATTGGAGATAATAAATAAAACATCCCCTTTTTTTACCTCACTTCCTTCCTCTACAAATATCTTCTCAACTAATCCTGAAGCATTCGACTCCACAGAAATAATTCCATTTTCAGTGTCTAGAAATCCCCTGACTAAAGTTCGTTCTGAAATTTGAGCAAAAGAAAAAAATAGTAACAAAACAAAAACAAGTGCTACGGCAATATATCCTGCAACGCTGTAATTCAATGGAATGTTAATTCTAACCACACCCAAACTTCTATGAATACGATTGTTAATAACATTTTGGCGAAAAAGAGGATATTTATTTTCCATAAGACAGCGCCTGTAAAAATGGGTTTCCTTAGTCTTTGCTATTTTGCTCTTCATCTATCCATTGAGACCAGCTTTGATAATCGTATTCGCCATAATTTTTATGGCTTATTTCTTTTAAGATTTCATAGGCAAAATCATGGTTGTTTGGTTGCCTAAGCTTTAATAAATCAACCAAAGTATATCCTGCCTGTTTAATCACTTGCGCATGACTGGCTGAATCAGATTTTATAAGGCCTAATAAGACATAAGCCGCTTTATTTCTATCGGTTACATAAGGATAATTAAGTGCCTGAATTATCCTGTTAACATCAAGTTGAGGTATTTTTTGTTTAGCAACGATGGCACCTAAAACTCGCATAACATTATTGCGCACCAAATCACTTGCATCATCCGTATAATTGATTAAGAAATTTGCGAGCGACTGATAATTTGTATCATTGGCAAGGATAAAAATGGCATCTGCACGTGCCTGATCGTTTTTACTGTTTTTAATTATATTAAATAACGCTTGTTTATGTTTAACCACGCCTTCCCGCAACTTCGGCAACGTATTTTTTATATCATCTTGGTCAAAGCCCCAGGTACAATGCATGACTGGGCATGATGTTTTACTGAAATCATATTTATTTGCTTTGGCCATTTGCATTTTTTGAGTGTTATAGTCATCCCAGACCTGAAAAAGAGCTTTTATATCTTTGCTCAGTATAACTCTTTGCCCATGCTTTACGCTGTTATGAGCTGGAATTCTATAGGTTTCACTTTGTTTCACAATGTCCAGGGTAGCAAATGATCGTTGCTCAATTGGGTAATAAACAGTCAAAAGTTTAACTTCAGCAAAATCATCAACCTGCTTTATTTTTGCGACCATCTTTTCTTCTAATTTTAAGACATGAAGCACGTCCTTCTCTTGGGGTGCAGTTGATGAGGAACTCAGCTTTTGTGATTCACTCTGATATTGCTCAACAATTTCAGAACAACAGGCATAAATTTTCTGCTTTATATTGTCATCAACCCCGAAGATGTCGAATCGATCTGGGTGAGCACATAATCGACTGGACAATACCAATAATCCTAAAGTAAAAATCCCTAATCTTCTCATCATTAAGCCACTCTTTTAACTTCATTTAAATAGACATGCTTTTGTATGTTTTCAGCACAAATTTTTTGCGCCTTGTCATCAAAATCCTTTGTTGATAATGTACAACTCGACAGACTCCATGCAAAATCAAAGCGTTTTTGCATCAGAAACTCAGCAAACATATCCATATAACATAATTCAGGGAGCCTATCTTCTACCCATAAAAATTGGCCTTGCTCATTTAACTCTAAAAAAATAATCTCATTATCTGGAGTGACTATGAAATCAAAGCAACCAAATACCACGCCCATTTTCTTCATGTATTGGATAATTTTAGCTTTTATGGGCCGCTCCAAATCATAAGGTGAGAGTGCAAGTTCAACCCCTGGAATTTTACGCCCATCGGTTTGTCCCTGAACATGTTGCTGAGAATGAATTTTGACAGCACTTATATGTGAACCAAAGCAGGTCACTCGTAACTCAAATTGCTTCTCAACATATTTTTGATAGATACCTGGAACAACTTGTAACATTTGATCAGACGGCAAATCATTTAAAGTTACTTTATCTGTATATAACAGCTTCATTCCATCGTCATCCGCCCAATGATGAGGCGCGAACGGTTTATATATCACTGCCTCTTTGTTTGAGTTATTAATGAAATTTTTAATGTCTTCGGGAGAGTTTGATATCAGTGTTTCCGGTAGCTTAAAACCACATTTTTGTGCCAATTTCAGCTGTGTTATCTTGGATCGGGTTTTATAGGTTGATTCTATTGGGTTTACCCACCATGAGTCACTATTTAACATATAGGGAATTGAATCGTGATAAATTGAATTCTCTTTATGAACAAAGCTTTTATCATCTTCATGGATATATTTTGGAAGATGTGGTCTTCGGGGTCTTCGCCACCATATCGATTCAATATTCTTGGTATTCCACTCTATATTAGGATTTTCATCAATAATCGTAGTCCAGGAATTATATTCATTGGAGAAATAGAGATTGTTTTTTTGAATACTTGGCATATCCGCGCTGAAAAATAACCTGCTTTCATACCCTTTTTTTTCCAGAGCAAGATGAACTAAGACAGCGTGAATATCATCAGGCTCTGTAATAATTAAAACAGTCATATATATCCTTATGTTTTAAATAAGGGCCTTTCCTTGAAAAGACCCAAAATGCACTCACATGTTATTGATTACCAATCCACGACCTGATCCACGACACCATCAACATTGCCAGGATAGCTTCCGGTTGCCCGTTGAGTTGTTCGGGTAGTCATTTTTGCTGAGCCGCCTGATACTTCAGTCAATTCTTCATTGGTTAATTCTTTAGAGGCACAATAACCAAGGACTCTTTCTTTATTTTCCATATTTATCTCCTATTTAAAATTAATCAAAAACCACATCTTCTACTTCATCATATCCGGGTGGAGCGTTTGGTTCGTCTCCTAACTTTTTGCGTCGTAAGTTTATTTGATCCACCTGAAATTTCACTTAGCGCTTCGGTTGGGAGCCTTTGAGCTTTGATATACGCTAAAGGTCTTTCTTTATTATTAATTCCATTTAGACCCCTTTAAGTTTTCTAATTTACAAACTATCTAAGAAGCGGTGATTAGCCAACTTATTAATAGATTCTTACTTCCTTTCAGAATACAAGAATTCTTTTATTGATAATTGACAGGAATTAATGTATCAGCTCCACCAATAAATCTTTTATAAAGGCATCATTTTCGATTCCATTGCACTCGTGATAGGCAGACCATCCAGGCGAAGGGTTTGCTTCTAAAACAACATACTCATTGTCCGACTTGATAAAATCGATACCCATTAATGTGTTTCCTTCATACTCTGTTACTGCCAAACAAAACAACTTGAGTTCGTCCGTTAAATCATCAAAATCAACGAGTGAAAAAAAATTTTCGTCATAGCGGTAATCAACACCCATTTTTTTGAGTGATAATTTGCCGTAAGTTTTTCCATTGACAACATGGATTCTTAGATCATTCCCGTCTACTTTTTCCTGAAATAAGGTCGGCATATTAGATAAACTTTCTTGATTCCAGGAAGTAAAGTCCTTATCATCAACGACTATTGAACGAATGCCAGACAGTGATTTGACAATGTAATGTTTGTTATCAGATAGTTTTGCCAATCCATTTTGCCCTTTGATAACATAGCTTTTTCCTATGGAAATATTATTGTATGGTTTACTGGCATTTTTTAATGAAGTATTTAGTTGATATAATTTTGATTCATTGTTATGTTGTTTTTGGGGAGCGCAAATCACTCTGCCTTCCCAAGTATCAACAAAATTGTAAAATTCACCCAGTATAATCCAATTAGGATCATCTCTATCTATCTGACAGCCACGAATATACAAATTTTGGGGATATATTTTTAATTGCTCAGCATCATTTTTACGATAGACAAAATAACTTTCTGAGTTGTTTTGAACAAAGGTCCATTTTTTATGGAGGTCTTCATAATAAAAGATTAGAATTTTATCATTCTCTTCAATAGCATGCTCAAGGCTAAGCAGCACTTTATCCTGCTTTGGACCAAAAACAATCGTATTTACTATCACATCAGACATATCACTTGTATATAAATAATCTATTTCAAAAAGAGGTTGATGTGATTTATCAAGTCTGCCGCCATTAATTTCAGGCCTATGACTTGAGCTAATAAAAGTTGCTAATTGAGACATTTAGAACTCTCCTCTACTAAATGCTTCTGCATAAAACTATTGAAACCAGGATTTTTTGCAGATTGGATGATATCTATATTGATACAACCGAATGTTATTTTTTCTTCATTAACAAACAATAAAAGCTCAAAAATAAAATACTCAAATAATTTACGAATTTGTTGGGTGATAACTTTTATTCTTGTTCGTTGTTCTATACTTGATTTTTCATCAAATGTTATTAAATCTTTTTCACCAATAGATAAGACAAATAAAGGCTTACCATCAGGTTTAATAAAACGAAAACCGCTCTCTTGTTCACTGTAAATCTGATTTGTAGACCAATTTAAACAATCAAATATACTTGAATGAACAATATTTTTTTCATCAGACAAAAACGGATGTCCAGGGCTTCCCCAGTAATATCTTGGAATAGAAATCCCTTCGATATTTTTGACCATTTGCCACTGTTGAGGTAAAGTCTTAAAGCGTTCACAGATACCGTTTATAGCTTGAATTTGTGGGCTGACAAATGCATTTAAAGCAAATCCTAAATAGGCCTCAAACTCTCTTTGAGCATAATTCCTATCTTCATGCCGAAATTGATTAAATAAACACTCTTCAACGTTAATCACTCGGTTTAATAAATAATGAGTTTTATTGGAATATTTATTGCCAACAGTGTCGAACCACTGAATGCTGGGTCCGTTCTTATCTAATTCGTCTCTAATCTCAAAATTGTCTAGCAATTCTTCAATGAAAATAACATCTATCGACTGCTTTACCGATTCACTTTCAAGAATCCATTTTGTAATTGCCTCACTCCTATGAGATGAGGCAACGAGTAGTTTTTTCTCAAACATATCAAAATCTATACTCAATTTTTTTATTATTGATACCATTCATCATGGCTAATCCTTCACAACTATCTTTAGATGAATCCTTTCCGCCTTCCTTGCCTTCGCTACCACCCTCCTTACCATCACTATACACGCCAAAAAAGACTTCAATTACATTTTCCATTTTGTTTTGGTCTTGCATTTTACTTCTCCTTTTATTTATTAATGATTTCACCACCAATAACATTTCCACCAATTTTTGAACCACCTCGGACATACACTTTTCCATGACCATCATCAAAAACAATATCGCCACTTACTTCAGAGTTATTCTCAAGAAACACTTCCTGAGTTTTATTATCTGTATGATGAACTTGTAAGTTTTCGTTTATTTTTGAGTTTATCAAGCGAATTGAACTTGAAAAAACATCCAATGACTTTTCAAATTTTGATGAAGATGCTTTTAGTGTTCCTTTTATTTCTGCACCTTGATTAACAATACATTGAATTAAAACAACACTGCCATTCACATTTAACGAAGCAAAGTTGGCATCATCGGCATTCAACATACCATTAATTTCCGTAGCACCTTCTACTGTTGTGCCATTTACCGTCACCATTCCATTTCCGGATAAATTGCCTACAGTTCCTTTCCCACACGTCACACTGCCAGGCGCATGTTTACAAACATCTGCATTTGCAGCTGTTACAGCCCCCGTTAGCATGAGTGCGGAGATTATTTTTTTAAACTTCATTTTTTCTCCCTTTATTAACTATTCATTAAATTTGCGAGGTCAAACACATGTTTACAAACTTGTGAGCTTATAAATCTACTTTCCATTAATTGCGAAGTCGCTTGCTTTTTCTCTTCCTCCAGGTGGGATTTTTCGAATGTTCCATCTATTCTTAAAATCCCTGTTCCTGTTATATGTTGGACTTGTTCCATTCCATTTAAGTTTCTTGCTATATTTAGAAGTGCTATACATATAGGTAATCCTGCACTTCTCGTATCCATGACACGAAATTGGTTTTCCATTGATATGAGGTTGTATTTAAACTTCCTTAATATTCTCCAAGAGCTATCTATGTTGGACAAAATGGTGATAGCTCGACCTAAATTTTTCTTTAAACTAGTTGCTACACTTCCATTAGCCTCTACAGTTAAAGAATCATTAGGGTTAACGTCCATAACAAGGTTGAACACGATTCCATTTTTGTTTTTGTCATAAGCAGGAATGATCACATTTGTGGTTAAAGGTTGAAAGCTTTCCTTGATGCATAAAACAAAACTTCTGTTATCCATTCTTTAAAACCTTTTCACTGCATTCAAAAAGTTGATTTAATTTCAAGAAACCGAATCAACAACATGGATCAGATTATAATTACACTTTTTATCAACATCAATAGTGCATTTACACTTTTTTACAACATTATTTTGCAATTGCTTTTTTTTGCCGGCTCTTGGTGTATAATTGCTTTAAATTAAGTTGATTATCAATTTGTGAGATTATTGTGCTAACTTACATAAAGCCTAAAATTATATTATTAGATGATGATCAGTCCCTTTTAGATGTTATTCATTATTATTTTACGGAACAGTTTAAAGATTCAGTTATCGTAAAAACATTCTCAAAAAGTAAAGACTGTCTTACTTATCTAGAAAAATATTGTTATTTACCCGATTCACCAATGGAAATCCTTTATTCATTTTATGAAAGTGATATGAATAAAGCGCTAATTACAAAAACACTTAAAGATTTATCTGAGCTATCAGCAATCATTGTATTAGATCAGGAGTTAAGGGGTGAGAGCATAACAGGAATCGATATCAGTGCCACAATACGAGAATACTTCCCGGCGTCATATATCAGTATGCTTACCAGCAATGTTTCCAATAGTCGAGCGATTCAATTACATAATAATCATAATATTGATTTATTTATTGACAAAAAAGATACGGATGCCATTCACAATCTTTATACCTATCTAGCTGAGCATATTGACACAAATAATAATCAGTATGCATTAGACTCTATTGATATATTTCCCAATAGTACAATTATAGAGAGCAATCCATATGTTTTATGTAAAAAAGCACTTTTAAAACAACAGAACCCCTTGGCTTTCTTAACTTTAAATGCGAATGGAGATATAGCAATTTCACAAGATAATGAACAAGTATCTTTTTGGCAATATAACTCTAAAGAAAACAATTTTATAGCCTATGAATATTAATGAAATTTCAAATGAATTAGTAAAGCTATCGCCCGCTAAAAGAGTAAAATTCATAAGACAGAAATTGCTGAAACAAAATCAACAGTCCTTTTGCGAAGATGGTATCGTACGTTCTGGAACATTAAAATCAATTGAAAGTGGACGAATGAAAATTGGCTCCAAAATTGCAGAACGCCTAGTTCATAAATTTAATTTAGAAGGTGTTATATGTGATTCTCAAATTTTTCTTGAGAAAGATGCTCCCTGTGATATAAAAATAGACTTTTCAAAGAAAGAACTCACCGGTGACTCAATGAGTTACCTCGAAGAAATGAGACAAAAAATAACGCAGCTTACCCCGATTATCATTAGCACAGATGATTATGAGCCAATCTTTCCCAAAGAAACTACGTTATTAACGCATGAAGCAACGAAAGAAAATTTAAAGCAATTTAAAAATACATTATGTTATATTAAAGGTGATAAGTCTTCACTGTACTATTTAACTTACATGAACGCTGAAGAACTTCAGGCAAATTTTAATAATAAAACAATTACCATATCCACCAATATGCTTGATTTTTGTTCAGTTTATGTTGTTAAAATAATCTATTTCGGGAATAAAACTCGACTCTAAACCAGCCTACTAATAACACCGGTCCTTTAGCCAAACCAAAAGCAACTCATCAAAAATATTGTTTCACAGACTTTCATTTTATGCTTAAATGCGTTTTTCAAGGTGATCTCCTCCCTATAAATAGATCCACTTTAAACTAGAGAATCTGGCAAAATATGAATTAATGAAAAACGGGGTATTTGCCATGAAACGCAGTAAA
>NZ_CAAAJC010000007.1 GCF_900640175.1 Legionella sp. W10-070 | reverse complement strand
TGTTGTTCCTGTACCAAGCACTTCTTACTCCATTAAAATAAAAAAGCTCTTAAACAGCATTATAAGAGCTTTGTCAATAAAAACTTAGGGCCAATTGGAAGCTTTATGCGCGGGATCCACGAAAACCACTCGAAACTAACCATCCTCTTGACAAAGTTTGAGACTAGATTCCACGCATAAAGCGCGGAACGTAGGCTCTGGCTCCAATTGTCAACAAACCCTAATAATGAGCGGTGAACATGGTTTTATGTATCTTGCTGCGGTAGACAGTTCAAAAGGCTATAAGTTAATTACCCAATATATAGAATTAACTGGTTTCAATAAATATGTTCTTGTGGGTGATTTCAGCAGCAAAAAAATGAAATCCAATCAGCATCTAAGATTGCCAAATTAGTTCTTTATTTTTGCAATGGTTCCCCAGTGGGTGTCCCAATAGAGTTGGTTAAATTTTTTATGTTTTTTAAGAATGTCAATTAATGTAGTAACGGACGCATTTTTAATGGCAAACAGGATAATATTGGCGGAATTTTTTACTGGAATTGCAATGGTGGCGTTTAAAAAATGCTTTCTGATTAATTGAAAAATAGACCATTGTTGGCTTTTATTGGCAAGATTAACAGCAAGAATACCTTGATCCAGTAAACGTTCCTTGCAATTATAGAAAAAGTCTTCAGTGCAACATGCTGCAGGGAATGTTGTAGAATTGTACAAGTCAACTAAGATATGCGGGAAAGTCATCTCTGTTCTTTCAACAAATAATTTAGCGTCTTGATTTACAATTTTTAGATTGTTTATCTTATTTATCATAAAAAAATGACGAGCGACATCGATAACTTCAGCACTATGTTCCACAACAGTCAGTTTGGAATTCTTCATACAGATTGCAATAGCATGAGCTGCTCCACCGCCTCCTAATCCCAGCATACAGCAATTTGCAGGTTGTATTTGTACAAACAATGTGAGTGGGTTGATATAATGAAGTTCGGGTTTACGAGGATAATGCTTATTGATTAAGGTTTGTATGGCACTGCTATTTTCAAACTTCAACCAGCGAAATAATGGATTTTGAAAAACCTGGATGCCGGAAGGGGAATTGTAGATGCATTTTCCAGCAAAAGTTTTCCACATGAATAGTTCTCACTCTGCTAATCGGTTAATTATCAAACTCTCCGTTCTGAGTTCCTCTATGGTCTGGGGTGGCGAAACAGAACCCCTATATAAGAATAGGCCATAATTTCTATAGCGTAATCTGATTGTAGCAACCACAGTGCTTATGCTTTTCAGGTGCCTTTGTGGACATGGCAAATACCACTCTCCCAAGCGTTAAAAAATAAGAGGTCTATAATATCAACAGGTTACCTCACGCTGAAAAGGATAGATAGCGCCGAGTTTTAAGAGAGTACTTAGCTCGTCCAGTGCAGTTAAGCACTCTTCCATCAACAAAGGATCTTGCAAGTCATCTGCATGCAATTGGGTGCGATAATGTCGTAATACCCAATTATCCAGCTTTTCTAACAAGTCATCTGTAATCAGAATTCCCTGATGCATGGCATTTAATTCAACCTCTTTTAATGGCACACGCAGACGAAGACAAGCAGGTCCGCCGCCATTTCGCATACTTTGTTTAAGATCCAGATAATGGACCGCTGAAATTGGATTTGATTCGTTAGCAAGAATTTCATCAATGAGTAGTTTAGAACGAGGATATTGTTCACATTCAATGGGAGCAATTAGAACCATCTTTCTGTTGGGGGCAGTGACTAATTGAGAGTTAAAAAAATAAGTATGAACAGCCTCAGCAACGGTTAATTGATTACGGCTTATCTCAATGATCTGGATGGGAGAATTTATTTTTTGTCTTAATTCCTCTATAACCGCTGCTTGTTCCACAAAAGCATCCTCATGAACTAGTAGTACGGATTCATTCGCGACTGAAATGACGTCATTATGAAAAACACCTTGATCAATTGCCTGGGGATTTTGGCAGGCAAATACTACCTGTTCCGGATTTAACTGATGGGCGCGGACTATTGCTTGCGATGCTTCCAGTGTTTGTCTTGCCGGGTATTTGACAGGTATTCTCGCTTTTTGATATTCATTAAAACAGCGTTTACCGTAGACAAACAAGTTGACGGCTGAACTGGCATGTTCACCGCATAATCGACTATGGTTAGCTGCTCCTTCATCTCCGGTTACACTGCTTCCTGGAAGTAAAGGATGATGAGAAAAATAACCCTCATCAGCGAATAGCTGTTTTAACAAGTAGCTTGAAAAATCGGCTTCCTGATAACGGTGTAAATTACTGATTAAGTTTGCTGCAGTAAAGTGGACGTGATGGTCAGCAGTATCGAGGCTTGATGACACGGTTGCTGCGTTGGCAGTCCACATGCTTGATGCTGAATAGCATACGCTAAGGAGTTCTGGTGCACTGCGGTAAGCCTTCTCAATTTGTTGTGTTGCATTGCCGCAAAAGCCCAACTGATAAAGCAGTTGCAAGTTAGGGCGCTGGTGAGGAGGTAATAAGGCTTGTTTGACACCCATTTGATGTAAAAGGCGCATTTTTGCTAAACCTTGAAGTGCTGCTGCCTGCGGGTTGGCAAGAGTCAGGGCATTCATTGTTGAGGCAATATTGCCTTTTGCCAACCCGGCGTAATGATGTGTCGGACCAACTAATCCATCCATATTCAGTTCAAAAACAGGCATAATCTTATTCCATATAAATACCCGGTAATAATTGGGCCGGGGTCGTCAAGGCTGCTTGCTCAAGGCTTGCAATGGGATAAGTGCAGTAGTCGGCAGCAAAATAAGCGCTTGGCCGATGATTGCCGCTACAACCAACACCTCCGAAAGGCAGACTGCTGGAAGCACCGGTAGTCGGTCTGTTCCAGTTAACAAGGCCGGCATGAATTGTCTGATAAAATTGCTGGTAATGTTTTAGATTATCACTGAGTAAGCCTGCTGCTAAACCATAACGGGTGTTATTAGCCATAACCAGTGCTTCTTCAAAATACTTGTATCTATAAATTTGCGTTAGGGGGGCAAAAATTTCTTCATCCGGGGCATTTGCTACTTCAGTCATATCAATAATGCCGGGAGAAAGAAACCCGGTGTTTTCAGTGATCAGTGTCATGGTGAGTAGTGCCTTACCTCCCATCAGAATTAGTTTCTGCTGTGCCTTCAGATGCATAAGTGCATGCTCAGGGCCAATGACAGGCCCCATAAATGGTTCGGGTTGGCTCGTGAAGGAAGCAATTTTGATGCGCTTGCAAGCCTCAATAAATTGAGATAGAAACTCGTCTCCTGCAGTGGTGTCAGGAATAAATACCCGCCTGGCACAAGTACAGCGTTGTCCAGAAGTAATCATGGTGGATAAAAGGGTGTGATAGACTGCGGCATTGACATTTTTAACGTTGTCTACTATCAAGGGATTGTTTCCCCCCATTTCCAAGGCCAATATCACTTCAGGTTTCCCACTAAAGGATTGGTGAATTTTTTTACCGGTAGGGTAACTACCAGTAAAGTAAACCCCTTGAATATCCGAACTTAAAAGTATTTTTCCGCAATCACTTCCACCTTGCACACAATTGATAACGCCCTTGGGAAGACCGCTTTCATGCCAACACTGCATAATAAACTGGGCAACTGCTGGTGTTAACTCGCTAGGTTTATACACTACGGTATTGCCTGCCAAAAGGGCTGGTACTATATGTCCATTACTTAAATGGGCAGGGAAATTAAAGGCACCAAGAACGGCTACTACCCCGTGAGGTTTATAACGAAGGCAAGCGTTTGCTTCTGGAGTTTGGGTTTGTTTTTGCGCATTACGCTCCTGGTAGGCTTGGATAGATAAACTAACTTTTCCGATGACTGCACTGACTTCAGTATGGGCTTCCCATAATGGTTTGCCTGTTTCCAGCGCAATTAAGTAAGCTAATTCCTGGCGTTTAGCTTCAATTTCACCGGCAAAATGCAGCAAATAATCAGAGCGGGTTGAGAAATCAAGTGAACTCCAGTAAGGCAGCGCAAGGTGTGCGGCTTCACAAGCGGCGGTAACTTCTTCTTCGGTGGCATGATATCCTTGCCAAATACTGCTGCCATCCGCTGGATTTCTAGATTCAAATGCTTCGCCTTCCCCGTGTACCCAGCATCCATCAATATAATGGATTGCAAGATTACTGATTGGTGTTGCTTTCATGTTTTGGTTCACTTTCACTGTAAATAATTTGTTCTTCTATGTATAAAGGAGCCAGACGGATGCACTCCCCGCACTTTATTTCTAATAGTTCTGCTGTATCTCTACTGATGATACAGGTATCTTGTCTGACATTAATAATTGCCTGGCTGATTGTTGCTCTGAAATCAAGCTTGGTGTTCGCTAACAAGAATCGTTTGGAGCTTACTTCATCACTGATATTCTTCACGGTCAAAATTCGACTGGTAGCGATAGTCCGTATTTCTTGCCGTGGTGCTTCAATGGTTGGGCCGGCATCAAAGATATCAATATAGGAATTATAGCGAAATCCTTCACGCAACAAGATATTCATTGCTGGTACCGTGGATTGATGGGGTTTGCCAATGACTGCCTGTGCTTCAGGAGAGAGTAACTTGATGTAGACAGGGTTTCTTGGCATTAAGTCAGCAATAAACTGTTTATTGGTTGAAATGGTCAAGCGATCAGCCTCGGGGAAAGGCATATGAAAAAAATGACGGCCCACATTATCCCAAAAAGGGGAATGCCCAAGGTCATCAGAAATACCCCTCATTTCTGCAATCACTATGTCTGCAAAGCGGGCAGGATAATGAGCCATAAATAAAAATCGTGCTCGCGAAAGCAGCAATCCATTACTGCTATGTCTGAAAGAAGGCTCTAAAAACAGGGTACAAATTTCACTTCGTCCTTGATTATCATTAACCAGACTCAACACTTCATAGTCGCTGCGAATATTTAATGAATGACAGATGCGGGTTCGCTTGGATACTTTATAGGAATAGAAAGGGGTATCGTGACCCGTTGCTGCTTCAATTCCAGAGGTACCTACCACTTTAGAGTCCGCAGGATCCTCCAGGACGAATAAATAATATTCACTAACAGGATGGTTAATCGCTTTATGAAAGGAAGTGCAGGACCAGTTAAGTCTTTCTTTTAGTAATTTTTTATCCTTGGGTAAGGTGGTCATACCAATGCCACAACCTTTAGCTAAATGATAAATAGCGTCAAGATCAGATGCGCGAGCACTGCGAAAAAGCATCATCGGGTTAATTCCTCAAGCCCTCCCTGGGCTAAGTCGAGGAGTAGAAGGGTACTTAGTGCTGCACGTTCCACCAAACTATCCACAAGAATATATTCATCCGGGCTATGGATAGCTCCTCCTCGGACGCCCAGGGTGTCTATAACAGGAAGGCCATGACTGGCTAAATTATTTCCATCACAGCAGCCTCCACTGTCTTTCCAGTCTATTACCAAGCCAAGTTTTTTGCCTGCGTCCTGGATACGGGTAAATAATCGTTTTGTTGCCGGACATACCCGTTTGACGGGGCGGCCAAAAGCACCCTTAAGGGTTAAGGAATAATCTTCGCGCTTCATATCATTAATAATTATATTAAGTTGGTCCCAAACCCAATGTTCATCTTCAGATTGACCAATACGAACGTCCATTTTAGCAACAGCTTTGTCAGGAACTACATTCAATGCATCTCCACCGGCAATTTTACCCACATTAATTGTGACATCTTTTCGCAGGCCATTGAGTGCGTGAATCGCGGTAATGGCTTCTGCCAGATAGCAAATTGCATTACGTCCCTGATCAAAAGAGCGCCCGGCATGCGCTGTTTTCCCTGTGGCAATTAAGGTTAATTTGGCACTTCCTCTGCGATGTTTAGCCAAGGTGCCAGTTGGATTCATTGCTGGTTCATAAACCAGGGCTGCCTGATAATGAGAGGCAATTTCCTCAAATAAGATGCTTGAAGCAGGAGAGCCAATTTCTTCATCGGCGTTAATGACAACATCCCAGCCTAATTTGGAAGCTACTGATGATTCTTCAAAAATACTTAATGCATGCAACATGACAATTAAGCCTCCTTTCATGTCAGACACCCCTGGGCCATTGAGGTGATTGTCATTAACGTAGGTTAATTTTTGAAAGGGATGATTAGCAGCATAGACGGTATCCATATGACCGCTTAGTAAAATCCGGCGCTTTAATTCGGGACGTTTACGAATTAAAAGTGCATCACCACATTGTTGCACAGTAGGCTCACCTCTCATGTCAATAGTAGTGATTTTTGGAAGTTGGTGTATTGTTATTTCATCAGCGAGCGGTTTAAAGGCTCTATTCAATGTCTGGAGCATTATTGCCAGCCCCTGCAAGTTTTCTGTGCCTGAGTTGATTTCACAGAATTCATGCAGCTGGTCTATCATCAGCTTTTGGCGAGCATTAAGAGAACTTAATAATCCCTTTGTTATTTGATCCATATTCTATAACCAGATATAAAGCTTACGACATTAGCGGAAATTTTTGCTAATCGCAATATTAGCAGTTAGCAGGCCAGGGGATAGAGCATGCCTATCCCGACCAGTTTCAATAATCAGTTTATTGTCGTTTGATTGAAGGCTCCTGGCTTTCAGACAGCTCTGGTTCCCTTAGCGAGTTGACGTGCTCTTTCATATTACGTTGGAGCGCTTTTCTCTCATTAGATTCAACACCTGCTTTGACAGAGGCTAATCCTTTGTCGATCCATTGTTTTGTATGGCCAAAGGAAGGAAGATAAAGTGCTATGCCAGCCAGAGTTTTCATCATTCCGCCAAGTATTTGCAAAGCAGGATACTTACTGGCAAGTTTATCTGCGAGTCTTATATAGTCTTTTCTATTTTCCTTATTTGGGTGCAAGACGATATCAGGAGTACGTGAGGCTGCTTCTAATAATAAGCGCTTGCCACTTACTCCTATGTCAACCTGGGCTTTTATTTGATTTAAAATTTCAAGCCCTTTTTTTATGGCGTTTTCTTGTATGTTAATTTCTTTTAAGGGGATAGTTTTCGCTTTGTTTAAAGTTCCTTTGGCTTTGTTTAACTCATCTATACTTTGTTCAACACGTTGTTCTAATAAATGTTGTACGCGAGAGTGGGGACAGTTGGCATCACGCCATTCGATTAACCAGGCTTGATCTTTTTTACTTCTGAGGGTTTCATAGTTTGCATTGATATAAGCATCAACCGCATTCCATATTAATTTTAAATGGTGATTCATACCGCGTGCCTTAACCATTGCCGGGGCTGCATGCAAAGCCCGCTCAAATTCTTCTCGGCTAAGGGGTTTTTCTTGCCTGAACGATTCCAGCAGATTGTAATAAGCTGAAGAAACCCCTCCTCGGTCAATCGCATCCTTACAGGAAAAATTAATACTTTCTGGTTCAAGTGTCTTAATAATATAATTGGTTAGTTCAAATTTAATAAAATGAAACCAGACGGCTTGTCGCTGAGCACTGGATAGTGTTGCATCCTCTTCAAAACCCATAGCCTTAAAGCTTTTAGTTAATAAAAACTTCATCTGGTCTTCTTCAGCTACATTTTTAAATAAAAGTTGGCGTACTTTATCGCTGATAAAAAAATCTTTTGTTTTGCGCTTTGATTTTTGAGTCGCAATTGACAAGAAATCATCATAAACATCCTGATAGCTATGCCGGGGTTCAGTTTTTCTATATTCACCCTTGCTCATTAATCCCTTGTCGGCAGGCAGAGTGATAACAGCAATATTGTGATGTTGATCTTCAAGTTTATGTAGGACTTTTGTAAGATCGCGCTCCTTTTTTCCCTCAGTATCGTTCCTGTCCAAACCAAGGTTGTTAAAGTAAATATGGGTTATTTTTTCATTACCTGTTCTAGTGGCTTTAACTTGCAGCCATCTTTCAAACAATGGACTGACTCGTGCTACTCCATGGTGGCGCTGGCCTTGGGTTCCAATACGGTATTCGGTAACCGGAGCAGGGTTATTCTCACTGGGCTTATTGTAGGCATTAAGCCTGACTGCTGCTAAACTCGTGTCATGCTGCGGCTTAAAATTATCCGAAATCATGGCGAAGAAGCGACCGAACAAAGAACCTGCCTGGGCAGGTGACTTCGCTTTATTAATTCGTTGGTTATCGTCGTCTTTTAGATATTGGGAAATTGATTTCTCGATGCCGGAGTCAACCAGGGTATGGCTAAGTGGGATTTTTTTAATCACCTCGAAAGTATCTTCGAGAATAGAATTTTCATTGTTATAAATGGAAAAAATAAAATCATCGAGAGCCTGGATTTCCTGGTTTATTTGTTTTGTATCACCCAACTGTTTTCTATAATATCGCATAAACTGCTGAGAATCTTTGACCAGGGGGGCATCAGAATTGGCAAGCGTTTTTTCATACTCTTTAATCCGGGCATCGCTAAGAACCAGGTTGGCTCTTCTTTTATCGTATAGCTGCTCAATGTTTTCTTCGACGTAGGAGAAGAATTGGGTGTAAAGATCAGCATAAGCAACGTTAGGATCATAATTATGTTGTTGTACTATTTTTAACTGTTCTGCCATGGATGATGGAAGTGCTTTTAAAACCGACTCGCTTAAATTTAATTTCTTCAAATAAGAACAACAGTTCTTATTGTGTAGGCGATCACTGGTGGTTTTTATTATGTCTGCAGCATTGGTGGACATCGTTATCTCATAGGTTAAGCACTTAACTTATTATAGCTTAGTGGATAAACCTTAACATATTATGAAATAATATTTTTTTAGATTGGCTTTGCATTTATTTTTTCGTTACCCTTCGTACAGTAGTTTAAGATGAATGATAAGGTATCTGGAGGAATAGTGCATCAATCAGTTAAGAATACTCATCCAGAATGGCATGATATATTAAATAAGGCACTGCGGTGTGTTGATGAAGATTATTTGATAGAGTTGCAGCAATATAGTGATTGGTTGCCCGGTATTGAAAATATATTTGCCGCATTCAGTGTTCCGTTGACTAAAACCAAATACATTTTACTGGGCGAATCCCCTTACCCTCGTCTGCAATCAGCTAATGGGTATGCATTTTGGGATAATGCGGTCCAATGCCTGTGGAGTATGAAGGGACTCAGCAAAGAGGTTAATCGTGCTACTTCATTGAGAAACTGGATTAAAATGTTACTGGTGGCGCGAGGGGATCTTAAACAGGATCTGTCGCAAGCAGCTATTGCTGCGCTGGATAAGTCCTCATTCTGTCAGACTGCCAGTGAATTTTTTCATTCTATAATAAAGAAAGGTTTTTTGTTGCTAAATGCCTCTTTAGTTTACAGAGAAGGAGAGGTACGTTTACATGCGCGAAAATGGAAACCCTTTATGGCAAGCCTGTTTGAGCAATTG
This sequence comes from Legionella sp. W10-070, assembly GCF_900640175.1. Taxonomy (GTDB): domain Bacteria; phylum Pseudomonadota; class Gammaproteobacteria; order Legionellales; family Legionellaceae; genus Tatlockia. The sequence continues at coordinate 107,621 of NZ_CAAAJC010000007.1, read as the reverse complement.
GCAATCTGTAAACCTTCTGTTGAGTTGCTTTTATTTGGCAACATTGCCAAGGAAATTCCTCAAACTGATTTTTTCACTTGCTTAATTGCAGAGCATCCTTACAATTTAAGCTTTATTACAAACTCCAACATACTGGAGTTTTTTAAACCTTTGGACTTACTTAATTGTCATGAAAACTAAATCAACAGTAGATTTACAGGAAGTTGCAAAATTTGCGCAACATGCGGCTCATTGGTGGGATAAAGACGGCCCATTAAAGACCCTGCATGATATAAATCCCACCCGACTGGAATTTATTACCAGCACTTGTGATTTAACTGATAAAACTGTTCTGGATGTAGGTTGTGGTGGAGGTATTTTATGTGAAGCCATGGCAATGCGTGGTGCAAAGGTCATTGGTTTGGATGCGGAAGAAGATGCCCTTAAGGCAGCGGCAGCCCATGCTTTAAAGAATCAATTGCCTATAGAGTATGTTTGCTCTCCAGTTGAAAATTATAATGGTCAATCTTTTGATATTATTACTTGTATGGAACTTTTAGAGCATGTGCCCGAACCGCAAATAGTGATTAGTCATTGTGCTCGCCTGTTAAAGCCAGGAGGGTATCTTTTTCTCTCTACAATCAATAGAACATTCAAGGCTTATGCAACTGCGATTATGGCGGCAGAGTATATCCTTGGTTTACTGCCCAGACAAACGCATGATTTTAAAAAATTCATTAAGCCAAGCGAGTTAGCCGCTATGATAAGGGCTACTGGACTTGAGATTTCCACTATTGCTGGCATGGCTTATAATCCATTAACGCGAACAGCAAAGTTACAAAGTTCAGTGGCCGTTAACTATTTGCTTTCTTGCTCAAAGCCTTGAGTTTTTTTTCCACATAGCGCTGTTGGTAGCGTTGATGCGCATATTTTGCTTGCTCTTCAGTGACGATATCTACCTCGTTGCCAAATAAATCGACACGTGCCACATTAGGTTTTTGACAATTTAAATAAGCAGGAGAGGCGCTATAGTAACTAAGAGCTTCTCTTAATGCTTTTTTGCTGAACGGCGGTGTGTCGAGGCGTTCATAAAAATCAATAATTTCGTCAAAAATACCGATTTGCAGCGGCTTTACTTGGCTGCCTTTTTTAAAAAAAGCACCAGGAAAATGTTCAACCAGCCAATCAATAATTTGTAGTTTATCTTTTTTAGCACTTTCAGCTTGTCGGTTCATAATAATATTCTGAGACATATTTAATTCCAAGTTAAATTATCATAATCCATGAGATTAGTAAGGTAATTTACCTTATTTAAACATTAAAATTAAGTCCATTATTTCTTAATAAGAACATAGTTTATCTTGGCTTGGTTTGAGAAATATCTCAATTTGGGGCGAGAAATTGAAACGTTCAGATACTGTATAGTGCTTTAATCCTTAATAACGTTTTGATAATAATAAAATAAATTAAAAATGAAAAACATAAACGCGCTTCAGACAAAAGCTTAATGTACTTGCCAGAGAAAATTCAAACTGCTAAATTTTAATTATGGGCTTCAACGGATTGAAGTCTTTACAAAGGGATTTGGAATCATAGGGAATATGATAGTCAGGGAAGAAATCAGGATGGGATTTCCTGATTGGAAAACTGCGAAGCCAGGACTTTGTTCCTGGCTTTATTTTATGCAGAAAGAAAACCTGAATGTGAAAGGTAATATTGATCGGGATAATAAGCAAAAACGACTGAACCACCCTTTATTGTATTAATTACGGGTTTTGCCAGTGTCTTGGCAATAGAGGGGCAACCCCAGCTTCGTCCCGCACGTCCTGCTTTCTTAATGAAATCAGGTTCAACATACCATGCTCCATGCATCACTACGCGTCTTGAATAGGCGTTATCGTTAAATCCGTGCTCCAGGCCTTGGAGATTAAGTGAGTAACCTTTAGAGCCAGTATAAGTGTCTCGAGTGACATAAGTACCAAGACTGCTCTCCTTGCTGGAGGGTTGGTTTGAAAAATGGTTCGGAACGCTCATACCGGAATTTCTGCCATGGGCCACGTATGTATTATATAACAGCCGTTCTTTACCGAGATCAAAAACCCACAAACGCTGTTTGTTAGAGGGCAATGAATAGTCAATAACAGTAAGCAGGGGTCTTTTCACAGCGCCTTTTTCGGCTGCTTTTTTATAGGCAGTTAATGCCAACTTCAAGACTTTCTTGTTAAGTTGCGGTGCTTTTTGACTAAGTTGCTTTACTTCTTTGTTAATATCCAACTCGGTTTTAGCTGAAGGGGGAGTGTGAGTGATACCTGTCGAAAAAAAAGCTGCCGAAAGAATGCTTAATACTGCGTTCATAGTACTCCTTTTCTTATTTCATTCGCATGAATAAATCTCAAAATTTTGGTGATTATATTGTCAATTAAGACAAAAGTAAAATTATAAGGAGAAATATCGATCATTAGGTTGGAAAATCAAGCAATATCATTGCCTTAGAGCAGAGGGCGAATCCCGGATTGTTCAAAATATACACAAAAAGATGTTAAATTAAACGCAAAAGATGGTTTTTTGGGGTTCTTTTTGTGTAAAATTTAATCATTTTTAATAAAATAAGATCAGCTTCTAGCAAAATGGATGCCAGGTTTAACGAGTTTACAGACTGCTTTCTAATATCTTATGGGTAGATTTTGCCATAATAGATTTTAATTCGATATATTCTGAATTATCATCCATTGAGATTTTTTACCTGCTTTGATTGGAGAAAGATATGCTTGAGCAGCATTCAGCACTATTGCCGCAAGGTTCTCGCGCACAAATTAATAAAGCTTACCGGATTGATGAGCTAACCTTAATGACAGAACTTATTGAAAAGGCAAGGTTAGATACTTATCAGGTGGCTGCTATTCAAAACCAGGCAACCGGCTTTGTTGAACAAGTAAGGGCTGAACGAAAAAAAAGTACAGGAATTGATTCTTTCCTTAATGAGTATTCCCTGTCAAGCGAGGAAGGAATTGCGTTGATGTGTTTGGCTGAAGCCTTATTGCGTGTCCCGGATAATGCAACGATAGACAGTTTAATCAAAGACAAGTTAACTAACGCTGATTGGGAATCACATCGTGGCCAGAGTGAGTCCTTTTTTGTTAATGCAACCACCTGGGCTTTAATGTTAACAGGCAAGGTATTGACTCCAGAAAGAGCTGACACGGTACTAAGCAAATCTTTATTCAAGTTAATTAATCGCAGTGGTGAAGGGGTTGTGCGCAAAGCTGTAGATAAAGCAATGCGCATTATGAGCAAACAATTCGTTACAGGACGCACTATTCGCGAAGCACTGTCACGTGCTTCAAAAAAGGAAGCCAAGGGGTATCGTTACTCATACGATATGCTTGGTGAAGCGGCGTTGACCGCAATAGATGCCAATCGCTATTTTATTGCTTATAAAGAGGCTATTGAGGCAATTGGTGCCAGTGTTGATAAAAATTTAAACGTTTATCAACGTCCAGGCATTTCCATTAAATTATCTGCGTTGCATCCAAGATACCAGGAATCGCAAAAGGAGCGGATTCTGGCAGAGTTACCTCCCAAATTATTAGAACTTGCTCAACTGGCTAAAAAATTTGATCTTCCATTGACTATTGATGCCGAAGAGTCTGAGCGTCTGGACTTGTCTTTGGATGTTGTCGAGCGGGTTTTCAGTGATGACAGTCTTCATGGCTGGCATGGTTTTGGTATGGCTGTGCAATCCTATCAAAAAAGAGCTTATTATCTCCTGGATTGGATAGCAGATTTGGCCAGAAGTAAACGTCGTCGTATGATGGTTCGTCTGATTAAGGGGGCGTATTGGGACAGCGAAATTAAAAAGACTCAAATGCAGGGATTGGCAGAGTATCCTGTCTTTACGCGCAAGGTGTTTACCGATGTTTCGTTTCAAGCCTGCACTAAAAAACTGCTGACTATGACTGATGCGATTTACCCGCAGTTTGCCACACATAATGCTTATTCTGTGGCGATGGTTTTAAATTTGGCAGGCGACTACCGCGATTTTGAGTTTCAATGTTTACATGGTATGGGAAATGAACTTTATGAACAGATTGTCCCTGCAAATCGCTTAGGGATTCCTTGTCGAGTTTATGCTCCTGTGGGTAGCCATGAAGATTTATTGCCCTATTTAGTTCGTCGTTTGTTGGAAAATGGTGCAAATTCCTCCTTTGTGAACCGCATTGTGGACGAGAAAGCTCCAATAAGCTCTCTGGTTGAGGGTCCGGTAGGGAAGGCGAATCATTTCCTGGGTAAGATCAATCAAAATATTCCTTTACCCGCTTCAATTTTCTTGCCGGAAAGAAAGAATTCCAGTGGCCTTGATTTTACTGACAGGGAAGTTGTGGCCAAACTGCAGCAACTTTATAGGGAGATGGATTTTTCACGTTGGCATGCAAGGCCTTTACTTGCTGGAAAACAAGGAGGGGAAGTAGACAGGAGTGTTGCTTCACCCCAAAACGCTGAGCGCTCTATTGGCCGGGTAAGTCATGCCACACTACAGGATGTTGAGTGGGCTTTATCTCAAGCTCAGGCTGCATTCAGTTCATGGAGTAAAACTAACGTTTTTGAACGTATTAGCTGCATTGAGCGTTTTGCTCAGCTTCTTGAAGAAAACATGCCGGAGCTTTTGGCAATTGCTTGTTTGGAAGCTGGTAAAACCTGGAATGATGGTGTTGCGGAAGTGAGAGAAGCGGTTGATTTTTGCCGTTATTATTCGGCGATGGCTGAAAAACTAATGGTAAAGCCTGCAAAGCTTCATGGTTATACCGGAGAATTGAATGAGCTGAGTCTCCATCCCAGAGGGACTATTTTATGCATCAGTCCATGGAATTTCCCATTGGCTATTTTTACAGGACAGGTTGTTGCTGCTTTGGTGACCGGTAATTGTGTGATTGCCAAACCGGCTGAGCAAACGTCAATTATTGCCACTTATGCAGTGGAATTATTGCACCAGGCGGGTATTCCTTCAGGCGTGATTCAATTATTGCCTGGTAGTGGAGAGGTAATAGGTGCAGCCTTGGTCGTTGATAAACGAGTAAAGGGCGTTATATTTACAGGTTCGACGCAAACTGCTGCAAGTATTAATAAGACTTTGGCTACTCGAGGTGGGGAAATAATTCCTTTAATCGCTGAAACGGGTGGTCAAAATGCAATGATTGTGGATTCTTCTGCCCTGTTGGAGCAAGTGACAACCGATGTAATTACCTCTGCTTTTGGCAGTGCTGGTCAGCGATGCTCCGCATTACGTGTGTTATTCGTACAGGAAGAAGTATATCCACGGATGATTGAGTTGCTTAAAGGTGCGATGGCTGAGTTGCAAGTCGGTGATCCCTGTTGGCTATCAACTGATATAGGGCCGGTAATCGATAATGATGCACTGGCTGGTTTAAAAGCCCATGTTAGTGCAATGCAGCAAAATCACGAGGTTATTTATCAATGTAAGCTGGCAGATGAATGCGAAAATGGCTATTTCATGCCTCCTACTGCCATTGCAATTGATAATATGTCGGTACTTGACAGGGAGGTTTTTGGTCCTGTACTACATGTAATCCGTTATAAGCGCAAGGCTTTAGATGATGTTATTCAACAAATTAATAATACTGGTTACGGTTTGACTCTGGGAATCCATAGCCGTATTAACCAGACTGTTGAATACATCCGTACCCGCGTTCATGCAGGGAACTGTTATGTTAACCGCAATATGATTGGTGCGGTAGTGGGATTACAACCTTTTGGTGGGGAAGGGTTGTCAGGAACGGGTCCTAAAGCAGGGGGGCCTTATTATTTACTGCGCTTATGCCATGAGCGAACCTATACAGTAGATACAACTGCTGCTGGTGGAAATGCCAGTTTAATGTCAATACCGGAGGGGTATTAACGCAGGGTTTACGCATGAAAAATTCTTGACTTCTACGTTCCGTGCTTTATGCGCGGAATCCATTAAAATTCAAATGCTTATTATGATAAAGAGTGAGGTATATCAGACGCGGGAGTAATTCCAAAGTGAAATTCATTGAGCACTTCATTTCGCCTTTGCTCCAGTGTCTGCATGACAGATTCGAGGGATCCGTCTATCTTCTTGTTTTGCAAGTCGGTTAATCGATGGAAAACCTGGCTGCTTTTAGTTTCTGTTGTATCGAAAGTGCGTGGTTTCTTCAGGAAGCCCAGGCATTCTGGTGAATTGGAGATGAAGTTTAATTGGTTGTTTTGTTCCTTACTCAAATCAATTGCTGCATTATAAAGCAATTGTGTTTTAATCGCTTTTTCTATATGGGAAATAAGTGCAGGCGTAAATCGGGTTGGTGTGTTAAAAAATGAATTGGTATTTGTATTTAACCCTTTATAGAACGAGCTATTTACAATATTGCAGTAAAAATCAAATAATTGTTGATTATCATCTATATGTAATACCGTGTAACTGAGTATACCCGCTATTGAGCGGTAGCTGGCTGCATTATTGCTCTTCTCTAAAACAGGGACTGCTATATCGACTAGTTTAAGAATTTTTTGTGTATCATTACAGTTTGGTAATAAAATAACCTGATGCAGCTGCTCCATTAACTTAATGCTTTCTTCATCGCTTAAATATAGACACTCAGGCAACGAATTATAAATAAAGGCAATTAGATCATTAACCGGTTTTGAGTAATTTTGCACATAGGCAGATAATTGGTCTTGCAGCTTATGAGAGAAGATTTTCTGGTAAACGTCCTCATCGCTATCTTGTACGTAAGTCAGAGCATTTGTCAGTATGCGATTACCTTTATTTTTTGCGTTCACATAGAGTGAATTCTTGGCTTCAGCCAAGGTTTTTTCTTTTCGGGTAACAGGCTGCTTCATCTGTTTACTGCCCAGGTTTGCAAATAATCGTTTACTTTGGCTTAATCTAAAAATGGAAGATAAGGATTGCGGAATATCTGCTCTGCCAAGCGTTACATAATCAGACTCACCCAGATTTTTTTTAAGGTGCTGAAAGACATTGGTACGAGAAAGAAAAGAAAGATGATCAACAACAAAAATACCGCAACTGACAAAGTCAGTTTGGATCATATTGGCAACTTTTTCCTTAGGGGTTCCTGCAAGAGGGCCTTCTGAAGGAACTGAAACGTAGTAGGTATATCCTGATCTTAAAATCTTATGGTGTTGCAGGTGATTATTGTAGACCAGGAAAAAAATTCTTGCTTTATCTCCCATGACTGCATCCAAATTAAAAGTACTGATTCCTTTGGAAGTAATTAGATTGTCTACACAAGTCCAATGGCCGTTTATCAGCACGGCTAATTGAAAACGTAGTCCTTCTGGCAACTTATGGTGGTTATCTTTTAGAAATTGAATAAACCCTGATAACTCTTTGTTTTCTTTCAGGTAATAATCTGTGGAATCTTCATGCGATTTAAATTCAGTCACCATGTAATTAAAAGGTATTTTTTTTTTCAGACGATGGCTTGCTTTTTGGGCTAAAGCAACTTTCATAACCTCTTCAGGCCAGATGCTCTCTTCAATATATTGGGGAGGATACTTTAAATCATACTGTGTTTTTTTAATTGCTCGAATAACGTTTTTTTTTTGCAGCAACGAAATTTTCTATTTTTTTAATATTTCTCATAATGAATAAAATTTAAGAACACCACATTCTAATATTATAGTCATTTTGATTGAAATAAAACCAAAAAGGTTAATTTTATTATATTGTGGTTTTTCTTGGTTCTTTGATTGGATAACAATCAATAAAAAATCTGTTATGAAATCCTAATTGGAAATAGGGGTAAGGGTTACTCAATAATTCATAGCATTAGATACAGCGAGTCTTATAACCAGCGTCTATATAAATCAGGCATTGGTTTGTGGATACTGTCTTTCTTCAAGAGGCTTGAAAGTATTACTTTAGGCTCTGTGAACCAATACATTATCTGATTAATTTGTAAAATGTTCCTCGCTATTTATAGCTATATTCAAATTAATCAACAAAATGGTCAGGATGGGTTTTATCATAAGTTTCTTCATGCTTCTTGGCAAACCACCAAGGCAAAACTACAAACAAGAATAAACCACCCAATAAAAAACTTTCAAAAAAGATAATATTGCCGACAGGAATTTGTGTTGGGGGGACAAAACCTATAAGCATAGCCATAAGGCAACATAAAATACCGATGCCAGCGACTACCCACATGACAGCGTTACCACCAGGAATTTTATAACTACGGGGTTGGTCTGGCTTGCTGTAACGGAGTTTAATTGCTGCGGCGAACATAAAGACATAAACCAGCAATGCCATTTGTGCGCTCAAATCGCTTAAAAGCCAATAAGCTTCATTAACTGAATCCAGGAGGATAAAAAGGGAGCTCAGCAAGGAAAAAATAATACCTTGAGTTATGAGTACGGCCACCGGAGCCCCATAGCGGTTCACTTTAGAAAATACTTCGGGCAAAGAACCATCCTGTGCTGAAACCAGTAAACCTTTTGTGGGACCTATAATCCAGGCAGATACCCCGCTTAGACCGCCGATTATAATAAAAATTGCAATGACTGTAATTAACCAATGCAGATTGTAAGCGTTAAAGAATACGGCATAGGCATCGATAAGTCCGGATACCACGCTTAACTGTTGATTAGGGACAACTAGAACTATCGCTAATGAACCTAATACCAGCGTGGCAAAGATAATAATGGTTGAATAAAGAATAGCTCGTGGATAATCCCGTTGAGGATTTTTAACTTCATCTGCATGGACAGCCGACATTTCCATGCCAATTAATCCAAACAACACCGCTGAGAAGAGGGATAAGTTTCCGATGGAGCTGAAATCAGGAATCCAGCTGGACATTTCGACCGATAATGGACGGCCTTGTAAAAGCCAGATCCCTCCCAGGGATATAATGCCAAGCATAGGCAGAATTGTCCCTACGGTGGCGCCAATGATACTAACGATGCTGGACACCCGCATCCCAAAACAATTAAGCAAAGTAAAAAGCCAGAATAGGCCAAGGGCTGAGCCTAATAAGTAAAATTTATTGTTAGCAAGCTGTGGGGCAAACAGGTAAGACAGTGTTGCGGCAATAAAGGCAAGAATGGTGGGATACCACACAACATTATAAATCCACTGTAACCAGATAGTAATAAAACCTGCGCGACGTCCAAAGGCTTCCCTTACCCAAACATAAAGCCCCCCTCGATTGGGGTAAGCTGTTGCCAATTCCGCAGCGACCAATGCTATTGGAATAAAAAAAGCAAATGCAGCAACAAGATAATAAAAGATCAATGAAAAACCTAATTTTGCACTCATAGGGAGTGTACGCAGGCTATCTACTGCAATGACATTAATCATTACCAGAGAAAAGACTGATAAAACTTTTTTAGAAGGATACATAGGGAGTCCTTGATGGATACGGCCGAAGCGGGTAGCAATTAACCGTACCATACAGACAGTTAACCAATTCACAAGCTTCAAAATTTAGCAGTTTACCTATCTAAAATCAATCAGTGCGGGTTTTTATCATCATTATCTGGTTAATGGGTAGTTGTTTGTATGCCGTTATCTGATTAAGTAAAAATAGAGGTCAATAACTGTTTATTTCAATTATTTTTTTATAGAATTGTCTTGGGTACTTTCTCTCATTTTCTTTGTCTGTGGATAATTCATTCACTTCGGTACACCACGTTTAATCTTATTTATGTGGCATAAGGATAGAAACCATGCAAAATAATGTCAAAGACAAAAACTTAATAAATAGGCTTCTGGTTTGCCTGTTCTCCTGCCTGCTGATGACAGCAGTTCATGCCGCCAAACCCCTATGGACGTTTGTACCGCAAACAGCGACCGAGATTACCGTGGCGAAAAGTGGCAGTGCTCAGGTTGTTTATACCGTGCAGAATCAGTCTTCCAAACCCAAAACGCTGGTGATGAAACCGATTGCAGGTATCAGTCAAGCGTTGCCCTGCCAGATGGCGCCCAAAGGAAGCTGCACACTGACGCTCAACGTGAATGGCGCTACCTTGCAGGGGGATGTCGTGGGTGGCCCTGTTTTATGCCAACAGGGCAAGGACTTGCAGTGTTACCAGCCAAGTTCGACCCATATTTTACGTATTCGTCTGATAGAGCAGCCTCCGGTGCAGCAATTCACAGTCACGCCATCGGCTGGTGCGGGCGGTTCGATTTCGCCCTCAACAGCGCAGATTGTCAATGCCGGTAGCAGCCTGACGTTTACAGCAACGCCTGATGTGGGTTTCGGAGTCAATCAGTGGCTGCTGGACGGCAATATGGTGCAGACCGGCGGCGCCAGTTTTCAATTAAACAACATCCAGGCCAATCATACCCTGCAAGTGACCTTTGAGCAGACTACCCTTTCTCCCAGTACACAGGAACTGGCTTTGTCTGTTAATGCCAATGACCCGAATTTCCCAGAGCTTATCGGCAATCCGCGCATCATCCGCATAGAAAATACAGGCTCAATACCAGCAAGCAATGTGCAGGTAAACGTAACCGCTTTTCCCAATAATACTGGAGTCAACGACGACTGTATGGGCACTCTCAATCCAGGCGATAGCTGCGACATCACCATCACCCCGGGTGATACGGCCAGTGCTGACATCAACGGTTTGGCCTGCAATACAGTGCCACCAGGCACAGTACCTGTGCCGACCACGGTCACAGTCAGTGCGGCGAATGCCACAGCCGTTAACATAAGCGTTGTGGTTCTGAATTATGGCTGTATCTACCAGGGCGGATTTTTGTTTTCCGTGGATGACAGCACCCCTGATACCGACAGTATTGGCGGGAAAGTGGCGGCGTTGGGGGATGAGCCAGCTCCATTCTATCTATGGGCAACGTCGCCTGGTGTCACTGGCGCAGACAGTCTGACGAATGGCCAGGAGAATACGGATACACTTGAGCAACTTGGTGCTGCTCAATTTCCTGCGGCGAATGCCTGTATTACGAAAAACAGCGAAGGGTTTGCTGACTGGTTCTTGCCGGCGATTTGTGAAATAGGTTCTAATGTCGGTGCTGCCGGCTGCGCTCAAGGCCCGGGCAGTTTATATACTTCCTTGCAAGATAATGGTGGCCTAGGTGGTTTTGCCGCTGGCAACTACTGGAGTTCTACCGAGATTGATGCGAACAACGCACGGCTCCAGGAGTTCGTCACTGGCGGCCAGTTCTCTGGCCCTAAGAACTTCGTCAACCACAGAGTGCGTTGTACCCGGGCTTTTTAACCCGGCCCCTTTATCCCTTTTCTTTGAGGCAGCGTAGCTGCCTCATTATTGCTGTTATTAGAGAGATTGATAACTCTTAATGGATATCTAAAGGGGCTATTTTCCCAATCGAAACAACAGGGCCATGATCTCCTGGTTCATAGCTATCGGGATTTTGGTTATCCAGGACAGTTAACTGGATACTAACACCATCCAATGGAAAATCACTCATTAGAGCTCTTCCCATATTGATAGCAAGAATTTCCCAAAACACCCCGGCAGGAAACTCGTCTGACGGTTCCATATATTCCAATATTTTTGCCCGCAATACTCGATAGTCAGGATATTCGTTTGTTGACAAGTCTTTCTTATAAGCATACCGCACGTAAATATTAACGGTTTGCCCAGCTTGGCGCGTAGTGTGGTAGTCAGAAATGACAAACTGAAAATAATTCTTTTCGCTCTCGTTTTCATGACTTGAGGTAGCCCATAGGGAAACAGGCCAATATGCAACCACTATAATTAATAAGATTGTCTTAAGTAAATTTTTCATAAATTCTCCAATATAGCCCACACACCAACGAAAAAACGATTGGTGTAGTCTAATTAAAATCGATAGATAATCAGGCTTGGAGAGATAGTTTAGGGGGTTTATAGATAGGGGTTTTAAAGCCTAGGCATAAGACAACAAGATAGATAAATGTGATAAGACCGAGTTGCAACTGCAGGTTTGAGTGGATATTGAATAATACGGATGCGATGCAGGTTATATTAGAATTACACTGCATACGGGCATTATTTGATGATTTTTGTGGGCAGGGAGCATTATGCTGTGATTTGCTCATTACAGCAGTATTTATTTGGAAAGTATCCTTATTGACTGTATAGGGTATCACTAAAAAAAATATAATGATAAAAATTAAACCTATTTTCATATTTTCGATTCTAACATGACCCGATAACTCCATGCAAAAATTTAAAAAAAAGTTGGGTGTGATTTAACCGCACAAAATCCTACCCAAACGTTAATTTAACTAGGTTCCGTGAACAAATTTTTTCGCAAAGCGAAAATGTGGGTGATTGAGTACCATGGTGTCTTTGAATGAGGCGAATAGCTGGCTCTATTTAACGAATTCAAAGATATCATGGTGCCAATTAGCCGCATTTGCAGCTGTGAAAATTTTCGTTCACGGAACCTAGGGCATGCCTTCAATTAAGGCCTATTTTTTAGGCATTTGCTGCATATTAAAGCTCATTAGTTATCTAACTTTTCAGTTTGCATGTCATTCCCGCGCAGGCGGGAATCTATGCACTTGCGTAGCCCCTTACGTTGCTACGAAGATGGATCCCCGCCTGCGCGGGGATGACAAAGAGTGCTCATAATTGTATCTTAAATTGAGGACACTAGAGTCTGTTGACATTTCAACTTAAACTGCCCACTTCCCGCGCTTTATGCGCGGGATCCACGCAAACCACACGAAACTAATCATCCTCTTGACAAGGTTTGAGACTAGATTCCGCGCATAAAGCGCGGAACGTAGTACAACGTTTGACTGTCTTACACTGTCATTCCCGCGCAGGCGGGAATCCATAGCCCAATTTAGCTCCTCACTTCACCTGAGAGATAGATTCCCCCTGCGCGGGAATGACAAACTGGACAGATTCAGTGAAACGTTGTAGTAGGCTCTGGCTCCAATTGTCAACAAACCCTATTCAATTGTTGTGAAATAAATTAGCCGAAAATGCCGAAGATAATGTTAATAAGATTAATGAAATGGGTAGTCAGAAATACAGCTTACGATGGTGCAGAAGAACAGGGCTCCTGGAAATTGCCAGGAACCCCCTCAAAAGATTCACATTAAATTACGGAGGACATACTGCAGGATGCCGCCATGACGGTAATATTCCAGTTCATTCGTGGTATCTATACGGCAAACCACCTCTATTTTTTCCTGATTGCCATCCTGTCTTTCAATCAGCATGGGTAATTTAGCACCTGGTTTCAAGGAGTCGTTTACCTCAATACTGATACGCTCAGTTCCGTCCAGGCCTAAAGTTAGCCGGCTTGTACCGTCTTCAAATTGCAAAGGTAATACGCCCATGCCAATTAGATTGGAGCGGTGGATACGTTCAAAACTTTCTGTAATAACTGCTTTCACCCCTAAGAGATTAGTCCCTTTAGCAGCCCAGTCACGTGAGGAGCCAGTACCGTATTCTTTACCTGCAATCACAACTAATTGCTGGTGATCTTTCTGATAAAGCATTGAGGCATCATAAATAGACATGATTTGATTGGAGGGGATATGACGTGTGACGCCTCCTTCAACATCAGGTGTCATTTCATTGCGGATACGGATATTAGCAAAGGTGCCTCGCATCATGACTTCATGGTTACCTCGTCTTGAGCCGTAAGAATTAAAGTCCACTTCATTAACACCATGTGACTTGAGATATAAACCGGCAGGCGAATTTGCTTTGATAGAGCCAGCAGGGGAGATATGGTCTGTTGTAATTGAATCTCCTAAAAGCGCCAATACATAAGCTTTACTGATCGGCTTAATTGACTCGGGTTTAGTTGAAAGATTCTCAAAGAAAGGAGGATGTTGGATGTAGGTCGATTTGCTATCCCAATTATAGGTAGAACCACTGCTGGTTTGAATTGCTTGCCAGTGGCTATCGCCTTTAAAGACTTCAGCATATTCTTTACGGAACATGGTGCCTGTAACTTTGGTGACTTCAGCGGCGACTTCAGCATTGCTTGGCCAGATATCTTTAAGGAAAATGGGGTTCCCATCCTTATCCTGGCCAATGGGTTCTTTGCTTAAATCAATACAGGCCGTACCACATAAAGCGTAGGCTACTACCAGTGGTGGTGATGCCAGCCAGTTAGCCCGCACTTGCGGGTGTACCCTGCCTTCAAAGTTACGGTTACCGGAGAGAACAGAACAGACAACCAAATCATTTTCATTGACACATTCGGCAATAGCATCGGGCAATGGACCTGAGTTACCAATGCAGGTAGTGCAGCCATAGCCGACCAGATTAAAGCCTAACTGATCCAGATAGCCCTGTAAGCCGGCTTTTTTTAAATAATCAGTAACTACTTTGGAGCCGGGAGCCAGGGAAGATTTAACCCAGGGTTTGCGGTTTAATCCTTTTTCAATTGCTTTTTTTGCAACAAGGCCTGCCGCCATTAGTACGCTCGGATTTGAAGTATTAGTACAGCTGGTTATTGCTGCTATTACTATATCCCCGTGCCGCATCTCATAAGGATGACCTTTTACTGGAAATTTTACATCCTCTTCAGAGGTTTTACCTGACTCTCTAAGAAAGGCATTCAGTTCTTTTGGCAGGGAATGCAAGGTGACTTTATCCTGAGGACGTTTGGGACCTGCCAAAGAAGGTTCAACGGTTGTCAAATCGAGACTTAAGGTGTCGGTAAAAAAAGGATCTTCTGATTCCTTGTCGTACCATAAACCTTGCGCTTTACAATATGCTTCAACTAACGCAATTGTCTGATTATCCCGCCCGGTTAGTTCCAAATAGCGTAGGGTTTCTTTATCCACTGGGAAAAAGCCGCAAGTGGCACCATATTCTGGTGCCATATTAGAAATGGTTGCCCGATCGGCAAGTGGTAAATCAGCAAGGCCTGAGCCATAGAACTCAACAAATTTTCCAACGACTCCCTTCTGACGCAGCATTTGGGTGACGGTTAAGACCAAATCAGTAGCGGTTATTCCTTCTCTGAGTTTTCCTGTTAATTTAAAACCGATAACTTCGGGAATAAGCATGGAAACAGGCTGACCCAGCATAGCCGCTTCAGCTTCAATCCCGCCAACGCCCCAGCCTAATATACCCAGACCATTGATCATTGTTGTGTGAGAATCAGTGCCTACCAAGGTATCGGGGTAAGCATAGAGCGTATTATTTATTTTGCCAGACCAGACCGTCTTGCCTAAATATTCCAGGTTAACCTGGTGGCAAATCCCGGTTCCAGGCGGTACTACCTGAAAATTGGCGAAGGCTTTTTGTCCCCAGCGTAAAAACTCATAACGCTCCTTATTTCGCTGGATTTCAATTGCAGTGTTTACTTCCAGTGCATCTGAAGTGGCAAATTTATCTACCATAACGGAGTGATCGATAACTAAATCAACGGGTGAAAGAGGCGAAATCTTCTCTGGATTTCCTCCCATCTTTGCCAAAGCATCGCGCATGGCGGCTAAATCAACTACTGCCGGTACACCAGTGAAATCCTGCATCAGTACCCTGGTTGGGCGATAGGCAATTTCATGGTGGGAATTTTTAGTATCAAGCCAATCAGCAAGTGCTTTGATGTCCCGGGTGGTTACTGTAGTGCCATCTTCAAATCGTAATAAGTTTTCCAGTAATATTTTCAAAGAATAAGGTAAGCGATTAATACCGGGAAAATGTTTGGCTTCTGCTTCCTTGAGGCTGAAATAATTATAGGTTTGACCATTGACAGATAATTGAGATTCAGTTGCTAGGCTATCTTTACCCACGTTCATATACTGGACTCCAGTTTTCAAAAATAGTAATAATAGCTGAAATAAAGTAAGTTTTCATGGGGCAAAGAGTAAAACCATGCTTAATTTTTTAACCGGATTTTAAAAAAACTACAGCGACAGACTGTCTTAAGCCGATTGTGCCTGCGAGTGAATTAGCAAATAAGTGAAAACTCAGGGTGCGATTTTAAGTGTGATTTTTCTTGAGAGTGGTAGCGCCATCCAGACGCCATTAATTAACACCAACCGCAGTTTTAATCGCCCCCGAAAAACGCTTTATTGGACTTGGTATATATTTTGCATTAATGTGGGGGATAAACAGGGAGTTAATATGATCGATTTAGTCCAATTAATATCTATCCCACAGGCCACAAATGAAGCTGATCTTGGCCTTCAGGATAACAGCGATGATAGCAATCTATCGGGAAATACGGCGTTTATGGCTATTTTGGCACATTTATTGATCAATGAGTCTGATTTACCTGGCGTAGAAGAAGCAAATTTGAAGACTATTAATGAAGATAATGAGCTTGTATTATCCTCAGGACAAAATGAAAAGCAGTCGTCAGAAGATACTCTAGTTGTTTCTGAGGAATTGGAGCGGTTTACCCCCAAACCGTTTGAGAAAATAGAGAGGCTAATGGAGGACAACCTTCAGCTGGCCTGGTTTAACATTCCCTCCTTTGAACCACCCCAAGTCAATATGGAGCTGTCCCGAGAAGAGAGGACTCCTTTATCTCTCAAAAATGCAGCGGCAGAATTCAATTTGGCGGAAATGGCTGGTACCCAATTGGATCCTGAGATTGGTAACACATCGGGATTGATCGAATCAGAATCCTCTAAGGGAATCATTCCTTTTATCAATCAGCAAGGTCTAGATAATGGCTTCCTTACGGCTGGCTCACCTGATGACAGTGTTGTTGGCAGCAAACAACAGACAGCTGAGACAGCTCCCATCCAGCCTGCAGTTTATGGGGATGCGTTTGCAAGTAACCTGGTGAAGTCTTCAGATAACTTATTGGCATTTTCAGCACATGCCAGTGATGAACCTACGACAGATGAAGTGTCCAATACTACTTCTACACAGTCTTTGGCAGCCAACCAGTCTGCAGTTGAGTCAACAATCCCTGTCGCCGCAAAAAAAATGATTGATTTGCCATCTAATATTTCTAACTCTGACTGGGGAGAGCAATTTAACCAACAGATTGTATGGTTGGGGCAGCAAAAAATTAAAACCGCTATTATCAAATTAAATCCTCAGGAGCTAGGCCCTCTGGAGGTTAACATAAAAATGGTCAAAGATACTGCTAATCTGAATATTACGGCTCATACAATGCAGGTGCGCGACTTAATTGAACAGGCGTTACCCCGTTTGCGTGAGATGATGATGGAGCAAGGGGTTACTCTTTCTCAAGTAAATGTTGAATCAAATAATAATCAACACCAAGGCCATTATCAGCCCAGGGAAAATTGGTCTGTTTCCCCGGATGAAGGGAGAGAAGACGCTGTGGTTACGTCACTGGATGGCGCAAAAATTAATAACACTAAAGGTATTATTGATTATTTTGCTTAAAAACGATTAAGTAAAAACAACAGCCTTCTACGGGCTGTTGTTTTTAGAAGATTAAATACAACGATTAACACAACGAATAATAGCGCCATTCCAGCGGTTGACGAGACAACTTCTTTGACAGCGTATACCATGACGGCGATGGTAAGTACGCCAGCCAGTCCAATAAGTATGATGTCGATAATGACCTCGTTTGGATCCCCAATGGCGATCTCGATGGCGATTATGAACATGATAGTAGGCTAACTGAATATAATTAGTAGCACCTGGTGCCTGTTGTGGGGAGGCAGCCTTAGCACTAGCCGTAGATCCGGCAGCTAGTAATAATACAAAAGAAAAAACCACAGCAGGTAGCAGCCCAAAGCGTTTAACAGAATAACTGTCCATATTTCTGTCCTTAACCTAGATCAGCTAACTTTAATTATAGACAATTATTGCATTTTTTGAGCACAAATTTATCTATTTTATTTTTCTAAATTCTTCTCCCTTGCTGTGGTTGCCCAGAGGGAGTTTCTTTAACTTGCTTTTTAATTTGGTCTGCCAGATACTGTAATTCAAATGAATAGCCCTTATATTTATGCCAAAGGAAGCAAGTTGGTTGTTGTTTATAAGGCAATGGTTCATCATAATCTTCACGAGTCAGTGGATGGTTGGTGAAATTACGAAATAAGTTTGCCAAGTCTTTCCTGTCTGTAATTTTTGTGCTTGCCGGGACTGCTTTCCAGTGTTGTTTGCCAGGGTATGCTTTAAATAAAAGGACAGGGTCTGTTATCTCTGTATAAGGAATTAATTCATTATTTTCACAATATGATGCCCCCTCCTTATTGAATACCGATAATCGTTGATTGAGATCCAGATACTGCTCAGTCAGGCGCTTTAATTTTGAATGCTTTTCAGATCCTGTTGGCAATCTGGCAGTTATGGCTTCCGCTTCTTTTAATTCCCTTGGGGAGAGATACTCCATAATCATACCAGTAGTCGATAGGTTTAAATTATCCATTACTGCTGGAATATCTTCCCTTTTTTTAAATAGAGTTTTTTCATCCAGCTGTCGGTAATGTTGTCGATAAAAAAAAATAGTGACTGCTGCGGCTACAGGGAGTGTCAACAGAGGGAAGGCTCTCAGATAAGGAGTAACTATCATCAGGAGGCAGAGAAAAATATATTTTGCCATGTAAGATCCCTTTAAACTTTACGAATGACTATATTAACCAAGGTATAAAAGGCTGGCAAATTGGAGTAAAATCAGAGCAAATGCATGAATGATTTTATAGCGATCTGCTGTTACTGCGAGTATAGTAAAATCAATTGCTTACAATTCTCGAGCAAAATTAATCTGGCTTGCTTCACTTTGTTGGCAATGACTAATTGTTCTTTTATCTTTCTTTGATGCGTTTACCTGGGTCAAATCACGAATGATTTGACCCGCTTGGAAATGACTTGCAAAACTTACAAGTAAAATTATTTGATAAGCCCTGCTTTCCTGAACTCTGCTTCCTGTAATCGATTGGCGAATTGACTATCGGATTCATGTTCCTCAGCTTTAGCCACATCGATATGTTCAATAGCAATTTTATTTTGAATATCAGTAAATAATCCTTGTTTTCTGACTGCACTAACCAAAGCGGTTATGTTTTCTTTATACAATGCCCGTTTTTCTGGGGAAATTTGAGCAGAGGAAGTTGTTTTGATGATTTGAATTTCTTTTTCAGTCAAGGTGTCCTTAATCTCCATATCAGCATGCACAAGGGAATTGTTTTCCGCGGTTATTTCAGAAGCTGGCGGGTTGGTATTCCCACCTCCCGTTACAGTGACTTCCTCAAGGCTTGACTCTGGCTTAGGGATAGTCTGGATGCTTGCAGGTAAACTTTCTTCAGGACATTGTTTACCGAAGATCTCTATAAGAATTTCACGATGGCTTTTCTCAACATAGCAGTTATCGGCTTTTTTTCTATAGGCATTAATGACCTGAGTGCCGCAATCGTAATCATTTAGCTGTTTGCCACTGGTTTCAAAACGCAGCACTGAATGTTCTTCTTCCATACCTATAAGAAAGTTTTTGCTTTGTTCTAGCATGGATGCTTGTCTTGGTGAATAAGTGGTATCATCCTTTAGCGGTTGGGAGTCATGTAGTGACCATGCCCCTTTTTCTTTTAACAAATAAACCCAGTGTCCATCATGGAGAATAGGGAGAAACACTGTTTTTCCTTCGCTGTGGCTTAATAGTTCTTTAACTTCTTCTGTCTGATCTTCGCTTGCTTCTGTAAGTGAAATAGGCTTTGATACCAATATATTGTCAGAAGAATAACCTGCCAGGAGAGTATTCATATCTTGCATAGTCAGCAGAGTAACAGGAGAAATTGTATGAGTTTTTATATATTGATCGCCAACGCTGAGATAAGCTTGATGATGTATCTCAGCCAGTTCCTTATTATGCTCAACAAGATGCGCTTACAATAGTTGTTGTTCTTTTAATTGCTCTAGCTGCTGAGATTCTTCCAGGTGGCGGGATAAAGAAACGATCTCGATTAATCTATCCAGCAATTTGCAGGCTGTTGTAAGCTTGATAGAAGCAATATTGTACAGATGGATGCCGTTATCAATACAGAACGAAATAATGTGTTCCTTTTCTGCTTTCCATGCATTGAGTAATCCTTCGGATGCCAGCTGTCCCAAGCCATCATACTCTTCACGCAATTTACGTTTCTCTGCTTCTGATAATTTCATGACAATTGCTCATTAAGTCGATAGGGTAGTAATTCAGTTTACCTGCAATGAAAAACCATTTAATGCTTATGATAATACATATAAGCTTAAGAAAAGCTTAAAATAGAAGTCATATTGTTTAAAAAATTTGTTATTGTAGGCATGAAAAGCAGCGATATTAAATGAATCGCGCGTTCTAATGACTACTTTTCCAGCAATAAGCTGTACTTTGAAAGTGCAGGAATATTCTCTATCATAATTTTGATTGTCGCAAGTAAGGGGATGGAGATTAATACACCACTTACACCCCATAACCATGCCCAGAAAAAGATACTGAAAAAAACAAGGAGAGGGTTCAAGTTCAGGCGATCTCCAATTAATATGGGGGTAATAATTTGTCCCTCTAATATATTAATTAGAAGATAAACTGCAGGCGGTAAGAGAATTTGCAAATAGGAGTCGAAAGTTAATAAAGAAACCAAAAAAATAATAGCAATTCCAGTGGCAGGACCAAGATAAGGGATAAAATTAAGAAGGGTTGCCATTACTCCCCAAAGTATCGCATTTGGAATGCCTAGCAACCATAGAGAAAATCCCACAAAAAAGCCAACAAAGATACATATTAGTGTAAAAATGGCTAAGTAATTAGAAACCTCTTTTTCCAGACCAAGAAGAAAATTACTGGCTAAATCTTTCGTTTTTTCAGAAAGAGTTTTTTGTAGATTTTTAAATAAAGTGGGCAAGTAGATTAATAAGAAAAATAATAGAACAATAGTGATAAATATCAAAAAAATAATATTTGTAGTTAAATCAAATAATGAGTGGCCTAAACTTGGATTCTCTGCTGTAATTTCAACAGATTTTTCTTTGTTGACAGAGGTTATGTCTTGTGCCTTTTCAAAAGCTTCGCTAATTCTTTCAAGTGGTTTCTTTACAATAGAAAATTTTTTTTCAATGATCTGTAAATTCTCTGGTGCTTTATCGAGCCATCGAGATGCGGGCTCCATAAGAAATGTAATACCGGCACTAATTATCCCCAATAATAGAAATGCAATAATTGCTGATGCCAGAATTTTTGGAATTTTAATCAGTTGCAATAGCCCCATGAAAGGCGTTAATAACAGGTATAAGAAAAAAGAGAAGAGGAGAGGGAATAAAACAGGCTTCGCAATATATATGGTGTAACTAATGGCAAGAAATAACAGTGCTTTTATTTCCCATCCTGCTTGGGATTTATCCGTCCTTGATTTATTCATAATCTCATGATAAATAATACATGTTGTCAGCCATTATATTCAGAATAAATAGTAGTAGCCAGTTTTATATATTAATGCGCAGGGTAAAATTGTCATCGCATAAATCCATTTATTAGCTAAAAGAGTATCAGATTGATCCCTATACAGTGAAATTTTGTAAGATGGTTTTGTGAGAAAGAGGCAGTTATTATAACTATTGTATAAAGAAATCTTTTAAAAAATGACTTAAGTGAGTTATTAGCTACTATAATTACTATCAATATAAGGAAATAAGGAGAACATCATGGCTGATCGTAATGATAATAGTGTGGGTATTGTTGCTATTGTTGTGATCATAATTTTAGCGGGTATTGCCCTGTATTATTTCTTTGGAGCCCCCCGCACCACAACTATCCCACCGACAGAGACAACCATAGAGACACCAGCTACTCCAACGATTACTCCAGGCGATACTACGGTTATAAGACCGAGCCACCCTGATACAACTACAAGTCCTGATGTTGGGACTGATACCAATGTTACTACTCCTCCTGATACTACGACGACAACTAATACTGAAAATCGGTAGTTAGGGCGGATATAAAATTGGACTCGGCTGGTATTTACCAGCCGGGTTTGTTGTATGTGATAGGTTTGATGAATAATTACGTTTTCTGAGAGGGTAAAGGCTGATCGACTATGGTTAAAATTAATAAATAAAAATGATTTAAAAAGCTACAGGATAGCTCAAATGCATAATAAGAAAAAAAATTTGGCCAAAGAGACGGTGATAGATTTTTTAAGATCGGCCGGTATCACTGTTAATGGGCATGCTTTATGGGATTTGAAAGTCCATAATGATGAATTTTATCTGCGTGTACTGCGTGATCAAGATTTGGGATTAGGGGAATCCTATATGGAAAAGTGGTGGGATTGTAAGCGGGTTGACCTTCTAATCGAACGTATCATAAGAACCAGGACTCATGAGAAGTTAACATTTAACCCTAAACTTGCTTTCAAATTATTGCTTTCCAAGATTTTTAATTTTCAGACAAAAAAACGTGCATTGGAAGTTGGAAGAGTGCATTACGATTTAGGCAATGACCTTTTTAAGGTCATGCTTGACAGCAAAATGAATTATACTTGTGGTTACTGGAATAATGTGAGAACGCTTGATAAGGCACAAAAGGAGAAATTGGACTTAACCTGCAGGAAATTGCTGCTCAAGCCTGGTATGCGGTTACTTGATATAGGTTGTGGCTGGGGAGCATTGGCAAACTACGCGGCTGAGAATTATGGTGTAGAGGTAGTTGGTATTACAGTCTCGCAAAAGCAGTACGAATTGGCCACAGAACACTGCAAAGGTTTACCGGTGGAAATTCGTTTTCAGGATTACCGTGATTTGAACGAGAAATTCGATCGCATTGCTTCATTAGGCATGTTTGAGCATGTAGGTCATTTAAATTATCAGGAATTCATGCAAATTGTACATGGTTGCCTGACTGAGGATGGGCTTTTTCTCCTGCATACGATTGGCGGTAATGAAAGCACCACTCAGGCGATGCCCTGGATTTCCAAGTATATTTTTCCTAATGGGATGTTGCCTTCAATTACCCAAATAGGAAAAGCCAGCGAACGATTATTTATTATGGAAGACTGGCATAATTTTGGTCTGGATTATTATAGAACATTAATGGCATGGCATCGAAATTTTAATTACGGTTGGGACTCTCTGAAAAAAGATTATGACGAAAGGTTTTTTCGCATGTGGAATTATTATTTACTTAGCTGTGCCGGGGGATTTAAGGGAAGAATGCTGCAATTATGGCAAATTGTTTTTTCAAAAGGCTTAAAAACCAGATATAAGGCTCCCAGATAGATCAATCTATTCGTGGCGATTTTGCAATAGTTCCCTCAATTGTTCGGGTAAAAATGCTTGCAATTTTCTGGTAATTAACTCCTCATGCTTTTGCCACAACGTTCCAAGGTAAATAATTAAAAAACCAATGAAAGTTAATGCTATTGGGAAAAGCATGCTATGTTTAAATACTTGTGAGGCAAGATATCCCAGATAAAGGCTGCTGCCTATTGCGCCAAAAATAACAAATACTTTCCGCATTAAGATAACCCCCACGCCAATCATAAGCAGGTTAATGCAAAGGTAAAGAAATTTTGATAACTCACTGTCGGAGTGTTGACTGGTTAAGCCGCCCCAAAATGCGATGACTCCAAACAAATAGAGCCAAAAGGCATAATCGGCAGTGCTTTTTGATCTTAAATCAACCCAGAAGGCAATTAACAGGATAACAAAGCCGAAATACATAGATACGATCGCTCTTAGCTGGAAACTTGCATACTCACCAGCCAGCATGCTGGTTAAATCCATTGATAAATACCAAAGCGTTACTGCAATGGGCATAAGCATGAAGGGGTATTTGTAAATCCAGGCAAGTATTATCCCAACGGCAAGAGTACCTAATTCCATCAATATCCAATGCCATTTAATATAGACATGATAATCTCGATAAACCGTGTCATCCGGCCACCAGCCCATTCCTACCTGTAGACCATAGATTGCCAGTGGGGTCAGGGCAATAACAAAAGTTGCACATATTCCTGCAGGGATGAGATAAGATTTTTTATTGAATCTATATGAAAGCCACAGGCCAATTGCCCCATAAATAATAGCAAGTGCAAAGATCCCCCAGCCGCCAAATTTTTCCCAGCCTAAATTCATAAAAAGTGTCATTGCACTTATTGCTACAAATCCCCCGAAATAATATAAGACGTTGGTGAAATTAAATCCTTGATTTTGTTCGGGTTGATTTTGAATAAAGTGATATAAGGCATCTGCTTGCCGGGAATTAATAATCCTGGCTTGAACTGCTTTATCTAGTTGAGTACGCGAGATTTTCATTATTTTCCCCCTAAACACTGATTCATCAGCCCGAACGGGACAACGGGGTAAACACTGAATTGCTTTGAAGCCTTACAATTACTTTTTATTATCCTGAGATTGTTTTTTCCCGGGCTTTTTCTTTTCTTTCTTCAGAACATCACAAACATCCTTTGTAAGTTTGGAGTTTGGTGCAATGTCGCAAATATTTTTAGTATCTTCAACTTCAGGATGATTAGGTTTATCTTTTTCCATAAAAACTCCTTATGCTTACCTTATTTATAGCAGAAATAACTCATTTAATCCTCATTTTAAAGAGGAAACCAAGTACTTGGTATTAGGCAGGAATGGGGGGCAGCAATATAATGTAGCCTCAATACTATTATGAGGTCGTTATTAAAGATGATTAACTTAAAACCGATTGACTTTAAAAAATTCTTAACTATGTATTGGCAAAAAAAGCCTTTAGTAATTCGCCAGGCCCTTCCTTTGTTTACTAATCCATTAACGCCTGATGAGTTGGCAGGTTTGGCCATGGAAGAAGAGATAGAAAGTCGGATTGTACTGGAAACACCAAAAAAACCACCTTATTGGCATTTGAAGCGTGGGCCTTTCTTGGAAAAAGATTTTAAAAGGTTGCCAACATCACACTGGACGTTATTGGTTCAGGGCGTTGACCGTTTTGTGCCGGAAGTTGCAGAGATGATGGATTATTTTAATTTCATTCCTCAATGGAGGATGGATGACATAATGATTAGTTATGCTGTTAATGAGGGGAGTGTAGGCCCCCACTATGATAATTATGATGTATTTTTATATCAGGCAATGGGACAACGAAAATGGTTGTTAACTACTCAGAGTTGCCATACGCAAAATTATATGTCCGATGTTGAGTTACGTATCATGAAGGAGTTCAGGGTAGAAGAAGAATATATCCTCGAAGAGGGGGACATGCTTTATTTACCTCCTCATGTCGGTCATTACGGGATATCAAAATCAAACGCCTGCATGACTTATTCTTTTGGTTATCGTAGCTATCACAGCGAAGAGTTATGGCAGAGCTTTGCTGATTATTTGGCTGAGCAAAAGCAAGCTGCTATTTTGTATAAAGATCCGGATTGGAGTCTGACCAGTGGTTCTTCTGAGCTGCCAAGGGAAGCATGGATAAATGCTAAAAAATCAATGGAGCAGTTACTGACAAATGAAAAAGAATTAAAGTCCTGGTTTGGCTGCTTTGTCACCAGGCTGGATCAACAAGCTGAAGAATTATTACCGGAGCCATTCTCTGAAGAAAATACGCTTGATATTTTTATACGGGAATTCAAAAATAACTCAGGATTTTCACGTAACGTTGTTTGCCGCTTTGCCTATGAAACGGATGATTCAGCGATTACTTTATTTATTAATGGTTATAAATGGCCGACTGAAAATGTTTCTCCTGAACTAATTAAGTTAGTCGCTGATAAGCGCTCATTATCTATAGAAGAGTTACATCCGTTCCTTGAAAGTGAGGAAGACAGGCTTTTTCTGCTTGAATTATGGAAACTACAGTGGCTGGTCGCAACGACTGATGCCTGTTAAGGATTGGTATGAACTTTGCACTATAAATCATTGCTTACAATGAACATCAGGGAGGCTGCTAATGTTTAAGAAATACATGCTTTGCCTGCTCTTTTTCCTATTCAGTCAATCATCTTGGTCTCAGGTACGTGAGGTTGCTCTCACTATTGATGATTTACCTTTTGTCGGTTCATGCAACCATGATCCTAAAAAACTGAAACGCAAAGAAGAACGTTTTCTGAAAATATTACAAACGCTAGTGGATAAGAATGTTCCTGCAACTGGTTTTGTGATTGCTGGCTCTATAGAAAAAGGTCAGTGGCAATTGCTGGAGCAGTTTAAAGAAGCTGGTTTACTTTTAGGTAATCATACTTACTCGCATAAAAGCCTAAATACCTTAACCGCGGAAAAATATATAGAAGATATCGCTCGAGCGGATAAAATCCTGACTCCGCTATTTCCCGAAATCAAGTATTTTCGTTATCCTTATCTGGCTGAAGGTAAAGGTGAAAAACGGCAAATAGTTTATGATTATCTGGTGGCTAATAATTATACGATTGCCCCGGTTACAATCGATAGCAAGGATTTTGTATTTAATCAACAATTGTTTGCAATTCCTTACCGATTGCGTGAGCAGAATTTAAATCAACTCAGGAAAAAATACCTTGCTTACATCTGGAATCAAACACTTAAAGCAGAGAGTAAGGCTGCCAAGAATAATCCTGATAAACCTGTCAAGCAAATACTGCTGATTCATGCCAACCTGCTCAACAGTCACTTTTTAGGCGATATCATTGATCTTTATAGAGAACATGGATATCGGTTTATCAGCTTGGGTGAAGCATTACAGGCTCCCGCTGGAGCAGAGGTACAAGAAGAACAAGAAACAGAGGAGTTGTCAGGTAATTTTATAAATGATGCTGGTCAGAATGATATCTGAATGAAGCACCTGATCTTGGCTCGATATAAGAGGATTCATTTTATGTTGAGCTCAGGGTCATTTATTGGCCGAAAAATTGACTACTTATGTCAAATTATGAAATTCTTGCTTTAGGCGTTCAATAATATGTAGCGGCAGCAGCAGCCAATAATGTCCTTCATTTTTCATGTGACCAGCAATAAATGTTGCTTTTTTACCAGCGCCCCAGAAAACATCGCCTCGAACTACTCCACGAATGGCTCCTCCAGTGTCTTGGGCAATCATCAAACGTTGGAAGGGTTTTTGGTCATCATGGTATTTATCAGGTCTTGTTGTATTTAACCAAAGTGGGGTACCAAGAGGGATCCATTTTAAATCAACCGCCAGAGAATAGCCGGGGGTTAATGCTACACCTTGTGTACCTAGAGCGGCATTCTGTGAAAGAATGGAAAAAAATACAAATGATTTATTTTGATTTAAGACTGCCTCCATTTCTTCCGGATGTTCAGTCAGGTAGCGCTTTATTCCTTGCATGGAGGCGGTATGTTTGGTCATGATGCCTTTATCGATTAAGACTTTGGCAATTGATGTATAGGCTGCGCCATTTTCTGCCGCATAACCAACATAGAGCTGTTTCCCGTCAGTCAGTTGGATAATACCTGAGCCCTGTATTTCTAAAAAAACTCTGTCGACAGGGTTGTCAATCCAGGCTAGTACGGTTGCTTTCTTCTTAATAGCTCCCTTATTGATTTCTTCTCGAGTATAGTAAGGAACAACCTTGTGTCCATCCAGCCTGCCGATAAGCTTCCTGTGCTTGATGCTTGGGTCAAACTGACTCAGATCAATGGTTATAAGATCGGAGGGTGTGCCATAGATCGGTATATTGTACTTGGAAGTTTTAGTAAGACTCCCATGAAGGAGTGGCATATAATAGCCAGTAAATAGACCTTTTAGGGATTGACCATTGTAGAACTCGACAGGAGCAAACCATTTTTGGAAAAATTTCTTTGCGTTCTTATTTGTGACAGGGGAGATTGTTAAAGCTTCCTGGCAAATTGGTTGCCAATCCTTGGCTTTCATAGTTAGATGATGACTACCTACGGAACGTTCTGGATTTTGTCTTAAAAACGCTTTACAGGATGTTTGGAAGGCTCCCAGGGACTTTTTCACATTCGCTGTATTCCAGCCAGGCAGCTGCGAAAATGAACCTTGTCTTAGTGTTATTTTCTCAGTTTTTGGCCAAAACCACCATAAGCAAAAACCAGAAATAAGCAAGGTAGATAAAAAAAGCGAATAAAATAATGTTCTCTTCATTGGACAAATTTTACACGAATTTAAATAAAATGCAAACCTTCTTTATTCCCCAGATCTTAATCCTGTAGAACATAAATGGGCGCAGGCTAGGCTCTGTGAACCAATTTTTTCGTAGAGCCTAAAGCAATCAGAAAAAATATTATCGTTTTATGAATGAACTATTCATGGTCTATATCTATGCACAATGGCAATTTGCAACCCTGAATCTGTTAGTGAAAGGAAATTATAGCCAGGATCAATCGTGGTTCTTTCCAGCCACTCATTGGCAAGACAAATATCAGTATACCAATGTAACTGCTTCAATGTAGCTGTTTTCCCGTATTTTTCTTCCAGTAGCTTAAGGGCTGACTCATCCATACTTAAAAATAACTTATCTCGATTTAATCCCTGGGACTTCATTTCGTCATAAAAAAGCAACAGTACATCTAATTCATTCATAAAAAATCCTTTTATGCCACTTAATCTAAATATAGTCCATGTGCAATGGCACTTACCCACAGGGCGCGGTTCATTTTCCTTAAGGGTGTATGCCATCTTTTTTTAGTACCCAATGGAGGTGATCTGATTATTTGATAATCTGTCCGGTTTTCCCATGTGCAAATGTTGTTTTTTCTGCGATTTCATGAGGTGCTATATCATATAGAACTGCTCCCACATCCTCTGAAACCGGTTGAAGCCATGCAGATTCCTTTAATGCAGCCATCCCTTGTTCATATCCTGATTTAATCCCTTCTGCAATAGCAACTGATGAGAAAGCGTAATCTTTAGAGGACAAATCAGTTTCTTGTTCATGTCTGTGAAATTTAACCAGGGTCATTATTGTTTTGCATCCCATTGCACGAATTTCCTTTACTTTAGGAGTATGTTTTAATTCTTCTGGTAAAAAATCGTAAAGTTGGGTAATAGCATGACGCAGGTCATGGGCTTCGCAAAATGATTGAATCGCTCGTTTATGATTACTGGCATAAATAATATCTTTCTTTTTAGTAAGCACTTCGTCCATGGTGGCAGGTTCTTTACTTTCAGGATCAAAAAGGTGAATCATAAAGCAGAGGGTACTGACACGTGGCAGATCATTTAAAATGACTTCAATAGGGGTATTATTTACTATTCCGCCATCCCAATAATGTACTCCATCAACGTTGATTGCCGGGAAGCCCTCAGGGAGAGCCCCACTTGCCATGATATGTTCAGGGCGTATTTCCTGGTATTTTGTATCAAAAAGCACTTGTTGGCCATCATTTAAACGGACAGCAGATAAGGTCAAACGGGTTTGCCCACTATTAAGGATTTTAAAATCAATCAGTTGTTCAAGTGTATCGTGCAATAAGCTGGTGTCATAAAAACTGATTTGATCAGGTGTTGAGTTGAAGAGTAAATAAGGGTTAATCAAACGAGGTTGAAAAAATCCTGGCTGACCAAAAAGTATAGTAGCTTGTGCATGCCATTGATTGTATAAGCGCCGCATGCCTATATTATCCAAATCTAAAAAATAATCCCACCAGGAAAACATGGATTGAGTACTGACAATGTTCCAGAATTCTTTAAGCTTCTCTACTCTGTTTTCAGGTTTATTGCCCGCGATGATGGCAGCGTGAATGGCTCCTATTGAAATACCGCTAACCCAATCCAGCTCGTAGCCCGCATTATGAAGGGCTTCATAGACTCCTACCTGGAAGGCCCCAAGAGCCCCTCCTCCTTGAAATAAAAAAGCAACACGTTTCCAGGACGGTTTTGCTTGTTTTTGTCTCATAATCTCTCCTGATCATCGCTGACTTATCATCCCTGTTATTTGGCGGTATTTACACTTAATCTATCTTATCTGATTCTCTTGCCTCTGTCTTTAGAGAGTAGGGCTAGCCTGTTTTTAAATCAAGTGCATCTAATCGGGCTGCTTGCCCTTGCTTTTCTATCTATTATGAGCAAGCCAGGTCGAGATTTTTTCATGTTCGGTTTGGGCGAATAAAGCAGGTGCATGCCCGGCATTTTCAATTTCTATAACATTCACATTGGGATGTGTTTTTTGCATTTTTTCTATGTGTTCAGGAAGCAGTATATCGGAGTTTTTTCCATGAATAACCAACACAGGACATTTTACTGCCTGCCAGAGATGCCATAAGTCAATATCAAATAAAATACCCTCCAATGCACGGCGAGGATGGGAAAAAAGTTCTCTGAGTATTTGGCTTTTGGTTTTTGTTTCTTTAATTTTGGGGTCAATTTTGACCATAAATGAACCAGATGCACTTGTTTGAATACTATTTTTTGTAATATGTTCCCATTGCTCTTCACTAAGAGGACCAAAACTGGTGTAAATGCTTTGAAAATACTGTTTTGCTTCTTGCTCGCTTGAGAATTCCGGATATTTGCCTACGTACTCACCTAACCTGCGAATCGCTTCAACAGGAATTTGTGGGCTAATATCATTCAAAACCAATGAACGAACAGGAGAATTAGGGAGGGCGGCAAGGATTATCCCCATCAGTCCCCCCATGGAAGTCCCAATCCAGTCAATCTGTTTGGCGCCAGTTCTAGCTATTAGGTTATTCATATCAATAATGTATTGTCGATAATTATAAAGGTTGGCATTTTTAAGCCAACCACTGTCTCCACGACCTACAATATCAGGACAAAAAACATGATAATCTTTAAGACTTAGAAAGGAAGCAAGCGGGTCGAAGTCGTGGCGATTGCGGGTTAAGCCATGAACACAAATGACTGCAGATTGTTGCCCATTCGACTTGCCCCATTCAGAATAAACAACTTTATGGAAGCCCTCGGGTGATGCACCCAGAAAATAATCCTGCTTCATTTAGCTTTCCTTCGCTTATTATTGATTTAACATAATGATATAGAAAAGAAAAAAATTTGAAAGATGTGTTTCTCTGTTAGAGGTTGTCCTCATGAGGCTGTTTGAAGTGAAAATTGCGATGATTTAGAGTAAAAATAGTTATCCTAATGCAGGCTATTTCTTATCAACCTCCTGGCTGGAGCTAAAATAATGCACAAACCATGTTTTTGCCAAACGTGCAACTTTATCAAGCGTTCCTGGCTCTTCAAAAAGATGGCTGGCTCCAGGGACTATTTCCAGTTTTTTTACGCATGTCATTTTTGACAAGGCTGATTCATTCATTTTAATAACCAGTTCATCATCACCGCCTACAATCATTAAGGTTGGTGCTTTAACAGAGGGTAAGTATGCACCTGCTAAATCGGGCCTTCCTCCTCGTGAAACCACTGCTTTTATCAGGTTGGCCTTTTGTGCCGCGGCAACTAAAGCAGCACCGCCTCCGGTGCTCGATCCAAAGTAGCCAATGGGTAATTTTTCTATAGGCGTTTGATTTAAACACCAAAGGGTTGTGTCAATCAGTCTGGATGCCAGGAAATTAATATTGAAGCGAAATTCTGCCGTGTAAAGATCTATTGCCTCTTCTTTTGGGGTTAGGAGATCGAATAACAGAGTGGCCAGACTAGCCTTATTTAATTCTTTAGCTACAAACTGATTACGCTTGCTGAGCCGACTGCTTCCACTGCCATGGGCAAAGAGTACCAGTCCTGCTGTATTTGGGGGTAAATATAAAAAACCATCAAGATGGACATTATCACTGGGAATACTGACTGTATGCTCCTTATTATAAGAAAAAGTCATAGTCCCTCTCCTGGATTAGAAGATTGACGAAGCATTATGATTAATATGTGGAACGGTTGCCAACAAGTTAGAAACTTCATTATCTGAAGTTTGGGCAAAATCATCATACCATAGACCAACGGCATAGAAATGCAGGGGTTGTAAAGGACATACTATCTCGTCAACCAAATCTGTCATCTCCTGGTAGGTTGAAAAAGCAGCAACTGGTATTGCCATAATGAGGCGTTTGGGATTTAATTTTCGCAGTGCCGAAATGGCCGCGCGCATAGTCGCTCCGGTTGCAATACCATCGTCAACCAAAATAACAATTTTATCTTGTAAATTCGGGTAAGGCTGATTGCCCCTGTAGAGTAATTCTCGCCGCTTCAATTCCTTTTCTTCTGTTTGGATTACTTGATTAATTTTCTCTTGCGATACGTGAAGAGCCTGTATAATCTCTTCATTGAAAGTTAGAGTGCCTCCTGATGCAATGGCTCCCATTGCTAATTCTTCATGACCTGGCACACCAAGTTTCCTCACAGTAAAAATATCAAGTGGGGCAGAGAGTTTTTTTGCTATTTCATAAGCGACAGGAACCCCTCCGCGAGGTAATCCTAATACAATTACATCAGGATTATTAGCATAAGATTTGAGCTGATCTGCTAA
Organism: Legionella sp. W10-070; assembly: GCF_900640175.1. Lineage (GTDB taxonomy): Bacteria > Pseudomonadota > Gammaproteobacteria > Legionellales > Legionellaceae > Tatlockia. The sequence continues at coordinate 75,402 of NZ_CAAAJC010000007.1, read as the reverse complement.
GATTCTTCCTGCCTCATTGCGGTTGATAAACTTCTCCATATGCAGCGCTCCTGTCTTGAGCGTATTTAATCGAGTTTTTATTAATCAAAAATCGCTCGTTATTTTGCTTAAAAATATCTCTTGTTTTTAATCAATATTTTTATTCATATTTATAATTTTAGCATATGAATCGATTTATAATTTTCAATAGGTGACTTACAACCAGAAAGCGCCTGGCATAATTGAATTTACTTATCAATAGATTACAAATTAAAAGCTTGTTGTAATTACTGTAGTTCCTCTGGTTATTATATCCAGTTGAGTCTATTTTATGCTGAATCCAGATTCTGGCAATGGCAAGATGTTGTCAGTCTGAGTGTTTTTCAGATTCCAGGCCTTATGATTTACTTCTATTTCATTTTCAATAAACGCGATTATTTTTTCTTTCATTGGCTGAGGTAATGTGCAGTAAGGATTAGTGAGTATATTATTTTCAAGTTTGTAGTTGCCAAAGACGTAGCCATTGTCATCAATTGCCTGATTTTTTCTGATTTTTACAGCACAAGCGATATTTTCTGAGAGAATTTCTTCAGTGATAATCTCATCGACATAGATGTTCATTATTTCTTCCCGGTGATTCTTCTGATCGTTAAGTGTGCCAAGTATCCCGTGCATACGCATATCAAATCCTTTATCAATGTGAACGGCATAGATCCATGAGACTTTCTCTTTTTTCATTGAGTCATATTCACTAATAGGGAAAAGTGCAGCTGCTTTGAAACGAGATGAGACAGCAATTAAATGTTTTGATTCAAAAGGTTCTTCTACAATTTTTCTGACTTCATCTTCATTATCAACCACGTTAATAATACCCTTCTCTACTCCATACAAAATTTCATTAACCCAATTATTGATATAAAAAATTGATTCTTTATTAAATGTTTTTATCAGATCCGGTGTAACCCATCTGTCTCCTTTTTCTCGATGATGTTGTTGTATTATTTGACTTAACTCAGTATAAGTACCAGCGGTTGTATTATTCCTGCCAAGATAATTCGTGATTAATTGGTATAATTCCTTTGAAATAACAGATTTTGGTTTAAATCCTTGAGTAAAAATTTTTTGGGGGTTTCTGTCATCACCGCGGAAACAGATGCGATTAATTTGACTAAAAGTAATTTCATCAATTGAAATAGAGCTTTTTAAATAAGCTGAGTTACTTCCTAATAATTGATGCTGAATAGTTAAATTTTTGTTTTCATTCATTAGAGGGAATGGGTTATGCTTTTTAAAAAATCTGGCCATTTTAAAGGTCTCCCTTTCATTAAGAGGCAGATCAAATTTAAATTTCAAATGGTAAAATCCATATTCAGAATGCTATATTTTGTAAGGATTAATATTTTATTACCTGACTGCCTTAATAAATTAACACTAACTTGAATATGCAAAAATTACCACGTGAATTTTACGCCAGAGATACCATTACAGTTGCCAAAGAACTTCTTGGGAAGTACTTAATTCATAAAGTTGATGGTTTGGAGCGAGTCGGCAAAATTGTCGAGGTAGAGGCTTATCTGGGTCAACATGATTTGGCAGCCCATTCTTCAAAAGGACTAACCAAGCGTACAAAAGTAATGTTTGGTCCCCCAGGATATGCCTATGTCTATTTGATATATGGCATTTATCACTGTGTGAATGTGGTTACAGAGGAAGAAGGAAGTGGTTCTGCTGTGTTATTACGTGCCCTTGAACCGATGAAGGGCATTAAGGGACGTACCCAGGGACCTGGGCTTTTATGTAATGCAATGCAAATAGACAAGCAGCTTAATGGCCATGACCTGCTTAGCGACAACTTTTACATTGCCCAATCGCTTGAAGCGTCTCGTGTTATAATATCAAAAAGACCTCGAGTCGGTGTGCATTATGCCAGGCATTGGGCAAGAAGATTATTAAGATTTTATATTAAAGATAATGAATTTATTTCAAAAATTTAGGCCTGATGCATGCGGGTATGGATAGGTTGGATATTAACCTATCCATATGGTGTCAATTAGCCGCATTTGCAGCCGCGAAAAATTGGTTCACAGAGCCTAGGCTTTCTCTATTTTTAAAGTTCGATTTTTTTTAGAAGACTCTGGTTTTTTAGGGATCTCAACCCACAACATACCCTTTTTAAAAGACGCCTTTGCTTTATCAATATCAACGGAATCCGGTAAGCGTATGCTTCGTTCACAAGAACCGTAACTAATTTCACGCAGGAGATAGTTTTTATCTCTATCTTGCCTGGAGGATTCTTTTTCACCTTTAATGGTCAGAATACCCTCGCTGATGGAAACTTGAACATTTTCTTCACTCATGCCAGGCATTTCAACTTCAATTTTAAATTGATCTTTATCATCAACAATATCCATGGCAGGGCTAATAGCTAAATTTTCAAATTCCTTGGAGGAAAAAGAGGGGAACTCAAAAGCACTATAGAAATCTTCAATTGTTTTATCCAATACTGCTTGCATTCTGGCAAATGGATTGCTCAGTTGATTTGAAGTAATTGGAATGGATTTTTTCCTGTTTGATAAATTACCAGCCATAATTAATTCTCCCTGAATTCAATTATTGTCTAAATGAGCATTAACCTGGCAATTATAATTGAATGATCAATCATTTTATCTACATTATCCTTAATGCTCATATCCATATGTTGTTACGCAGGAAAAGCATAGTTTTTGTATTAGATTTTGTCAAATTTTGTTTCGGGTGTGATTAAAGCTGCGATTTTCCTTGAAAATTGTAGCCAGGGATGGGCGTATAACTCATTAGTAATCGAATAAATAAAGCGATCTTCTATAATCAATACACCAGTTGCTTTTTTCATTATAGGGAATAATAAAGAAGCGAGACAATGAACTTAAAAAATGATGACATTTGGCAGGATTTAAAAAATAAGGTTGAATTTTTAAGTCAGCCTGATTCTTATATTGAGCCTGGCCAAAAGGTTGAGGTTATAGAAACTCATATGTCATGGATTTTTTTAACGGAGCAGTATGCCTATAAGCTCAAAAAACCCGTGCAATTCCCTTTTCTTAATTTAAGCCAATTAGATGTTCGATACTCAAATTGCCAAAAAGAGCTTAAGATTAATCAGTTTCTGGCTCCGGATGTTTATTTGGGGGTCGTGCCTTTGATGCAAGGCAGAACTTCGCACTTTTATCCAGTTGGTTCTCGCAATAGAAAAAATATTGTTGACTGGTTACTCAAAATGCGGCGCCTTCCTCGTGAATTAACGCTGGAACAGCTAATTCTGAAGAATAGCCTTAAACAACTTCCTCAGATTAAAGAGGCGGCACAAATGCTGGTGGCTTTCTACCAGAGGGCGAATCCTGAAAACATAAAACCGGAAGAATACAAACAGCAGCTTAAAAACAGCATTCAGGAAAACAGTAGTGTCCTGATTAAGACATATTATGGCCTTAATCAGGAAGTGGTTAAGGTTGTCCATCAAAAGCAGTTGTATGAACTGGAAGTCCTGACAGAATGTATTAATGAGAGGGTGTCCCAAGGGAAAATTATTGAGTGTCATGGGGATCTTCGACCTGAGCATATTTGGTTACTTTCTCCACCAGTGATTATCGATCGCCTGGAGTTTAACGATAAACTCAGAATAATGGATCCGGTTGATGAATTATCTTATTTATTTCTTGAATGTGAGATTTTGAAAAGGATGGATATCGGGAAGTTATTCCTGACTGTTTATCAGGAAATATCAAAGGATCCTGTTCCGGAAAGATTATTTGCATTCTATAAAAGCTATCGTGCCTGTCTGCGGGCAAAAATTTGTATTTGGCACCTTGATGACCCGAGAATTCAGGATCTAGACAAGTGGTTTAGAAAGGCAGAAAAATATCTAAACTTATCTGAATTAGTTCCCACCTAATCTGACACAATCAATTCAAAAAGTGAGAGTTTCCGAGAGAAGTGCAATTTAGCCGAGGAGTTGGGCAATGTACTTTTTCTAGTTGAGCATTTAAATTAAAAATACTTGATGCGGCCGATATTAAAAGTGCATTTTTTCCCTTAAGCGGATGATTTAAATTCATTTCTCCTCCACGACCATTAGGACAGTTTGTTGTTATCTCTACTGCAAACTCTCGGCTTATGAAGCCATCTCGAGCTAATACTTCTAAAGTTTTTTTGATATTCGCAGTATCATGTAGCATAGTTTGGATTGATATATTGGTTAATCCAACTTCTTTTAAAGGTACGTTAGCCTCGGATAATGATTTAACTATCTCTGCTTTTTTATCCAATGGAAAATTAAGCGTCATTGTTGTTATGTAAACGTTAGCAGTAATTATAACTGAACCAATACTGGATACTTGATTACCAGAATATTTAAATTTTTTTTCATAGCAAAACATATCTACATCCTCATTTGTTTAAAACACGTATTTTATCATATTTTGACCATGAATTGATTTCTAGTTCGCATTTGCCCCGTTTCTGTAATTTAACCCAATGTATCAAAAGCCTGTAAGATCATGGGCTTATTCCGCTCATGGTCAACTTCGTACCAGTAATAAATTGCGCAAGAAAGGCATTTTTGAGTCTCCTAAGGGCGTGTGCAGTGTCTGGCTTCGGCACGGTTTAGCTAATTTCAAAGACCGCTGACCGCTTGAAAGCCCTTGAAGCCAAAGTAGCATCATCGATCATACAAAGACAAAAACACAATCACCCTAAACAAACGGCATTTGCGAGCGTTTTCATAAAACGATTTTGCGAACACCCATGGAAACATTGATTGATGGCAAACAAATCTGGAAGGAAAAATTGATAAACTGAATTTGACCTGACAGAGACTTCTGAAAAACCGACAACTATCAGATCAAGTTTGAACTACTACAACTTATTGAATGCTATTTTACTTTAGGGTTCATTAGTGATGATGCATCTCTTGGTATCCAAAAATGTATTGAGTAAATTGGAAATGGAGCCATCCTGATGAATTTGCTTGATAGTTTCAGCAAATAATAAAGAAGTATCCAACATAGTTATCTTTCCTTCCAATAAATCTTTATGCAAGCGAAAAGGGGATACGCTATCAGTGATAATCACTTTATGCAAACGGGGATCGGCAAGGATTTTACTGGCATTGCCGATAAAAAGGCCATGGCTGGCACAAACAATGATCTTTTTAGCCTTTTGTTGATGCAAGGCCTCCACAGCAAGGCCAATTGTTGTTCCAGAGCTTATGATGTCATCAACAATAATTGCTGTTTTAGCTTTTACATGGCCAACTATGTTCTGATCACTGCTAACCACACCCAAGCTTCTCTTTTTATCCAGAAAAGCCATTCCTACATCCCGTTTAAGGTGTCCCTGAAGCGTTTCTCTTAGTTGTTCGGCTCTTTTGGCACCTCCAGCATCAGGAGAAACTATAACGACCTCTTCATTTTGAATTAATTGAATAAGATAAGGGGCAAATAAGATGCGTGTCTCCAGATGCTCCGTGGGAATACGAAAAGCATTCTGGAATGCTGCAAGGTTATGAACGTCAAGCGTTACAATTCTGTCTGCACCGATTGCTTCGAGTAATTGAGCCATATACCTCATGGTGATTGGGTCTCGGGATTGTGTTTTACGATCCTTTCTCGCATAGGCGAAATAGGGGATAATCGCTGTAATCTGCCTGGCGGAGGCATCTTTTAATGCACCTATGAAGAAAAGAAGCCGGCAAAGTTTGTCATTGACGCTTTGTTGATCGTCACTGAATAAGGATTGAAGTAGAAAAACATCCTGGCCTCGTACGTTCTCTAATGAGCGCACCTTATGTTCCCCATCTTCAAACTCTCTCTCTTCATGACAGGCTGGTTGGATTGCCAAATGAGCCGCTATTTTTTTTCCCAAGTTCCTGGATGTTTCAAGTGCGAAAAGTTTAATGTCCATTTAAACCCCATGTAAAAAGTGGCTGGTTTTACTTCCTAGTTCTTTGTTGGTTGCCAGATAATACTCTTTAATTTGTGTGCCGACGTCCTGAGTATAGAGAATATTGTTTCCTGATGAGAGGAACAACTGCCCCCCTGCCTCACGGAGAATAATTTCTGGTCCGCAAAGATCCCATAAATGACAATGACATGAAAAATTAAAATAAAGATCGGCTTTGCCTTCAGCAATTGTTCCCAGTTTTAACCCTATGGAAGCTTGTCTTAATATTTTACTAATACCTAATTGTTTTGCGATTCTATCTACTTTAAGGCTCCAATGACTTCGAGATTGAAGTAATACCGCTTGTATGGGATCAGAAACGGATTTTACTTGCAGAGGTTCTGTGCTTCTTGAGGTAGTTAGGAAAGCGCCTTTGCCTTTTACAGCAAAATAAAGCCGTTCGAGATCCGGTTGATAAACGACTCCAAGGCAAGATTCTCCATTAATTGCAAGCCCTAGCATCACCGACCATTCATTACTACCATCAATGAAATCTTTTGTCCCATCGATGGGATCGATATACCATATACGTTTTGCAGATGTTGTTTTCTCAGGAAGAGGCTCCTCTTCAGAGATAATAATGTCTTGGGGAAAGGCCAGGCTAATTTCTTGAAGCAGCATTTTACTAACCGCTATGTCAGCTTCAGTAACAAGGCCAAGATGTTTGCCTTTATCATGAATTTTATAACCTCGAGTGCGAATTTCCTGAGCTATTTCTCCTCCTTTGCGCGCAAACTTGGAAGCAACTTCCAATTCTTTTTTCAGGTAATTTTTAATATTGTTCATACGACTAACACTCTCTCCATAGAATTAGCTACTTAACTCCGATTATAGCTACTATATCCGGAGTTATCTTGGTAATTAATTTAAAATTAAGAATATAAGGTTTCTTGTTATCTCTGGTTGTAAAAAAACCAAAGGCGAGCAGGTTACTCGGTGAATTTCTACCCAAGTTGACCATTAATGACGCTTAAATTTAGCGCCATTAAAATTAGGCTTGGTTTAATTAAAAAGTGTTTAACTCAGATTTAAATAAATTTAAATTAATAAAATTATCTATAATACAATAAGATATTTTTGATAAAAATTACTTATTAATAATGATATAAATTCATTTTAAATGGAGAGTTATTATGAAAAAAAATATTGGAAATAATCAGGGGAAAAGTAATTATCAAAAGAAATCTTCTTATAAAAGGTATGATATCTCAAAAACACCAAAAACAAAACGTGCGATAAGTGAAAAAATGCTTGATAAAACAATAGAAGATACTTTTCCTGCTAGTGATGCTACTGCTAAATACTAGGGTAGGCCAATTTGCAGGGTAAAATCATCTAATAAACCCTCAAAATCTCATATTGCTATATGAATAACTCATTTTTTAATTACCTAATAAACTGCGACAGTGGCTGTTTGTAACAGAAACATTTTTATTGTCCTTGCGAAAAATCCCATGGTTGATTAAGGGCAGATCTTCCTTGGAGGAAGAACTCACTGGTTTCTCTTTTGTTGCACAGGGAGCATGCAAACGTTCATACAGATAATCAGCAATAGCGGTTTGTTTTGTGGATGTTGCTTTGCGATAAGCAGTTCTTAATGCATCATGGTATTGAGGCGCATCTTTTGTCAGCACGCATAAATGTTGAATCACGGTAAATTGCTTAAACTTAACTGCTAATAATAGTGCTTGCTTCATTGTTTGTTGATTTAAAACCGTCGTAGGTTGCATACTACAAAAATAATCGATAACGTCTGCCTGTCCAGTTTTGGCTGCTAATAGTAACGCCGTTTGAATGGCTCGCTTGTGGGGTTTTTGGGGGGATTCGGTACAAAGATATTTAACAATTGATGGATTTCTCACTTTAACCGCAGAACAGAGTGCCCACTCAATGGATTGCTGTTCCAGAAGCTTAGGAGACAAGTTGCAAAAATGTTTGACAATCGGTAATTGATTAGCGGTGATAGCCTCTATCAATGCTTCTGTTCTTGCGGATTTGGAAATATTCTCCGAAGTACACAAGTACAAGGTGATTGCCAAATTTCCTAGCTGGCTTGTCTTTTTGAAGGCTCGTTCTATCGCTTTTACACGGGGAGTATTTGGCAGGCTACATAAGCATTTTATTAGCTCTAATCGGTTATTTTGGGCTGCCTGTTCAAATGCATTCTCGATGCTAACTACTGATGGGGCGTTGGTGTTTAAATTACCAAGACAATTTATAATATCAAAATGCTCAAGGTAAATGGCTTTTTTGAAAAGTTGCTCAACCACAGATCTCTTCACCACAAAACGACTACAAAAATAAGCCACTATATTCAAATGACCATTGGTAACGGCTTTCTCTAAAATAGTTTCTATATTCTCTCGGGATAGGGAGTAGGCACAGCGCTTACAAAGATTGGTGATGATACCAAGCTCTCCATGCTCAGCAGCCAGTAGGGTAATAGTTGCTAATGTTTCTTTCCTGGGTATAAGTCTAGTTTCTACCATGTAATTAACAAACTCCCAATGACGGCTATGAGCGGCCAGAAGGATTGCTTCATTGAGCATTTCAGGATCGTTTAAAAGAGGAATAGTTTTAATAAGGCCTATATTTCCATGGCGGGCTGCTTTCAGGAAGATGGTTTCAACACCGTATTTTTTTTGCATCCAATCCAGCCGTTCAATGGGAGCGCTCCTTAGTCTATAAATGATATCTTCTCTTACGGATGTATCATCTATTTGGGCTAGAATCTCAATGAGGATACGTTCATACTCAGGGATTTTTTCCCCAGATTCTGTCATTTCTAGCGAGAGGGCTTGCACAAAATTTTCAATATCAAGAGAGTTGCCATTCCTGATGAAGCAAACCTCAGCAATATGAGTCTGCAACTCATATTTATCGTGAAGATTATAGTTAATATGAGGCTTGATTTGATTGATAATGACCAGATGTCGGCTGATTTCCAGCCATTTGTCTTCCATAAGTTGATAATGCTGAGGACGTAAGGGGTTATTTGTAATTTGCTCATCAATGCATTGACTAATTTGTTGTTGTAATCGTTCAGATCGTCTGATTAATAGCATCTCGCTTTTAGGGTAACTATCCAATTGCTGCAAAAACCTGGTGTCTTCGAGGATGATAGGGTGCAAGATTAAATTGTCGATAATTGCTTCAAACAGCGGTTCGCTGGCAGGGTGCTTTTTTTCTACTAAGACTGTAAACAGGCTCATGAGCTGAAAAACAATTTCTGGATCGGAGGTGTTTGCTACAGTTAGTTGATGAATATAATCTTCAAGATGGTTTTGGTTGATTTTGTCAAATAGCAGGGGATTGTAGGGTAACAAATATAAAACAGCGCCTTTATTTAAGGAAATTAATCGCTGTATAGCCTTATCATCTACCAGTTTAGCAAACTCTTTCAAGGTTTTGGGCGAGCCACTCTTGGCTATATAGTTGATTAAACTGGATAATTGCTCAATAGCCATAGTTTCCTGATTAATTGCCTGTTTCAGCAAATGAAAACAGCTTTTATCTTTATGATTGAGGTACCAGATTGTTGCTGCAATTAAAAAGGAGGGACCGAATAAGGCATGAAGATTGGCAAAATTAGTTTCAGTCACTGTAAATTCAAATACAGGAAGGTTTTCCGGGATAGCAGCAAGCGTTTTTTCTTTCTCCATGATGCCGCTTAGCGTATAGAGTTCAAAGCCGCGTTCACCGCAACAAGTCAGGTTGGCGGATTCAATCAGTTCATTGGCTTGTGGAAAAAATGCCAGCAGAGTATACAACTGAGTGAGTGAATTGTCGGGTAAACTTAATGTATACAAGTTATATTTTAAAAAATCATGCAGAAGATGACTCCCTAATATTGCTTCTGTGGTAGCCTCGCGCTGCAAAAGCCAGAGTAGCAATGCGGTAAATCTCTCAGTATTGTCAATGTATTCCCTAAACAAGCTAACAATTCCAAGGGGATTTTTTTGTTCTTTTAAATTTTCTGTTAAGTAAGCTAACTCAGACTTAATAGATGAGACACTTTTTCTTAATTCCGTTTGGCTAATTTCAGCAGCTACCCAATTATTAATGTCATGGCAAGTTTTGAACAGTTCCTGATTTTGATGATAGAAGGTGAGCGTCTTTTCTGGTTCCTCCTTTAACAGTGCAAGAAATAACTGGCTTATCTTATAGGTTGGCAAGATTTCCTGCTTGTTATGAGACAATAAGTACTGAAGTGTTAGTCGAAATAAACTCGTTCCCTCACTGTTAACTTGTGTTTGGCAAAATTCAAGAAAACCGACTAAATCATCCTGTTGCGCCAGGTTATATATTCCCACTTTGGAAAGCGAGCGCTCTGTATTTGACGGATTAAATTTTGCCAGCCGGGCTTGAGCAAGCAATAGACGTTGTCCTTCTTTAGCTTGTGATAACGTTTCATTGATAATTGATTGAGTTATTATCTGATTATTAAGAGTGAGTTCTTTATCTTCACCATTTGTCCATATCAATAACTCATATATCATTATTATTCCCTGCTGTTTTAATAAAGCAATCAATGAATTATAAATAAACAAGAGGGGGTTATCTATATGGACAAGGTTATTTTCTATCTTAAAATAGTGTATAGGAAAATTTTCATCTGCCAGCTTCCCAACTTAAGCAAAACTTAATTTAATTTTGATAAAATGATGTGCAATATTTTTTAAGGAATACTCATGGTTAGTGAGAAAAAATTCGCACAGATTCGCCAGCAAACTCAACTCAGGCAATTCAAGCTGGGTAATAGCCGTTCTCTTCAAGTGGCTTCTATTTCCCCGCTGCCTGGAATCCTGTATTCCCCGAAAATGATTAATTACCGTAAGGAAGAGTTCCCTTTATCTCAAGCAGGTGCATTGCATTTTATTAAGGAAGATGAACAGACGGAAAATTTTGTCTGGCATACAACGGCAGCGGCTTTACAACAAGCGCTACGTTACGGCTTGTTGGAAGTTGAATCCCCAACAGCGCGTGCCATTGCAGCCCTTGGGCTATATAGACGTCAGATTTTAAGCCGTGCGCACGAGAAAGGGATAATATCTCACAAATTTGAGCAGAAGGAAGCATTGGTCAATATTGCTCAAGACAACCTTGCTTCTCTGCAAGAACTGGAATTATTAGCCAATACCTTTAACGCGAATGCCAACCTTGATTTAGAGAAAAAACGTGTCCAAATGGTGCTTGATAAAGTATTAAAAGAATTAAGAAGACAAAGCAATGAGGCAGATAATACTTTAGAGAGTCTTAAAAAATTTGATAAAAAGGCTGTAGAGAAGATGAAAGCCTTTTATGCCCACCAGATTCAGCTACTTGAAAATCTGGCTGAGCGTGTCAGCAGGGCGGATGCAAATACGGTTCAGTCCATACTCAAGGCAACAGGCAGTGATTCTATCATGACAATAGCAAAAACCATGAGTATGGCGACCTTGATTAAAATTCAGGAGCTGAATCAGAATATTACTTATAGCCGTGATGCCAAATCATTAATGCGAGGTGACCTTAACAGCTCTTGTGAAGATGCTTTAAAAGCCCTGAGGGATTATGAAGCAGATCCTCATAATCCCATCCTGGCTGCTCATCAGGGTCGATTTTACCTGGAGGACAACCAAAAAGTTGCTGTTGACTTTTCTCACTTGGGCCACGATGAGAAAAAAATAAAAAGCACCTTAGAGGCTATAGCTGCAATTGATGGGCATGGCATCATTAAAACTGACAAAGGCTATACTCTGGATGGTCATCATTTATTAACTACCCGTTTTACCAAATGGCAAGTCAATGCAGCGCCAGGGTATACATTCAAGCGTCTTTCTGCCGGTACAGTGAATGTTGTCATTGGCGTAGTGGTCGGATTAGCGATTGACCTGCCTTTAGGTTTCTTCACAAGTTTTTTTTCTTTCGGACACTATAAAATGCCGTCGTTAGCTTCGAAGTTAATGATTACCGTCCGTACTAACTCTCCAAAAAACGCTCTTGCAGAGCATTTATATAATAAGTTTGTTTTTAAACATTACTCAGCAGGAACCCTCTTAGGACAAAAATTAGGTAGTTTTATCAGCAATACTATTTTAGATATGGCCAATGGTATTCGTGCTTCTTTTCAGAATTTAAAATTTAAAGGTTTTGATGAATTAAGGGCTGATTTTAAAACAGGTGCCTGGGGAAATGACTACGCTAGTCTTACTAAGCAAGAACAGATTTTACATAGGCTTCGTTCTATCCTGGATGTGAAGATTAACGATAGAAAGAATCTTGAAAATCAAATAAGAAATAAAGAAAAGGTTATCCTCAATTTGGGAAGCGAGTCTGATTCACGATCTTTATCAGCTTCCAGTTCTTGCTTTACCGGGATGCCCTATCATTTAAATGCAGGCGAGTGGGATGATATCGGCAATGCTGTATTTTCAGGAATAGAGGCAGTTAATGATACCTTTGTGCATAATATTCATGCCAAGCACCCTTTTACCGGGTTAATTTTTTCTACCAGCTATGCTGCAGGGGGCTTGGCGATATTTACGCCAGGATTGTTTGCTTTCTTACCTAAATCTTACCTGGCTTTCTCACATATGGTTGGTGATTTGATGGCACATGGCACATCATCGGCTGCAATCGCCTCAGGATTTACCCAGGCAAAAGTATTTGCCGCACTGTTTGAAGCGGCTATTCATGGGGGGGATAGTTGGATAGCAATTGGCACCAAACAGTTTGAAAGAAATCCGGCGAACACCATTGTGTATGGTGCATTGGCTGTTGGTTTAGGATATACCCTGGCTAATTATCTGGATATTCCCTGGTTAAGTGAGCATATAAGGGAAGATGTGGGGAGTGTGGCACCGGTAGGTTGGGCTTTCGCGGGTGCCAAATTAGGACTTCTCTTAATCGACCTGTTAGAACCAAACCATGGAAAACCGGTAGAAGAAACGATGAGTTCATTAGAAAAAGAATTAAAGAATTTTTGTCCAGAGGCTAGCGAACAACAAATTACCAGTTGGCGAGATTCATTAGTAACTGATGAACAATTAAGACAGCGTTTGCAAGAACAGATAGAGAATTCCAAGCGTATCCTGGACGAAAAGAAAGTCAATCCTGAGATTGAGGCAAAGCGTTTGCGGTTCATCCACATGCTTAAAGAACATCAGGATCTGTTACCTGAGCTGGATAATACGTTCAAGCGAGAGCTGTTAATGACAGCTCGCCATTTATTCCAGGGTATTGATAATCAGAATGTGATGCTAAGAGGATTGAAACTGGCATTTTATCCTAAGCCAGAACGGTCTATCTTTACCCGTACAATTACTCTGATAACAGATTATATTCCTTTATTAATTCGTTGCCTTTTGAGTCCTGTTACTGCTTCTTTGCAACCTTGGCGTGATTTGCGAGATAAAACGATAAAGGATATTACCCGCATTCCTCATGGCTTAAGTAAACTAACCACGATGTTTACAAGAACTTTTGCTCGGGTAGGGTTCAGGGGGCCTGCAGATGTTTTTGCTAACGAAGTGGCTGCAAGGATGGAAGGGTTTATCCGAAACGATTCTCATTCAATTTCAGGTCAAACGTATAAAATTACTAACTGTTATGAGAAAAACTCAGAACTATTACGTCAAACAGTGTCTGCAGGTACAGATGCCATGCGCAGCGCTGCAGCTGCTCCAGAAGCAGAGGTAGTATTTAATAAAACAAGGAACCAAGCATTTACAAGACTTAGTACCGCTGGTTTTTTCAACCCTGAAAAGATGAACTCTGATCAAAGTCAGGCGGGTTGTAATCCTTTCCCTGGATAAGGTAATTTCCCCTTGCCAGTGAAATATGTATTAAAAATACTGGCACTATATAATTCTTTAATACTATTATTAACTTAAGCGCTAAAATAAAAAAGGGAAAGTAATGGAAATACTCTCTAATTCATTAAACCAGCTTTTAATTAAAAATGAACAGCAAGCGGGTGACAGGGTCTATTTAAGACAGCCTCGAGGGGGAAAATGGCATGAATTTACCTGGAGGATGGTCATGCGTCAGGCGAGGAAGGTTGCACGCTTCCTGCATGATGCAGGGCTCAAACGAGGTGATCATGTGGCAATTTTTTCAAAAAATTGTGCAGAATGGTTTATCACAGATTTTGGTATCAGCCTGGCAGGAATGGTGAGTGTTCCTTTGTTTGCCAATCAGCATGAGGAGAGCATTAAATATGTTCTGGAGCATGCTGAAATTAAGATGGTTTTTATTGGTAAACTCGATGATCATCAACGGGTTCGTCGTTATATCCCTGATGAATTGACAACGGTAAGTTTCGATTATCATGATGCACTTGAGGCTTCCTACCATTGGTCTGATATCCTGGCTAAAGAACCTGTAGAGGAAGTAGCGGAGTCCCTCCCTGATGATAAATATACTATTATTTACTCCTCTGGTACTTCGGGTAAGCCGAAGGGAGCTGTTTATACCCATGAAATAATTGCTAATTACCTGACATTATTTCCTCAGGATATTAAACGGATCCGAGAGGTTGATTATTATCACCTGATGTCTTATTTGCCTTTGGCTCATGTTTATGAGCGATCTGCAATACAATTAGGCAGTGTAACGATTCCCTGTGATGTCTCTTTTGTGGAGAGCCTTGACAAGTTTGCGGATAATTTACGGGAAGTCCAACCTACTTTTTTTACTGCTGTACCGCGAATTTGGGGGGTATTCCAACAAAAAATAGAACAAAAGTTACCGCCGGCCAAACTTGATTTTCTCCTTAAAATTCCACTGGTCTCCAGTTTGATTAAAAAGAAAATAAAACATCAATTAGGTTTAAGTCGTTGTACCAATTCTTTTTCCGGAGCCTCTCATTTGCCAGAGTCTATTCTTGCATTTTTTGATAAATTGGATATAAAAATTCAGGAAGGTTATGGGCAAACTGAAAATTTGGCTTATGCAACATTCTCTCTACTTGACCATCGCCGTCCGGGTTACGTGGGAACGCCTCGCCTCCAGGTTGAGGTGAAATTAGGGAAAGACAATCAATTAATGACTAAATCCCCCTGTTTGATGAAAGAGTATTATAAAAACAAGGAGGCGACAGAGGAAGCCTTAACTACAGATGGTTGGTTGAATACGGGTGACATTGCTGAACTGGATGAAAACAACAATGTGAAAATAATAGGTCGCCTGTCAGAGAATTTTAAAAATCAGAAAGGTGAGTTTATTGTCCCCACCCCCATAGAAGAACGTTTTTCAAACTATACTGAGATTGAGCAACTTTGTCTGGTAGGTCGGGAGCTGCCTAATAATGTTTTAGTTGTGACCTTAAGTGAAAAAGGGCGCAATAAAGAGAAGGAAGATATAAAACAAGAGCTTCAGGACAACCTGCATAGGGTCAATAGTCAATTAGCCAGTTATGAAAAAATTAGTCATATAATTGTTGCAAAAGACGGCTGGACTCCTGAAAACGGTTTTTTAACACCAACATTAAAGGTTAAACGGCGGATTGTTGAATCAAATTATAGGGATCTTATCACTCAGGCAATTAGCCAACACAGTACGATAGTTTGGGAGTAAGAAAAATCTCAGGGAGTAAACCAACGGAATTTGGGTTAAGAAGCTAATCTATTTCATAATTAGCTTCTCTTTGTTCCAAATTCCGTTATTGTTCTATTGGCTTTTATACCTCTCAGAATAATTTTTAGCCATCTCTTTGGCTTGTTGCAGTTGTTCTGAACTTAATGTTTTTTCCAGCTCATCCCGACTTTGGGACGCATCTGTAAATCCATTGACTACCGCTGTGCTAAACCAGGCGTAGGCTTCGACAGGGTTGGCTGTAGCTCCTATCCCATCACGATAAAAGATACCCATTTTGTTTTGTGCTCTTCCATAGCCTTGTTCTGCGGCTTTACGGATCCAATTAAACGCCTGCTCTACATTCCTCGTCACTCCATCCCCATACAGGTACATATCTCCTATATTAAATTGGGCATTAGGATTTCCCTGATCAGCACTTTTTTGATACCAGTACGCGGCTTTTTGCAAGTCGGTTTTGCCTGCTTTGCCAGTATCGTAAAAATAACCGACCTCAAGCTGAGATTTGGTATGCCCCTTGTCGGCTGCTTTTTGGAACAGTTCAAACGCTTTACTTTCATCTTGAGGCATACCATCGCCAAATTTATGGATTAGACCCAGGTTATACAGTGCTCCAGGATTATCAAGATCAGCAGCCTTTCGGTACCATTTTATAGCTTCAGGTAAATCTTTTTGTACACCAGTTCCAGTATCATACATATATCCTATGGACAGGGCTGCATCAGCATGTCCTTGCTCTGCCGCTTTTTTATACCATGATATGGCAGTCTCATAATTTTGCCCTACACCTGTACCATGATTGTACATATAACCAAGGGCATATTCTGCGTCAGGGTTATTTTGTGCTGCGGCTTTTTCATACCATGAGAGCGCTTTCCTAAAGCCATCTGGTGTATTTTCATACCAGTAAAAGCCTGCCAGTAATACTTGTGCATCTACGTTTCCCTGATTGGCAGAAGCAAGCAAGAGTTGTTCTGTTTTTTCCGGATTATGAGTAACGCCCTGGCCGTGATAATACATTTTACCGAGGAGGAATTGAGCTTTTGCATTGCCTTTGGCTGCCTCATCAGAAAGCAGGACAAACGCTTTTTCGTATCGTTTGTTATTATAGGCTGCCTCTCCTTCTTCAGTGCTGGCATAGAGAGGGGAAAGGGATAAAGTCGCAATAGAAAGTGAAATAATATATTTTTTCATGTCCATGATGATAGCCTTCTATAGGTTAGTCCTCGCTTAATACATATGCCTAAAAAACTTTTTAATCTCCCAAAATACTTAATCCCCCCTTGTCCTTATAGCCCAATATCATGGTATTTAAGAAAGAAGCGTTTGTTAATTGGGTTCTTGCTCGTTTTTACTTCCCAGCTCTTGTCAATAGCTTAGTGGATAAGCATACAACATGCCGTAAGATTAGTATATTTAAGCGGTTTCCTTGTTAGCTAATTTTTTTAATAAAGACTGAATTTCATGGATACGTTCTTCTGAAGAGGAGCTATCCAGGGTAAATCTCAGGCGCGTTGGGCCATCCATTTGATAACGTTTGGCATGCACCTGAATCAGATTAATTAATACACCGGGATTAATGTTTGGCTGGTCATTAAATTCGATTCTTCCATTTTGTTGGTCGGCATTGATTTTGTTTATACCAAGTTGGCCGGCCAGTAATTTTAACTCAGTCACTAGTAATAGATTTTTAGCTGGTTGCGGTAGTAAGCCAAATCGGTCGATCATTTCAATCTGCAGATCGCGGAGTTGTTGTTTATCTGTAGCGTTGGCAATACGCTTATACATAATAAGGCGAGTGTGGATATCGGTAATATAGTCTTCTGGAAGAATGGCGCTTAACCGTAAATCAATGTCTGGGCCTTGGTGCATAGGTGCTGCCAGCTCCGGTGTTTTACCTGCCTTTAAGTCAGTTACTGCCTTATCCAGCATTTCCATAAATAAATTGAAACCTATTGCTTGCATATTGCCGCTTTGATCTTCTCCCAATAATTCTCCTGCTCCTCGAATTTCCATATCATGGGTTGCCAGGGTGAAACCAGCTCCCAGATCTTCCAGGGAAACAATGGCTTCCAGACGTTTAATAGCATCCTGGGTTAGCAGTTTTTTATTGGGAGTAAGCAAATAGGCATAAGCCTGATGATGAGAGCGGCCTACCCGGCCTCGTAATTGATGAAGTTGCGCCAAACCAAACTTATCCGCCCGATCAATGATAATGGTATTTGCTGTTGGTATATCAATACCTGTTTCAATAATTGTTGTGCAGACCAGCACATTAAAGCGATGGTGGTAGAAATCCGACATAATACGCTCCAGCTCACGTTCGCGCATTTGGCCATGTGCGCTGCGGATTTTGGCTTCTGGAGCCAGCAATTGCAAATCTTGACAGACACGCTCTATGGTCTGGATGTCATTATGAAGGAAATAAACCTGGCCTCCTCGCAATATTTCACGAAGGATAGCTTCGCGCAGAGTAAAATCGCTTTTTTCCTGCCAGAATGTTTTGATGGCTAATCGTTTGGCCGGCGGGGTGGCAATAAGTGAAATATCTCGAATGCCTGCCATGGCCATGTTCAATGTTCTGGGAATAGGGGTGGCTGTCATGGACAAGATATCAACATGGGTTCTCAACGATTTGATATGTTCTTTTTGTTTAACACCAAATCGATGTTCTTCATCGATGATAAGTAACCCCAGGTTTTTAAATTCGATGGTTTTTGAAAAGAGCTTATGGGTGCCAATGACAATATCAACCTGCCCGCTTTTCAAACCAGCGATCACTTTTTCTGATTCTTTGCCGCTGCGAAAGCGTGAAAGCAAGTCAATATTAACAGGGAATTGAGCAAAACGATCACGAAAGGTTTCAAAGTGTTGGCCTGCAAGCAATGTTGTCGGTACCAATACACAAACCTGTTTTCCATTTTGAACAGCAATAAACGCAGCACGCATGGCAACTTCAGTTTTGCCAAAACCTACATCGCCGCAGATGAGTCTATCCATAGGGCGGGTTGATTCCATATCTTTAATAATTTGTTCAATGGCTTGAAGTTGGTCTGTGGTTTCAATAAAAGGGAAGCCACTGGCGAAACGGTGGTAGTCGCTTTGGTCAAATTGATAAATATATCCTGGTTTTGCTTCGCGCTTGGCATAGATTTCCAGTAGCTCAATGGCGATGTCATGAATTTTTTCCGAAGCCTTTCTTCTTTCTTTTTGCCACTGATCAGAGCCAAGTTTGTGCAATGGAGCATGATCGCTATCAGTACCTGTGTAACGACTAATCAGATGCAAGGATGTAACAGGGACGTAAATTCTATCTTCACCAGCATAGGCTAATATGAGAAATTCATTGACAGTTCCGCTGCTTTCCAGGGTTTTCAGCCCTTTATAACGGCCTACACCGAATTGTAAGTGAACTACAGGAGCATCTACCCGCAGCTCAGCTAAGTCGCGGATAATTAAATCAGGATCAATTGCTTTTTGCCCACTGCGGCGTTGGGGTACAGCCTGCTCACCAAACAACTGTGCTTCTACGATGAGGACAATGTTTTGTTCCAGAAATTCTGCACCATAAATAAGGGGTCCAGTGGTGATATTGATTGGACTGTCATCAGTAAGAAAATGTTGCCAGGAAGGCTGTACTTTAGGTGTTACTCCTTCTTGTTTTAAAAGGTCTAAAAGAACCTCACGCCGCCCGGCACTTTCCGTCACGATAAGGTAGCGCTTCGTTTCATCGGTTAAGTAATGAACAAGTTTTGCAAGAGGATGTTCTGCCTGTCGCTCCAGAGGCAAGGACGGTGCTTTTCCAATATTAAAGTTAAAGGTTCCTTTCTTTTCTATTGCTTTATGATAGCAACGTAGCGGTTGATACTGGTTGGTATGAGTCAGCAACTCAGTGGGTGTTAGAAAACAATGACTGGGTTTGAGAATAGGGCGGGTAATATCATAACTGCGTTGTTCATAGCGGGTAGATACTTCCTGCCAAAATTGTTCAGCCTGGTCTTGAATTGCCTCAATAAGGCATATCTTGGTATCTGTTGGTAAATAATCAAAGAAAGTGGCTGTTTGGTCAAAAAATAATGGCAGGTAATATTCGATACCTGAAGGAAATTGCCTGTCACTGACTGCCTCATAAATTGGACAGTGACTGGGATTACCCGCAAATTGTTCTCTAAAAGCACGTCGAAATAAAGTAATACTTTGCTCATTTAATGGCAGTTCACGTGCTGGTAAAAGATCAATTGCCGAGAGCCTCTTAATGGTTCGTTGTGTCTCGGTATCAAATTGACGCAAGCTCTCAACAACATCATCAAATAATTCAATGCGAAAAGGAGTGGAGCTTCCCATAGGGAAAACATCAATAATTGCGCCCCTTACAGCAAATTCCCCATGTTCCAACACCTTGTTTACACAATGGTATCCTGCTTGTTGTAATTGCTGTCTAAAGCGCTCCAGATTCAGGGTCTGGCCCTCTTTTAGCGTTAAAGCATGCTGGTGGAGGAACTGCGGGGGGCATAAACGGTGCATTAAGGTACTTGCCGAGCTGATGACGATAGCATTTGAGCTTTGCTGAAGCCGATTCAAGGTGGATAGTCGCTCGGAGATAATGTCCTGATGAGGTGAAAACTGGTCATAGGGTAATGTTTCCCAGTCAGGAAATAACAATAATTCCTGTGAAGGCTCTTCTGTTCCAAGGAAGAAGCGAAGCTCAGCGAGGAGTTGACCTGCAGTCAAGTTATCAGGGGTAATTAAAAGTTTAACGCCAGAGTATTGCTGACAAAATTCAGCAAGGACTAAGGGTAGACTACATCCATACAATTGTCCCCAGGTTTGTCTGGCGCTATTTTGGGGAAGGTTAAATATCGATTTTTCCATGGAGTGAAAGAACGTCTGGCAATTAAAGCGCATTAGTATACAACAATAATTTCAGTATAAAACATCTATTAATTAACAATGAGTGCGATAATCCAGACTTGGCTTTAGCTGCCTTAACTCCTTTTTTCAGGTTTTTTCATTGAGAAGACTATTAATATGCCTAAACACTCCGGAATCCTCTGGCGCGTTGTACTTGTGTACTGTTGGGTCATCTTCTCTAAAATTGACATCAAGAGCCCAATATAACTAATTTTCTGCAGATCAATATATTTTGCATTTCTATCCCAGTGATGAAATAACAAGTTTTCAATGCTGGTTTACCATTAATATATTGCTTTGTATCGGCTATAATCAAATACGAATAATCTGTCTTTAAAAAGTCAAGAGGCAGCTTTACTGCCTCAAAAGAAAATAGGCAAGTGATTACGGGGTAAAAGCCCGGACACACCTAACCCGAAGTTCGAAGGTCTTGCTAATATTCGTCAAGTTGCCATCACCGAAGAACTGATACCAGGCTAGAAATTCAGGAAGGCCGGAAAACTGGGTAGAACTCCAGTAGCTGAAATTTCCAAAACCGCCTAAATTATTCGTATGTAAAGTAGAATATAGATTAGCATTTGCAACGCCACAACCAGGATCAATGCCTATACCGGCAAATCGTCCAAGCTCGCAAATCGCCGGCATGAACCAGTCAATAAAACCCTGAGCACTCTTGTTCAAACAGGCTTGTGCTGCTGGGTATTGATCTACTGGGACTGCAAGGGAGTGGGTGTTGGCAAATCCATCGGTGATACTATCAGCTGTTGTATTGTCGGGTACTGCTGGTGCCCACTCGAAGCCATTTGGGTTTGCTGATTCTTCATCAATTAATGCTGCGACTTTCCCACCTATACTTCCAGTATTAGAAGTGGAGTCATCGACAGAAAACAAAAATCCCCCCTGATAGATACAGCCGTATCCTAGAACCAAGACATTAATGTTGGTTGAGGGTGCATTATCGGCACTGACTGTGACAACAGTAGGCAAAGGCTCAGTCCCTGGTGAAGTGGTACAGGCATTAGCACTGTTATCAGGGCTGGCAGTACCACCCGGGGTGATGGTAATGTCGCAGTTAGCTCCTGCGTTGAGTGTGCCGGTGCAACCATTACTGGTAATCGAGGTGCCAGCAGGAAATCCGGATGTGCTCACCTGGACGTTGTTTGCTGGGATTGAGCCTGTATTTTCTATACGGATGATGCGTGCATTGCCAACTAGTGCAGGATCAGCTCCAGGACTGTTAATTGACAGCGCCAGGTTTTGGGAGAGAGGAGACAGCGTTGTCTGATTAAAGGTCACCTGCACGGTATGATTGATCTGGATGTTGTTCAATTGATAGCTGGTACCGCCAGTCTGTACCGCATTGCCATCCAGCAACCACTGGTTGACCCCGAAGTCTGCATCCGGTATTGCCGTAAACGTCAGGCTGCTTCCGGCACTAACCACTTGCGCCGTTGCAGGCGAAATGGAGCCGTTCGCTCCTGCTGATGGCGTGATGGTGAATTGCTGAACAGGGGGCTGTTCTATCAGACGAATGTGCACGATATTGGCCGAACCCGGCTGGTAACACTGCAAGTCATTACCCTGCTGACATAAAACAGGGCCACCGAACACATCTCCCTGCAAGGCTGAACCATTCACGTTGAGCGTCAGCGTACAGACCCCTTTGGGTGCTAATTGACAGGGCGTGCTTTGACTTATGCCGGCAATGGGTTTCATCACCAGAATTTTTGGTCTTGAGGACTGATTGTGCACGGTGTAGATAACCTGTACGCTATCCTCTTTAGTTACGGTAATTTCGGTAGGTGTTTGCGGTACAAACGTCCATAGGGGCTTGGCCGCCTGCACATTCGGCAGCATCAGACAGAAGAAAAAGGCTGTTAGTATGATATTCCTAAAATAATGTCTTTTTTTTCTTTGCATGATTTCAGTCCTTATGCTAGATAAGCAAGATTTAATAAACGTAATTGGTGTGAGGTGATTGAGGCTTAATTCGGTAAGCCTGCGGTAAATTAGCATTAGACAGGTATTAAAATCAATGACTTATGTAAGATTATGAATAGTGGTTAAGCTAACTCCTCGAAGGAGTGCACCAGTAAAGAGATAATAACCGCATTAAATCCATAATTTTTTTGTTCATTATCACAAATGCACTATAATTGGCTTTTTTCGATCTGAATTATAATTTCCTATGACAAAACTGATTACTTTTACTCAAGAACATTTTTGGATTATTCGTATTTTTTCTGTTGTTTTCATAACCGCTTTATTGCATATGATTGCTGCAAAAATAATTAATAAGCTAATTGTTAAAGCGGAGCGCACTAAAATAATTTATGATGATGCCTTATTAAAAGCGATAAAAGCACCGCTTGCTTTTTTAATCTGGTTAGTTGGGATTTCAGCTGCAGCAAGTTTGGTAGCTGCTTATAATCCTGACTTGTTTTTTACCGGCTACATACCCCAGTTAAAGAAATTTGGATTCATTATCGCTATCAGCTGGGGCCTTATCCGCTTTATTCATAATATAGAAATATTGTATATCCGCGCCTGTGTGCAAAATAGCAAAGAGGTGGATAAAACACTGGTTCATGCACTGAGTCAGTTAGTAACTATTTCTGTTATCATTACCTCGATCCTTGTTTCCATGCAGATTTTTGGATTACCGATTTCCGGATTATTGGCCTTTGGAGGATTGGGAGGGGCCGCTATTGCGTTTGCTTCAAAAGATTTGCTGGCTAACTTCTTTGGCAGCCTTGTGATTTATCTGGATCGGCCTTTCAAGGTAGGCGATTGGATACGCTCGCCCGATAAGGCTATTGAAGGTACTGTAGAGTTTATTGGCTGGAGAGTAACTTGTATCAGGACCTTTGATAGAAGCCCATTATACGTTCCAAATGGTGTTTTTTTAAATATTAGTGTTGAGAATCCGTCGAGGATGACTAATCGCCGAATTAAAACTACAGTTGGAGTGCGTTACCAGGATGCAGACAAGATCGAGTCTCTTACAGCTGACATACGGCAGATGCTGATGAACCACCCGGAAATTGATAATCAACAAACCATCATCGTTAATTTGGTTGAATTCGGTTCCTCCTCATTAAATTTTATGGTCTACGCCTTTACTAAAACAACCAACCGGATTAAGTTTCAAGCAGTGCAACATGATGTGTTTATGAAAATCTTACAAATTATTAACTCAAACGGTGCAGAGTGTGCATTCCCAACGCAAACGTTGTTTTTGCAAAGCCAATCAGTGAAAGAAGCGATTGAGTCTTAGTGTGAATTTCTGATTTGGGAAATTTGTTATATACTGCATGTTGGTAAATGTTTTTATTAAGAAGGGGCATCAGACGATGAGCTTGACCTTGCTAAAACTTGAAGATATTAAGCAATCCATTACCATGGTTGAAGCAATAGATGCCATGGAAAAAGCGTTTGTCCAATTAGCAGCTCGGCGATGTGTTCTGCCTCTTAGAACACCTGTAGCTGTTTCTGGAGAGGATGGCTTGACGTTAACTATGCCAGCTTATCTTCCTGAGCAAAAAGCACTTGGTTTAAAAGTGGTTTCCATATTCCCCCATAATCAAGATAAAAACATACCATCCATTAATGGGGCAATTTTACTATTGGATGCTCAAACAGGCAGGCTGGAAGCAATTATGGAAGCAGCTTATTTAACTGCTTTGCGAACAGGGGCAGTATCGGGTTTGGCGACCAAATACCTTACTAGCGAAAATGTCCGTCATGTGGCAATTATTGGTGCAGGAGTTCAGGCATTTACCCAGCTTGAGGCTGTTGCTGCTGTGCGTGATATCCAATGTGTATCTATCTGGTCACGGAACAAGGAAAGAGCCGCGTTATTTGCAGAAAAAGTAAAACATCAGTTCGAGGTCAGAACACATGCTGATATTCATAGTGCCGTGAAGGATGCCGATATTATCTGTACTGCCACGGGCAGTAATACTCCTCTTATCAGCTTACAGGATGTTAAATCTACTGTGCATATTAATGCTATCGGTTCTCATACAAAAGAAATGCGTGAACTATCAGATGATGTGTTGGCTAAAGCGATTGTTGTAGTCGATCAAAAGGAAGCAGCTCTTAGTGAGGCTGGTGAGATTATCCATGCAATTGAAAATAAAGCGCTTGAAGAAACTTCAATTCTGGAGCTTGGAGCTGTTATTCAGGGGGATTCTTCCTCCTATAGAGACAAAATGACCGTCTTTAAGTCGGTAGGATTGGCAATTCAAGATATCAGTATTGCGCAGGCCGTTTATCAAAATGCAAAAGAAGGGGGGATTGGTAAGCCCTTTGATCTTGGGTAGTTAGAGGCTGTCGTCATTATCCGAAATGAGCGATTAAATAGCTGGCAATAAAGCCTGCGATTAATCCAAATAGATGGCCCTCCCAGGATACACCTTTTTTCCCTGGGAAAATGCCTAAGAATATTCCTGCGAAATAATAAAGACTGATTACTCCTAAAATAATTGCTGTTGCAGTGCCCTGCTGCAAAATATCACTTACTAATAAAGCCCAGTACCCGGTGATTAAGGAACTGGCACCGATGTGAATACCTGGCTTGGCAAAACACCAGATCAAAAAACCACTCAGAATGGTAATAATAACAGTAACGATAAAAAAATAGTGTAGCCCGTTGATTAGAACAAAATTACTTAATACCAGCAGCGGGATGGAATTAAAGAAAAGATGATTAAAATTTGCATGAAGCAAAGGGGCAAAAATAATCCCGCCAAGCCCATAAAGACGTCGTGGAATGATCCCTAAATAGAGCAGGTGATTATTGAAAACAAGATTTAGAAAATATATTAACCAGAGAGTAGCCAGTATAATTGTTAGAATCGTTATATTATTTTGAGTCTGTTCAATAATCAGCGCCAGACTGGCATTAAGTTCTTCAAGCATGGGCATCCTGGTTAATATCAGTATTGAGGGTGCGATTAAAACGACTGATGCTAATAGTAGTCTGGATGGAGCGCCAGCGAAATCCGGGATCCGGGCTTGATAATAAACTCAAGCCCCTGGATTTTGCTACCATTTTAAGGAAAAACCGCACTTAAAGTCGCCCTCCCGTTTTTGGCTCTGCTTCCTTCTGTTGTGGTTGTGCTTTCTTTGGTACAGCGGTAATGATACGTACCGGAACAAAAAGAAGGGGGTCAACAAGCGTTTGGTTCATTATCATTGACCAGTGTAAATGAGGTCCGGTCGCTCTGCCAGTTTGTCCAACGATACCTACCTGCTCTCCTTGCTTTAAATGATCTCCCACCTTCACATCCATGCGCTTTAAATGGGCATAAAGAGAAAAAACCCCCATACCATGATCAACAATCACCGTATTGCCGGTAAAGAAATAGTCTTTTGTACTGACAACGTTCCCCTTGGCAATGGTATGCACTGGTGAACTCTCCGGTGCGCCAATGTCCAGACCGGAATGAGGCGGACGGGACTGATTATTGTAAAAACGCCTCAGCCCAAAAAGACTGGTGATAGGTCCGTGTGCAGGGGCTTTGAAGCCTTCAGCAAAGGGATCCATTGGACTGAATTGGGCATACAATTCAGCCATCTCTTTATTTTCCTTGTCGATGCGAAGCTTGTCATTTTCATAAGGATCAACCAGTCTATTATTGCTAATGGTCAGATATTGGGCGGTATAAAATTTATCGGTTACATGGAAGGGAATCGACATTTTATAGGGTTTTGTCATGAGAAGATTTTGGATGGCTTCCTGTTTATCTAATGGAATCCCTACTATCAGCAGCCACTGATTAGGTTGGAAGCTGGGGACTACAGCAATCTTTTTCCCTTCATAATAGACTTCAGGTTTTCCTTTAATATCAATAGGTATAATTGTTAACCCCCCATTGACTGAATGATTTTCTGGTAGAGTTATTGACCATGTCGGTACAATTATAAAGAACAGCGTGGCAAAACCTGCCAGTTTGAGAAAATTCTTCATTCGTTTATCCCTCATTATTAATTACTTCGCATTCAATACTTCCTTTAGCCAAGCGTACATTGATGATATCGTTGTTTCTAACTTGATGATTGCTAAAAATAATTTTTTTATTATAGGTTGCAATCGCATAGCCTCTATCCAGTGTAGCCAAGGGACTGACTGCATGCAATGTAGCCAGGCAGGAAGTGAAGGTTTGTTTTAGCTGGTGGGACTTCCATTGGATGGAGTAAATTAACCGTTGTTCCAGTGATCCTAATTGGGTTTGGGTTTGTTGTAATAAGGTTTTTGGATTATGTGCAGCCAATTTGGCAAGGAGAAAATTGATCCTGTTTTGTTTTTTATGCAGGAGATTATTCATTGATTGATAAAGTTGACGTTCTAAAAAATCAATGGCTTGCCAATGTTTGGCAATTAATTGTTGTGGCGATAAAATTTTAGCCATACTGCTGGCAAGCAAAAGCTTTTTGTGTTGGGCGAACCGACTTATTAAAAAGGTCATTCGTTTCTCAATAGTCTCCAGAGTAACCAATAATTCCATTTGATTCGGTGTTACTGCTTCAGCAGCGGCGGTAGGCGTTGCCGCTCTCAGATCGGCTACAAAATCAGCAATGGTAAAATCAGTTTCGTGTCCAATTCCTGTAACAACAGGTAATTGACTGCGACTAATTGTCAACGCCAGTTGTTCGTTATTAAAAGCCCATAAATCTTCAATGCTGCCCCCGCCACGTGCCAGAATCAATACATCGGCCTGCTTCTCTTGATTCGCTTTGTTAATCGCGTTAATCAGTTGGGGAGCGGCACCTTTACCCTGTACTTCACTGGCGTAAATTTTTACAGTAGCCAATGGGTAACGTCGAGCCAATGTGGTTAGAATATCATGTAATGCGGCGCCACTAGCTGAAGTAATGATTCCAATTACCGCGGGGAATCGTGGTATCTTTTTTTTCTTGTCGGGGGCAAATAGTCCCTGAGTATGAAGTTTGATTTTTAATTCTTCAAACTGGCGATAAAGTTCCCCTAATCCTGCTTCACTTAAAGAGTAAACAATCAGCTGATAATCGCCTCTGGCTTCATACAGGCTCAGTTTCCCTTTGGCAATGACCTGCAGGCCATCTTTGAAATTTTTGCTCTCTATAGTGTGGTGGTTACGAAAGTAGACGCAACGTAGCTGGGCGGCAGAGTCTTTTAAAGTAAAATAAAAATGTCCGGAACCTGGTTTGCTCAGATTCGATAATTCTCCAGCAACTGCTATATCGCCCACTTCATTTTCCAACCAGAAACGAATTTGACGGTTAAGTTCTGTTACAGAAAGGGGTAAGGCATCTCGTTGCATAATTAAACAAATTTGGTGCATGGTATGATTATGGTAACAGACTAAGCCTTACCGCTATAATCAAATTCGATGGGTAACAGCGAAAAATTAAGGGTGAGATTTTAAGTGCGGTTTTTCTTTGAAAATAGTCTGGATGGAGCGCCAGCGAACCGGGGCATGAGTTTATAATCAAGCTTCGATCAATTTCGCTGGCGCTCCATCCAGACTATTAATAACACGCACCCTAAAATTATAGTTAAATGCAGTTTATAGGGTTATCGTGTCAGACTGTGTCAACTATCCATTCCTTGGTAGCTACGTGTCGTGAATGTGTTGCAGCACGTAGGCGATCAGGAAAATCATGCTTTACCAGGGCTATGGCAGGGCAAAATGCCAGGCCATCGCGTCAGATAATTCTTCCAGCATGATTTCCCCTCGGATACTGTTTCCTTTAGAGTTAACTCGGGGACTTAAAGCGACAATGCCTGCTTTGCCCGGAACTACGGCAATGATGTATCCTGAAACACCGCTTTTTGCCGGCATGCCTGTTTTAACCATATGGGTGCCTGTTTCATCGTATAAGCCGCAAGTAGCCATAATCGCCAGGGTAATCTTACAGGTTTCAAGGGAAATAATTTGTTCACCGCTGAGAGGATCTTTTCCAGCATTGGCCAAGAGGGTAGGTAAGTAAAGCATTTGCTCAAGGGTTGCCTCATAGGAGCAGAGAGCAAAATATAAATCCAGCGTTTCGTTGACCTCCATGCCCAGAATATCCCGACTTTTAAGCAGATAAGCCAGGGAACGATTGCGGTTTCCGGTTCTCTTTTCAGAAGCAAATACGCGCGGATTGATGCTTAACCGTTGGTTGAATAATTTTTGTACCCAAAGTTCGAGCCAGGCAAATTGCTGTTCACCGATACCTGGGATGTGGGAGCATAAAGTAATTGCTCCGGCATTTAGCATTGGATTAGAAGGTTTTGGACCGAATTGCTCAAGACGTGTAATAGAAGCAAAGTCGTCTCCTGAGGGTTCCACCTTAACCCATTCAAAAAGTTGATCAGAGCCAAACTCTTCTAACAGGCCAATAAGAGGAATCAATTTGCTCGTGCTTTGCAGGGTTACAGGAGACAGGGGTTGGTTGCTGTAGAATAATGGCTCACTGTTTAGAGAATGAATGGCGATTGCAGTAAGATCTCTATTAATATTCGCTAGCTCGGGAATATAGGTTGCTGCCTCACCATCCTGATTTTCTTCTGCTCTGTTTACCAATTGTTGTAGAAGCTCAATAGTTAATTTATTCTCGATCATATACTCTCAAAATAATAAATAGGGTCGCATTATGCTAAATTTAGCACAGTAACACAAATGAAAAGACAAATTGCACTTTATATCTATTACTTTTTGAAAAAACTAATATTATCTTCAGAGACGTTAATTGGTCTAAGATAATACATATGTTCGATGTTTTTTCTGTTTATGGGGTAATATATGGGCCTGAAACTTGTAGTATGGGATGTTGATGGACCAATAAATCATGGGAAATCAAAATCCAATGATGATTGTTATATGCCCTCAACTCGAAGTGAATTTTCAAGGAAAGGTGAAGATCCTGTTGATTTCGTTGTAGCAAACAAGCCTTTTGTAAAATTAACGCTCGAAGTTCTACATAAGAATGGCATTGTATCAGTAATAGGTTCGCAACGAATTCAAATGAAAGATAATGATGAGAATTATGGAAAATTTATTCAATCCATGTATCAAGGTCTTGATTATATTTTCGGAAAAAAAAGACCGTATCTTAAAGAAGAGGTTGCCCGAAAAATTGGTGCGGGACTACCAAATGAAGAAACAAATAAGTCAAAGAACAAACTGTTAAAAGCTTATCAGGATGAGTTTAAGGTAAAACCTGAAGATATTATTTTTATTGATGATCATGACAATTATAGAGCCTCTACCGAAGCGGCAGGTCATGTATTTATTCATGCTCCCAGAAAAGCCAAACCCGACACTGTAGAAGATAACTCCTATCTTTATGAAGCACTTCTTCGCACTATTCCTGCGAATAAAATTTACAAAGCCCTTGAAAGCTCAAAAGACAATTCTGTAGTAAAAAACGACTTTAAAAAGCAACTCTTGCTTTTTCAATTAGATAACCTGAAAGAAGTCACTACATGGCAACAAAAAATAATTGTCAAAGACGATAGATTTAAAAAAAATGATCCTATAGGACAAGAGAAGCCAATAAAAGAATATGATGAGTATAAAACTATTTTAAAAGAAGAACCGGAATGGAGTACTCGACATGCAGAACGCATAGATAAACTAACAAAACAAGTGAAGGCATCCAGATCAGTTCTTCAAGGGATTCAATATCTGATATTTGACACAAAATGGGATATTGGTCTGCTTGGTGGAGTTAGCATTACTGACCAGACAACTGGACAAAAAAATACTGTCCCCAAAGGGATGAATGAAATCTTACAACAAATTGACAAAGCCCAAAGAGGCAAGATTAGTTGGGATGATGCGCTAAAAAATGTGGATAAAATAGTCAATGAATCGGCAGGAAGAAAAGATCATGGCCCCTTTAATAAAAGGGGAGAGACGACTCAACTTTTTTATGACAAGGCGAAACAAATGTTATCCGACTTAAGAGAAAAGGAAGAATCAGCTTCCAAAGAGAATGACAACCCTCTTAAGCCATAGCTGCTTTCATAAAAAAGGACAATGGTCGCATTGCCGCTGTCCATGATATTGCCAATGCGCGATGCAAATGGCAAGCCCAACAGTCTGAGAAAAATCAAGTGGAGCTAAAAATCTGCAAACACTGGCTTGATCGTGGGTATTTGCAGTCATACCCTGCAAAACTCTTTGAGTTTCAATCCTATATCCGGAGCGCGCATCAGGCTTTCACCAATCAGGAAAGTATTGATCCCATTACTCATCATTAACTGGATGTCTTCCCGGATATTAATACCGCTTTCAGTGATGAGGAGTTTATCGGCAGGGAGTTCATTTGCCAGGTTAATACTGGTATAAATATCAGTATTAAAAGTATGTAAACTCCGATTATTAATCCCTATTAAAGGAGTAGGCAGTTTAATCGCGCGTTGTAACTCTTCAAGTGTGTGGCTTTCAACCAGAACGGCCATGCCCAGCTCCTGAGCCAGTCGACAGTAGTCTGTCAGTTGGTAATCATCGAGCATGGCCACAATAAGTAAAATGCAGTCAGCGCCTAAAAAGCGGCTTTCATAAATCTGATAAGAATCAATGATGAAATCCTTGCGCAGTACAGGCAAATCTGAATTTGCTTTTGCTATTTTTATGTATGAGGGATCCCCCTGGAAAAAATGTTTATCGGTTAGTACCGACAAACAACTTGCCCCATTTTGCTCATAGATATCGGCAATGGCTGCAACGTCAAAATCAACCCGAATTATTCCTTTGCTTGGTGATGCCTTTTTAATTTCAGCGATAATAGCAGGAGTTGACTTATTAAGGCTGGCAATAAAATCACGAGGTATCCCTTCATAATTTTTTAAGCTTTCCAGAGGTTTTTCAGCTTTAGCCAGTGCTACTTCTTGTTTCTTATGGGTTGCTATTTTATTAAGAATGCTCATTTATTGACCTACATGAGTTAATTTTTTTAATTGCTGGAATCGATTAGCGGCTTCTCCGCTATCAATTGCTTTTTTAACTTTCTCTATAGCATCATGAAAATTAATGGAGCTATCAGCACAATAGAGCGCAAGTGCTGTATTTAGCAAGATAATATCGCGGGCTGGCCCTGGCTTACCGCCAAGTACTTCCTCAGCCAGCATTAAACTTTGGGCGGGTGATTCGACGATTATTTCATCCAAAGAGGGATGGAAGCAATGATATTCGTCAGGATCAATAAACCAACGTTTGAATTGACCCTCTTTATACTCTACAACATCAGTAATAGCTGCGATGCTTACTTCATCCATCCCGTCGCGAGAATTAACTACCAAGGCATGTTGGCTGCCAAGATTAGCCAGTACTTTGGCTACGGGTTCAAGCCAATCCTTTGAAAATACACCCACAACCTGCTTTTTAACCCGGGCAGGATTAATAACCGGACCCAATAAATTAAATAAGGTACGAATGCCCAATTGTTGACGGGCATTGCGTGCATGTTGCATTGCCTGATTAAAATGGGGGGCGAACAGGAAGCTGACGCCGCATTGCTGCATGCAATTTTTTAATTGAGTTTCCGTCAATTCAAGGTTAAACCCTGCATGCAAGAGCAGATCTGCGCTACCGCTACGGCTGGATACTGAGCGGTTACCATGTTTGGCAACCCGCACCCCGGCTGCAGCTGCGACAATGCTGCTTATTGTCGATACGTTAAACGTATTTTTCCCATCACCGCCAGTGCCCACGATATCAATAAGATCATCACCCAGGTTAATTGGATGGACCAATTCCATCATCACGGAGGCGGCTGCTGTTAATTCATCGACTGTTTCACCTTTCATACGCATTAGGGCAAGAAAAGTTGCAATTTGCACGTCAGTTAATTCACCGCTCATGCAAGCTTTCATTAGTTTTTTCATTTGCAGGTCAGTTAAATCCTCACCGGCAATTAACTGTTCAAAAAGATTATTTATATTCATGCTGTAAAAAATGGGTTAGTAATTGTAAACCATGCTCGCTAAGGATGGATTCTGGATGAAATTGTAGACCATATAAAGGATATTGACGATGAGAAATCGCCATAATGGTGTCATCATCAGTCCAGGCATCGATAGAAAAGCAGTCAGGAAGAGTTGGAACATCTATTGTAAGCGAATGATAGCGAGTGGCTTGAAATGGGTTGGGCAGATTATGGAAAAGTCCCTGCTTATGATGCCGGACGGCAGATGTTTTACCGTGAACAATGCTGGAAGCCTGAATAATAGACGCACCAAAAAAATAACCAAGGCATTGATGGCCAAGGCAAATTCCAAGAATAGGCATTTGTTGATGGAAGTGCTCAATAACTGCCAAGGATATACCGGCTTCTTTAGGGCTATTGGGGCCAGGAGAGATCACAAGGTACTGGGGGGCTAACTGCTGGATCTCTTCAATACTAATGCAATCATTTGCAAACACACTGACATCTTGACCTAAAATTTGAAAATACTGCACCAGGTTATAGGTAAATGAATCATAATTATCAATAATAAGCAGCATGGGGAGGTTCCGTTTGGGTAAGATCATCTGTTAACTATAAGTAAAATTCTTCTCCCAAATAAACAGCGCGCACTTGTTGATTGGCAAGAATTGCCTCGGGTGAACCTTCACAGAGAATTTGTCCCTGGCTGACAATATAAGCCCGCTCACAGATATCGAGCGTTTCCCGAACATTATGGTCCGTGATTAAGACGCCAATACCTTTATCGCATAGATGGGTAATAATTTTTTTAATATCAAGAACTGAGATAGGATCTACGCCAGCAAAAGGCTCATCCAGAAGAATAAAGGCAGGCTCAATGGCCAGTGCCCGGGCTATCTCAACACGGCGGCGTTCTCCTCCGGAAAGACTCATACCTAAGTTTTTTTCTATATGAGTAATATGAAACTCTTGCATTAGTTGTTGAAGTTTTTGCTGACGGCCATCGTCATCCAGATCATTGCGTAACTGCAAGATGGATAAGATATTATCAGCAACTGACATTTTACGAAACACAGACGCTTCCTGAGGCAGATAGCCTATACCCAGCCTGGCGCGTTGATGCATGGGTGCTTTGGTAATATCCTTATTATCCAGAATAATTTGTCCTTCATCACAGGATTGCAAACCGACAATCATGTAAAAGCAGGTTGTTTTGCCTGCCCCATTGGGGCCAAGTAAACCTACGCATTCTCCACTGCGGATACGGATGCTGACATCATTTACAACGGTACGTGCTTTAAACGATTTTTTTAGATGCTGTGCTGATAATTCACTCATACTTTTTTCTCAGGATGGATAATAATAGTAGTCCGGTTTTTACCACTTCCTTTAGAAATAACATGTTGCTTCACTGTATCATAAAGAATTTTAGGGGCGGAAAAAGAATTATTTCCCTGGGCTATCCGTGCATTGCCAATTAATTCCACTAGATGTTTTTCAGGATGATAACGTATCAAATCCGCGTAAGCATGTAATAATGGCTTATCTTCCGCTGTTTGTGTCCAATAATGTGCTTGTTGAGCTTCGTTACCTATTGCAATGGCGAGAATCAATTTATTCTGTTTGTTTCCCTCAGTGATGGCTTTTGCTGCTCGTAGATGGGTAGTTCCCTGATCAAATTTGACATTCCCCAGGTACTCACCTCGATGTTTCTCCTGATTTAAATCGGCAGAATCGGCAGATAATTCAGCTATTTTTTCCCGATCATCAGGCATGGCAAAGCTAGCGCGGGTCGATATGATCAAAATTAAACTAATCGTAAAGAGAATTGACCTAAGCATGATTGGGTTTATAGATAGCATGTGTTCTGCTTAATAGCTGCACTCTTTTATCATCAAGATAAGCCCTCATTCCTGTAGAGTGGACTATACTGCCGGGCTGTTCAAAACTGACTGCCAATTTGGTTAGAGCCAGTTTTCTCTTGGGGAAATAGGTCAGTCTTTCTGTTTTCAGGGTGCTTTCCTGAGAACGCTCTCCTTTGTTTTGATGAATGATGACATTCTCAATAAAAATAATTTTATTTCCTCCGTGGATTGCCTTTGCATGGTTTGAGCTGATTTTCCAGGGAGATTGTCCTGGTTGCACTATGGTAATACGGGGTGTTTTAAGAAGATGGACATTATCCGCCGGAATATGTTGCATTTCCGGTGTTTGCATGTAATTAACAAGTTTCCCTGTTTCATCAAAGCGACGTACAGTCAGGTTGCTGACAATGGTGTCTGGTGATTGGGAGAGGGTTTTGTCATCAAGTTTTATTTTGGGGGATGAACTGGCAAAATACCAGCCCGAGCAAGCTAAGGCGATAAGTGTACAAAATAACCAAAAAGCCTGTTTGGCTGCGTTCATGATGTTAAATACCGCGAAAGGGCAATATCCTGCTTGCCTTGAGCACTTAAAATTAACTCGCATACTTCACGAACAGCACCTTTGCCTCCTTGCTTTTCTGTTTGCCATACAGCAAATTCCTTGATTTGATGTACCGCATTGGCTACTGCAACCCCTAATCCTACTTGCTGAATAATAGGTAAGTCAGGTAAATCATCACCAATATAGGCAAATTCTTCATCATTTAAATTCAAATGATCCTTAAGTTGGGCAAAAGCATTCCGTTTATCTACCTGTCCGGTAAAATAATGCTGAATCCCCAATTGCTTCATCCGATGTTCAATGACCTGATTCATTGATGTAGTGATCACTGCAACATGGACTCCTGCAGCCATTAGCAACTTTAGTCCCATGCCGTCTTGAACATGAAACGCTTTTAATTCATTGCCATAATTATCAAGGTAAAGAAGGCCATCAGTTAATACACCATCTACATCGCAGACCAGGCATTTGATTTTTCTTGCTTTTTCAATAAGTTCGTTCATTCTGTTCCCCTTAAAAAACACCGGCTCGAAGCAGATCATGCAGATGGACAACTGCTATGGGCCGATAAGTATCATCCACCACAACCAGGGAAGTAATGCTGTGTTTTTGCATTATGGTTAATGCTTCAGCTGCCAAAAGCCCTTTTTTAACTGTTTTACAATGGTTGCTTATAACAGCAGTCAAAGGCGTTGTATGGATATCGAAGTTTTGTGTTAATGTTCTTCTGATGTCCCCGTCAGTATAGACGCCAGCCAAGTGTCCTTGTGAGTCAACTACACAAGTCATGCCCAGTTTTTTGGCCGTTACTTCAATTAATGCCTCGCCAATAGTTGATCTGTCACTGACGATAGGTAATTGTTCACCCTCATGCCATAATTCATCAATACGCAGTAAAAGGCGCTTGCCAAGAGCGCCGCCTGGATGAGCCAAGGCAAAATCTTCGGCACTAAATCCTCTTGCCTGTAACAGGGCTATAGCCAAGGCATCACCCATTACCAGGGAGACAGTGGTGCTGGTTGTTGGTGCAAGACCCAATGGGCAGGCTTCCTGACGAATACTGATATCCAGATTGACATCAGCTGCTTTTGCAAGGGTGGATTCACTATTACCAGTTAAGGTAATTAAGGGAACCTCAAGCCTTTTTAATAGGGGAAGAAGGGTAACAATCTCATTGGTAAGCCCTGAATTAGAAATCGCAAGTACGGTGTCGTGTCGTGTAATCATGCCGAGATCGCCGTGACTCGCTTCCCCGGGATGCATGAAAAAAGAAGGTGTGCCAGTGCTGGAAAGCGTTGCGGCTATCTTGCTCCCGATATGGCCTGACTTTCCCATTCCGGTAACAACCACTCGTCCCGTGCAAGCCAGTAACAGTTCACAAGCGCTGTCAAAACGTTCATCAATACGTTGCGTTAAGTCAAATATGGCTTGCGCTTCTGTTTCAATGACTGCAAGACCTAATTTGCAGAAATTCATATCGCTTAATATCATCTGAATAAATGAGCAAAGTTTAACATAGGAATTGCATTCTTTATAGGGTAGCAAGTCTCTTTCGCAAAATTACTCTTATCAAGTATAATCGAAGGTTTATAACTGTTATCCGGAAAAATCAATGCAGGATAATCTCGTCCAAATTACGGATCTTACCTTTACGAGAGGTGAGCGTTGTATTTTTGATAATGTCAACATGGTAATGAAGCGTGGAAAAATTACGGCAATTATGGGGCCAAGCGGCAGCGGTAAGACAACGCTTTTGCGCTTGATTGGTGCCCAATTGCATCCACAAGCAGGCAATATCTTTATTGATGGGGTTAATATCCATCAGCTTTCACGCAAAGAATTGTATCTGGCACGGCGCAAGATGGGTTTGTTGTTTCAAAGTAGCGCATTGTTTACTCATTTATCTGTTTTTGATAATGTCGCCTTCCCTCTGCGTGAGCATACGAATTTAAATGATACTATGCTGCGCGATATTGTGTTAATGAAACTGGAAGCAGTAGGGCTTCGAGGGGCTGCCCATTTAATGCCCGATGAGCTTTCCGGGGGGATGGCAAGGCGTGTTGCATTGGCTAGAACAATTGCACTGGATCCTGAGCTGATGATGTATGATGAGCCGTTTACAGGACAGGATCCGATTTCCATGGGCGTGTTGGTACGTTTAATCAAGCGGTTGAACGAACTGCTGCAAACAACCACGGTTATTGTATCCCATGATGTAGAAGAAACCTGTTCAATTGCAGATTATATCTATCTCATTGCCGGGGGGCGAATAATTGGACATGGCACGCCTCTTGAATTAAAAAGTTCAACTGAACCCCAGATTAAACAATTTATGCATGGTGAGGCTGATGGTGTTGTTCCTTTTCATTACCCTGCTCGTCCCTATACAGAGGAGCTGCTAGATGCTTGATATATTTGCCCGTTTCGGACAACGCGGGATAATGAACTTACAAACAATGGGTAGTTCAGGGGTGTTCCTGTTAAGCGTTTTTTTCAGAAACCCTGATTTACTGAGACTTTGGCCTGCATTGCGAAAACAGCTTTATTTTGTCGGTGTATTGTCTTGTCTTATCATCGTTGTTTCCGCCCTTTTTGTCGGTATGGTGATCGGTTTGCAGGGCTACAATACCCTGCAAAAATTTGGCGCAAGTAGCCAACTTGGCCAGCTGTTGGCCTTAAGTATTGCAAGAGAGCTCGGTCCTGTGATTAGCGCTTTGTTATTTGCCGGAAGAGCGGGTTCTGCATTAACTGCTGAAATAGGATTGATGAAGGCTACTGAACAGTTGGCCAGTATGGATATGATGGGCGTTGATCCATTAGGACGCATTATCTATCCCCGCTTTATTGCCGGCTTGATTTCTTTACCGTTATTAGCATTGATTTTTACAGCCGTTGCCATTTTTGGTGGCTATTTTGTTGGTGTTGACTGGCTTGGTGTGGATGCCGGCAGTTTTTGGTCTAACATGCAGGCAGCAGTTAATTTCCGTGTAGATATTCTAAGCGGTATTATTAAAAGTGTTGTATTTGCTTTTGTTGTAGTATGGATAGCTGTGTTTCAAGGATTTAATTGTATTGCTACTGCCGAAGGTATCAGTCAGGCAACAACGCGGACTGTAGTTTATTCGTCGCTGGCGGTGCTTGGCTTTGATTTTCTCTTGACAGCGATGATGATTGGAGGTTGGTAAAATGCATAATAGGCAACGCTATATCGATATAAGCGTAGGAATTTTCATGTTGCTAGGTTTCCTTGCCTTGTTTGTTTTGATAATAAAGGTGAGTGGTATTACCGGCCTGGTAGCCAGTAAAGGTTATCATGTCAGCGCAGAATTTAGTGATATTGGTGGCCTTAAAGTGAGAGCGCCGGTAACTGTGGCTGGAGTAAAAATAGGTGAGGTTACTCACATTGAATTACAGCCCAATGAATTGAATGCCAAGGTTACGATGTTGTTGAGAAGCGATAAGCCGATACCTTATGAAGATACATCAGCCAGAATATTGACGGAAGGACTTATAGGTTCTAATTATATCAGTATCGTGCCGGGATTTGATGATGAGTCGGGAGACCACCCTTACTTGCGTGAAGGCGATATGATTGCCAAAACACAGGAAGCTGTCATCCTTGAAAATCTAATAGGTCAACTTTTATTCAACATCAATAAAAAATAGGTGGATTATGAAAGGGATACAATCATTAGTTGTGGCGGTAGTGTTGTTACTGAACCAACATTTGTGGGCGCAGGAGTCGCCTTTGCCTATGCTTGAAGGTACAGCAAACCAAATCATTTCTACTCTGAAGCAAAATAAAGCAGACTTGAAGAATAATCCTCAAATTATCCATCAAGCAGTAGAACGTTATTTATTGCCTAAGGTTGATGTAAGTGGAATGTCCCGTTCAGTATTAGGCCGTCAAGCCTGGAATAAAGCATCTGCGGCTGAAAAACAACATTTCTCAAGTGCATTTACCCAATTGGTAATTCGCACTTATGCAAGCCCCTTGGCTGAGTATACAGATGAAAAAATTAAATTTTTACCGATAAGAGGTTCTCTTGAAGGGAAATTCCTGCGAGTTAATAGTGTGATCATGCGCTCGAATGGTCAAAATATTCCGCTAACCTATAGTCTGGTGTCTAAAAATGGCAGCTGGAAAATTTATGATTTGAGTGTAGAAGGAGTAAGCCTTCTGCAAAGTTTCCGTTCGCAGTTTGCTGAGGCACTAAGAAATTCAAGCATGCAGGAGATTATAAAAAAGCTGCGTCAGCAATCGGCTAACAAAAGGGCGGCATAGATGCAGACAACATTAAAATCATTCAAGCCCTCAAAGCAGATGACATTTACTACAGTCCAATCTGACTGCGAGCGATTGTTAAATTATTTTCGAAGGGTAAAAAAGAGTGACATACGGCTTGATTTAAGTGAGGTAACTCACTGTGATAGTGCGGGTCTGGCTTTGCTAATTGAAGCAAGGAGGCTCAGTGCAATGAAAAGCAAAAGCTGCAAAATTACAGGGGTGCCCAAGGTCGTTCATGCATTGGCCGAATTTTGTGGAGTAGATGCAATAATAGGCTTAACTGAGCAGGAATAATGATTGGTGCGATTAAAACAGCGGCTGGTGTTAATTAATGGTAGCCTGGATTTCGCTGGTGCTCCATCCAGGCTACAACTTTCAAGGGAAAATCGCACCCAATGATAATTGGATAAATCCATATTGAGAAGTATATGATTAGTAATGAAGAATTAGAGCAACGTCTTGCTGAAGCAGGTGATGTCAGTTTTGTGCAAGTAGAGGGGGATGGTTACCATTATCAGTTAACTATTGTTTCAGATGTATTTGCAGGTAGAACAAAGGTTGCAAGGCAGCAATGGGTTTATGCGAGACTTAAGGACTATATTACAACCGGTAGCCTTCATGCAGTAAGCATGAAGACCTTTACTAAGGAAGAGTGGGAGAAAAATCATGGATAAGTTAATTATCAATGGTGGTAAACCCTTGCAAGGAGAGGTAATTATCTCAGGGGCAAAAAATTCAGCATTGCCTATTATGGCTGCCACACTGTTAGCTACTGATAATGTAACAATTGCCAATGTTCCGCATTTGAAAGATATTACTACCATGATGGAGCTCCTGGGGCAGTTAGGTGCACAGCTGACTGTGGAGGAGAAAATGAACGTGCAGATTGATGCTTCTCATGTGAATGACTTTATCGCACCTTATGAGCTGGTCAAAACCATGCGTGCGTCTATTTTAGTGCTAGGTCCCTTGCTGGCCCGTTTTAGGCGGGCTGATGTGTCCCTCCCAGGTGGTTGCGCGATAGGAACGCGGCCTGTTGATCTGCACCTGAAGGCACTTAAAGCGATGGGTGCTGATATAACCGTAAAAAATGGCTATATTAAAGCCCGGGCCAAGAAGCGCTTGCAAGGTAAGTCATTGGTCTTTGACACCGTAACCGTAACCGGGACGGAAAATATATTAATGGCGGCTGTTCTTGCTGAAGGGAAAACGCTGATTAAAAATGCAGCCAGGGAACCTGAAATAGTGGATTTGGCAAATTTTTTGATTCAGATGGGTGCAAAAATTACCGGAGCAGGCACGGGTACTATTGAAGTAGAGGGGGTTGAGCGATTATCTGGCGGAAATTACGCTGTTATGCCTGATCGGATTGAGGCTGGTACCTACCTGACTGCTGGTGCGATTACACGTGGAAAAGTAACGGTTCGTCGAGTTAAACCTGATAATCTCCTTTCCATGCTTTGTAAGTTTGAAGAAGCAGGGGCTGAACTGGCTATAGGGGAAGATTGGGTAAGCTTGAATATGCATGGATTACGTCCTCAGGCTGTCAATATTTATACCGCTCCTTACCCGGCATTTCCTACGGATATGCAAGCACAATTCATGGCATTGAATGCCATTGCGGAAGGCTCTTCTTCAGTGATTGAAAACATTTTTGAAAATCGTTTTATGCACGTTCAGGAGCTGCAACGCATGGGAGCGAAGATTCAACTAAACGGCAATACAGCGATGATAACTGGCATTGAAAAATTAACGGGTGCTCCAGTTATGGCAACTGATCTACGTGCCTCTGCCAGCCTTATTCTTGCAGGTTTAGCGGCTGAGGGGGAAACTGTAGTAGAGCGTGTTTATCATGTGGATCGGGGCTATGAGCGGATTGAAGAGAAATTATCAATGCTTGGTGCTGATATCAGAAGGGCTTCGGCACGGTGATTTCCCGGGAAGATTTGGCATCTTACCTCGATGAGTTGTTAGGATGTGCCAATTTTAATGATTATGCCCCCAATGGAATCCAGATTGAGGGGGGAAAAACAATCACTCGTCTCTGTACTGCAGTCACTGCATCGATTGATGCGATAGAGCAGGCAATTGCCTTACAGGCAGAGGCACTTTTAGTTCATCATGGCTACTTCTGGCGGGGAGAAGAAGCAATCATAACGGGCATAAAAAAGCAGCGAATTGCCCGGTTAATAGCACAGGATATGACGCTTTTTGCTTATCATTTGCCCCTTGATTGCCATCCCGAGCTGGGTAATAACGCTTGTCTTGCACGGCTCTTTAATTTAAATTCTATCAGGATGCATCGAGCAGGTAAAACAGCTGATCTGTTATGGACAGGCGAGTTTGAACAGGGCAAAACTGCAAAAAAATTTCAAATGGAGTTAGAGGAAAAATTGGGCAGAAGACCTTTGCATATCCAAGGCTCGAATAAACCCATTCACAAGCTTGCCTGGTGCAGCGGCGCTGCTCAGGATTTCATAGAAGAAGCCTATAGGCTTGGAGCTGATGCTTATGTAAGTGGTGAAATTTCGGAGCGCACCTATTATCAGGCAAGGGAGTTAGGTATTCACTATTTTGCTTGTGGACATCATGCAACAGAACGTTACGGGGTTCGGGCGTTAGGCGACCATTTGGCGCTCCATTTTCAACTGGAACATCATTTTATTGATAGTGCCAATCCTGTTTAGAACTGAGGAAGCATCCTATGGGTTCAATGGTTAACTGGTGGATGTGGATCGGTTTTTTACTTTGCATAAGCCTGATGCTTTCTATCGATTTATTTTTATTCGGCGGGAGGAAAGCACATCGCGTTTCTACCAAAGAAGCACTCAGTTGGGCCATTGTCTGGATTGTTCTGGCCTTGGTCTTTAATCTGGCTTTATGGTTGTATTTGTTACAGACCTCAACTGCTTCAATAGCTCATCAAAGAGCATTAGAGTTTTTCACGGGATATTTAATTGAAAAATCGCTTTCAATGGACAATATGTTCGTTTTTATTATGATTTTTGAATATTTTTCTGTACCGCTTGAGTATCAAAGGCGTGTTTTGTTATTTGGTGTTCTGGGTGCTATTGTGATGCGTTTGCTGCTTATATTATTAGGCATCTGGCTGGTAGCTAAATTTCATGGAATATTATACGTTTTTGGAGTATTCCTTATTATTACCGGTATGAAAATGTTCTTATCTGTGAAAAAGGAAATAAATTTAAGTCGAAATCCCATTCTAATCTGGATGCAGAACCATCTGAGGATCACTAAAACTTTTCATAAAGAACAATTTTTTGTCAGACTAAAGGATAAGCTCTATATTACCCCATTATTTCTGGTTTTAGTTTTAATAGAAATAAGTGATTTAATCTTTGCTCTTGACAGTATCCCGGCAATCTTTGCCATTACCAATGAGCCTTTTATAATTTTCACTTCCAATATTTTTGCTATTCTTGGTTTGCGAGCGATGTATTTTTTACTGGCTAATATGGCAGATCGTTTCCATTTGCTTAAATATGGCATTGCTATTATTTTGATTTTTGTTGGTATAAAAATGCTGGTCGCGTACTGGTTTAAAATTCCTGTCTTAATTACCCTGTCTATAGTGATCGCTACACTGGTGACAAGTATATTATATAGCTTAAAGCACCCAAAAAATTAATTGGGGGCCCGGCTTAATGTTCCAGAAAAAGACTGTTCTTCCGCCTGGAGAGCTTTCATCCTGGTTTTTTCTAATTCTTGAGTTGCAAATAAATTTTTTAATTCTTCCATGTAAGGCTGTTCGTTTTTATCCCAGGAGAATGTTTCTTGTTGGTTATTAGCTATGACGGTCAGCTCTTTTTCGCTCACCTTAAATTTTATTTTGCATGCGCTGTAGCCTAAAGATAGTTTGTCGTTTAGTGTTTCCATGTCCATAAGTTCAAATTCTACACTGTCAATGATTCGATGCCCATCAATGAGAGAGAGACCATTTAGCTTATGAGGATAACGATGGTTGGAGTAAAGGCTGGCTAGGAGGGTCGCGGTTTTATAAATTAACTTCCATGACATATCAATTGGCATGCCGACTCCAAACCCAAGTCCTTGCCCGACGATATTACCGGCAGCGCCAAATAGCCAGGCAAGGGAAACCCCACAAAAAGTATCTAAAATACGTCCAGCACAGGTCGGAGCAAGTACCGTAATACCAATGCTGGCTGTAGGACCCATGACTAACAAAAGACCGCTACCGATGGCAGCAGTCAGCACATATCTGGTTGAAAATAACTTGGTAGATTTACCGATCATGTCACCCAACAGAAAACCTGTTGTATACCCTGCGAACTCCATTGGCTTTGCAAATAAAGGCATCATTATTTTAGT
The DNA here is from genome assembly GCF_900640175.1 of Legionella sp. W10-070. GTDB lineage: Bacteria > Pseudomonadota > Gammaproteobacteria > Legionellales > Legionellaceae > Tatlockia. The sequence goes on along the minus strand of NZ_CAAAJC010000007.1, from coordinate 31,988 downwards.
AATCGGATAGTCATTCACATATTTTTTATCCAACAGGTTACATTGTGTATCAATGTAATTTAGAAAATCATGCCACCATTGTTCTTTAAATGGAGGAGTAAGGTTCGCGTTGATGGCTTCAAAACGCCCTTCTGCTGTTAGATAACGCTTTGCTGTCCGTAGGCAACAGGCATGCGTTTCCTCATCAACAAGATTTACCCCATTAACGCCCATGGCTTCATGAATAAGTTGCTCTAAAATCGCAGAGTTGCCTGAGCGAACTTTGTAAGTGGCTGCAATTTGGAACTTTGTGTAAAAACAAACAACCATAAGCAGCCGCAGGGCTGTGACGTAAGCTTGCGTTGTTTCGGATGAAAAAAAGTCCTCTGAGGCTAATTCCTGGTGCAATGCGTTAAGCCACTGCTCTATAAAGGTAATTTGTTTGTTGCGGGAATCAACATCCTTTGCGCCAAAAAAACAGCGAATGGCATAGGGTTGTGATGCTGTATCAAAGTTAATTCCTGATTGTTTTTCATAATTAAGCCGTAGAGCACGAAGTCTGGCTATAAATTCATTCGATAGCACGAAGGGCATAGGCCACCACATCCTTGTTAAAGTAATCCTGACTTTTTATATTACGTGTTCGTTGATTAAATGCAAGCTTGGTTGACCTAAAATTCGCTAAGTTGCCTTTCTTTCCAGGTAAAATTTAAATGTGTCTATGTACTTGATTCTAATTAACCTATTGAATAACTGATGGTATAGTAAAGAGATATCTAGTGGGATGTAGAGCGATGACGTCAATAAAACAATTTTTAAAGTTGCTGAGGTTTTCTCATTGGAGCAAAGCTGCGTTTGTTTTGCTTGGCGTTTTTTATGCTGGTTCACTGCAATTTCTCCCGGCTGCCTTGCTTGCTGCTTTCGCTTTTTGTCTTATTGCCAGTGCGGTGTATATCTATAATGATTTGCAAGATAGGGAAGAGGATAGACTACATCCAAAAAAACGCCATCGACCATTAGCCTCAGAGGAGGTTTCCCTGGATTTTGCTGTCGGCATGCTGGGATTATTGTTAATTGGCGGGTTGGTACTGGGATGGTTAATTTCAAATAACCTGGCAGCACTTCTTGGAGTTTATTTACTGATAAACCTGGCCTATAACCATTTGTTGAAAAATGTACCGATATTGGATGTGGCATGTATTGCAAGTGGCTTTATGCTGCGTGTTTTAGCTGGAACCATCGGTATAGGGCTGTCTATTTCATGGTGGTTAACCTTAACAGCCACATTAATTAGTCTGTTTATTGCCTTATGCAAACGACGATTGGAAAAGCAGTTGGGTTTAAAATATGCCACCAGGGCTGTGCTTAAAAAGTACTCGTTTCGTTTATTGGATTCTCTCATAACAGTTGCAGCTATTGGTTGTTTTATCACTTACCTTTTTTATACGGTTTATGCCCGCGATGAATCCTTTTATTTCCTGTTAACGCTTCCTTTTGCAGCTATTGGCCTATGGCGTTTCGCCTGGTTAACAACACAGGATGTTGACAACGATGATCCTATTGCCCTTTTCCTTTGGGATAATTTATCCCGATTTAACTTATTATGTTTCTTAATTCTGACAGCTTTTGCGTTAATTAAATGACAGGAAAGAAGCGGGTTTTCATTACTTTATTGCTGGTTTGTTTTTGTTATCTATTGATCTTTCAGGTATCTGCTATCTGGCCTTTTACTATTGATGATATGTTCATCTCCTTACGCTATGCCAAACACTGGGCTGCTGGAGAAGGGCTTTTATGGAACATTGGTGAAGAACCAGTTGAAGGCTACTCTAATTTTAGTTTTGTCATTCTCGCAGCACTGGCTATTCGCCTGCATCTTGACCCGGTTATTATGCTTAAATCTTTTGGTGTATTGGGGCTTGTATTAACAGCATTTGGTCTCTATTGTCTTTCTCGCTTATGGTTTGCAATTTGCATCGCATTTATTCCTTGCTTGTGGATGCTCCTTTATAGCGGACAGATTCTTTGGTCTGTTAGCGGTTTGGAAACGACAATTTATCAAGCCTTAATTTGTTTTTCTCTGTTCTGCCTGCTTCGAGGCATGGGATATGGTTTATTTCCTCGGGGCAGGGGAGAAGCAAAATGGTCTTTTTTTGCTCTGTCCGGGCTTTTATTTGCCCTGGCGGGCATGACCAGGCCGGAAGCGCCGGCATTAATGTTACTCTTTTTTAGTCTGGCTGTATTTGACAGCCCGCAAACAGCACGAAAAAGGTATTTTCAGGGGATATTGCTTGGCTGTTTCACGACAGCGGTGTTTTTCTTGCCTTATTTTCTCTGGCGATGGACTTATTATGAACGGCTATTTCCTAATCCTGTTTACTGTAAAGGATTTGCTGGTTTTTTACTTGAGCTTGATTTGAATTATTTATATCTGGCTTGGCTTTTTATGTTATTGGCCTTGCCAGCTATTTTTAGAGCCAAAGACAGGCTGCATTATTTCTTTTGGCTGCCAAGCCTGGTTTATTTGATTTTATTAATTGGTGCTGATCCGGTGGTTGCTTTTGCAAACCGCTTATTTTTACCGGTTTTTATTCTGCTTCTGCCTTTGGCACTTAAAGGTGTCTGTTGTTTACTAAAATATTGGTTGGTTAAAGATGATGGTTTTTATTATGCCAGTCTTCTGATAACTGTATTTTTTATTGCTTTGCTGTTTATTCCTAAGCTGTCGTTGGCAGATTATCGTTATTTTGCAATCAATCCACAGGCTGGATTACAACTTCGGCAGGAGGTAGTCAATTGGCTAAATAAAAATGTGAGCCAGGGAAGCCGGGTCTTGTTAGGGGATAGTGGGATGATCCCTTATCTTAGCTCATTGAATTTTATCGATTCTTATTGCCTGAATAATAAAGAAATGACCAAGTTTCCTCCTAAGGAGATGTATCGACGATTATGCGGGGATATTTTGTTGATAAAGCCGGAAGTTATCATCTTAACTTCATTAAAGGAGCCGGGTAGATTAATTTATGCCCCTGCTGATTTGTGCTTGAAAGAGAAGTTAAGCACAACAAACATGTATGAATTTAAGTCAATATATAAAACAAGAAATCAAGGATCATCCTATCGTTATGAAATTTATACCCTATCGAATTGAAGCTGTAGTAACATAGGGGTTATTTTATCAATAGCGAATTGAGTCTGCGCTTGTTTAAAGGAATCTAGGTTATGCAGAGTATCAGTATTTTTGTGCGAAAACTATATAAAAAAATGCCGGTGATCGCATTCGATATACTGGCTATCCCTTTCGCATGGTATTTTGCTTTCTGGCTGCGCTATAACATGCAACCCTTTCCCAATCGTCTTACTAGTATTTATTCATTAGCATCATTATTAATCCTGGCAACAATTCAGGTGGCCAGTTACTATTATTTTAAAGTCTATCGAGGTTTATGGCGCTTTTCATCCTTAAATGATGTTGGCAAAATTATTAATGCTACTGTCTGGGCAACAGTATTCTCTGTGCCTGCATTATATTTTATGTCTTTGTTAAATCATATTCCCCGCTCTGTATTGCCCCTTTATTGTATGATTTTAATCACTTTCCTTTGTAGCGGACGATTATTGATGCGCTCCTATTGGGATAGAAAGGATAAGGGTAATGCTGATGATATTAAACGTGTTTTAATTATTGGAGCAGGCCGTGCCGGTGAGGGACTGGTTCGAGATCTCAAGCGTATGGACGCTTACCTGCCAATTGGTTTCATTGATGATAGCCCAGGAAAGCGCGGATTGGAGGTTCATGGTGTCCGTGTTCTGGGCACCACGCGTGATTTGGCAGAGCTGGTCGAACAGCATCATATTAATCTTATATTTATTGCTATTCCCTCGGCTCGTTCTGCATCCATGCGCCGTATTGTAAGCTATTGCGAAAATTGCAAGATCCCTTTCCGTACCTTACCAAGCCTGTCTGCTCTGGTAGCTGGCCGTGTCGAAGTGAACTCACTGAGAGAAGTGAATATCGAAGATTTGCTGGGACGCGATCAGGTTGAACTACAATGGGATAAAATTGCTTTTAACATCAGAAATAAAAGCGTGATTGTGACTGGTGGGGGAGGCTCCATTGGTTCAGAGCTCTGTCGTCAAATCATGCCTCTGCAACCAGAAAAATTATTAGTTATTGATAACTGCGAATTTAACCTATATAAGGTCGAGCTTGAGCTGAGGAAAAATTTTCCAGATATAGCGCTTGAGGTTGGATTAGTTTCGGTGACTGATATCACAGCCATTGATTTTTTATTCCATCAGTTTAAACCGCAAGTGGTATTCCATGCCGCAGCATATAAGCATGTTCCTTTATTGGAGAATCAGGTTCGTGTTGCTGTTCAAAATAATGTAATAGGAACGCAAGTGGTTGCCGAGGCAAGCGTATCTGTAGGGGTTGAAAAATTTATCTTAATTTCAACGGATAAGGCTGTTAATCCTACAAATATTATGGGTACCTCAAAAAGAGTTGCGGAAATTTATTGTCAAAACCTTAATGAGCGCGTAGATACTCAATTTATTACGGTACGCTTTGGTAACGTACTTGGATCGGCGGGAAGTGTAGTTCCGTTATTTCAAAGACAACTGAAGACAGGTGGTCCGCTTACTGTTACTCATCCTGATATTCAGCGGTACTTTATGACCATACCGGAAGCTTGCCAGTTAATTTTACAGGCGATGGTAAATGGGATTGGTGGAGAGATATTTGTGCTGGATATGGGGGAGCCGATTAAAATCAGTTATTTGGCAGAACAAATGATTCGATTAGCTGGAAAGGAGCCTGGTAAGGATATCGCGATAGAGTATACGGGCTTGAGACCTGGTGAAAAATTGTTTGAAGAGCTTTTTCATCCTTCAGAGGAATTAGTCCCCACAGAGCATGAGAAATTATTTAAAGCAAAATTTCGTCAATTGGAATGGACTGAGCTAACACAGACGGTTCGATTATTAAATTTGGCCTGTACTATGCATAATAACGGTGAACTGTATATTCTATTAAAGAGTCTGGTGCCAGAGTTTAATCCACAATTGGAAAAAGATGCTTTAGTGAATGCATTGGAATAAAGTTTCCATAGCTTATATCCAGGCGACAACGTTCAAAGAAAACCACAGTTTTAATCGCAGCTGGTTAAGAGGGAAATTTGCATTAAGGATGATGGATGGACATACTGACTAAAAGTAAAAATAGCATTACTTTTCTCTTCTTTGTTTCTATTGTTATCCTGACGGGTTGTCAGGATAACAGGAATGTAAAGCCTGCTCCTAAACCGACAGTTCCTGCAATTAAAGTTACTTCCTCAGAGATCCCGGTTTATAAAGAATATATTGGAATTACGCAGTCAATTGCCAGTATAGGAATCAGGGCTCGGGTAAAGGGTTTTTTAACAAAAATGAATTTTATTGAAGGCAAACCTGTCAAGGAAGGGCAACTGCTATTTGTTATTGATCCCAGGCCATTCGAGGCCAAGTTAGAGCTTGCAAAGGGACAACTGGACAGGAGTATTGCTAATCAGGATTTTCAGAAGGTTCAGTATGAGCGAATGAAAGAGCTGATTGTAAAAGGAGATGTGTCCCAATCGCGTTATGATGAAGTGCATGCCCGATATCGTGAAGCGGAGGCTGATGTTGAAGTGAATAAAGCCAAAGTGGATGAGGCTGAAATCAATCTGGGCTTTTGTTATATGTATTCTCCAGTCGATGGCATTATTGGCGAGAAATACGTGGATGTAGGCAACCTGGTTGGGGGTACAGAGAATACTTTATTAGCTAATGTTGTTAAGCTTGATCCTATTTATATTCAATTTAGCCCTAGTGTTAATGATTTTGGAGAATTTTTAAATTATAGAGCTAATATGCCCTTTAAGGTTGAAGCAAGGTTGCCACAAAATAAATCGCTAATCTTTCATGGGAAAATTGATTTAATTAATAATCAGGCTGATGTTCCTACCTCAACAGTCCTTACTCGGGCAATCATTGATAATCCTGAAAAGCTTCTTTTGCCAGGCATTTATATGAATGTAAAGGTTCTATTGTCAGATAAAGGTAAAGCTATTTTAATCCCCGCTACCGCTGTTCTTGAAATACAGGGGAAAAAAGCAGTTTATGTCGTTAATCAAGATAATAAGATTGAGGCACGTTCAATTACTACAGGAGGACAGTATAAGGAACAAAATATAGTTGAGTCAGGGTTGCAGGTTGGTGAAGTGATCATGACCAGCGGAATGCAAAAAGTTAAACCAGGTGAAGAAGTCAATGTTAATCTGGTTGGACAATAGGGATCACAATGGTTAAATTTTTCATTAATCGTCCCATTTTCGCCATGGTAATCGCTATTTTAATGGTGCTAATTGGCGGTATTTGCATCATCATTTTGCCTGTAGCGCAATACCCATCTATCGTCCCTCCCCAGGTTCAGGTCAGTACCCAATATATTGGTGCAGGAGCCGATGTAGTTGCTAAAACGGTTACTACCCCTCTGGAGCGCAATATTAATGGTGTGGAAGGAATGATTTATATGTCATCTGCAAGCACTAACAATGGTAACTCCGTGATTACTATTACTTTTGATGTAGGGTATAACATTGATATTGCCGCTGTAGATGTATTGACGAAAACAAATACCGCAAACCCTTTATTGCCTCCTGATGTATTGCAAGGCGGGGTTAATATTCAAAAAGTATCAAGCGACATGGTTTTAGTGGTTAACTTGCTTTCAAAAAATAAGGATCTGGATGAGGCTTTTTTAAGTAATTATGCCGATATTCATATCACACCAACCCTTAGCCGGATTCCTGGTGTTGGCAATGTGAACAATTTTGGTTTGCTACAGTATTCTATCCGTATCTGGCTAGATCCTGACAAGATGGCCAGTATGGGCATTGCACCGCAAGAAGTCATTCAAGCGGTCAAAGATCAAAATCAGCAGGCAGCCGTTGGCGTTATAGGTCAGCCACCCGTGTCGCGTGATATTGCTTTTCAATACCAGATTTCAACTTTAGGACAGTTAACTGAGCCTGAACAGTTTGCCGATATTATTGTAAAGACTAGAGATAATGGGCAGATTGTACGTGTTAGAGATTTAGGCCGGGTAGAAATGGGCGCTGAAACCTATATTACTACCTCGCAGTTTAACGGTGGACCTACAGCAAGTTTAGGTATCTACCAGTTGCCTGGCTCAAATGCGATGCAGATTGCTGATAGTGTTCGAGAAGCAATGAAGAAATTGGAAAAAAATTTTCCAGCTGGAGTGAGTTATACCATTGCTTACGATACAACGGATTTTGTTAAAGCATCACTTCAGGAAGTAGTGATTACCTTATTGCAAGCGATGGCTTTAGTATTCATCGTTGTATTTGTTTTCTTACAAAACTGGCGTACAACCTTGATTCCTGGTATCGCTATACCAGTCTCTCTGATTGGGACGTTTGCTTTGTTCAGTGTATTTGGTTTTTCTATCAATACACTAAGCCTCCTTGGCCTGGTTTTGGCTATTGGTCTTGTGGTGGATGATGCTATCGTCGTGGTAGAGAATGTTGAGAAAAAACTGGAACACAATATTAGTAATGTGAAAGAAGCAGTACTACTGGCTACCAAAGAGGTACAGGGGCCTATTATTGCCACCACCTTAATTTTGTTGGCTGTTTTTGTACCTGTAGCTTTTATTCCGGGAATGACGGGGCAGCTATATAATCAGTTTGCTTTAGCGATTGCTTTTTCGGTGGCGCTCTCAGGGATTAATTCCCTGACGCTCAGTCCGGCTCTTTGTGGCATTCTCTTGAAAAAGAAAACAGAAAGTCAATTTTTCCTGTTTCGTTGGTTTGAATCTGCCTATGAAAAATTATTACATCATTATAAAAATGGGGTGGAATATTGTCTAAAGCACAAGACTCTGGTGATGTCGGTTTTTGTATTATTAGCCATCGCTACTTTTTTTGTATTCAGACATTTACCGACTGGTTTTATACCGGATGAAGACCAGGGATATTTTATTGTAATGGTCAAAGAGCCAAATGCCTCCTCACTTTATCGAACGGAAGAAACGGTTACCAGGATCGTTAATATCCTCAAGGAAACAAAAGGGGTTGCCAATATTATCAGTATTAATGGCTACAATATAATTGATTCAATTAATCAGCCTGATACGGCAGTCTTGTTTGTTGTTCTTGACCCTTGGTCACAAAGGGAAACCCCAGAACTATCTGTCAATGGCATTATGAAGAAGACGCAGAAACAGTTTGCACAAATCGATGAAGCGGTTATTGGTGTAATGAATGCTCCTTCAATACCAGGCTTGGGCTCGGTAGGAGGATTTCAGCTTGAAGTTGAGGATATAGATAACCTCGGAATCGATGTTTTGGCTGCCGCGGTAAATAAGTTGGTGGAGGAAGGTAACAAGCGTCCTGAGCTGCAAGGTTTGTTTTCCGATTTGAACCTGGATGTACCGCAGCTTCATTTGGATATTGATAGAACCAAAGCCAAGGCACTGAATGTTTCCATCAGTAATTTATTCGCCACGTTACAAACCTATCTGGGATCCTATTACGTCAATAACTTTACCAAATATAATCAGACCTATCGGGTTATGGTTCAAGCAGAAGGCAGGGCGCGAGAAGATGTTTCTGACATTACCAGGCTTTACGTTAAAAGCGATACCGGTAACATGGTGCCGTTAAGCAGCTTATTGAAGGTAAGAACTGTTACCGGTCCTTATAATATACCCCACTATAATCTTTATACTGCTGCCAGTGTAAATGGAGGGCCTGCACCTGGCTATAGTTCCGGACAGGCGTTAACTGCAATTGAGGAGGTTGCAAAAGAGGTGTTACCGAAAGGGATTGGTTATGAATGGACGAATATTACTTATCAACAACTAAAGGCTGGTAATATTGCTTCTCTCATTTTTATGCTTTGTCTGGTTTTTGTATTCCTGTTTCTCGCTGCTCTTTATGAAAGCTGGTCTATGCCTTTTATGATTCTCCTTGTCGTACCCCTTGCTCTATTAGGTGCGGGTGTTGCTTTAATGCTAAGGTCTTTGGCGCTTGATGTTTATGCACAGATTGGGTTAATTTTATTAATTGGCCTTGCTGCAAAAAATGCTATCCTCATTGTTGAATTCGCTAAGGAAAAGCGCGATCAGGGTGCATCGATTATCGATGCAGCCAGGGAGGCTGCCAGTTTGCGCCTGCGGCCAATCTTAATGACAGCTTTTGCCTTTATTTTGGGTGTATTGCCTTTGGCAATAGCAACAGGCGCCGGCGCTGCCAGCCGCCATTCAATTGGCACAACTGTTATGGGGGGAATGTTTTTAGCTACTATTCTCAGTTTGTTAGTAGTACCTGTATTTTATGTGATAATTGAAGAACTAAGAGAAAGGAGGCTGCAAAGGGCTAAATAGAGTCATTATAAGTGTTTGATACAATTGGACGGAGCAGTGTTATTGTTTACTATTCCAATAGAAAGGCATCTATTTGGCAGATGCCTGAGTGCGGTTATTGAGGTTTACTGCTTGGGCTTTGACTCTTAGTGTTTCCTCTGTCCGATCCTGGGTTGCTATCATTGTTTGAGCGATTCCAAATCGATTGATTTCTTACAGAGCCTGGTTTCCGGCACAACCTTTTATACTGCTCGTTAAACTCATTTAGAGAAAAATCTTCTGAATAGGCTGTTAATTTGGATGGGGAGTTAGGAGTTCTCTCTTTACTATTAACAGCGCTGATTGCGCTGGTTACTTGTTGGCTTGTTTCTTTAATTTTTTCAATAGCTTCCATAAGTTGCTGCCTTAACTCTTCATTTTCCCTCTCTAAGTCCGTGTTGGTTCGGATTAGCTTATTATTTGCTTGAGAAACTTTACTAATCCTATCTTTAAAAGAAGAATTCTGCTCTAGAAGTACTTTATTTGCAGAGCGGACTTGCTCTAATTCAAGCAAAATCTTGTTTTTAGCAGCCAGAATTTCTTCTGTCTGTTGTTGAACGAGTGGCAGGGATTCGCTTTGTAGTGAATTTTTAAGCTCCAGTTGCTTACAGTGCTGTTTGAGTTCCTCGATGGTAGACAGAAGCTTTTGAATCTGATTCTTGAGTTCTTCAAGCAGTTTTTTTGTCCATTCATCGTTTTCTTTTTTTAATTCTTCCGGCCTGTATTGTTCCAGAATCGATTCAAGTGCTGGGGTTAAAAAACGAAGATTACGAAGATTGGAGAATATATTCCACCATCCAGGCATTGTTTTTACCTGGCTGTTGATTAAACTCCACAAATCATAACCATCATTATTGGATTTTATGGTGCGCAACAAGCAGCGAATATGCTGCTGCTCCCCTTCAGTGTACTTTTCTGATTTAATAATATTAAATTGATCGCTCCATTGGTTTAACTCATTAATCGATTTGGCAGCGGTACAAGTTCCTGCTCTGTAATCGACTTTGTAGCTGACGCGTTTTCTATTGCTTGAGTATCCCGTAAAGACAAAGTTTTCTTCCTCATTTCGTCGAAGAAGCTCCAGGTTTGTAGCCAAAGCTTTGAGCAGAGCGAGTTTAAATTCTTGCAATTTGATTTTCATAGTAATACTCCTTTATAAATTTTGTTAATCAATTAACCATGACTTGCTTATCCCCGGGGTGTTCATTGCGGGTGTGAATATTAGTAGCTGCAGGCAAGGCAACTGAGGTTTTTCTGGATTGGTTGGGCTGTCCCTTTCTACTGAAGATACCTAAATTTTCTAGTTCAGACCGTATGATTGCCAATTCTTTTTTTCGCTTTATATGGGTATTCTTTCTGTTTTCTAAAATTTTGGCTCCTTCCTCTACTGACCTAAGGGCGGCATGCACTATTTTGTCCATATCCTCTATTTGTTTAGTTTGTTCAAGGCGTTCTTTTTTTGTTTCCATTAAGACTTTTTCCACATCTACAGGTGTGTAGCCCTGCATGATATCCTGTCGAAATCCACTTGCTTGAAAGAGGCATTTCTGTTCCTCTTTCCAATCAGGATGAATTGAAATCAGAGTGTGGATAGTTTCTTCCAGGAGGAGGAAGTCTTCTTTTCGCTGAAGCAGATGATCTTGAGTCTGTCCTTTAACCAGTTTCTGGTACTCTAGAAGGAACTCGTTGAGTTTGACTCGTAAGGCTTGAACCGCTGGGGATAATTTAAAGTCTGTTTTATACAAAAAAGATAAGAGGCGTGCTGTTTGATATAGATAAAGCAACTCGTCTCCAATCGCTTTTGGGGGTTGTATTAGCGAGGGTAGCTCTTCCAGGGCTTCCTGCATTCTGGAGATGATATCCATGAGGGCTTTGTCTGCTATTAACCGATCCAGCTCCTTATCGTTTTTTAACATCAACTCCGTTTCAAGTGAATTAAATTTGTCCATTGGAAGAGGGCTAGTGGATTGAGAGAGATGGAAAAGTGCGGCATCGATTGATGCAGTGGATTCCTTAAATTCCCCAAGATTCCATTTTTTAATGATGTTTTGTTTAGTAGTTTGGAAACTTGTTCTCTCTTCCGAAGTAAAATCCTGAGCGTTAAATCTTGCTTCCAGCTTTTCCAATGAGAGAAGCATCGCTTGTTTTCTCTCAATGAAATGTTCGCTATTGTTTTGAAAAGCATATTCAAGAGGCAGAGGCGCTTTAACCATTTGCTCAAGATAACTGATCTGATGTCTGATTAGCATTTTTTGTTGGCGCTGAATGAGGTTTTTCCAACCGTTAAGCAAGTCATTTGTTGTTTCAAACAGGAAGCCAAACCAGTTACGGTTTTTTTTATTAGTGCTCTGGTGCTCTTCCTCCAGGGCATTTTGCAGTGTTTCAAGGTTTAGCCAGAATGGGTTTTGCATATCAACAATGCCTTGAATGGGGGCTTTGCTGCTGTTTAATACCGCAAGTTTGAATAATAATTCTGTCTTATCATGAAAAAAATGGTAACGCAGGTGGTATCCTGGGAAAAGCCACATAAACCATTTGGATGTTTTAGGTAGATATTGAGACAGTTCTAGTGGAACCAAGAAAAAATGGTTGCCTTGCTGATGACTTTTTAAGGAAAAATCAGGATTATTTGGTTCAAGAGAAAAGTAGGGCAGTAGCGCGGCTCTTAATTCATCTGTACCGTAGGTCATAATGTAATTAACGGCTTTTGCCAGAGGGAGCGTCTCTGCAGGGGAACTAATAAATTCATTGGCTTTCAGGTTCTGATAAGCCTGGATGCGATGGGCTTGCAACTTGTTTAACAGGGCACAAACAGGATTGTAGTGAATCAGGCTGTTGTTTGTAAAAGCGACCTTGATTCGGTAGTAAAGCGCTTCGGCAATTTGTTGCCGTTCGTCTTGAATTTGTTGTTCAAACTTGGCAAGGTATTGCTGATAGTTACTGAACTCCTCCTTATTTTTGTATTTCTTTTTATTAAATTCATCTTTTGCTAATTGTATCAGGGCAAGCAGTTCCTGCAAAAGTGCCTCATTGTGGAATAATGCGCCTGCTGTAAAGTGGGAATGCGCAGCATGACGTTGCCATTCTCGCCATAAACGATCAATAGTTGGCTGTTGATTAACTGGTGCATTAGCACTCATTGAACGCCAGGTTTGATGATCTCTCAATTTCTCGTTGAGTTCCAGGAAATTGCTGCGCATGGTATCTCTTATGCTGATTTCCGTCATCCGTCGAATGGATGCATTATTATCATGTTCTTCAAATAGGCGTTTTGCCGTCTTTAGCTGTTGGTTATAACTCGCGCTGGGAATTTCACTCAAATGTCCGCCCAGTTCATGATGGGTTTTGTATAACTGAATTCCCTGATTGAGAAGGCTCTGAATGTCCTTTAGATGAGAGGGGGTTGTAATAATAGAAACGTTAAATTCCATATCTTTGCTTCCTGTACGATGTAATAAATTAATTAATAGCGTGAAGGGTACGCTGGGAAAATCTTATAAAAGGGGAGTGATAAAATAAAAGTAGTCTGATTGAGCGATTCCATTCTTTAAGTCCATAAATGCTTACAACGTCTGGTTGGCGATAATAACGTTAATTTTTTTTTTTGCAAATGTTTCTTTTCACTTTTTAACGAAATTTTAATTTTTTATTTATTATTAATGGGTTATAAATTAATGATGAAGTCGCTGTGAAAGCATAAGTTTTGAGTAATAGAATCTAATCCTCAAGATTCTTCCACTTATAGGCATCCAGCAGTTGACAGGATATATTTTACTGGATGCGCAAGAGATCAGTATGTTTAAAAAATAGTTATTTTTGCCTTAAGAAGAAACCGCCTTCCGCTCAGGAAAAACATCCTTAAATTGCAAATGCTTGTTAATTTCTATGGCTGTGGATCTACGTTTGGCGAAACCGCCCAATTTATAAATAAGAATCGGGCCAACAAAGCTGATAAAGCCCATGACAAAGGCTATCCTATAAGCAGGGTCATTACTCATTACCAGAAAGATCAAACAAGCTAACATCAGGAAAATCGCGACAATCCCGGTGTAAGGTGATCCTGGTGTCTTATAACTAAGATCAGCTGTCGTATAACCTGTCTTGTACAAGCGTTTGCGAAAATTAATTTGTGCCCAGCAAAGGGAAATCCATGCTGTTGCTCCAGTAAAACCTGATACCAGTAATAAGGCGATGTATAGCATGGATTGACCGAAAAAATAGCCTGCTGCAAGCAATAGCCAGATGGCAATCAATGTTACAATTCCTGCGTTTTGTGGTACTGCATTGCGGTTAAGCTTACTTAACCTATGGGGAGCCATTCCATTGCGCGCTAATGCATTCAATGAACGCACAATACCATAGACACCTGAATTGGAACAGGATAGTGTTGCTGTTAGTGTGACAAAACTTGTAGCGGCACCAGCCCATTTTAAGCCATAGAAATTAAGGGCGTCTGCGAAAACTGAGTTTGCAAGCCCCGCCTTTTGCCAAGGGAAAATAAGTACCAGGCAAAAAACAGGAATAATGTAAATAAAAAGAATCCTGAATGTTACGGCTTTTATCGCGCGCGGGATCATCCGTGCCGGGTTAATGGACTCGCCAGCAGCAAGGCCAATAATTTCAGAACCCTGATAGTTTACAAGCAACAATACCATGGCTGTTAATAAAACCATACCGCCATTGGGAAAAAGCCCACCTTGGTCAAAAATAAATTTACCTCCAATAACACCAGCGGGCTGTGGACCGTGAATGATGCCGAAGAAAATTAATATTGACAGTGCAACAAAACCCATTAAGGCAACGATTTTAATAATTGCCAGCCAAAACTCAATTTCGCCAAAGGTACCGACCTTGGCAATATTGATATAAGTAATTAGCAAGCCAAAGCAAACAGCCCAGACATAGCCATTAATGCCAGTAAAGTGCTGCATGATAATGCCGCCGGCAATACATTCTGCCGGAATGTAAGCCACCCAACTAATCCAATAAGACCAGCCTACCCCGCAGGCTATAGTCGGTGAGATAAAGTCTGCAGCGTAGGTAATAAATGATCCGGAAATGGGGATGGCAACTGCCAGCTCTCCCATGCAAAGCATGGTAAGGTAAATAATTAAACCGCCGAGGATATAAGCAATAAAAACAGAAGGCCCTACCTGGTTTACAACTTCTCCGGTACCTAAAAAATAGCCGGAGCCAATAATGCCGCCCAATGCAATTAATTGTACGTGTCGGTCTTTAAGCCCGCGTTTATAGCCGCCATCATTGATAGGTGCAGCATGGGTTTGTTTATAATTAATCACAAACAGTTTAATCTCTTAAGGTGAAGCATTAATAGGCCACAAAATTGTACAATAATTTTGTAATTTGTCTATAAATTTTGTGTCAAGATATAATAAAAATGAGATTTTTATAAGAAAAAGGGGATAAAGGCAAGATTTATTTTAAAGTCGGAAGATGAATTTTTTTCCTCCGCTAATTTATAAAAAAACTGACTTGTTTTTATTGGGTTTCGCTATTCATTCATATTGTGAAAAAGCCAGCATTAAGCGGCCATTTTGTTAGCTTCCGGATAAGGTTTTTCCTGGATCAGAAACCGGGTTGTAACTTTTTTACTGATATGTCTGGAAATAAAAACAAAAGAGGACTTATTCAAATTGTGCCTTGGTTTCCTGAATGATTGATTCTATCAGGCTGTTTTTGAAGGTTATATGTTGAGGAAAGCCTAAAGCCACAATGGCAGGAGCCAGCTCCATTATCATATGAATAGCTTGGGTTTTGTCTTCTGCCGAGGAGCTATCATCTTCAAATATATTAATATTAGCAATGAATGCAGCGACAGTCCCTTTTCTTACCTCGACCCCTCTGGCTTGAGTATAGTTAATATTATCGGCAAAAATGTCTTCGGGAGTAACCGCTTTAATACTCATTACCATAACCGTAAAAAGGAGGGAAAAAGTTACAGTAAGGCATATTTAGATATTTTGCAAATACTTGTTTTTCGGCAGCGGTTGGTGTTAATTAATGGAGCCTGGATGGAGCGCCATCAGGGCTTTCAAGCAAAAACCGCAATTTTAATCACAATCCTTTTAGGCTTATTTAAAGAAATATAAATTTAGAATGATAATAAGAGATCGATGAACGGTCTGACAACATGAGCAAATTATGAATATTATCGAAACAGAAAGGCTTATTTTGCGTACCTGGAAAGAAGAAGACATTAAAATCTACTATCAAATTAATCAGGATCCAAGGGTCATTGAGTTTTTACCCGGTTCTTTAAGCTTGGAACAAGCAGGTGATTTTATTACCAGGATGGGGATTCAGTTTGATCAATATGGTTATACTTTGTGGGCTGTTGAACTGAAGGAAACTGGAGAAATGATAGGTTTTACCGGTCTTAATTACCCAACGTTCAAATCCCATTTTACCCCTGCAGTGGAGATCGGATGGCGCTTAAGCTCATTGCATTGGGGTAAAGGCTACGCTACTGAAGGCGCCAATGCTTCCCTGGATTATGGATTTAATCAGTGTGGGTTTAAGGAAATTGTTGCATTTACGGTACCTTTAAATAAACGTTCTATTCGGGTTATGGAGAAAATTGGCATGAACAGGGATTTAGACGGAGACTTTGCTCACCCAAAATTCAAGTTGGATCATAGGCTTTCCAGGCACGTCTTATATCGCAGGCAAAGGTAGCTTATGAGAAAATTAGTACGCTGTCGGCTTGTGAAGAGGGTTTGGGGTGAATAGACCATACAGGTTGGCGGAGAGAGAGGGATTCGAACCCTCGATACGTTGCCGTATACACACTTTCCAGGCGTGCGCCTTCGACCGCTCGGCCATCTCTCCTCAAGCGCGAAGGATATACCTATATAATAAGGAAATCAACCGCTTCATGTTGTTCTGCTCGGGTAAAACAGGTTTTCTGTCATCTATTACTCTGATTTTTTAATTTTGTTGTTGATTTTGCGTGCTTAATCACATTCAATTTCTCCCTTATTTTTAAATATTGCTTATAATTAAGATTATTTAAGTTAAATTTTATTAAAATGGCCTTCAAACTCGTTGTTTCCTTATGTTCTATCTTGTTTTCTGCAAGTTTATTTGCTTTCCCTTGTTTTTTTACCTTGGTAAAAGATAATTGTTGGACAAATTATGACGTGAAG
This sequence comes from Legionella sp. W10-070, assembly GCF_900640175.1. Lineage (GTDB taxonomy): Bacteria > Pseudomonadota > Gammaproteobacteria > Legionellales > Legionellaceae > Tatlockia. The sequence goes on along the minus strand of NZ_CAAAJC010000007.1, from coordinate 15,392 downwards.
GTTGATGTAATCGATACGAGTACAAACAAATCAGTAATTACTGTAGAGGTTCCTAAAGGAAAATCATGGGTGAGGCAATCCTTTAGTTGCGAGCCTGCACAAAAATTTTTATATAAGGCCTCTTACCAACCTGTATTTTGGCAAAGCGAAGTTGGGAAGACTTATTCTTCCTTGAGATATTGGAGCTTGCCGGCATCAATCGGCAAAGGTGAGACTGCCTGGAACATTCCTGTTTGTTTTCCTGCTGCTTTTGCCGAAGTTCCATTTCCTCCCGATGCAACAACCGGAAACTGCGAGTGTGATTTTAGCCGCATTCCTGCACCTCCCCCTCAATAAATACCTAAAAGCAAGGATACCTATATAAGAAATATATTTTCTGGCTATTGCTTCTCTGGCAATAGGTTGGGAGCTGTTTTTCATTGTCAATAACAGGATGCTTTGTGTATTATGCTGATCGATAAAATTAACATACAGGGATCTTATCCGTGACCTTAAGATACCAAATCGGCCAAATGCTCATTATGGGTTTTTCAGGCAAAATAATTGATGAGTTTAGTTCTGTAAAAGATTGGTTAATCAATGATGGCTTGGGAGGGGTTTTGTTATTTGACTATGATTTGGTCAATCAATGTCCTGGCAAGAATTTAGTTGATAAATATCAAATTAAAAATTTAATTGCCAAGTTGCATCATTATGCGAATGACAATAAGCATGAAAAGAACCTTCCCCTTTTTGTTGCAATAGATTATGAAGGAGGAGCAGTCGATCGATTATGTCATGTTGATGGCTGTCTAACCACCCTGACTCCTGTTGAGTTGGCCGGGTTGCCAATTGAGCAAATGCGGGTTGAAATTAACCAAATGGCAAAAACGTTAAAGGAGCTTGGATTTAACCTTAATTTTGCTCCTGTAGTGGATCTTGATTTAAATAAAGAGCAAGGGATTATTGGCAAACTGGGACGAAGCTACTCTGCTGATCCCCACCATGTCATTCATGTGGCCAGAGAGTTTGTGGAAATTTTTGCTAATCATGGTATTACCTGTTGTTATAAACATTTTCCTGGTCATGGCAGTGCTTTGGGGGATAGCCATGAAGGATTTGTTGATGTGACTGCTACATTCCAGCCAGATGAATTGACTCCTTATCAGGTGTTGTCAAGTGAGAAAGATTTGCCTGCCATGATTATGACGGCGCATGTGATCAATCGACAGCTTGAACCTGGTGGATTGCCTGCCACTTTATCGAAAACCATCCTCACAGACTTACTACGAAGAGAACTAAAGTTTGACGGGGTGATTATCAGTGATGATTTGCAGATGAGAGCTATCACTAATCATTATTCTCTGGAAGAAACGCTGTATTTAACCATTAATGCTGGGGCTGACATGATGATTTTCGCTAATCAGCTTGGACAGATAACGCCAGAAGAAATAATTGACAAGGTAGAATATCTGGTTAATTCAAATGATATACCGCAAGCCCGCATTGAAGAAGCTTTTCAGAGAATATGTCGCTTGAAACAAAAGCAATTGAGCTTAGTTTGATATCAGGAAAACATTACTCTTGACCTGAACGCCAGTTATGTTAAAATATGCACTCAATGCACAAAATTTGCTCTAATGGTGGCTATGAAAGATTTTTCCCTTCCTGCTGATATTACTTTATCCCATTCAATATCTTTGCCTCTGTGTTGTCGCGCTTGTTGCTGTTGTTAAATACTTGTTTCTTCTTGTAAGCCTGGTTAATTATTAGATTAAGGTATAGATTATGTGCGCTCAACATTTGCAGAAAAAAAAATGGCTGACAACCCCTTATTTATATGCGGTTATGATTCTTCTTGGTATAGTAAGCGGCTATTCTGATGTTGCTTTGTTAAAGATATTTGGATTATTCATCGCTGATGTTTTTATCAAAATATTTAAGTGTATCAGCCTGCCAATTATTGCATTGTCCATTATTGTCACTCTGTCAAGCTATAGCGCGGATGGCCTGATGCGTAAAGTTTGGCGCCGTGCTATGTGCTATACTTTGGGAACCACCTTAGTCGCGGCTGCAATTAGTTGCGTACTATATCTGCTGATTCATCCTGGCATGATGGAGGTCTCTCAACATAGAAGCAATGTAGCTGGTACTACCCATCAAATGAGTTATTTTCAACATGTAGCCAATCTTATTCCTTCTTCTATATGGACGCCTTTTTTAGAGCATCAGGTAATGGGGGTATTGTTAGTTAGTATTGTGATGGGGATTGCAATCCGCTTTATTCCGGAAGCTGAAGCCAGACAAACAATTACTCAATTTTTTCGGGGCGCTCACGGGTTATTCATGGTAATAACCAACTGGGTAATTGCTATTATTCCTCTGGGTCTTTATGGGTTTATTACCACAACTGTAATGCAGCTGCGGGATGGGATGGCTTTAAAGGGAATAGGGGAGTATTTGCTGATTATCGTTCTGGCTAATCTGGTACAGGGATTTATTATCCTGCCCTTATGGTTAAAGTCTCAAGGTATCAAGCCATTTGCTGCTTTTAAGGGGATGCTTCCTGCCTTGTCTGTTGCCTTTTTCTCCAAGTCATCAGTGGGGACTTTGCCGGTTACAATGGATACTGCTGAGAAAAATTTACAAGTTAAACCTGAAGTTAGCCGTTTTGTACTGCCACTTTGCACCAGTTTGAATATGAATGGTTGTGCTGCCTTCATTTTTACAACGGTGATTTATCTTATGCAAAATCATGGAATTGAAATTTCTCTTCCGATGATGGGATTATGGATAGTGGTTGCAACCGTTGCTGCGATTGGTAATGCCGGAGTCCCTATGGGGTGTTTCTTTCTTAGCGCCAGTTTGCTGGCAAGCATGAACGTGCCAATCACTTTGATGGGAATAATTTTACCATTTTATAGTTTAATCGATATGCTTGAAACCTCACTCAATGTCTGGTCTGATTCTTGTGTGGCGAAAGTAGTTAATGAGAAGGTAAGCAGGGACGCGGAGTTGATCGGGGGGGACGTCACGGTTTCTGTGGCAGCATAGGATAATAGGGTATTTTCCTCAATGAAATATTAAAATACAATTTGAGATGGGCTTTATTCTTGGTGATAAATTGTTCCAGTTTATCAGGGTACACCCCGGTTAAGAAATCACCTTAACCCATAAGAAAAAGCCTCTTCCTCGAGAAAAACGCGTTATCATGATTTACAAAGGGTAGAACCAATAAATCCCCAGTACATTCAATGTGAACAATTAAATCGATTTGGTCATATATCAATAGAGTTTTTATAGGGCCTTTTTCCATGTAATAAAGAAATCCTAGGATTTATCGCCATTTAAAAGTTGCTCGCAAATTGAATAATAAATTGAGCCAAGAGTCGCCAGATCATTTAAAGAAACGCATTCATTAACCTGATGAATCGTTGCATTGACAGGTCCTAATTCAATCACTTCAACCCCATAGGGCGCAATGAATCGACCGTCTGAAGTACCCCCACTGGTAGAAAGTTCAGGCGTTTTACCGGTAATAGACTCAATTGCTCTAATACAGCTTTCTAATAAGCGGCCATGAGCGGTCAGGAAGGGTTCTCCATTTAACTGCCATTCAATGATTGGCTCTAATCCATGACGCTCAAAACAAGCTGCTACAGCTGCTTTTAGCGTTTCAGCAGTGTGCTCGGTTGAAAAGCGGAAGTTAAAGTGCAGGGTTAATTCACCAGGTATAATATTATTAGCCTGACCACCTGCTTTAATATGGGTAATTTGTAAAGAGGTTGGGGGGAAATATTGATTGCCTTTGTCCCATTCGGTAGTGCTGAGTTCTGCTATTGCGGGACTAATGCTATGAATAGGGTTTTTTGCCAGGTGCGGGTAAGCGACATGTCCCTGTTTTCCGTGAAGAGTAAGTTTGGCCGTTAAAGAGCCACGTCGCCCAATCTTAATGACATCCCCAACATGCTTATCACTGGAAGGTTCACCAACGATGCAAAAATCAGGTTTAATACCTTGCTTTTGAAGTTCAGCCATGACATGGGGTGTGCCTAACGCAAAGTCATCGCCTTCTTCACCGCTGGTAATTAAGAAGCCAAGACTGCCTGAGAAAGAAGGGTAGGCCTTTATGAAACGCTCAGCCATTATCAGCATGGCTGCAAGGCTGCCTTTCATGTCTGCAACTCCGCGACCATAAAGCATGTCATTTTCTTGATGCAGGATAAAGGGTTCAGTATGCCATTTGCTTTTGTCACCTATAGGAACAACATCCGTGTGCCCTGCAAATACTAATAAAGGGGCCTGGCTGCCCAAACGAGCAAAAAAATTAGTCACCGGGGGATTGTTGATGCGTTGACATTGAAAACCAAGTTGCTCAAGAAATTCAATCATATATTCCTGGCAGCCGAAATCATCCGGAGTGACGGAAGGGAAACTGATTAATTTTGCAAGCAAGGATTTAACATCATTCATTATTCAGTATCTCTTAGCAGCTCGTTGATGCTTACCTTGGCTCGTGTTTTTTCATCAACCTGCTTAACAATTACAGCACAATAAAGACTATAGCGGCCATCATCGCCTGGCATATTCCCGGGTACAACAACCGAACCTGCCGGGATACGACCGTAGGAGGTTGTACCTGTCATGCGATTGTAAATGCGGGTGCTTTGCCCCAAAAAGACGCCCATCGATATTACTGAGTCACGCTCTACAATAACACCTTCAACGACTTCAGAGCGAGCGCCAATAAAGCAGTTGTCTTCAATGATAGTAGGGTTAGCCTGTAAGGGCTCTAATACTCCTCCAATGCCTGCACCACCAGAAAGATGAACGTTTTTGCCTATTTGTGCACAAGAACCCACTGTAGCCCAGGTATCAACCATAACGCCCTCGTCAATGTATGCGCCTATATTGACATAAGAGGGCATTAAAACCGTATTCTTACCGATAAATGCCCCTCGTCTTACCATTGCATGAGGTACCACACGAACGCCGGTTTGGCTAAATTCATCGGCACTGAAGGTTGAAAATTTAAGAGGAACCTTATCATAAAATTTGCAAAAGCCGGCCTCAACAACTTGATTAGAGTTAAGTTTAAAGGAGAGCAAAACAGCCTTTTTAATCCACTGATGGACTATCCATTCCTCGTTAATTTTCTCAGCCACGCGATAGTGACCCTGGTCAAGCCCTGTGAGAACCTCCTCAACAGCATTGATTATTTCTTTAGAAGCGGTTTCTGGTGATAGTTCATGACGTTGTTCAAATCCTAATTCAATAATGCTTTGTAGTGAGTTCATAATCTTATGTGTTGGATAATGATGCTAATCAGTATACCTAATCAAGGTTTCAGGAACCAGCTTGTTTGCAGTCAGACTGAGAAGGAGTATACTTCTTGGACATTTTAATCAGAGATATAGTTATGCGTTTGTTGATTACCGGGGCAGCTGGCTTTATAGGGTTTCATTTGGCAAAGATGCGGTTAGAACGCGGCGACCTGGTGATTGGTATTGATAATCTTAATGATTACTATGATACTCGTTTAAAACAGGCACGCCTGGAGCAATTGCAAGCCTATTCAAACTTTCATTTTCACCATGTTGATATTGTTGATGCGGATAAGGTTAATCCTATTTTTGCAACCCATAAACCGCAGAGGGTAGTCAATCTGGCTGCTCAGGCGGGGGTTCGTTATTCACTGACCCATCCCCATGTCTATGTGCAATCAAATGTAGTGGGATTTACGAATATCATTGAAGCCTGCCGTCATCACCAGGTAGAGCATCTTGTTTATGCCTCAACCAGCTCAGTCTATGGAGCAAATAGCACTCAACCATATCAGGAAGGGGATGCGGTTAATCACCCCTTGACTATTTATGCAGCAACAAAAAAAGCGAATGAGCTGATCGCCCATTCCTATTCCCATTTGTATCAACTCCCTACAACCGGATTGCGATTTTTTACCGTATATGGTCCCTGGGGAAGGCCCGACATGGCTTTTTTCTCTTTTACACGAGACATTCTGGCAGGTAAAACAATCCAGGTTTACAATCATGGTCAGATGCAACGTGATTTTACCTATATTGATGATATAGTGGCCGGTGTCTCTTTGGCTATTGATAAGTTAGCTGTTCCTGATCCGGCATGGTCTGCCAGTGAACCAGATGCTGCCAGTAGTTATGCTCCTTATAAAATATACAATATTGGATGCGGAAACCCTGTGAATCTATTGGATTACATTCATGCAATTGAGCAGGCTACTGGCAAAAAAGCAATTAAAGAATTCTTACCGATGCAAAATGCGGATGTTGTATCAACCCATGCTGATACTTATCGCTTGCAAAACGACCTTGGCTATCTCCCGAAAGTTGGTTTTCAGGAAGGGGTTTCCCGTTTTGTTGATTGGTATTTAAGTTTTTACCACTAAAAATGTTCTTCAGGCAGGAGGCATGGAGGCATTGTCTGCTTTGATACAGGCTTAGGAATTGTTAGTCTCTAATTTACTCATGTTACGCACGTGCGATTAAGAGTACGGTTGCTGTTAATTAATAGTAGCCCGGATGGAGCGCCAGCGAAATCCGGGATCGGCGCTTGATAATAAACACATGCCCCTCGGATTTCGCTGGCGCTCCATCCGGGCTACAACTTTCAAGGAAAAACCACAGTTTTAATCGCATGTGCGTAACATGAGTAATTTAACGTCAGTTATAGTAAAAAAATTGACTCCCCGCGGCATTGGCCGCGGGGTCTAAGTACGTGAAGGACATGGTCTGTTATCAAAGTTACAGAGGCACTGAAATCCTCAGTTCCAGCGGGAGTAATACTAATTGCTTACAAACGGGCGTAAATTTAACTTTTTAAACTGGCAATCAAGTTATCTTTTTTATGCCAGTTGTCATTAAGCCAGTCTCTGAATTCTGCCTGCATAGCCTCATCTTCCATCAATGAACTGTTAGTAAACTGCTTTGGAATAGGTAATTGGCGAATATGAACTTTGATGGCATCAATTCTTCGGCATAAAAAGTCCCAGAGAGAATGCTTGTTGTTCGAGTAAATGATGGTTACATCCAGTAGACTATTGAATTGCTGACCCATCGCGCTAATCACAAAGCTGATGCCACCTGCCTTGGGTTTTAGTAAATGCTGATAAGGCGAGTTTTGTTGTTTGTTCTTTTGTACGCTAAAGCGTGTGCCTTCAACAAAGCTCATTACGGAAGCCGGAGTATGTTTGAATAGCTTGACTGCTTTCCTGGTAGCGATCAGATCCTTGCCTTTTTTATAGGGTTTTTTTGCCAGGTATTCTTTTGAATAACGCTTCATAAAGGGGCATCCCATAGCCCACCAGGCGAAACCTAATAAAGGAACCCATTTTAGCTGATCTTTAATGAAAAATTTTAAAACAGGTACTTTACGGTTAAAAAGCCGTTGTAAAACGACAATGTCCAGCCAACTTTGATGATTAGCGATGATCAGATACCAGTGTTTGCGGTTTAGATTTTCCAAGCCACTAACATCCCATTTAATTTGTTGGGTGCGGGAAATGTAGGCATTATTAAGGTCACTCCATAATGTGGCAATAACATCAACCTGCCTGGTACAAAATGCTTTCCAGCGCAGGTTGGGAAACAGTTTTAACATTCCAATACAGAGAATGGGAATAAAGCCTAATATTGTGGAAAAAGAAAGCACTGTGATGGCAATAATGCCATGCAGTTGGCCGCCTGGCTTTTTAATATCGTTCATGAGCTCTCCTTTAAATCAGCTGAGGGCGTAATTCAGATCAGCAATAAGATCATCAATATGCTCTATTCCTACTGAAAGTCTGATAAATCCATTCTCAATGCCTAGAAGATTGCGTTGCTCTTCAGGAATAGACGCATGGGTCATTATAGCAGGATGTTCAATTAAACTTTCTACTCCTCCCAAACTTTCCGCGAGAGTAAATAGCTCACAACGTGATAAAAAACGAGTTGCATCAGCCAGATCGCCATCAATTACCATTGAAATCATCCCACCAAAATCATGCATTTGCTCCTTGGCTAATGCATGTTGAGGATGAGTAGGTAAACCAGGGTAGATGACCTTGGCGATTTTAGGATGCCTTTCCAACCATTGTGCTAAAGCGCTTGCATTTTCACAGTGACGTTGCATTCTTAAAGAAAGGGTTTTTAAACTTCTTAATACAAGAAAGCTGTCAAAGGGGCCTGCTATTCCTCCACAGGAATTTTGCAAAAAGGCTAATTTTTCAGCCAGTTGAGGGTTATCTCTAACAACAACTAAACCACTGATTACATCAGAGTGACCGTTTAAGTACTTTGTAGCTGAATGTAAAACCAGATCAAAACCAAGCTCAAGAGGTCGCTGAATCCAGGGAGTGGCAAAGGTATTATCTGCTACCACAATTAAATTATACTGTTTGGCCAATGAGGCAATTTCACGCAAATTAGCCAACTTCAGCATGGGATTAGAGGGGGTTTCAACCCAAATCATGCGTGTTTCCGCACGTATTGCATTTTCTATATTCTTAATATTAGCCATATCTACGAAGGAAAAAGACAAATTTGCAGTGCGTGTTTTTACTTTATCGAATAATCTGAAAGTTCCTCCATACAGATCGTCTGTAGCAATGACATGGGAACCTGTGTCAAGTAAATCTATTACTGTATTGATTGCTGCCATGCCCGAGGCAAAAGCAAAGCCTTGTTTGCCTGACTCAAGACTGGCTACGCAAGCCTCATAGGCTTTACGTGTTGGGTTATGAGTACGAGAATATTCATACCCTTGGTGAACGCCAGGAGAGGTTTGGCGGTATGTTGATGTCGCATAAATTGGAGTCATTACAGCCCCTGTTGAGGGGTCTGGTTGCTGGCCTGCATGAATTACGCGCGTGTCAAAATGAGACTTATCCATAAATTCCTCTTAATTGGTGTCCGGGCAAAAAATAGAAGAGCAGTATATACTAATCTATGTACGCTAGATTAATGAATAATTTAGCCAGGATTTATTAACTTATCTGAATTGGTCATTCTAGTGAGGGATGAATGCGTAGGCAAGAAATAAGCTATGAAAAAGTTGCCTCTGCTGCAGAGTCTGTTAAAAAGAGAGGGAAAGAACCGTCTATAACCAATGTATGTGAGGAATTGGGGCTTCTGTCATTCTCGCCAGAATTATCCTCCTTGCTTGAGAAATGGTATCACAATCAACCAGAATTCCAGCGTTCAATTAATGCCCCTCTTTCTGAAAATATAAAAATAAAGGCTGATAAAATACTCGAAAAAAATGTTGAGTTGGAAAAGTCTTTATCCTTATTAAGGGCAACACTCGAATCTACTGCTGACGGCATCATGATGGTAAATGGTAAAGGACAGGTGGTCGATTGGAATCAAAAATTTGTTGAGATGTGGCGTATCCCTTCTTACATGCTGGAATCCGGTACGGAAAGCATCGGTTTTGAATATATTTTGGAGCAATTAAGCAATCCGGCTGCTGTTATTGCCGATGTTGAATACCTTTATGAGAACCCGGAATGGGAAGGTGAATTGCCTTTATTACACTTTAAGGATGGCCGAATTTTTGAACGCTATACCCAGCCACAGCGAGTTGGTTCAGAAATCGTAGGGCGTGTGTATAGTTTTCGCGATGTAACACAGAAAATAATGGCTGATGAAGAGCTACGAACCCGTGAGAGGGCGATTCAAGCCAGTACTCATGGGGTGGTGATAATAGATATTACCAGGTCGAACCAGCCGATAATATATGTAAACAAGGCGTTTGAACGAATCACTGGCTATTCTGAGAAGCAAGCGATAGGTAAAAATATTTCCCAAATTTCAGGAACAAAAATAGATCAGGTAAATCAAAAGCGGTTATCTTTAGCCATTCGTGAACAACGCGAAGAAACGGTTGAACTTGAAAGCTACAGGCGAAACGGTGAGTTGTACTGGTCTGAACTGAGTGTTGCTCCGGTTAGCGACAGCTTTGGAAAAATCAGGCATTTCGTCTGTATCATTAATGACATTACCGAAAGACGTGAAATGGAAAAACAGTTGGTCAGGCAAGCAACGCATGATTCTTTGACTGAATTACCCAATCGCGTATTGTTAATGGACAGGGTCGAGCAAGCCATTTTGCAGGCTAAGAAAAAGAAGACAATGCTGGGTTTTCTTTTTCTCGATCTGGATCGTTTTAAGATGACTAATGACACGTTAGGTCATAGCCTCGGTGATAAATTACTACAGGCCGTTTCTAATCGTTTACTTTTAGCAACCAGCGATTTTGATACGGTGGCCAGGTTGGGAGGGGATGAATTTGTAATTCTACTGCCCGATCTTAACCATGAACAGCAAGCACAGAAAATGGCACAAGAAATTCTTCATCTTATTGAAAAGCCATTTCAAATTGATCAACATAACTTGAAAATAACCGGTAGCATTGGCATAAGTTATTATCCGCGAGATGGGCTTGATTATGAATCTCTGATGAAAAATGCTGATTTGTCCATGTACTATGCAAAAGATAGTGGACGCAACGATTATCGGGTTTTTGAACCAGAGATGAACAGGCGTATTATAAATCATATGCAGCTTGATAATGCCTTACATGATGCAATGAAAAAAAATGAATTATACATTGTCTACCAGCCGTTGATTAATTTAAAAAAGAAAAAAATTATAGGATTTGAAGCGTTATTACGATGGAAAAGCCATCTTTTGGGTCAGGTATCTCCTGCCGATTTTATTGGGATGGCTGAAGAAAATGGGTTGATTATTGATATAGGTAAATGGGTATTAGAGCAAGCTTGTCTTCAAACCTTGCGATGGCACCAGGAAGGTTATAAGGAGTTGAGCATTGCTGTGAACATATCAGGCCGGCAATTTCGCCAGAGTCAGCTGCCGGAAATGGTGGCGGATATCTTGCAAAAAACAGGATTGGCTGCAAAATACCTGGAGCTTGAATTAACAGAAAGTTTGTTGGTTGATGATCTTGAGCGGGCTGTGGAAACCATGTATCAGTTAAAAGACATGGGAGTTAAGTTAGTTATCGATGATTTTGGAACGGGTTACTCCAGCCTTTCTTATCTTAAGCAATTTCCTGTTGATAAATTAAAAATAGACAGGTCCTTTATCAGTGAATTGGTAAACCAGGAAAATGATGCAGCAATAGCCAGGGCTATTATTAATCTTGGTCATAGCCTGAACCTGGAAGTATTGGCAGAAGGCGTTGAAACTGAATTACAAAAGCAATTTGTTGAAAAATATGGTTGCGATTACGCACAAGGCTACTATTTTAAACCACCGCAGACCCCCGATGAATTAAAGGACTTCCTGCGTCACTTCCCAAAATATCAACAGCCAGCAGATGAACCTTCTCATTAAAACGCTTGGTTTCTGTATTCAGACGGTATGATTATTGCTGCTATTTGGTAGCAGCAGTATGGAATTCAACCATTCTTTTGCGTGAAAATTAGTTAATATTGAGATGGGCACCATTATTGGTGAGTGATATCTCTAAGCCGGTTGATGTCATGGCAGACACTTGCTTGGCAGGGTATGGAGGACAAAATGAAAAGCATAGCCATAATTGGTGCTGGTTTGGCAGGAACGTTGTTGTCCCTCTATATGGCCAGACGTGGTTATAGTGTTGAGTTATTTGAGTCAAGACCGGATGTAAGAACAGAAAAAGCCGACAGAGGACGCTCAATAAATCTGGCTTTGTCATGCCGAGGTATTACTGGATTAGCTTCAATTAATTTAATGCCAGTGGTGGAAAAAATTATGGTTCCTATGCGTGCAAGAGCCATTCATGAATCAAGCGGTGAAATTAAATTTCAACCTTTTGGACGTCATGAAGGTGAATATATTAACGCGATTCATCGTAATGAATTAAATGCTTTACTTCTTGATGAGGCTCAGCGAGAACCCCTGATTCGCATTTATTTCAATATGAGGCTGGTGGATCTTAATCTTGATAAAAAATTACTTTGCTTTAAAGACAAGGATGAAAATGAGCGTATTAAATCTTACGACCTATTGATTGGTGCAGACGGGGTTGCTTCCGGTGTACGCGAAGCCTTGGTAAAAAGGAAGCTGGTTGATGCTTCACGCGATTTTCTACCTCATGGATATAAAGAATTGACTATCTCCAGAAGCCATTCCACTGAGTTTGTCAGGGAGCATTTGCATTTGTGGCCAAGAAATTCCTTCATGTTGCTTGGCAATCCTAATCATGATGGCTCTATTACAGGAACGTTGTTCCTTGCGAATGAAGGAAAGAACAGCTTTGCAACGCTTGATAATGAGGCAGCAATTAATGCTTTCTTTAAGAAAGAATTCCCTGATGCCTATCAGGCGATGCCTGATTTGCCCGGTGAGTTTTTTAATCATCCTACCGGGAGTTTAAGCACGATTAAATGTTCTCCCTGGTATTATGATGCGCAATGTTTGCTTATTGGTGATGCAGCACATGGAATCGTGCCTTTTTTTGGCCAAGGGATGAATAGTGCTTTTGAAGATTGCCGTATTCTTAATAAACTTCTGGATGAATATAAGGATGATTGGAGTCAGGTAATGCCTGCATTCTTCAGGGCACGAAAGGTTAATACTGATGCAGTTGCTGAAATGTCTATGGATAATTATCATGAAATTCAAAGTGCTATTCGCAATGAAAAATTTAACTTAAAAAAGAAGCTTGAGCAGGTGCTAATGCAACGCTATCCAAATCGTTATATTTCAAAACATGTTTTAGTTATGTTTACCAATATCCCTTATTCCAGAGCTAGAGCCTATGGGCATTTTCAACAGGAGATGTTAGATGAACTATGTGAAGACATAAAGTCAATTGAAGAAATTAACTGGGGAAAAGTTGATAACTTAATGGAACAATATGACAAAAATTTGGCGAATCTGAACGCATGATAAAAAACAACTAAAAGTCAAGCATTATTTCGTCAAATTTTTGTCACAAAGACTGTTTTCGAGGACATTTTTTTGTCGCTTCTCGAGGTTTTCCTGTGCAAGAAAGAGAAACAAGGGCTCATTTTGAATTTTAATCAATCGTATTGATTAAAATGTTGGCATATTGGATGCAATAGTTATTTTGACTACTCATTTCCCTTGGAGCAATTATTATGAAAACGATACAAGCTTATATTGATTCCAAACAACAAGAATTTATGAACCATCCTTTCTTTGAGGTTTTAAATGAATTGAATAGTTTGGAGGAAATTAGTTGCTTTGTCCCTGAGTTGACATTCTGGGCGATGACTTTCCAGGATATTCTTCGGTTAAATGAAGAGAAAGTGAAAGATCCTTACCTTAAAAAAGTGGCTCGTCACCATCGCCTGGAGGATGCAGGACACGAAAAATGGTTTTTACACGATAAAAAATATTTAGGTGGTGTGTGTAACAACAAATCATGTAATCAGGATGATGTTGCCTGGCTGTACGGTAAGGAATCGCAACTGACTCGTGATGCGGCTTACGCCATCATGTCGGAAATTTACAAGGCAGATGACGAAATACTAAACGTTGTTTTGTTGCTTACCCTGGAGTCTTCAGGCCATGTGTTTTTTGAAAAAGTGGTAAAACAGGTGAAGAAAACAGGTGAGGATAAAAATCTTAAATACTTCTCAAGCTCTCATCTTGAAGTGGAAATGGCCCATGCCATTTTTGAGGAAGAAATGGAGCGCAAGTTATTTGAGAGACAGGTGCCTGTCAGTACTCGTCGTGAGGCACTTAAAATGATAGATCGATGCTATGATGCATTTAACAAGATGTTTGATGGATTAATTTTTGCATGTACCAAACGATTGGATTTGACCAGAGAAAGGAACGAACATGCCGCAAATGCATTGGAATTTGCATCACGTGAAGCAATGTAAAGAGGAAACCGGACAAGCGATGCTCTATGATGAGCATGCGCTTGTTTCCTATGGACACGATTTTGGTCAATTAACTCAAGTTAATCCAGTCGCAGCCTGTATCCCGCAATCTATAGAGAAACTTCAATCTTTTCTTGAATATGCCAATCAACATCATCTGCCGGTTACTGTACGAGGCAAGGGTTTGAGCCAGGGAGGGCAATCGTTGCCTGTTAATGGTGGAGTCACTTTACATTTAGAAAAATTGAATAAGGTTCATGAGCATGAGGTTGACTCAATTTGGATTGAATCCAATGCAAGTTGGGCGACATTATTAGCGAAATCGTTAACCGGATATCAGATACCCTATGTCATACCCTACAATTGTAATCTATCAATAGGGGGGATTTTGTCGGCAGGTGGTGTGGGTGCCTCTTCCTTTAAATACGGCAGCATTACTTCGCATGTTGAGGCTTTGGAAGTAGTGCAGGCAGATGGTCAGTTAAAGGTAATTGATTCAAAGTCTGAATTATTCCAGGCTTGCCTCTCGGGTCAAGGACGCTTTGCAGTAATAACAAAGGCCTGTATTAAATTACGTCATTGTTTAAAGAACGTAAGGACTTTTTTTCTTGTTTATCTGAAAAAAGAACAGTGGCTTCATGATATACAGGAAGTTAGAGGGCGTGCTGATTATATTGAGTCCTTTTGTTCCCCATCAATTCAAGGAGCAAAACTAACTTCAGGAAAACGCTTGCCTTTTGCCCAATGGCTCTATGCTCTCCATGTTTCTATTGAGTATGATAAAATTCCTCCTGAAGTGAATATCATAAGTACACTTGATCCCTGGAAAATAATTCATATTCAGGATGAGTCTATTCATTCCTATTTGCATCGTCATGACTCTCGTTTTGAAGCAATGAAACTTACCGGGCAATGGGATTTGCCACATCCCTGGTATGAATGTTTTATCCCAACTCGGGTTTTAGCTGATAATCTTGAGATGCTGTTATTGGAATTACCCCTTCACTATGCGACTGTCTTACAGATTGTTCCTATGGCAAATAGGCCGCGTACAGGGTTTTTTATGTTTCCCGACAGCAATGATTTTTGTGCCGTAATGATTTTAAATCCCGGAGTGAATCCAGTCTTACTTCCTGGTTGCTTACAGGCTATAGAAGAGCTGGACCGGTTGTTCTTGAGCACAGGAGGAAAGCGTTATCTTTCCGGTTATTTGGGTGAGCGTGTAACTGAAAAATATTGGCAAAAGCATTTCGGATCGTCTTATAATGACTGGAGTCGCTTAAAAAAGAAATACGACTCGCATCATATCTTAAAGTCCTGTTTGCATCATGATTAATCCGGGTGCGATTAAAACGGCACTTTTAAGGAAAAACTGCCGTTTTAATCGCACCTGCTTAGGGTTTGTTGACAATTGGAGCCAGAGCCTACGTTCCGCGCTTTATGCTTCCAATTGGCCCTAAGTTTTTATTGACAAAACATTTTTGAACATTTCTGCAGCAATTCCTAGAGCTTGAAATCCCAACCACATTGATTTGAT
>NZ_CAAAJC010000006.1 GCF_900640175.1 Legionella sp. W10-070 | reverse complement strand
ATTGCTACACGTTATGATAAAACTGCTGCCATGTTTCTGGGAGCACTAACTTTAGTAAGTATTATATTGTGGCTGAAACTTTAAAAACATGCCCTAGAAGGTTCACTGATTTTAATCTTGCTTCCGACAGCATAATAGTAACCATCTGCAGGTAATTTTTTTTTTGGATGGACTAAGAAAGGTTTGCTTAGTGTATTCATTTCTTTAGAGACCATAGCCGTATTTCGTAAATCTTTATTTTCTAACTTGGTTAAAACTAATTTTTTGACATCATCTGGTAAAGCATTAAAATTTGACATGAAAAACTCCATGATTGTAGGGCATATGTAATATAACACTCGACTCTTAATAAAATATTAAGCAACCTGGTTAAAATATTGCAAATATTGAATCTCGCCAAGAGAGTCCAACGCTTTTTCGCAATAGAGAATATTATTGGCGATTTTTCTCAACAATTTTTGATGGATTTCTAAAACTGCAAAATTTTTTGCCGTAGATATTTAAAAAAAATTTTAAATGGAAGACAAATTGATTTTTTAGCAGGATACAGGGCAAGATCATACCATTTAATTTAAAATTGTTTTTCTGCGCAAATTATCGCCATCCTGAGCGAAACGAAAGATGGCACTGTTCTGTTTATATTGTAGACAAAGCATGATTTTGCCCCGCAATTACCCTGTAATATGGCAATGATAACTTGCTTTCCAAAGCTATTCTAAGGATAATTCGCTCATTGTGATCATTAACTGGGTAGATTATGGGGCAGCTTGGTCAATTTATTACCAACCATTGGGTGCTTTGGTTTGCATTGGTTATTGTCTTGTTATTAATTTTTATTAATGAACTGATAGCGCAGAAAAAGCGCGCAAAAGAACTCTCACCCCAGGAAGCAGTTAATTTAATTAATCATGAAGAAGCAGTGATTATTGACTTGCGTGATGCTGATACTTTTCGTAAGGGGCATATTATTGATTCTGTTCGGGCGAGTGCGGAAGACTTCGCTCAACAGCGGATGGATAAGTACAAGACCAAGCCATTAATCCTTGTTTGTGCACGCGGTTTGCAATCAGCGCAACTCGCAGCTAAATTACGGGAGAAAGGTTTTTCAGCGCCAATGACTTTGGCCGGAGGTATTGCTGCCTGGCAAGCTGCTGACTTACCATTGACAAAGGGAAAATAGTAAGGATAACACCATGGCTGAGGTAATTATATACAGTACTGCTTATTGTCCCTACTGTATGAGGGCTCGTGATTTATTAGATAAAAAAGGGGTTACTTATACTGATATTCGCATTGATGCTCAACCCGATAAACGCGATGAGATGATCAGCAAAAGCGGCAGGCATACCGTGCCGCAAATTTTTATCAACGGTCAACATATTGGTGGCTGTGATGATATGTATGCTTTGGATAAGCAAGGGCATTTAGATAAACTTTTACGAGGATGAAAATATGTCAGAACAAGCAAACGTTGCACCAGAAGCGCAATTTATGATTCAGCGCGTTTATATAAAAGATTCTTCCTTTGAGGCACCTAACACCCCGGCAAGCTTCCAGCAGCAGTGGGAGCCTGAGTTATCACTGGATTTAAACACCCAGCACACAGAATTGGAAAAGAATGTTTATGAGGTAGTCTTGACTGTCACAGCAACGGTAAAAAACAATGGAGCTGTTGCCTTTTTAGCTGAGGTCAAGCAAGCCGGAATTTTCACAATTCAGGGAGCGCTAAATGAGCAGATCGATCATTTGCTGAATAGTTTTTGTCCTAACATTCTTTTCCCTTATGCCCGTGAAACCATTACTTCACAGGTTATCCGTGGCAGTTTCCCTCAGTTGGTGTTAGCACCCATTAACTTCGATGCTCTGTACATGCAGCAACTGGAAGAAAAGAAAAAAGCAGCTCAAGAAGAAACTGAAACAACCCACTAACCATGAAGAAAACAACGATTGCCATACTTGGTGCTGGATCATGGGGTACAGCAGTTGCAATACACCTGGCAAACTGTGGCAATCGGGTACTGCTGTGGGGACATACTCCACAGCATGTACATGCCATGACAGACCAGCGAACCAATCAACGTTATTTACCGGATATCCCCTTCCCGGAAACCCTTGAACCTGTGGCATCCCTTGAGCAATGTCTGGCACAATCAACCGAAATTATTATTGCAGTTCCTTCACATGCTTTTGCAAACCTGTTATCTCAGTTACCTAAACCCGCTCACGGATTAGCCTGGTTAACAAAGGGAATCGATCCGGCCAGTTACAAATTGTTAAGTGAATTGGTTGCTGAGCGATTTGGCCAATCATTTCCAATAGCGATAATATCAGGCCCTTCTTTCGCAAAGGAGGTTGCTGATTTTTTACCTACAGCCTTAACATTAGCCAGTAATAATCCAGCCTATCAGAAATCAATTCAGGCTATTTTGCATCAGAATAACTTACGCGTTTATTTAAGTAACGATATTATTGGTGTTCAGTTATGCGGTGCGGTAAAAAATGTATTGGCTATTGCCTGCGGGATTAGCGACGGGCTAGGTTATGGAGCCAATGCCAAAGCAGCCCTGATAACCAGAGGGTTAGCTGAAATGAGACGTCTGGGCATCAAAATGGGAGCCCGCGAAGAAACATTTATGGGCTTAGCCGGTGTTGGCGATCTTGTACTGACCTGTACTGATAATCAATCACGCAATCGACGTTTTGGTCTACATTTAGGGCGTGGTGCCAATCTTGTGGAAGCAGAAAGTCAGATAGGCCAGGTTGTGGAAGGAAAACACAACGCTTCCCAGATTTGTTCTCTGGCAAAAAAATTTCAAGTAGACATGCCTATTTGCTTTCAGGTACATGCTCTCTTACAGGGAAAGATGACTGCCAAACAAGCAGCCAATGACTTAATAAAAAGATCGCCTCCTGAAGAGGAATAAGCAGACCTCATTAAATATCTATCATTTTATTCGCCTTCATCCTTCCATATTTGAATGTTGCGATTGAAAACCCTATTCCCCACAACCCCACGGGGCACCACAGCCAGAATCAAATTGTTGCAAGCTTAGATCCTCTTGCCTCTTTACCTCTTTTGAAACCGTACATAACTGAGTAATGGGCTGTTGAAACATGGTCTGCGCTACCCTGTCTTCAACCATTTGCAATCGCTTAACTGAGAGGGGCTCCAGAAAGTTTAATTGTTCAAGAGCCATATGAATGCAAGGACTACATTCGAGACTTGGATGTGGAAGTACTTTAAACCCTGCCCTTGCAATCAACTTAACGAATGCTTCCTCTTTCGTTTGCCATAAGGGGTGCCATAAGGTACGTCCCTGATATAATTCATTCTGGTATTCAAATTCCTGTAAGTTATTATAGCGTCGCGAATCCTGCTGACGTTTTCCGGAGACAATGAGTGCTTCACAGGAAGGATCATGTTCATCTAAATATTCAAGAATAGGCAATCCCTTAAGAAAGCTGGTACACCACTGAAACTTGGGGCTAGGAAACTGCTTACGGCTGATAACCATTTCTGAAAAAGCTGGCTGAGGAACCAACCTGTGAACCACTACTCCCTGACTGATTGCATAATCAGTACCTTGCTGAACTCTCTCAGCCCAGGAAGCCGCTGACCAACCCGTATCGACAGAAACAAAATGAATAGGCGATAAACCCTTTTCAATAAGGGCTTGCATGACAGCCAAAGAATGATTTCCGAAATTACCGACAATTATATACATTACAAAAAATAGAAAATCTTACCCAAAATCTTGCCCGATGCTGAGTATGATAATTGATTTAAACTATTAGGAAAAGGTATGAATCATTTACAAAGTCATCCAAATAACCATAGGGTTTAAGTTCCCTATGTCCTCTATTTAATCTTTAATATTATTTATTCCAATAGAGGCCAAAAATTTCTCAGGGACTCTTGCAACCTTTGATTTTTTATAATCATAGAAAGTGATTGTAGTTAAGGCGCTGGCTATCACTTTTTTTGTCTCTTGTATTTTAGCCTGATAAATTAAATCAACGCTTGTTCTTTTAATTTCTCCAATCCCCAAATCTATCATTATATTATCCGAGTAAAATGCCTCATTTATATAATTTACCACTAAATTTGTTACTAAAATCCCCAGACCATCAATATCCAGCTCCGTATAGCCATTTTTTCTTAAAAACCTGACTCTTGCTTCGTGAAAAAAAGATATCAACGAATCATGCCCTAAATGATTTCCATAATTAATATCATTAATCCTGACGTCAATTGCAGTACTGAATATGCTTTTTTTAATTGATGGAATTTTAAAGCTCGTCATTATTTTCTATCCTCTTTCAGGATCAATCACATTGGATAAGGATTCCATGAGATCCGCGCTGATAATTATTCGGATCTCCTGAATCTGCATAAACGATATAATTGCTAAATATCGTGCTTATTTGCCACTCCGCTAATCAGACTTGCCAGCAAATAGCGATACATTAAATAGAACCCTATTATAAAGAAATATCCCACTGCCAACCAAAGTACAATCAGCGGGTCTAAAAGTCCTCCTAAAAAAAACAACCCTAGAAACCCTGTCTGGACTGCTAGAGCCAGGAAAAACGCTTTTATCTTATTTCCCATTTTTTGCCCCATTTTTCATAATCTGCATATAGTAAATCAACAGTCTTCGTCATTCCATAGCTCTCAATTTAATGGAGTTACCGAAGGCTTTCAGCGAAAGATAAAATGGCTACAACGGAGGACTTATGAATTTAGAAATTTTAAAAACTACAGGTTAAAAGGAGGATGTGGTGGATCGAAAAAATTGCCTCTTAAATGAGGAAAATCTAATTTTTGGTGCCCAGGGCCGGAGTCGAACCGGCACGGACTTTTGGTCCGAGGGATTTTAAGTCCCTTGCGTCTACCTGTTTCGCCACCTGGGCATATTTGGAGGCTGAGGCCGGAATCGAACCGGCGTCCACGGCTTTGCAGGCCGCTGCATAACCACTCTGCCACACAGCCGTTTAACTTTAAAAAAAAAGCGACTGCTTCGTCGCTTTATTTGGAGCGGGAAACGAGACTCGAACTCGCGACCCCAACCTTGGCAAGGTTGTGCTCTACCAACTGAGCTATTCCCGCCTGTCTACGGGTTGCAATTCTACCGTAAATTCAGACCCTGTCAATAAAAATTAAATTATTTTTTTAATTAGTTAAAACTTTTCTTCTAGGGCGCAACAGGCCGTTTTTCCATGAGTTGAGGCCAGGCAATTGTAAGGTATACTATCATCGACCAAATAGTTAAAATTGCGGCTATATACAGCATGATAAAACCAATAACACCCCATATGGACTGAGAGGGGGTGAATGCCACTAATAAAAAAAGCGCGAGCATTTGAATAGTCGTCTTGATTTTACCAATATAGCTTACTGTGATACTGGCACGGCTGCCTATTTCCGCCATCCACTCTCTAAGTGCTGAAATTACAATTTCTCGCCCTACAATCACAATAGCCGGAATGGTGATATAGTCCATCTCCTTTGCACCAACAAGCAACAATAAACTACAGGCGACCAATAACTTATCAGCAACCGGATCAAGGAACGCGCCAAATGGCGACATTTGTTTTAATTTACGCGCCAGGTAGCCATCCAGCCAATCAGTAAAACTGGCCAGGGCAAAAATGGCAGCAGCCAACCCGTGCGCCCATTGAACCGGCAGGTAAAAAGCAATAATGAACACTGGAATGAGCATAATGCGCAGAAGCGTTAACAAATTGGGCAAACTGATTGAAATATTCACTTGCGCCCTCCCTCGGATAATTGTAAATAATCAGCTAAACGCTCGTAATCATCAAATACGGCCATGGCACCAGCCACAAGCAATGCCTCCTTCTGCTGGTGATAAAAATCTACGGCAACTGCGTCAACTCCAATATTTGTTGCCATTTCCATGTCCGTTGCTGAATCGCCTATCATCAGTGTTTCATCAGCGGAGACAGCAAATTCAGCCAGAATTTCCTCCAGCATTTGAGGGCAAGGCTTTGCCGGAGCCTGTCCCGCTGACCGGGTCACCTTAAAAAAAGCGTCCAATCCGCTGATATGCAAAACACGCTGCAAAGATTGATAACCTTTGTTGGTAGCTATCGCAATATGAATGCCCGCTTCATGCAAACGCTTAATAAACGCTTTTGCCCCGGGAATCAAAAAAACGTCCGTCGTCCGGGAAATTAATGATTGTTGCACTGCCTGCAGTAATTGCTCATGCTGCTCTTCGGTCAAATGAGGAAATACTTTCCTTAACGCTTTTACCAGCCCAAGCTCTACTGATTGACGAGCCAACTGCTCATCTACCTCACCAAAATTCAAGCGCTTTGCTTCCATCGCCACGCTATTAAAAATTTGCCCCAGTGTGTCCCCCAAGGTCCCTTCCCAATCAAACACTACCAAGCGATATAGCTTACCCATGACCTAACGAGCTCCTCGCACGTAATATTTTCAGTGTTTCAGCAAACTGTTCGTCCAAGTCAGCCTCAAACAAATAATTTTTTCCATTCAGGTTAAATTGAATTGCTCTTGCATGCAAATAAAGACGTGATTTTAATAATTCCAATCCTTCTATTTGCACTGGCTTGCCATATTTTTCATCGCCTGCAATTGGATGAGCCAGATGAGCACTATGCACCCTTATCTGATGAGTGCGTCCTGTTTTCGGGGAAGCTTCCACCCAACATGCCTGCTGATAATTTTCAAGCAACTTGAAAGCCGTTTCCGATGGTTTACCTTCCGGACTGACTGTAACAATTCTTTCCCCGGATTTTACTATATTTTTTTCCAAAGCAGCGGTAACAACCCTATTTTTTTTATCCTGCCAAGGATACATAAGCAGTGCCCAATAAGTTTTATGCACTTCCCTTGCCTCTAACAAAGCATGGATAGACCGCAGCATACTGCGCTTTTTTGCAAGTAACAAACAACCGGATGTTTCTTTGTCCAGACGATGAACAAGCTCTAAATAAGATAAATCGCTGCGTATTTTTCGAAATGCTTCGATCACACCCAAATCCACACCACTCCCGCCGTGTACAGCAATACCCGCAGGCTTATTAATTACCAGGAGGCTGTTGTCCTCAAACAAAATGCTCTCCTGTAATTTAAGCGACAGTTTATTACCAATAAAGGGGGATTCTTTGCTTTGCGAAACCCGCACAGGCGGAATCCGGATACAATCCCCCTGTGTCAAGCGTAAAGAGGCTTGCGCCCTCCCTTTATTCACACGCACTTCACCTGAGCGAATTATGCGGTAAATATGACTTTTGGGAACACCTTTAAGGATCCGCGTTAGATAATTATCAAGGCGTTGTCCTTCTTCTTCTGCACCAATCTCTGTATAACGTACATCACTCATTAGCATAAACCTGTTTTCTGTTGCTATTTTTTTTGGTAGTATTGAAAGCTGCGTGGTATTTAGCGCAAACCGAATTATAACGTATTTAAAGAAAGAAAAGTTTATTGGTCGGTTAGCCGACTTTATCAGGTCTGCGGATAATATGCTAAAACAAATCCAAATAGCTGGTTTGTGCAGATACAGTATGGCTGTTAGCATGAACTAAGTGATTAAAGGAATTGTGGTATAATTTAAGGCAGAACCTAATTTAATATAAAAAACGCGCTTCCCTGAGTTTAAGACATAAGGAAGCACCCCAGTATCAGAGCCAAATTGAAAACGAACTCATCAGATACCCACGCATGTCAGACATGCTTTACATCAGCCCTGGCTGTTTTGCGAATTACAGGCAAAGGATGGTTTCCTTATGCATAAAGCTATCAATAAGCCTTCTCATCACAAAATCTATTGCCAAAGATGTATTCATCAGCATGCGCCGCATATTTGCAGGTACCATGCGTGCGGTCTGTCATTAGGAACTGGGGGATGCTTAAAGAGGATATTTTTTGTTACTGCAGGAGCTCATTAACGTTTGCCGGGTGAAGGCAGGGCTTTAATTTTCGAGAAAGGTAATGCGATTTTTGATAAACGCAGCGAATATCAAGGCACAACATCCATCACCTGCTCTGTTAATAAGCTCGAAGAAACGCTTGCTGGCTATGCCCTTAACCTCCTGGATAACCAGGAAATGTGGCTTCGTGATAAACCAGTTCAAGCAACAAAAAATAGACGCCTTGCACTGTCTTACTTAGCGTTGCGCCCTTTGATGGGGTAGATAATGGAAAAAATGTTAATAAATGCAACGCAGGCTGAAGAAATCCGGGTTGCACTGGTAAAAAACAATCATCTTTATGATTTGGATATTGAGTGTCCTTCTGAAGTTAAGAAAAAAGGCAATATTTATAAGGCCGTTGTAACTCGCAGAGAACCGAGTCTGGATGCTGTATTCGTTGAATATGGCTCGAAGCGACAAGGTTTTTTGCCATTAAAAGAAATTGCCCCTGAATATTTAAGCAAAAACCCCGATGATTTTGGCGACGACAGACCACCTATCACCACCTTGATTCGTGAAGGTCAGGAATTACTCATTCAGGTTGATAAAGAGGAAAGAGGCAGCAAAGGTGCTGCGTTGACTACTTATATCACACTGGCGGGCTGTTATCTGGTATTAATGCCCAACAATCCAAAGTCAGGCGGTATTTCACGTCGTATTGAAGGCGATGACAGGGATGAATTAAAGGAAACCCTGAATGCACTGCAACTGCCTGATGAGATGGGACTTATCATAAGAACAGCAGGCGTCGGCAAGAGTCAGGATGAGTTACAAGCCGATTTGGATATGCTGTGTAACCAATGGCAAGCAATTAAGCAGGCTTATCATACCCAGCTTGCGCCCTGTCTGATTCATCAGGAAGGTGATGTCATTATCCGCTCAATTCGCGATAATTTACGTAAGTCAATTGGCGAAATCATCATTGACGATCAGGTTTCCTATGTAAAAGCCAAACAGTACATTGAGCAGGTAAAGCCTGATTTTTTACCCAATCTTAAACTTTATAACAGCACAATCCCGCTATTTAATTTTTACCAGATAGAAAGCCAGATAGAAATGGCTTACCAGCGAGAAGTCCTGTTACCTTCTGGCGGCGCATTAGTAATAGATCGTACAGAGGCTTTGGTTTCAATTGACATTAACTCAGCCAAGGCAACAAGTGGCTCGGATATTGAAACGACTGCATTAAATACAAACCTTGAAGCAGCTGACGAAATTGCACGTCAGTTACGTTTACGTGATCTGGGGGGATTGGTTGTCATTGATTTCATTGACATGAGCTCCAGCAAAAATCAACGGGATGTTGAAAATCGACTGAAAGAGGCGCTTAAAGCAGACAGGGCTCGTATTCAGGTCGGTCGCATCTCTCGCTTTGGCTTGCTTGAAATGTCTCGCCAACGCTTACGTCTTTCTTTAGGTGAAAGCGCTCAGGAAATATGTCCACGTTGCGAAGGGCGTGGTGTAGTTAGAAACATTCAATCTCAGGGGCTATCAATTATTCGATTGATTGAAGAAGAAGCCTTAAAGGAAAAGACCGCAGAAGTTCAGGTTCAATTACCTGCTGAAATGGCTACCTTTATTATGAATGAAAAACGTGAATTCATCCTAAATATCGAGAAGCGACATGGCGTTCAGGTATTAATTCTGGCCAACCCTTACCTGCAACCCCCACAGTACAATATTACACGCTTAAAGGAAGATAACGTTGGCAAACACAAAAAGCCAAGTTATTCTTTGTTGCAACAGCCTGAATTAAATGTAGTTCGCGCCGAAGATGGCGTTAAACTTGATGAACCAGCAGTAAAAGCTTTCTCTGCTTCACCGGCAAAAACGCAGCAAAACAATTTCATCAAACGTCTATGGACAAATTTATTTGGAGCCAATGAAGTCAAGGCTGCTACAGAAACCAAACATGAAAAAGGTGTACGCAGAGGTTCCGAACAACAACAAAAACAACAAACTCAGACATCCAGCGAAAAACGCTATTCAGGTCAAAACGGTCGACGCCGTCGCCCGACGGGAAACCAGCAACAGCGACAGCCTCAACGAAAAAAAGGCCAGAGCACTACCCATCAGGCTGGAGGTCGTGTTGTGCAAATGAAAACAGAAGCAGCAAAAAAAAGAGCACCCGTTAATAAAGAATCCAGAGATAATTGATTCGCATTAACGAATGCATCAATCATATGGCGCTCTAGTGTCTGTCGAAAATTGATCCCTACTGCCTACGTTCCGCGCTTCATGCGCGGTATCCACGCAAACCACACGAAACTTCCTCTTGACAAAGTTTGAGAATAGATTCCGCGCATAAAGCGCGGAACGTAGGCTCTGGTTCCAATTTTGACGAGACACCAGGCTAAACTTTGAGTAGGGTAAGTTAAAAAACAGGCGTTTATGCTTAAGTTAAATGAATTGTTAATGATTGCTATTGCGGGGTTTCTCTTATGGGCGGTTAATCTTTATCCGATTAATCCCTTTCTTAGTCTGATTCTTAACTTCGTTTTGATTGCTGCATTAGTGATTTACCTGATGCAGTTTTTAGGCCTGATAAAAAATATATTACCTACAATAAGAATTTTTTATTAGGCCTTGATTTGATTAGCAGATGCTATATTAACTTTTAAGCACAATGCTGAGGTAACTCCAAAAGAATGTCACCAATTGCTTTTAACCGCGAGTCATCAAATTGGTAAGCAATACTTGCATTATTCCTGCAGATTAACCGAATGTTCAAATGGATATCAGTACTGTCTTTATCAGCAACAACGGTATTAATCTCCGCAAGCGAACCAGACAGGCCATAATTTCCATAATTAATAACAGGCCCCTCATTGGAATATCGACTATAGCTGCCCGGAATTGACTTGTAGGAATAGCTGCACTGAATAGAAAAATAACCATTCGTCAAACCATCAGTCATGGCAGGCAAGATTAGGGTAGCCGCATTAAGTGCGGACGTGAAAAGGACAAGAAGACTACCTACAGCAATTTTTTTCATTAAACTATCCATTAAACAAGATTATCGGCGCTGGGATTATGAATCAATTTCCAACGAGTCACAAGCAGGGTATTCCAATAATCCGGGATTAGAGCTTGATAATAAACACCTGCCCCCGGATTTCACTGGCGCTCCATCCGGGTTACAGCTTTCAAGGAAAAACCACAGTTTTAATCGGACAGCCTCGCCCCATAATCAGTTAGCGCTGTCCGACTTAGTCTCGCTATAATCCTGTTGCAATCGGGCTTACCCCTATATTAGGGTTAAAGCCACAATCATCGAGGAGCTTCAGCAGATTATTACCTCGGGGAGTCAGACGTTTGATACAATAGGACTCAAGATAATTATAAAG
Organism: Legionella sp. W10-070; assembly: GCF_900640175.1. Lineage (GTDB taxonomy): Bacteria > Pseudomonadota > Gammaproteobacteria > Legionellales > Legionellaceae > Tatlockia. The sequence goes on along the minus strand of NZ_CAAAJC010000006.1, from coordinate 108,021 downwards.
TATATAGTAATAATCTGGCTGGGTGAGGATAGTCAATATTTTTTCAGCCCGCTCTACATGATGGACTTGACTATAATCACAGGCTTGAAAAAGAACTGAAGCAAGCATGGATGCCAGACTTGCCTTGCGAAGCGGATTTGCCAGATAAAATCGCTGGATACACTCATCCAGTGCCCGATCTTTATCCCATTCTACCAGATTAGTGTAAAGGCTCATGGGAACCTCTGCATCAAATTTATCAAGCGGTGCAGAATCCAGTTGTTGTAGGGCATAGGCAGCAGGTATTACGGCCTGAACATTCGCCCATGAGCAGTTACCCGCAATCTGGGAGCTTATCGGCAGCTTAATCAAAGGAATTAAACCTAATTTTTGATTAATTTTTTGATGAAAATAATGGCGGCTTTGCTTTCTATAAAGAAACTCTTGCAGGAAGCGTACGTTAATTGTCTCAGGGTTAGTTATCCGATAAATATTAACGCTACCTTCTTTTAGGCTGTTCTCGCCCCTGTCAATTTTAGCCCACCAATCTTTATAACGTATAAAACAAAACGCATGCCCGCGGCTGGCAGCAGGCAGAATCAACATCGGTGAGGACTGAATTAAATAAGCCAGACGCTCTTGGTCACTGTCCGTTAACATCGGATGCAACTGTAATTGTAATAATTCGGAAGCAACAGCAAAGGCATCCATTATCTCATGTAAATAAGGGAAGTGTTCCCGCAGGTGACGGGTTGAATAACTGCTGATGAAGCGCCTTAGGGAGTCTTTCACTACAGCGACTGTAAATTCAAGAATAAACCCTTCATAATCGAGTTCAATAAATTCACCGTCACCATTCACTATATCAACGTCCCCTTTAAGTTCAAAACGATGGCCTAATAACTTGCCATTGATGAAATCAAGTGCAAAATCAAGTTTTGCCCCATGCTGATAAAGCAGGTGTTTAAGAGCATCTTGCCCCCTTAAAACGGGATAAACCAATATCGCTAATCCAGCGCTGGTATAAGCATTAGGATTAGCACCATGGTTTAGCAGAAGACGTGATAATTCCAAATCATTATTATCAACAGCCCAATGAAGAGGTGTACGTCCGGTGACATCGGCTTTGTTGACATCCACGCCACGGGCAATCAGTTGTTCGGCTATATGGATCTGACGGGTTATAGCGCTTTCAATTAACGGGGTATAACCATACTCATCAATGTCATCCAACGATTCACCTTGACGAATATACAGGTCAAAATCAGGCATGCGGCAGCTGATGATCTCATTGGCAATGGTCATTTAAACATCCTATCTGGAAGGTTCTGGTGCTGTCTTCATTTTCGGTGCCAATCCCAAACGAAGTTGTTTCTCCATTTCCTGTTCCCGTCTTTCGTTTTCATATTTCATGTGCGCCTCGGTGTTCAGCGGTGGTTCAGGACTAAGATTAGGATCAATCCCATCATTGCGCTGGGAGTTTTGCCAAGGATGTTGCATGATGCTGTTCTGGAGTTCACCTTCAGGCGCCGTCTGGGGCTTTTCCTGATGATCACGCGCATGGATTTTGGTAGCCAGTTTTTTGCTTAATGTCTCTTGAAATGAAACTCGCCTTTCCCTTTCTATCCTTGGCGTTTCTTCAGCCAAAATGGATTTCGTACCACTCTCGTTTAAAGGTGGCCAAGTAGGAATGCCAATATTTGATTTGTTTCTTTTTGTCGCCATAATACTAGTATAAATTATAAATAATCACGTTGCAGAATTTCAGCAATTTGCACAGCATTCGTAGCGGCTCCTTTACGGATATTATCAGCCACTACCCACAAATTTAAACCATTCGGATGCGAAATGTCCTGGCGAATGCGTCCTACAAACACTTCATCATGCCCTACAGCATGAGTCATAGGTGTTGGATATTGAAGTTTTTTTATATTATCAATTACTTTAACACCTGGCGCTTTTTTTAAAATTTTTCTTGCTGCAGCTGCTGTAAGAGGCGCTTTTAATTCAAGGTGGATTGCTTCAGAATGGCCATAAAGGACAGGGACACGTACAGTTGTTGGATTCACCAAAATCGTTTCATCTTCCATGATTTTTTGGGTTTCCCAAACCATTTTCATCTCTTCACGGGTATAGTCATTTTCCTGGAATTCATCAATATGAGGCAAAACATTAAAGGCGATCTGGTGAGGGTAAACTGATGGCTTGATAGGTCTTCCATTCAATAACTCCCCTAACTGGGCAACTAACTCCGTAATTGCTTTCTTGCCTGTTCCTGATACGGCCTGATAAGTAGCCACATTAATGCGGCTAATGCCCACAGCATCATGTAAGGGCTTTAAAGCAACAACCATTTGAATAGTTGAACAATTGGGGTTGGCAATAATGCCTCGATTCTTATAGTCAGCAATGCGATGAGCATTCACTTCCGGTACCACGAGTGGGATGTCATCCTCATAACGAAAGCATGAGGTATTATCCACCACAATACAACCTGCTGCAGCGGCTTTGGGAGCGTATTCCCTGGAAACAGAACCTCCTGCAGAAAATAAAGCAATATCAGCCAGACTGAAATCAAAACCAGCCAAATCTTCCACATCCAGCTCCCTGTTATTAAACATAACGGTCTTGCCAAGTGAACGAGCGCTGGCAAGCGGGTAAAGATTATCCACCGGAAAATCACGCTCTTCCAGAACAGTTAATAATGTTTCACCTACAGCGCCTGTCGCGCCAACTACTGCAATATTTAAACGTCTATTCATTTAACTACCTTAATTTGTTCGAATAAGTCCTGCGGCTCACCTTATATATAAAATCCACTGTTTTGCGTGCTCCCATAGAGCACTGATTTGAGGGCAGTAGGCAATAAAGATAGGGGCTCTATTGTAGGAATCAACCGCTTACAGCCTATCATTATGGTTTACAGCATTTAGCCATTTTGCGCCTTATGACGCAACAGGTGATCCATCAATACCAAGGCCATCATTGCTTCAGCGATAGGCACCGCCCGAATTCCCACACAAGGGTCATGCCGACCTTTGGTGACCACGGTTACCTCATTTCCTTCTACGTCCACTGTTTTACCAGGCTTGATAATACTTGAGGTTGGCTTTAATGCCAGACTGACTTCAACAGGCTGGCCTGTCGATATGCCACCTAGCACCCCCCCTGCATTATTGCTCAGAAAGCCGGCTTTCGTCATTTCGTCGCGATGTTCACTGCCTGACTGGCAAACTGAATTAAATCCAGCGCCAATCTCCACCCCCTTTACAGCGTTGATTGACATCATGGCATAAGCCAGCGTGGCATCAAGCTTGTCAAACACAGGCTCGCCAAGACCCACAGGCACCCCCCGGGCAATTACTTTAACACAGGCCCCTACAGAATCCCCTTGTTTACGCAATTGATCAATTGCGTCCGCCAATTGCTGCACCTGATGCTGGTTAGGGCAGAAAAAAGGGTTAGTGTTAATTAAACCTTCATCGACAAAATCCAGCACGATGTCCCCCATCTGCTGCAGGTAACCCGTAATTTCAATCCCCACAACCCGATAAAGATAAAGCCGGGCAATGGCTCCTGCAGCAACTCTGGCCACTGTTTCTCGTGCAGAAGAACGCCCTCCTCCGCGATAGTCCCGATAGCCGTACTTATGTTGATAGGTAAAATCAGCATGCCCTGGACGAAACAAATGCCTTATCTCTTCATAATCTCTCGAGCGCTGATCCTGGTTGTGGATTAACAACGCAATAGGCGTTCCTGTGGTTAACCCTTCAAACACACCAGAAAGAATATCTACCTTATCAGCCTCCCGTCTTTGCGTTGTATACTTCGACTGGCCGGGCTTACGTTTATCAAGGAAAGGTTGAATATCTGAGGCAGTCAGAGCCAATCCTGGAGGACAGCCATCGACAATGCAACCCAAGGCAGGTCCATGGCTTTCACCAAAGCTTGTTACAGTAAACAATTTGCCCAATGTGTTTCCACTCATTTCAATTAACCTTGGGTTGCAAAATAAGTTTTCAATTGCTGTTGGGTTAACAGAAATACACCTTGCCCCCCATGCTCAAACTCAAGCCAGGTAAAAGGAACATGAGGAAAAGCCTCTTCCAGCGCTTGCTCACTGTTTCCTACCTCAACAACCAAAATACCGTCTTCGGTTAAATAATCATGGGCTTTTGCAAGGATTTTTTCAACAATGGCCAGGCCGTTGCTGCCAGTTTCCAATGCCAACCGGGGCTCATGATAATACTCAGCCGGTAAAGTCTGCATTTCCTCATGACTGACATAAGGAGGGTTAGAAACGATTAGATCATAACGAACATGAGGAATATTTTCCCAGCAGTCTGATTCAATAAGATTGACCGTCTCTTGCAAATCATGGCGCTCACAATTGATCGCTGCCACTTCCAATGCTTCAGGAGAAATATCTACAGCATCCACCATCGCTTCGGGAAATGCATAACTACAGGCAATGGCTATACACCCACTACCAGTACATAAATCCAGCACCCGTTCCACTCTATCGGCTATAAGCCAGGGAGAAAACTGCTGTTTAATCAGTTCTGCTATTGGAGAACGTGGGATCAGTACCCTTTCATCCACATAGAATGGCAATTCACAAAAGTATGCGCTGTTAGTTAAATAAGGAACAGGAACCTTATCGATTATCCGCCGGCTCAATTGCCTGGCTAATTTTTGTTTTTCTACGGAAGTGAGGCGAGCTTGCAACAGTAAAGGATCACTATCCAGAGGCAAGTGCAGGCTTGCTAAAATTAAAGCATGCATTTCATCCGATACGTTATCGGTACCGTGGCCAAAATAAAGATTTTTTCCATAAGCCTGGCTTATACCAAAACGCAGGAAATCGATAAGCGTTTCCAGCTCATCAACAGCCGCAAAAGAAGAATCATTCATAGTTGTCTCTTTCTCATAATAATGTCATTTGTTCCTGAAATTTCCAGCTCTACCGCAGGATTGTGCCCATTTCCACATGAACCGGAAAGTAAGTGACACCAGATTGGGAAAATTATAACAGTGTTGTCAAACTTTGTACCCAATTTATAAATCTATAAAATATGATTTTACCCTGATAATTTACCCAATCTTACAGCAGATATAGCCTGAATTAAGTTATAATAGCAATAATTGGTTAAATATTAATAATTATGTCTGATGATTTCTTGTCCGATGAAGACAAAACATTGTTTCGCCAAACGATAGGTGAAATAAAACCATTGCACCAAAGCAAAAAAGCATCCCTTACCCTTGAAACCAAACACTTCAAAAAACCCGAAACTCAACAAAAAGCGGTATTGTTGGAAAACAGCATCTATTTGTCAGATTATTACCAGGAAGAAGTACAGGCAGGCACCATCCTTTCCTATTGCAGCCACAGCATACCAGGCAAACGATTTCGCCAATTAAAATGTGGCCAAATCCCATGGCAATCCAGATTGGACCTGCATGGCTTAAGATCAGAGGAAGCCAAAGAAGCTTTAATTCAATTTATTCTTGAGCAAAGTGCCCTGGCCCATCGTTGTCTTTTAATTATTCACGGCAAGGGCAGCCCAAGAGGAGAAACACCTGTTTTAAAGAATCTGGTTCACCATTGGCTGAAGCAATTTCCCCATGTATTGGCGTTTCACAGTGCGTTGGCAAAGGATGGCGGCAGCGGCGCGCTCTATGTGCTGCTAAAACGACAACGGGAATGATTGAATTTATTTTGATAAACCCTTACCATTTGCACAAAATTTTGAATAATCACATCATGAGTAAACAAGCTATTATTATCGGAATTTCTGGCCCTTCCGCCTCAGGTAAGAGCCTTCTGGCCAATACCATTGTCAACGAACTTGGCTCGGAGCAGGTTGTTGTTATATCAGAAGACGCTTACTACAAAGATAACAGCCATCTGCCTTTTGCTGAACGGGAAAACATTAACTACGACCACCCGGATGCCTTTGATCATGCCTTGCTATATGAACATCTGCGCAGCTTGCAGCAAGGCAAATCAATCAATATTCCAGTTTATTCCCATTCTAAACACATTCGCCTGCCTGAAACACGTCAAGTCGGTCAACATGCAATTATTGTACTGGAAGGGATCCTGTTGCTGAGCGATAAAAGATTACGTGAGGTAATGGATATTCGTATTTTCATGTCCACTCCTCTCGATATATGTTTGACACGGCGCCTGAAACGCGATGTAGTAGAACGTCACCGCTCTTTTGAATCAGTAATACACCAGTATGAAACCACTGTTAGGCCCATGTACTTGCAATTTATCGAGCCATCAAGCCGCTATGCAGACATTATTGTTCCTCGTGGAGGAGAAAATCGCATTGCAATTGATATGATTCAGGCAAAGATGCGCGAGTTATTGGCAGTTCATCCAAACAGCTTAACCACAGAGAAAACCAGAGGAGAGTAACGTGGGATTTTTAAATGGGAAAAAAGCATTAATCGTCGGTCTGGCAAGCAGCCGCTCCATTGCTTATGGTATTGCCAAGGCTTTTCATGAACAAGGTGCAGAACTTGCCTTTACCTATCAAAATGAAAAATTGCAGAGCCGTGTCGAAACAATGGCAGGGGAGTTTAACTCCAATCTAACTTTTCCCTGTGATGTTGCTAATGATGCAGATATTAATGCTGTCTTTGAACAGTTAAGTAATTATTGGAATAACCTCGACATCCTTATCCATTCCGTTGCTTTCGCTCCCGCCGATCAAATTAGTGGAGACTTCATTGAGAGCGTAAATCGAGAGGGATTCCGTATCGCCCATGATATTAGCGCCTACAGTTTAGTTGGCCTGGCGAAGGCTGCCCTGCCCATGATGCAAGACACTCAGGGCTCTATTTTAACTTTAAGTTATTATGGAGCAGAAAAAGCCGTTCCTAACTACAATGTTATGGGTATTGCCAAGGCGAGTCTGGAAGCTTCTGTTCGTTATCTGGCTGCAAGCCTTGGACCAAAGGGGTTGCGAGTCAATGCCGTTTCAGCAGGACCGATTAAAACACTGGCAGCAGCTGGCATCAAAGATTTTCGTAAAATGCAAAACGCTTATGCCAACACCACACCACTAAAGCGCAATATCACCGCCGAAGAAGTAGGCAATACCGCTGCTTTTCTGTGCTCTGACCTGGCATCAGGCATTACAGGAGAGGTAGTCCATGTAGACGCCGGATACCATGCCATCGCCATGTCGGATTTGGATTAAGATTATTCAACGGAGGTTTTAAAATAGCCAAGTCATTAAAATCTTCGTTGAAAACCGGCAATAGCATCAAGAGTCTTTATACATCATAACAAAAAAGAAGAAAGCTATGTTTAAAGGATTGATTTTTATAATCGGCAGTTTATTGTCATGCCTCCTGCACGGAAACGGCATACCTTCATTTTATCAGGTGGACTTAATTGTATTTACCCACCAGGATGCAGGCTCTCTTCCAGGAAATCTAACAACAATCACACCCGATACATCGCATGGCATCCCCTTGCTTCCGGAAACAAGCCCTGCACTTAGCCCATACCATCTGCGACCCTCCTCTACGTCCCAATTAAAACAACAGTACTGGGCATTAAACCAAAAACCACAATATCATGTGCTTTTACATTATACCTGGGTACAGCCTTTTAATAATCAGCGGGCAATTATCTTGCCTAAAATCAGCCGTAACGGTTGGCAAGTAGAAGGCACCTTACGTATCCGGCGTTCCAATTACTACCTCCTGGACACGGATTTACTCTTCTCAACACCTGATAGCAAGGCTTCCTTTACTTTTAATCAAAAACAGCGGATATCTGGGGGCAAAGTTTACTATTTGGATCACCCTCAAGCCGGTATGCTAATCAAGGTGCATCAGTTAGGGTAGCAACATCTACTATAATTAATGTAATCGCTAACTTGGGTCTGCCATACGCCAAGGATAGATAATGTTAGGATGGGCTTTTGTTTTTTTACTAGTTGCCATGATTGCTGCAATATTCAGTTATAGGGCGCCATCAACCTCTACCTATATTGCAAAACTTATCTTCTACTTCTCTATTTTTATTTTCATTTTGTTGTTATTTGCCGCCATTTTTAGCTCAGCTCCACCACAGCCTGGCACAAAATTTTTCTAATAAATCATAAGGATAGCTGTCAACAATTGTCCTTAATCCAGAACAACAGGAGCCTTCGCACGATTAATACTACCTAATTTTTGCATCCAGCCATGGATAGTGATCGCTAACATTTTTTCCTTATAAAGATAATCATGATCTGCACCCGATAATTGTTGATAAGAATATTTTTTGTTCTCAACATTCTGCTTGCGTGCGGCAGCTTGTTCCAGTACCGGCGTATAATCAAACTGACCGGTAATATCCAATAAAGGAAATGAAATTTTTTTCATTAAATCAGCCGTATCCTCATTTTCAGGAAGATCAAAGGCTGATAACAAAATCATTCCATTCAGTTGTTTGGATTGCAATTTGCTGAAATAGCCCACAGAGCCGGATAATTCTGAACCATAGTGGATCATTGCCATGCGTTTATTATTTTTTTGACGTAAAGTGGATAAGACTTCAGGGAGCTGCTCTGTCCATGGTATTACCTGTTGACTGGTACTTAACAAAGCAACTGACCACCCAAGCTTTGCAAGCTCCTCTCCAAGATATTCGGGTAGCTTTGAGCCAGCAACAGACTGCTCGCCATTAACAATAACTACCCCCCCTCGTTGTTTGCCTCCTTTGGAAGGCCAGTAAGGTAATGCAACTTTTTGTCCTTTAACCAAAATATCCAGACTTGCCGCTTTCACTTCAGCAAAATTCAGGAAGAACAACAAGCAAAAACCAAGAAACAGTTGCATAATTGTCATGGTTATTTTGGTTAGTATCTTTTGTAATAAGCAACTTTCTTGCCTACTCTATACTAATTTGATTATCTGAAGGTATCATAAATGGATAACTTAAATAGCAACCTGCCATTTAAGTTATCCAGTACTGGGAAACCAGTGTCTCATCTGAACGCCTGTCTTGCACCCATCTTTACGTGATCCAGACGCCAATCCGAAAATTCAATCTTGACGAGACACTAAAATTCAATTCCGTTCTGATCTAAAAAGCGCTTCGCGTGCTCTGCCATAATCTGATGAGCCAGAACCGTGGGGTGAACCGGATCGAAGAATAAATAGCCTTGGCAAAGGCTTGGCTCAGCCCCCGCTTTAATACTGGCCGCCATGCGGAGGACAGAGTGTTTTGAAGGCTTTTCCACCATTGCCTCATAACAAGTTTCAGTGATATTGGTAAAGCCATATTTTTCGGGTTCAACCACCAAATTGTTCAAAGTCTGATGGACATCAAAATAAAGCCATTGAACATCAGGATAAGCATGTTTTAAGGCATTAACGTTTTCAGCCAGCACTTCATTATGTCTAGTGGAAAAATGAGTTAATGCTGCCTGCGCATTAAATTCACGCGCCAGGGGAGTTTGGCCTAAATCAGGCAAATTCAACACCATGATATGTTTTGCCCCCGCATCCACCAGGCGTCGTATCCCATCCCGGATCCCTGCATTGGTGTTGCTTACCGTCCCTTCAATGTCATCAGGAATTCCCAGGTAATTATTGGCACCGATCCAAATCACGAAGAGACTATCCTCATCTACTTTATCTTGATGAACAAGAAAATAAGTATCAATTTCTTTCTTTAGGGTAAATAAATCATCCTGATCTTCTGCTATTCCTGCCCCTCCAAAAGCATAATCCAGCAAATGTTCAGATCCCTTTGTGGGGAAGTACAACTCGGTCAAACGCTCAATCCATACAGGGCCATTTGTAAATCGCCCTTCATGATAGGGTGGAGATTGGGGCAATTTTTGATGCAAGTACTCATAAAGGTTGCCGTTGTCTGACAAACTATCACCAAATACAACGATATTGTGCAATGGTTTTGCAGCAGCCAAGGCTGAAAACATCAGAAAAAACAAGGTAGATAAGATTTTCATCTGTAACCTTAATCAATTGATTTTTTATAGAAAAGTGATAAATTATAATCCATTTTTATCAAGCAAATCAATTTTTTGAATCACTATTAAATGGCAGGCAGCTAAGCAGAGCCGCCACTTAACAACCAGGCCACCGTTAATAGGTGCAGTATGGTCTAGTGCTTCCCATAAGTTTTTAGCAGATAATGGGTAATTGCACGTAGAGACATTGCTTCGCCGCCTTCAGGCTTGCCCGGTTTTGAAGAGGTATTCCAGGCCATGATGTCAAAATGTACCCAGGGAATAGAGCCTGGTATAAACCGTTGTAGAAATAAAGCAGCCGTAATTGCCCCTGCGTATGGCGAGGCACTGGCGTTGACAAGATCAGCAATAGAAGACTCAAGCATGTTTTCATATCCGCCAAAAAGCGGCAATCGCCAGATGGGATCGTTGACAGCAGAAGAAGACTTTGCCAGCGCATTTGCCAATGTATCATCATTAGAAAACATGGCGGCAATTTCTGTACCCACCGCCACACGAGCGGCGCCCGTAAGTGTTGAAAAATCAATAAGTAGTTCCGGCTTATCCTCACAAGCTTTTACAATCGCATCAGCAAGCACCAATCGTCCTTCCGCATCCGTATTGTCAACTTCTACCGTTAACCCGTTACGCATGGTTAGGATGTCTCCTGGTCTAAACGCATCTGGTCCAATGGAATTTTCAACAGCAGGTATAAGAACCTGTAACCGAACAGGCAACTGACAGGCCATTATCCATTGAGCCAAACCTATCGCATGAGCAGCGCCTCCCATGTCTTTTTTCATCAAACGCATCGCCGTTGATGGCTTGATATCCAGGCCTCCGCTGTCGAAACAAACACCTTTTCCCACCAGGGTAATTTTAGGGTCCCTTTTATCCCCCCACGTTAAAGACAATAATCGCGGCTCATTTATTGATGCCCGCCCTACTGCATGAATCGCCGGAAAATTAGACTCCAACAAGGCATTACCGACCCACTGCTCAAACTCAGCACCATGTGCTTTGGCCAGATTAGCCACCACCTCAGCCAATTCCTCAGGGCCTAAATCATTAGTGGGTTTATTAATCAAATCCCGGACTAGAAAGACTGCGGCGACTTCCTCAGTCACTGCTGATAACCTTTCCTCTTTAATTACCAGTTTACGGGGAAGCAGTTCCTGTTTTTTGTAATCTATAAAGCGGTACTGGGCAAGCGCCCAAACAACCATCGCACTTTGCGACAAAGCTTCTTCAGTAAAATAGCAGCCTGGTGGCAATCGAGACGCAACATTTGCCAATGCTAATTCCCGATTATCATCCCCTGAACCAACATATACTTTGCCAGGCAAGCCATCATTATCATAGATAAAGCAAATATCACCGGCTTTTGCTTTAAACTGCTGGGTGAGAAAGTAATTTTGTTCAGCAGGAGTCAGGTGCCCAAGCCCCTGCTCCCATTGAGTTTTATTAATAAAACTCAAAGGTACAGCCTTCTCAACGCTAATGTCGTAAAACATTTTTGCATGCATAATCACTCCTTCATTTGGCTACGGAATTGGGCTGGGCGTACACCAACCAGATAGAGGCAGGCTAAATAGATAAGTACTGTGATACTAACATGCCCAAGCAGCAAGGATAACCGCTCCATAGCAGACTTAGACAGCCAAAAGCTCAAATCAGCCCGAGTTATCATTAGATAAACGGCGGTTGCAGTGTTCGCTACCAGCAATTGCATCATAAATTTAAGCCATCCAGAGGAGGGCTGATATATCTTTCGACGCATTAACAACAGAATTAAAACACTGCAGTTTACATAACCAGCAAGGGCAGAGGCTAAAGCAAGTCCAGCATGAGCCAGAGGCCAAATAAGCAACAGACACAACAGGCTATTCACAATCATCGCCAAAGCCCCTACTTTCACTGGTGTTTTAATATCCTGACGGGCATAAAAACCTGAAGCAAGGACTTTGACCACCATAAAAGCTGGAACACCGCTACCAAGCGCTATGAGGCTTTTTTGAGTTTGCAGGGCATCCGTAGCTGAAAACTTCCCATATGCAAAACAGCTAACAATTAAAGGCATGGAAAATAGCGCCAATCCCAAGGCTGAGGGAACGGCAATTAACAATATTAAACGCAAGCCCCAGTCAAGTGCATGAGAATAGTTCTCTTTGTTCTGATCTGCATGGCGTCTGGCCAAATGAGGTAATATAACAGTTGCAACCGCCACCCCAAATACACCTAAAGGAAAATCAGTTAACCTGTCTGTGTAATATAACCAGGTCACACTGCCTATCTGCAGAAAAGAAGCAAAAATTGAGTCCACCATTAAATTAAGTTGGGCAATAGAAACGCCAAACAAAGCAGGGACCATGAGTTTTAAAACACGTCTTACCCCAGGATCATCCCATACTATCCTTGGCCTGACCAACAACCTTCGATGATATAGAAATGGAATTTGAAACAAAAATTGAGCAATTCCTGCAATCAACACTCCCCAGGCCAAAGCAACGACTGAATGCTCAAAATGAGGGCTTAGATACAGCGCGGCCAGAATCATACTGATATTTAACAGCACCGGGGTAAATGCCGGTACACCAAAATAACCATAGGTATTCAGCACAGCCCCTGCCATGGCGGTTAACGAAACCAACATGAGAAAAGGAAAGGTCAACCGCAACATTTCTGTAGCTAATGTCAAGCGCATGCTATCGCCAAAACCAGGAGCAAAAATAAAGATAATAAAGGGGGCTCCTAACACACCAATAAAAGTGATGATCGAGAGGACTGCCCCTAATTGCCCGGCAATCCTTGAAATAAAATCCCTTACCTCAGCAAACGTTCGTTTTTGCTGATACTCTGCCAGTACAGGGACAAAGGCTTGTGAAAAAGCCCCTTCAGCAAACAGACGACGCATAAAGTTAGGAATTCTAAATGCCACATAAAAGGCATCCATTCCCGCTTGAGCACCAAATAATTGCGCAATGACCATATCGCGTGCAAAGCCAACCAAACGGGATATGAGCGTCATCATTGAGACAAGAGAAGTAGACCGCAAAAGGGTTTGTCGTTTAGGTAACATGGTTTCTATCGCAGGCATAAAGCAAGGAAATTAAAAAACAATGTCCCTATGATATACCTGATACGATTTTTTTTATAACCCCAGTTCTCAGTTTCTATGCTTTATCAGCAAGTAAAATCAAGGAGCGAGGAAAAATCAAACAAAAAACACAGCGCCAGCAGCGCTAACCCGAGCATTTTTGTTTGATTTTAACGAAGTAATCGTTGATTTGACGCAGTTTATAAAGCATAGAAACTGCGAACTGGGTTTTTATATTTTCCAGTCAATTTTTTCCCAAATCACTCTGTTTGCAAGGTTTCTATAGGGTCTTATGGAAATTCACCAGGGGTTAAACAAAATATCATTTTATTTATTTTATTTTGGCATTATCATCTGCTTTCTTATGTAAGCAAAGGAATATGCTTTATGCCATATGGTCAAGAAAATATATTAGTAACCGATCAACCACCGGCTTACGATTCCCTAATTAGTCCATCCCAACTTTACGCAGAAGAAAACACCTTGCTTAAAGAGGAAAATACACTGTTGGGTATAGAAAACGAACGACTTAAAACAACCAATAGTCAATTGATTGTGGCTAACTCCCTGTTGACAGAACAAATTCAACTCATCAACAGCCAACTTAAATTGACCAAAGAAACCACTCAGCGGCAAGACAGTATGTTTGCAGTCCTCAAGGAACATAATAAGCTATTGCAAATTAAGAACGAGGCACTAACAGAGCTGTTCAGTCTGACAGAGGGGGAACAAACAAGCTCCTATACAGAAGAAGCACTGAAACCCTATGCTGCTTTGCAAGACATCCCGGAAATTCAAAGTCTACATGATAAAATGAAAGAACTGGAAACTAATTTGCAAGAGCAAAAAGAAAATCTGACAGAAATAGACAGACAGGTGCAGGAAAAAACGCAAATTATCCAGGAAAGTCTAATAGCACTATTGGAAGGGGACACTTTTGCCCAGATAGTGCATGGGCTTGAAGCCAAAATTTCTGCCAATTTACATCAAGACCAAGGAATATTGTACGATGAGTTGGCAGGGAGATCCTCACACCAAAATGAACTGACTCAAGCGTATCTGGACAGTAAAACCGAAAAACTTACTGCATTAAATAGAATTAACAGCAATCAGAAAACACAGTTGTTTTATAACACCAGTTATAGTGTTTTATGGGCCAAAATAATTGGATTTACTTCTCTTTGCAGTGAACTCGTTGAAAAAAAAGCAGGGGCAGCCGATAAAGCATTGGAACTGGGTTCCTCAATGCTGGGGGGGCTACTCGGCGGTATCCCTATTATTGGCTCTTTGGTAGAGACAATTACCGCCTTTACTGTGAAAGAAGCGGGCGGAGCCATTATGGGGCGTTTTGAAGAACCCAAAAACCAAAATATGCTGGGGATACTACAAAATCCCGAGCAGGCAAAAAAAATGGCAGAATTATTTGCGCGAAGCTTGACCTTGCGTTATCAAAAAGACATCCAGGGCTGGGAACTAAAAAAAATTAAAGCGGTTGCAACGCTCTATAGCAATCAACTCTATGGGTTATGTCTCAGTGGAAAAATCAAAGGATGTGAGGATTATCCGATAGAAAACAAGGTGGCAATTTTTCTTGATGCATTAAAAACACCCAGCTCAAAAGAAATAGCCGAAAAAGAAAGACTGATATCCCTACCATTACCATTTTCAGTTCCAGTTTCAGCTTCTCCTGCCAGTCTGAGAACCAAGCCTAACATCGCGGAAAAATCATGGAGCACCACTGTATACAATAGTACCAAAACGTTACGGTCGCTAGTGAGTAAGCATGAATTTTCTGCTGAACATGCCCGAATCCTTTTACAAGGAGTAGAACGACAACATTCTGACTTACAACAACAATCCGTTCAGCAGCAGGGGAAAATCACCCAGATTGAGAACAGAAACAACAAGCAAGATAGAGCGATTAATAACCTGAATGGACAAGTAACCGAACTCAAAAAAAACCAAAAAAATCAAGAGGAAATGATAAGCACCCTGCAGGAGCAAATAACTAAAGCACTGGAGCTGGTTGCTAACCTCTTCGCCCCACCACCATCTGATCCCCTGTTAACAGCAACGAAACCTACCAATGAGCCTAAGGAGAAACCAAACTTTTTTTCAAGAATGAAAGATATGGGTGCCCCTAAAATTCACAAAAGCCATACTCCATCTCCGCCAACGGGCAATAATCGTCTAACCAAAAGCTCCTAGGCGTTCCCTCCATTAATTTTTTGAAGCGGGGAACATTTGACTTCTTGGTGGCTGCCAGATTTTTTTGTCGATTTTATGCATTTCATGATTGGAATATCTTGCCGTACAGAACACTTAAAGCATACAATCCAAGGTAAGCAATGATTTTTAATAATCAGACTGATATTGACGATTCAAGGGTGCTATTGCAAAGTGGTTTTTTAAAGTTGGGATTTTTGTTCTCAATGATTTTCAATTTTCTACCCTTTAATTGCAGCCATGATTCAGTCAAATATTGACAAATTCTAATGCATTGTGCATGATTGCTATCTTTTGTGACATCTTAAAGTGAGTGGAGATTTTTAAGTGGCGAATATTAAATCAGCGATTAAGCGTGCCCGTCAGAATGTTAAATTACGTCAGCGTAATGCCAGCGCGCGCTCTATGTATCGCACCTTTGTAAAAAATGTTATTAAGGCAGTAGAAGCCGGTGATCAGGAAGCCGCTCGTGCTGCTTATGCCAAGGCTCAGCCAGTTATTGACAAAGCGGCAGGGAAAGGTTTGATTCATAAGAATAAAGCTTCCCGTATTAAATCTCATCTCTGTGCCCGCGTCAAAGCAATGGCCGCCTAGCTACTCTTTCCGTTGCTCTAATCTGTGAACTCCCGAACCGGTGCTTTGCTTCCGGTTCGGTTTTTATTGAATACAATTTCTGACTTCTGATATCCAATACGCTTTCTGCCCAACAATTGACGCAATGCTACATTTCATGAGAATTGGCATTCCCTAAAAAAGATATCACAGGCTGCTTTAATTGCTCATAAGCGCGCTTTGCCGGCACGTACTGTGGGAATTGGTTCATTATACGGTCAAGAATCATACGCGATAAATTCTCATCCCCACGATTCCATTCATTTAATGCATCAAAGTACATCAAATCTGCGGGCTGACCTGCGGTGACGGGTGTCTGATTAATCACTACTGGCTCAATGAAACTCACACGCTCTTGCTGTTGAGCATCCAGCCACTGCAGGATCTTGCGTGCCTGCTGACTTCCATTTGCACTGGCTTGCTGCAGCAGCCGCTTCCCTTCATCAGGCTTGTGTTCCCCATTAATCCCATCAAAATAAATAACCCCTAATTGATATTGAGCATAAGTGTTATTGTTTGCAGCCAGCTCCTTATATAATTCAGCCGCTTTTTGATTATCTTTAGAAACACCCAACCCATATTGATGCATGCGGGCCAGTGCAAGCTTCGCCTTTTCATTCCCTTTGCTTGCAGCCTGTTGGTAATAATTGACTGCGTTGACAAAATCAAGTTTGGTGGCCACACCTGTTTCCGATAATAACCCTAATTTATAAAGTGCATCACCATCACCCAGCTCAGCAGCCTTTTTGTACCAATAAAGAGCCTGTTGCTCATCACGTTTATCCCCTGCAAGTCCATGAAAATAAAGATCCGCCAGTTGGGTCATGGATTTTTTATGTCCTGACTCCGCAGCTTTACTATAGAGAACCTTCGCTTTGGCGTAGTCAACCGGCACACCCTTGCCATCTTCATAAATAAGAGCCAAATTAAATTGACCCACCTTATTATTTTTTTCCGCAGCCAACTGATAATTTTTATGTGCCTTTTGATAATCATCATCTACGGTGTCATAAATAAAGCCAAGGGCAACCGCCGACTTAGGGTAGTTCGACTCAGACGCGGCATACCATTTTCTTGCTTCATCATAATCAGGTTTCTTACCTATCTTGCCTAGTTGATACAATTGTCCAAGCAAATATTGGGCGATTGGCTGCCCTTGATCCGCAGCCAAACCATACCATTTGGCAGCCAGCTCTGAGTCAACCTGCCCCCCTAGTCCTTTATCGTATAAATAAGCTAATTTTAACTGACCTTCCTTATCCCCTCTCTCGGCAAAATCCTGATAAATTTCTCTTGCCTGACGCATTTTATCGGGGTCATCAGCCTGGGAAAGGAAATAATCTGCCATTAGCAAACCCGCCGTACTATTACCAGCCTGACGCGCTTTGTTAAGTTCTGGAAAGAAATTCTCCCCTACTTCATGCTTCAATACGGCAAGGTTAAGGTTTGCATAGGAGAATCCTTCATCAGCCGCCTGTTGCAATAAGGATTTTCCTTTTTCCAGATCCTGGTTAACGCCAATACCCTGGCTGTAATAGGTACCCAGAATAAAGGCACTCACCGGACTCATCGCAGCCTGTTGATACCAATATAATGATTCCACAGGATTAGCAGGTACAGCAATGCCTCGTTCAAACATAATACCCAATAGAAGCGCAGCATTTCCATTGCCAGCCTGGGCTTCTTTTTTAGCTACTTCAAACGCATGAAGCTGTTTTTCAGGATCCTCGTCCATCGCCTGATAAAAAGCCAATGGTAAACTGGCCTCAACTACCCCGTTATTCACCGCCCCCTGGTAGAGCCGCTTAATCAATTTCGTACGGTTACGTTTGGCTGCCACACTCAAATCACCTTTTTGGTGCCTGGCAAAATATTCTGCCAAACGATATTCAGCAGGCCCATAATGATTAGCGGAGGCAAGGTAATACATGGCCATTGCCTGTTCAATATTAGGATAAACGATCATTTTGCCATTGGGATCTTTAAATCCTTTCTCATAAATATTTGCCAGGGCGTATTGAGCATAGGCATTTCCTTTGAAAGCGGCATCAATTAACCAGTTAATTCCCTGCTGGTAATTCACCGGATCGGTTTGCCCTTCCAAATACAAAATACCTAAATTATACTCGGCGCGCACATCCTGCTGAGTGGCAGCCAATTGATAATAAGTAATCGCTTGCTGAGGATTTTTTGCCACCACAACGCCATAATGGTAAAGCTGTCCTAACTCAAATTGGGCATCGGCTTCGCCAAGAATTGCCCGTCCATACAATTGACTAAGGATAGCCTGATAATTCGCCTGATGCTGCCATCCTTTTGCCATCTCCTCCAGATAATTAAACGGTTGAGGGCCAGCCTCATCAGGATAGGGAATCCCTTCTTCTGCCATAGATATCCGTGGCGTATGCCTTAATACTAACGACTCATTTTTTCGCAATGCCTCAATCTGCGACTCCAAAGGATAACGCGGGAATGTCCAGGAAGAAGCCTGTGCGCCGCTTAGAGTGGGCGCAATCACATCAAAATAGTCAGTGATAGCAATTTCCTCAGGTTTTGTCATCACAAATTTCGGTTTATAAAGTTCAGTCCGAGTCACTTTTTCCATTTGCGGTGCAGTATTATAATTATTTTCTTTCAATGCCTGTGGATTTTGCCAGGCACTGTAAATTCCACCCAAACGATAACCATCGATATCAAAATGATCAGCTTTATCATTTGTTAACCATCTGGCCACCTCTACACCTGGATCTGGCTGAACCCGGGAAGCTGTTTCCTTCGCTTTTTGTTGCCACTGGTCAGCAAGCTTAGTGTCAACAGCAACGCCCTTACCCTCCCGATACATCTGTGTGAGTCTCTCCTGAGCCTTGCCAGAACCACTCTGTGCGGCATGCAACATCCACATAAATGCCGTTTTCGGGTTATGAATAGCCGTGTCAGGTTGTAAATATAATTCTGCTAAAGCTAAAGCGGCTTGTGGATCATTCTCGGCAGCTGCTTTAGTGAACCAATCTTTGGCAGCCTCAAGGTTATTTTGCTTAATTGCCATTTCACCTAATTTCAGCATCGCAGGAGGGTATTTTTTTGCGGCCAGTTGTTCCAGTAATTCCTGGGACTTACTATTGTCCCTCCCGACTAAAGTGCCACTGGCATAAAGCTCAGACAGTGTTAACTGTGCTTTCGGGTTCCCTTGTTCCGCAGCTTTGTTCAACCATATTAAACCAAGCTTTTTGTTTCTTGAATCGCGGCTCCCAAGAAAGTATTCGCCCAGCGTATATTGCGCAATCGGATCACCACTTTTGGCCGCATCAATATAATAGCGCCTGGCCAGATCCGGATTTTTTTTCGTTCCAAATCCAAATAAATAGGCTGCTGCACAATACATTTGAGCACGGACATCACCTGCTGCTGCAGTTTTTTTAAACCAGTGCAACGCCTTTTCAGGATCCCCTGCTTCAATCAGATAATAGCGGGCAAGTAACTGTTGCGCAGGCAAAACACCCTTTTCAGCCGCCCGTTCAAAATGACGTAACGCCAAGGTATTGTTTTTCAATTCACCAAAACCATATAAGCGCATACGGCCCAGATAATAATCCGCTATCGGGTCTTTATTCGTTTGATTAATGAGTGCTTGTGCAGCTAATGGATAATTCCCCTGGCGGTAAGCGTCAAGCCCGTTGATCGCATAAACAGCCTGACTTCCTGTTGCTGCAACTAAATAAAACCATGGTACGAATGATTTCATGGTATTTCCCCTCATTTATGTTACCGCTATCAGCGGCTTATTTATTGTGCTGGAATAATGCCATACTGCACTACTTCTCTTATTGCGCCATTTCTTGTGTTACTGTGCACTATCCAGTAATTACCCCGATTATTAAGGCCAAAACGCACATTTGTATACTCACAAACCCGCAGACTATCCGAGCAATCTACAATTTTTCCATAAGATTGCTTTCCGTCTGGAACAGTACATATGAATTTCACCTGCTTTTCACTGGTAGCAAATACAGCCCACTGCCGGGGATTGATTGCATGATTCAAGAACATGCTGCGGGAGCTTTCACCATCCCGCATTTGATAAAGATTGACTTTCTGATTCAACGTATTAAATAAGAAATACATCGATTGCCTCGCCCCGGATTCCTCCGGGAAAAGTCGCAGGATTTTTAACTCAAACTTATATCCGATATCCCGGCAGCCCAATGGATTTCTACTGTCTTCAACCTCCTTAGGTTCCTTCGCTGCAAAAGCGCAGATCCCCATAGACAAGAGAGACAGCAAAAGAATACTTTTTAAAGGTGTTTTTATTAGAGTTTTCATTATCTTTTCCCACTTGCATTAGTCATAATTGGCCGAACAATTACCTTAGTCCCCAGATGATCATTTCTCTCGCTGGATAATTCTATAAACTCATGGTTCAACCATTGTGCATCACGGGTAAACATGCGAACACAGCCATGACTTGCCCTGTATCCAGGAACATCATGTGAACCATGCATAGCGAATCCTTTATGGAAGTACATGCAGTAAGGCATCTTTGCTCCACCCCGCCCGATAGGAAATATATTTGAGCGGCATTTCTCATTTTCCTTACTGAAGACGCGAAAAATCCCTGTCATTGTCCTGCAGGTTTTGCTGCTATTATCAGAACACTTATCACTACCAGAAGAAATAGGTCCCCATTTGAGTAACTGACCGTCTACATCAAAGGCTCCCCACGCCAGCTTATCCTGATCAACGATAATTTGCTTTTCCCCCCCGGTATCTATCCTTAAAGGAAAAGGAGCAAAATCAAGGAGCGTTTTTTGTTCTAAATTACGAGGAACAGCAATCTCCTTTCCCGCCCACAAATAATTATAAGTACGGTTTAAGCGCTGTACGATATCTCGCTGTTGTTCGTCAGGGAACAGTTTTTCCCAGGATTGGCCTCCTTTAACCTTGATACACTCATACTGTGGGTATGCACAAAGCGCTGTTCCATAATAACCTGTCGCATTCGCAAGGAATGCCGGTATCATCAGTGCAATCACTTCTATTAACTTTTTCATCGTGATCCCCCAGTCTCATTGTAATTGTTATGAAGCAAAAAGCGTGCTCAATAAAAACTGTTACTTCTAAGATGTATTTCGGTAATCTGTACAAAAAGTTTAGTGAATGGACAAAATTTAAAATAAAAAAATAATTTATCTATAAATCATAGGGTTAATAAACTGATGTAAATCATCAAGGATGAAAGTGCTGATAGATTCGGATTGCCAGTTCCTGGTTAATACCGTTGACCTTGGCGATTTCATCTACAGGTGCACGAGCTATTTCACGCAAGCCGCCAAATCGGCGTAACAACGCTTGCCGCCGTTTGGGCCCTACTCCTTCGATTACCTCCAAGGAAGACTCAAGGCTGGCGCTTTGACGTTTTTTGCGGTGGGATGAAATGGCAAAACGATGGGCTTCATCACGAATATGCTGCAGTAAATGCAATGCAGGGGAATCGGCAGGTAAACTAACTTCCTTATCCTGCGTAACCAGAATTAAACGCTCCCACCCTGCTTTACGCTCAGGCCCCTTGGCAATACCAAGCAGTGTCACACTGTTGATTTGTAATCTGGCAAAAACTTGTTTTGCAACAGCAACCTGTCCCTTGCCACCATCAATAATCAACACGTCCGGCAAGCGATGCTCCTGAAGCAGATGCTTAAACCGGCGCGTGATGGCCTGCTCCATGGCGGCATAATCATCCCCAGGGGTGATCCCATGAATATTGAAACGGCGGTATTGATTCTTACAAGGTCCTTCCTGGTCAAAAACAACACAGGAGGCGACTGTTTCCTCACCTTGCGTATGACTTATATCAAAGCACTCCATACGCTGAACAGGCTCTTTCCGTTGCAGAAATTCAGCCAGCGCTTCATACCTGGCTTTCATCATGGAGGATGAGGCCATATGATCGGTAACAGCCAGATGTAAGTTATTATGAGCGAAATCCAACCAACGCGCCCTCAGGCCACGGGGCTTTGTCTGAATCTGACAGAATTTACCACGTAACTCAATCAACATAGCCTCAACGGTTTTAAGATCTGCAACAGGTTGATCGGTGATAATCAATGCAGGGATCCGTTCCGGCATATCAAGATAGTAAAACGCAATAAAGGCTTCAAAAACTTGCTGCCATAATTCATTCTCAACTGATTCTTCGGCAAAACCCTGCTGAGGCACGGAAGGAAAAAAACTCTGACTGGCCAATATATGACCATCACGTACCGTGACACATTGAATGCAGGCGAACCCAGGCCTGGCTTCAATTGCAATCACATCAGCATCACCTCGTAACTGGGCAATACCTTGCTGCTCCTGTACCAATCGCAGGCTTTTGATTTGATCGCGTAAAACGGCTGCTTCTTCGAACTCTAAACGAGCAACTGCTTCCTCCATGCGTTTCGCTAACTCTTCAAGAATAAGCTGACTTTTCCCCTGCAAAAATCGACTCGCGTCTCTTATCGACTGATTGTAATCTTCAGTAGAAATATACCCTGTACAAGGAGCGCTACAACGCTTGATCTGATACTGTAAGCAAGGCCTGGAGCGAGCATTGAAATAGCTATCCCGGCAATTGCGGATTTTAAATATTTTCTGAATGGCACTTAAGGTTTCACGTACCGCTGCCACGCCAGGATAAGGCCCGTAAAACTCTCCTGTCTTGGGTTTTTTCTTGCTTCGATAAAGCTCCATACGAGGAAATGGGTGGTTACTGACATGAATGTAAGGGTAGGTTTTATCATCACGCAACAGAACGTTATACTTGGGGCGCAGAGATTTGATTAAATTACTTTCCAGCAATAAAGCTTCCGTTTCACTTCTGGTAACACTGACTTCAATAGAAGCTATCTGACTCACTAAAGAACGTACTTTGGCTCCTGTGTTCTGTTTATTAAAATAGCTGCCAACACGTTTTTTTAAGTTACTGGCCTTGCCCACATACAAAACAGTACCCTGTTCATCCAGCATACGGTAAACGCCCGGCAGGCTGCTAAGATTCGCTATAACAACCGTCAGATCGGAGGATAAAGAATTATTATTCATAGACAACAAGCTTTGTGCGAATTAATAGAAGAATGGGGACATTATAGCTTATAAGCTTTATTTACTATTCTGCAACTCGTCATGCAGAGCATCATTAGGTTGTTCAATAATCCGGTGCTTCATTGCCAGAAAGGTAAGTTCGACATCGTTTTTAATTCCCAGCTTTTCAAACATGCGATAACGATAGCCATTGATCGTCTTAGGGCTTAAAAATAACCTGTCCGCTATATCCTGGACAGTCATCCCACTGGTAATCATCAGCATTACCTGCATTTCGCGTTCTGACAACAAGTCAAAAGGCGAGTCCTGAGCCGCATCAAGACTATTGATTGCCATTTTTTGAGCTATTTCGGCACTTAAATATTTTTCACCCCTGGCAACCTTGCGAATAGCAGCAGCCATTTCTTCTGCTCCTGATTCCTTGGTTAAATAGCCCATTGCCCCTAACTGAAGAACCCTTGTTGGCATGGGCTCAGCACACATCGCAGTAACAGCAATCACTTTTACCTGCGGATGAGACTTCTTAAGCCTCCTGGTCACTTCCCAGCCATCAATACCGGGCATTTTCATGTCAAGCAAAACCACATCTGGCTTATGAGACTTCACTAAAGCCAAAGCTTGCTCTCCACTATCAGCATCAGCCACTACTTCTACATCAGGCAAGTCATCCAATAATCGTCGAATCCCCATTCTTACCAGGGCATGGTCATCAACAATTAGAACTTTTATCAAGCAATGCTCCTTGACTCATAGCCAATGAACACAAACGTGTATCGATATTATCAAGACTAACCGGCCATTACAATTGGAATTGATTCAATTATTGCCTGTCCATCCAGTGATTCTACAGCGAAGTAATGAATCCTTAACTACTAATTATAGCCGATTGTGAAAGAACCACTTAACAAGCCAGTATATGAATGCTGGGATTATTTTCATCTACCGGAAAAAAAGGAGGATACTCCCCTAGCTCCCTTGCACGCTGAATAAATTTAAGAATGTCAGATTTAACAAAATCATAGAGCATCTGATAATCATCAATAACAAAATAAACAGGTTGCAGTCTGTCAATTCGATAGGGCATACGGAAGGCAACGACCGGATCAAAAAGTACGCGCATGGCTTCATCACTTTCCACGCTATAAGGTGTTTCACTAATTGAGGATAAAATCCCTCCCCCATAAGCGCGTAATCCTTGCGTTGCTTTAATCAAGCCAAATTCAACAGTAAACCAGAAAAGACGTTGCAGCAAGGGCCACTCATGCTCAGGAAAGCTTAAAACCTTGCAGGCATAGTTATGGACAAATTCAGCATAGACAGGATCGGTCAGCATAGGACAATGGCCAAATAATTCGTGAAAGATATCCGGTTCCTGTACGTAATCTATTTCTTGCTCACAGCGAATAAACGTTGCTGCGGGAAAACGACGTTTCGCCAGAAGTTCAAAAAATTCTCGTGCTGAAATTAACGCCGCTACAGGAGCGACCTCCCAACCTGTCAATGCCTGAAGACGGCGGCTTACCTCGGGCAACTGCGGAATATATTCAGCCGAAAGGCCAAGACTACTTAACCCTTGCACAAACTCATCACACGCCCTTCCCGGGATAATTTTCATCTGGCGCTCATACAATATTTGCCAAATACGATGCTCCTCGGATGAATAATCCACCATACCCTGGGCATCAGGTTGATGGGAAACATAACGGCTGACAAATTGCATAACAACTCCTGAATGCTATTGGCATGCAGGTTTTTATCCAACAAGTTATAAAGACAAAAACCAAATGCCCTTATCAAAAATAGTAAATTAGAATCACTAAATCAGGGGCGATTAAAAGTGCGGTTTTCCTGGCCGACGCCCCGCAATCACCCCTCAAGATCGCTGGATCCCGTTGTCAGCCGCGGGATGTCGAGACTCGTTGGAATAAACCAACTAGAATCACTATATTAATCGTACCCCTTAAATTATAGTGCTTTGCCTGCCCATGCAATAATTTTTATTGGCTGAAGGGTACGATTAAAACTGCGGTTGGTGTTAATTAAGCCCGGATGGAGCGCAGTTTTAATCGCTCCCGAGGCTGCCCCAGCACTGAATAATAATTAATCATCGCCTTTATCCCTTCTGGTACGTTGAATTTGGGAAAGAGGGATCAACGTTTCTATTCCCTGCTCAAGCCGTTGTTGTTCCCCCTTCCATGCATGACCATAGATAACTTCATAGGTCAGTGGATATTTATCATTCGTGCATAAAGTCTGATAAGCTTTTTCAAAGGCTTGCCAGGATTGTTTGCCTGTTAGCCCTTCATTGCGCTTGCGATTAATATTTCGTACTCCCTGTGCCTTCAGGCTTATTAACAGCTGCTTTAGATCAGAGTAATGTACAGCCAGTATTTCCATGTCCACTACCGGATCAATAAAATATTCCCTTAACAAGCAGTCACCAATATCATGCATGTCCATGAATTCGTTAGTATGAGCATAATGGTCAGCCTCAAGCCATGCCTGCTTCAATTCCTTAAATGTATCAGGCCCCAAAGTAGAGAACATGAGGCAACCCTGTCGGTTCATGACACGGTTTATTTCGCGAAAAACGCTTTCCATGCTCGACCAATGCACCACTTGATTGGTGAAGATGAGATCAAACAAGCCAGAGGGAAAAGGAAGCTGTCCCATATCCGCATTAATGAGTGGCCATTTGCGTCGCCATCCTTGCTTCTTTTTCGCTTCACGCAACATAGCACAGGCTAAATCAACGCCTACCACCTCTGCCTGAGGATAAAGTTTTTTTAACTTGGAGATGAAAAGTCCTGTACCACAACCCAAATCAAGTACATAACGCGGTTTAATCTTCAGATAGTACAAACGTTCAAACAGCCGCTCACCAATCTCATGTTGTACTTTGGCTGCCTGTTCATACTCTGCAGCATGCTTGTTAAATGTATTGCAAATTTCTGTTGTTGAATTCATCATGGAAAAGGAAGTTAAGTTAGGAAACCCAATACTCGTGCATCAGAAAATAATCAGTATAACACAGATGCTGCGTTTGCCCTCTGTCTGTGTACTTTGTAATCAATACCATCACCAGCCTTATGCTGTCTGCCAGGCCTGCTGTGAATTTTTTAAAGCCATTGGTCCAGCCTGTCGTTACTGTGCTTTTCCCTTACCCGATGAAAATTTCCTGGTCTGTGGTCAGTGCAGCAGATTAAAGCCGGCTTTCGACCGAACTTTTGTCGCCTATCGCTTTGAAGAACCACTAAGAAACTTATTACACGAGTATAAATACCATGGGGGGCTGTATTTACGAAATTTTTTAGTAAAGCTCATGCTGGACGCCATAGCCAATACCCCGATAACGACCCAATGCTTAATACCCGTTCCCTTACACCCAAAGCGATTAAAGCAACGTGGGTTTAATCAGGCTGCTGAATTTTCAAAGTTGCTGGCAAAGCATTTAAATGTCCCTTGTGCACTGACAATTTGTAAAAAAATACGGCATACTCAACCTCAGGTTAACCTCAGTGGCAAAGAACGAAAACAAAATTTGCATCATGCCTTTCAGGTAAAGGCAACCGCTTATCAGCATGTAACACTGGTAGATGATTTATTAACCACCGGAAGCACGGTCAATGAACTGGCTTCCCTGTTGAAAAAACAGGGGGTTTCCCAAGTTGATGTGTGGTGCTGCGCAAGAGCAGCAGGCGACTGAGATGATACAAGTGCTAATGGAGGTACCGCTGCAGGTCGTTTAAGAGAAGTTGCACCAACAATACTGCAAAAAAAATGACTGCCAGGCGATGCAGCAGAACCTCCATCGCGACAGAGACAGGTTTCCCTCGAATTTTCTCTAACAGCGCATAAACAATCGAACCACCGTCAAGGCCAGGAACAGGGAATAAATTAATAAGTCCAACAGCAAGACTTAAACTGGCAATAAAATATAAAAAAACAGTAAAGCCCTGAAGAAAAGAGCCGGTTGATGCAGCAAATAAACCAATTGGCCCCAGCAGTAATGAAAAAGGAATCATCCCCGTGAGTAATTGCTTGAGCATTACCAGAAAAAACACCAGCAAGTGCATGGAATTCGCTACTGCTCGATAAGCAGCATTCACCACAGATTTGCTTTTGACCTCTTCCTGATGCTCCTTTGCGGAATCAGGTATAATTCCCAGACCCGACAGTAAGGAATCATCCTGCCTGTTATAGCGCCATTGACTTAAATCCAGGCTGGTTTCACGCACATTGCCCTGATTGTCCTTAAAAGCCACCGGCACATTTTTTTTGCCAAGAGCCATGATCAGGAGCATCCCCGCTTCCCGCCAGGAATCCGTTTTCTTTTGCCCCATACTGATTAAACGATTTCCTGATTCAAGACCTGCCTGTGCAGCAACGCTATGAGGGGCCACATCAAGAATAACAGGAGGACTGTGTTGGTAACCGATTAAAAATAACCAGGTTAAGGCCAGCCAGGCGACCAGTAAATTGGCCAAGGCTCCTGATAAGAGAATAATACAACGAATCCACACAGGTTTTTGATCGAAACAAAGCGGTAACTCTTGTGGCGAAACAGGTTGGATGCGTGAGTTTAGTAATTGCACATAACCGCCTAAAGGCCAAATAGCCCAAACCCACTCCTGATCGGATTTTCCTTTCCAGGTAATGAGCAGTTTGCCAAACCCAATGGAAATCCGCTTTATTTTTACAGAAAAAATCCTTGCGGCTATTGCATGTCCTGCTTCATGGATGCCTACAACCAGGATTAAAGTCAATATAATCGCAGGCAAGGACAATAGCATCTAATTCTCCATTAACGTGTATTATCGACCACTAACTGCAAAAAAGGTTGTCCCTGTCGTCCTGTCAACTCATACCCTCTCCGGTAAACTTCAAAAGTCCGATAGGGTGTATCAGTTTCGCTATCAACTAACTCCACGTCATTTCCGTTTCTGTCCACTAACGTTACTGTAAGGCGCATTTCCCTGAAATGTTCGATATGATAACGCTCCTTAAACAACCGTAACACATTTAATAAGCTTTCAGCAGCCTCTTCACTATCGTGATTACCTTGAAAAATTATATTCATTTAGGGCCCCTCTCAGGATACCTTTCCTGGACATAAGTAGGTAAGCTTATTAGCGGCGAAAAGTAAAAGTACTTGAGTTTTATCTTATCTCTACAAATCTCGCTGCTAATAGTTTACAATTCCAAGATTATTCTGATGCTACCCTGTAAATTCTATGGTATTTATTGCCTGTGGGCTAAATCATAAAACCGCACCGCTTGAGGTACGTGAAAAAGTCGCCTTACCATTGGCAATGCAAGATAACTTGCTAAACAATCTGGTTGATTTGCCTGTAGTCAATGAAGCAGCCATTCTGTCGACCTGCAATCGTACCGAGATTTATTGCGAAACCGAAAAACCGGAAAATATTGTTCCCTGGCTTGCCTCTCAGCACCAGCTGGCACCGGAATCACTCTCCCCCTATCTTTACCTTTATCATGGACATCAAGGTATCCGCCATACTTTACGTGTCGCCAGCGGCCTGGATTCGATGATGTTGGGAGAGCCACAGATTCTTGGGCAAATGAAGCAGGCATATCAACATGCCTGTAATCTTGGCACAGTAAAAACCAATTTAAGGCGTGTATTTGAATACGTGTTTAGTGCCAGCAAGCGAATCCGTAACCGCAGTGGTATTGGCAACAACCCTGTTTCTGTTGCCTATGCAGCCGTCCAGCTGATAGGGCAAATTTTTTCAGACTATAAGAAACTTAAAGTATTTATAATTGGCTCAGGAGAAACCTCTACCCTGGTTGCAAAATATTTACACAAACAAGGCGTGAGACATTTCCTGATTGCGAGTCGTACCAAGGATAATGCCAGACAGTTAGCTGCTGCTTTTGACGGAGAAGCACTCACTGTCGGAGATATTCCGGAGTATCTTTCTCAGGCAGACGTTATCGTTTCTGCCACTGCCTGTCCTCTTCCGTTTATCAATAAAAGTCTGGTGGAACACGCCTTAAGCAAACGGCAACAGGCTCCAATGTTCTTTCTGGATTTAGCAGTTCCAAGAGACATTGAGGCAGAGGTTGCCGAACTGGATGCGGTTCATCTGTATAATATCGATGATCTGCACTTGATGATTGAACAAGGTATGGATGAGCGTCGTGAGGCTGCCCTGCAAGCTGAGCAATTAATTGATGGAGAACTGGATAACTATATTCGCTGGCATCGTTCGCTGCGAGCGAAAGGGATTATCTGTGATTACCGCACACAGATGCAGAATCTGGCACAACAGGAATTGCTGAGAGCCCAGAAAAAATTGCTGGCAGGGCATAGCCAGGATTTAATATTACAGGAATTTTGCGACCGCCTGGTTAATAAATTAGCCCATCAGCCAACGGTAGGATTGCGTCAGGCAGCCTGGGATGGTCGTGAAGATCTGCTTGACCTGGCGAATTATTTGTTTAATCCACTTCATGATTCAATTCCCCTATGAAAAAATCACTTGAATTAAAACTTGAACAGATGCTTGAGCGCTTTCAAGAAGTCAGCCGCCTGCTCTCTGAACCTGCCATCATTACTGACCAGAATCAATTTAAAAGCCTGTCGAAAGAATATGCCCAGCTAGAGCCTATAGCCAACTGCTATAATGACTATGTTCAAGCCCGTAACGATCTTGCCTCTTTACAAGAGCTTCTCGCCGGTGACGACAAAGAACTGGCGTCTATGGCTGAAGATGAATTAGAAGGCGCTGAGGAGGCAGCCAATAAACTTGAAGAGGCACTGCAGTGGCATCTTGTCCCTAAGGATCCGGATGATAACCGGAATGTTTATCTTGAAATACGGGCAGGTACGGGAGGCGATGAAGCGGCAATTTTTGCCGGAGATTTATTCCGTATGTATCATCGCTATGCTGAAACTCAGGGTTGGCAAGTTGAGGTTATCAGTGCCAGTCATGGGGAACATGGAGGCTATAAGGAAGTTATCGCTCTCATAAGCGGCCAGGATGTTTA
Source organism: Legionella sp. W10-070 (assembly GCF_900640175.1). Lineage (GTDB taxonomy): Bacteria > Pseudomonadota > Gammaproteobacteria > Legionellales > Legionellaceae > Tatlockia. Next base: position 78,030 of record NZ_CAAAJC010000006.1, on the reverse strand, counting down.
TTCCCAATTAAAATTTGAATCAGGGGCACACCGTGTGCAACGGGTACCAGAAACCGAGTCCCAGGGTCGGGTGCATACTTCAGCCTGCACAGTCGCTGTAATGCCTGAAGTAGATGAAATTGACGAGGTGGAAATTAACAGTGATGAGCTGAGAGTTGATACCTATCGTTCATCAGGGGCTGGCGGCCAGCACGTCAATAAAACAGACTCAGCCATTCGCATCACCCATTTACCGACAGGTATTGTGGTGGAATGTCAGGATGAACGGTCCCAGCATAAGAACCGCGCCAAAGCGCTGGCACTATTAAAAACCAGACTGCTCGACGCAGAACAAAGCAAACAAAGGCAGCAGCAGGCAGAAACCCGTAAATCATTAGTGGGCACAGGGGATCGTTCTGAACGTATCCGGACTTATAATTTTCCTCAGGGAAGGCTGACTGATCATCGGATTAACCTTACACTTTATCAGCTTCCAGATATCATTGCCGGCAATTTGTCGCCGGTTGTTGAGGCTTTACAACGTGAGCATCATGCAGAATTGCTTGCCGAGCTGGGTCGTCATGATGGAAATTAGAGGGGCACTCTCCCAGGCCGCAGCACTGCTTGAAAATAGTTCCAGCGCACACCTGGATGCGGAAATCCTGCTCGCTCATGTATTGATAAAAAACCGGGCTTATTTATACGCTTATCCTGATGCCAAGTTAAATCCGGTTCAATGGCAAACGTTCCAACAATTAATTAATCAACGCGCACAAGGAGTTCCTGTTGCCTACTTAACAGGTATACGAGAGTTCTGGTCTTTGCCACTAAAGGTGTGTGAGGATACCTTGATCCCTCGACCAGAGACTGAACTACTGGTAGAGCTTACACTTAAGTTGCTGACAGACAGGAAGGAAGCTCAGCTACTCGATCTGGGTACCGGCAGCGGTGCTATTGCTTTAGCCTGTGCTTCAGAACGGCCTGGCTGGTATATTACGGCCTGTGATTGCAGTGAGGGAGCACTACGAACAGCTGAGGAAAATGCAGCAAGATTAGGAATCCATAATGTTTTCTTTTATCACTCGGACTGGTTTGAAAAAATAGGCTCCACATTGTTTGATGCCATTGTTGCAAACCCCCCTTATATTGCCCTGAACGACCCTCACTTGATGGAAGGGGATGTGCGTTTTGAACCCCAGCTGGCCCTGGTTAGCGGCAACGATGGCTTAACAGCCATTGAGCACATTATTAAGCATAGCCTTGCCAGACTCAAACCAGACGGTCTATTATTACTGGAACATGGTTACGATCAACAATCTGCAGTCAGATCCATGTTTAAAGAATACGGATATAAGAAGATTGAATGTTGGCAAGATTGGCAAGGGAATGACCGTATAAGTGGCGGTAGACGAATAATTAGTTGATGGTAAACCTGATTTTTGATATACCTAGCGGTTTTCAATCGCATGCCATGGTGGCTTGTTGATAGGATGCAACAGCAGGAGGCATAGATGCCAGAGCAAACAATTGATTCAACCAACGAGAGTATACACAACGTGAAAAATGACGCCGTTAGCAGTATGGGAATAGCCCCTTATCAAGAGATTGAGGGCGAAGAGTATATGAATGACAAACAGCTGGCACATATTGAAAAAATATTGCTGGCCTGGCGCCAATCATTAATGGAAGAAGTTGACCGAACAGTAACTCATATGAAGGACGAAGCGGCTAATTTTCCTGACCCCTCCGACAGAGCCAGTCAGGAAGAAGAATTCAGCCTTGAGCTAAGAACACGTGATCGCGAGCGCAAGCTGATAAAAAAAATTGAAGATGCCCTTGAAAGACTGCGGGATGACGATTTTGGCTATTGTGAAGCATGCGGGATTGAAATCGGTCTGCGCCGACTGGAAGCGCGCCCGACAGCCACCCTTTGTATTGATTGCAAAACATTATCCGAGATTAAGGAACGTCAAAACCAAGGAGGTTAGAGACTTCCAGAGTACTCTCCTGTGGATCCTGCGGTCAATGCCGTGGGATTTCGCGTTATAAAAACTCACTGATCTATACTCAAGATACATCACAGCACCCTAGCCCTGCAATGCCACCTCTATCTTTTCTGCGTACCGGGCTACTGCCCCTTTGTTTTTTTCAAGAACCAGGGTGGCATTTCTGACGAGGCTGTTTTTCCTTTCTTTATCCTGATGCAGGCTGACAATCCGCTCAATCAATTCATTGACATGACGAACTGACTCAATCGCCTTTGCTTCCATTAAATCGCAGCAGATTGTTTTAAAATTATGAATATAAGGGCCAGTCAATACAGGCACCTCCATCGCTATTGGCTCCAGGACATTATGTCCACCAACCGGAATTAAACTTCCTCCGACAAAGGCATAATCACTAACCTGGTAAAAACCTAATAACTCCCCTAAAGAATCCAATACAATGACTTCATTATCAGGCTTAAGCGTATCAATTTTGCTGCGAAGGCCAGTATTAAACTTCATTTGACGGCTTAATTGATAAATTTGCTGGAAGCGTTCCGGGTGACGAGGCGCGATTAATAACAGTACATCAGGGATGGCTGCCTGCAATGTTCCTAAACCTGACAAGATAAGTTCCTCTTCATTATCATGGGTACTGGCAATGATTATAACTGTCCGGTGACTCCCCCATCTTGTTTTTAATTGCCTAAAAACGCCAGGATTGGCAGCCTGAGTTTGCAAATCAAATTTGATGTTGCCGACTACCTGTACTTTTTCCTTAGGCGCTCCAAGTGCCTGATAGCGTTTAGCATCATCCTCACTTTGGGTTAATATCGCGTCAAACTGGCCCAGCATCAGCTGAAAAAAGAATTTTAACTTTTTATATCCCTGATAAGAGCGTTCGGAAAGGCGGGCATTGACCAGAAAAAGGGGTATCTTTGCCTTATGCGCATAATAAATCAGGTTAGGCCATAGTTCCGTTTCGACAAAAACCACTGAGCGCGGCCTTATGTTTTTATAGAACCGCTTAACAATCCAGGGTAAATCATAAGGAACATACTGGTGGGTAATGCTAGAGCCAAAGCGCTGACGAACCTGCTCCGAGCCGGTAGGTGTCATTGTAGTGACCATAATTTTCCGCTGCTTTCCCAGTAAAGCATTAATTAACGGGGTTACGGCAATCACTTCACCTAACGACACCGCATGAATCCAAACATCAACGCCGTCTTGAGGTACTTTATTGAGCGCAAAGCGTTCGGAAATACGTCGCCGATAGGATGGTATACGCTTCCCTTTCCACCAAAGCCTTAATAACAACCAGGGTACCAGGAGGTACATCAGCAATGAATAGGCTTGTCGCATAATTTACCTAGCAAAAAAGAAGCAAGTATAATCTTTATTTTCGAATAACGTTAAAAAATTTTATACCAGAAGCACAACATCCAAAGATTAAGTAATGATATGGGCGCATCCTCTCCTGGTTTCGACAGACAAGAAAAGGAGAATGCACAGAATCTAAATAGAAATAAAAAAATTTAATTTCAGAATAATTTAATCTTCTGGGCTTATAATTAAAATTAAGTCAGGCTGGTTATTACTATCGCCATGGGATTATCTAAATGAATTTGCGTGAATTTTTTACTCACTATCATTGGTGGGGAAAATTAATTGGGGCTTTTTTTGGTTACCTGATAGGTGGGCCAGCCGGTGCATTGTTTGGTATCTTAATCGGTAATTTTTTTGATCGCGGCATTATTGAGCATTTTACCCGTCCCCACTGGCATTACCATAAAGAAAAGAGAAAAGCGGTCCAGAAAATTTTTTTCCAGGCCACTTTTTCAGTGATGGGTCATATCGCTAAAGCCGATGGCCGTGTCTCCGAGCAAGAAATTGAGATGGCAAAAACATTAATGGATGAAATGCGCCTTGGCCGAGAGCAAAAAACCCAGGCAAAACGCTTTTTTAGTGAAGGAAAGGCGGCTAACTTTGATTTAGGCAACATAATCAGCCTGTTGCAACAAGTATGCCATGACAATCGTGAATTATTAAAGTTATTTATTGACATTCAATATCGCGCCGCCCAATCTGGTGGTTTATCGCCCGAAAAAATCCTGGCACTCAATATAGTACTGGGACGTCTTGGCTTTGCCCCTCTCCACCAGCAATATCGTTTCTATGAGGATCCAGGTGCCTATGCTTCACAATCTTCAGGAAGGTCCTACCAGAATTCCTCACATAAGCAGAGTAATTACCAAACACCATCCCATACACTGGCGCATGCTTATGCTATTTTGGAAGTCGATAAAAATGCCGGCAGACAAGAGGTAAAGCGAGCCTATAGACGCCTGATTAGCCGCAATCATCCCGACAGGCTAATCGCACAGGGCTTGCCTGAACAAATGATTAAAGTGGCCAATGATAAAACTCAGAAAATTCGTAAGGCTTACGAACAAATCTGTGCCAGTAAGGGATGGTAGCCCTCTTAGGAGGAAGCAAGCTGTCTCTGGCCAGATGTACGCTTAATTGTTTTTTCGGGCAACAAAAATACCAATCCTCCCGCCACGATAAGAGAAAAAGGAATAATCAAAAGCGCTTTTTGATAAGCGCCAAGCAGGTTGCCCGAATGCGCAAGATTCAGATCAAGAAGTAATCCCACCAAAGGTTGCATCAAGGGGGCAGTCAGCATCGCCAGGGTATTAGTAAAACCCGTACAGGTTGATAATGATTCGGCAGGAGCCAGTTCATTGGCAATAGAAAAGGAAAGCATGTAGGCACCACAGCAAACCCCAATCAAAAACATTAAGCAAGCCAGGATAAACGCGCTTTGGACAGGCAGGTATAAAACGGCAAAAATTAAACCGGCTGTAGACAGACAAGAGCCAACCATCAAAGGCCTTCTAGAGAAAAAGTTAACCAGCCGACCAAAAAGAGGGCAGCTTACAGCGGCACCTAAAAAAATCATTGCAGCAACAATACTGCCCTGCCTCAAACTACAGGATAATTTAGCCTGAACAAAAGGAACCGCCCACATGGCGCCAAAAACGGTAATCACCGTAAAGCTTAATCCTACAAATATTCCGTTAACCCAGGCTTTGCCATTGGTTAAAATTTTCAATAAATTTTTCCTGGAATTAAATACCTTGTCTTTTTTCACATCATCAGGGATATAACGCCAACAGCAATAGGCGATACCAAAGCCAACGAGGGCGGTACTGTTAATAAAACTGCGCCATCCCCACTGCTCAATGAGTGCCCCCATACTTATCATACCGAGCATGGTAATAATAAAGCCCAATGTTTCTGATAAACCCATCATGAAACCAAAATGTTTCAATGGAAAATGTTGTCTTAATAAATGAGATAAACCGACAAAGGCAAATGCAGATCCTGCACCGATTAACATACGACCGATCATCAGAAGAAAAAAGTTGTGGCTATGGGCAAAAAACACACACCCAACACTGCACACAAGCACGTTTGCCGTCAACAATAAACGCGTACTTTTACGATCGAAAAGCATCCCCACCGGAATTTGCATGCTCGTGTACACATAATAAAAAGCACTACTCAAAATACCTGCCGCAAAAGCAGAGATCCTCATTTCATGCATAATGGCACCAATTACCACGCCAGATGACAATTGCAGGAAAAATTGAAACAATACAAAAGATACGCCCAGCAACCAAATTCCATAACGATGGTTTTTACTTGCAAAAGATACACTACTTTCGGTCATTAATTCTGCTATATGATAAAAAAGAGAGGACTATACACAACTTCTGCTGGATTGGGTATATACCCAAGGTACTTCAAAAGGCTAATTTTTAGACGAATCAACTTTTTTTGACCATCAGATGTTTAAACACGAGGAATAGCAAGCTCTATTGTGAATGTTTAAACGTCTGATGGGCGGAAAAATGGATAGTATAAAAATAGCATTTTGAAGTACCTTGGGTATATATTCCGCTTTAAGGAAGCAACATGAACTTACGTGACTTACAGTACTTTGTTACATTAGCCGAAGTAATGCATTTTGGTGAAGCTGCCAAACGTTGCCATATTAGCCAGCCCACCCTGAGCATGCAAATAAAAAAGCTTGAAGAGGAGTTAGGCATTACCCTCTTTGAACGAACTAACAAGCAAGTGATGTTGACCGACAGTGGCCGTACTCTGGTTGGTAAAGCACGTCAAATCCTGACGCAGGCAGCTGAAATGAAGGATGTTGCCCGAGCAGCATCGGATCCTTATTCCGGTGAATTACGGCTTGGTGTCATTCCTACCCTCGCGCCCTATCTGCTGCCTCATGTCATGCCGGAATTTCAAACTTCTTTTCCCAGATTACGGGTGTGGCTTCTTGAAGAAAAAACGCATGAACTAGTCGATAAATTAGCTTCGGGTCAGCTTGATGCAGCAATAATGGCAACACCCGTGGAAGCAGACTTCTCCAAACAAATTCTTTTTGAAGAACCGTTTTATTTTGCATCCGCTTTTGACCCAATTAACAAAAATCAAACAGAAATGCAGCTTACTGGCTTGGCAGGACAGCCCATCATGTTGCTGGAGGAAGGCCATTGCCTGCGCGAGCAGGCAATGGAAGTCTGTAAACTGGCCAAAACAGAGACCCGGGTAGACTTTACTGCCACCAGCCTTGAGACATTGCGCTTGATGGTTCAAGCGGGTATTGGTGTGACACTTTTACCCGCATTAGCAGTTTACAATAATAAACCTGATAACTTGCAGTGCATTCCTTTTGCTAAACCAGCCCCTTTTCGCACAATCGCTCTCTACTGGAGACCAGGCTCAGTAAAAAGCGACTGTCTGCAGGCTATTGCAACATTAATTCGCGCTAAAGTTCATCAATTATTATAAGTAACTCATGTTACGCACATGCGATTAAGAGCCTGGATAGAGCGCAAGCGAAATCCAGGGGCATGTGTTTATTATCAAGCTCCGACCCCTGATTTCGCCGGCGCTCCATCCGGGCTTTCAAGGAAAACCACAGTTTTAATCGCACCCTTTTTACTTATCTAATGTGACCAGGATTAAATTTTTGTTATATACTTTGTCTAAAAAGCGGGAGTAACTATGGTAAGGGATGCCAAATTCAAAAAAAACAACAAGGCACACAAACAAGCGCTTGGCCTAATTAACAAACCTGAACAGCCCACTGGTGCCAGACAGACTTATGAACGGATTGCCTGTGTATTTCAGGGCGGCGGGGCGCTTGGAGCCTACCAGGTCGGTGCTTACCGTGCAATTCATCAACAAGGCTATGATCCTAATTACCTGGCCGGAGTCTCTATCGGTGCGATTAACAGTGCCATTATTGCCGGAAATCCGCGAGAAACGCAGATCGAAAAATTACTGGAATTTTGGGATACCATTGCCCCAAAGCTATGGATTGATTTATTCACTCATTATGATGCCTTTGATTTTACCCACCATTGGCATAATCGCATCGGAGCACTTCACTCGTTATTTTTTGGTTTGGACGGTTTTTTCAAGCCAAGGCCGCTCCCCCCGACTGCCTTGAATCAGGATACACCAGATAAATTAAGTTATTACGACACCTCAGAATTACGTAGTACACTCGAACGGTTAATTGACTTTGACCGCATTAATGAGAAAAAAATCACCCTCTGCCTGGGATCGGTAAACATCACTACAGGTGAAATGGTGTTTTTTAATAATCAAATGATGACGATTACTGCGGATCACGTTATGGCCAGTGGTGCTTTACCGCCTGGATTCCCGGCAATCAAGATAGGTGATGATTATTATTGGGACGGCGGCATTTATGCCAATACCCCCCTGGTTACTGTACTCGATGCCTTACCCGAACAAGATACCCTTTGCTTTGTGGTTGACTGTTTTAGTTTGAAGGGGCCTTTGCCTAACACTATGGATCAACTTGAAGAGCGGCAAAAAGACATTCGCTATGCCAGTCATTCACGGCGCCTAACCAATGTTTATACCAGCCGCCAAAATTTACAGGCAGCCATTAATTACTTAGGTCAAAAACTGACACCAGAAGCCAAAAATGATCCTGAAGTAAAAAAAATACTGGAATTAGGGCATGAAAAACGTTTTAGTGTAGTGCATATCATTTATAATGGAACTCCCTTTTCGCATTCATTTAAAGATTATAACTTTATCCGTTCAGCGATTAATTTCCGCATGGAAACCGGCTACAAAAATGCAATGGCAGTACTTAATAACCCTGAGTGGGAGAAAAAATCAGATAAAAAATTATCCTGTTCAATCTATGGGGTAACCTCTGATTACTTTGAGCAACATTAGGTGAGATGTTGGTTGCCTCTGTCTCGATGGAGCGAAAAGACCATAGTTGCAGTCAATGAATAAATGAAGGTACCTGCTCGCCTTAATAATTGCTAATCAAAATATCCATACTACGGATCACTAAAGCGGATTTATGAGCAGGATCGGGAGTCATAACAATCGCTGTGATATCAATTCTGTTATGCAATTCAGGAATAAAAAAGGATTGATGAACGCGCCAGCAGCTCGCACCATAACAATCTTTAGGTGAAATAATCACTGCAGGAGAAACTGGCGCAGGATTTAAAACAAGCTTTTTATCATGGATTGGATGTAGATGATTTTCAAAAAAAGCCTGCATGGGTCTCCAGGCTGCTGGCAAAAAATGTTTCCGCACGTTGACAGCCTGAGATATATCCGCATGATAGCCAACAGATAAGGTGATCCTCAAGGTCCGCTCAGTCCATTTGCTTACTTCAAGAGGAGTATAGGCATAGGTAAGGAAGGGGAAAATCAAGAATAGTATTAAGAGACTATGAAAATGAGAATGACTCATGGTATCCATCCTTTTCTCATTTAACAACCCAAACTGACCAGGAAATGCCTTCTTCCCTCCAGAATACAGGGTTATTTTCAAAGTATATAATTTATATTATAGCAAAAGAAACACAGGCAATTTACCTATCCTGCGAGCAAAGCCGCAGGATAGGTAATCAATCATGGATAACATTGAATTTCTGAATACCTACTTTTTAGGTTCAGGCATTCTTTCACTGCTGTTTCTGAAAACAGAAGAGGGATGATGGGGGGGTATTGTTTTTCCCTGAGAACCATTTCCTATGATTGGTGCCTTACGTTCAGAAACCATCCTGCTTTCAACGCCAGGGACTCTGCTTACCCCCATAGAAGGCTTATTTTCTGGCATGATGGTTTTGCTGACAGCCATCGTGGCATGACTAACCGCCTTGGCTACTTTATTAGGAAAATTCTTTGGATTCTTGTCAGCTGCTTTATTTTTAGCAGTTACCGTTTTTGAAACGGATTTTGAAGAAGCAGCTGTTTTACTTGCTGATTTGCCTGACGAAGACTTCTTAGGTGATGCTTTCGCTTTACCAGGTTTGGTAGAGGGAGAAGCCATTTTACTTGATGATGCGGCTTTCCTGGCTGAGGCAGTACTCTTTTTTTGCGAAGAGGATGCTTTTTTTACTGTTTTTGCAGTTTTGACTGTACTTGATTTTGCGATAGGGCTGTTTTTTGCTTCCTTAGTCATTGAAGAAATTGCCGCTTCCATGATCTGGAAAGACTGCCGCATATAATCAAGCATCTGATTACTATGCTCCATCGCGAATTTAATCTGGTTATCAAGAAGTTTTTGGGGCTGCTGCAAGTCAGATAGCTGCAGGGATCTGCCATGCTGCAAATTTTGCCACGTCCTTAAGTTTAGCGCCATCATTGATTGAAATGGTTTTTGCATTTCAGTCATCATGACAGACCAGCGTTTTAAAAAATCCTGATTCATTATTATCTCCATATGTTGCGTTGCACTACTTCAGCCTAGCTGATTAATTAAAAATTTGCGAATAATTTATAAAATTTTTTCTTAGTAGAAGTAACCTTGGCTAAGACATCAAAATTTATCCATCACTTCCTGTAAATGTTTCACTGGTTCAACCTCAATTGCAAAACCATGTTTAGGGGCATTGGCAAAGGGGATGATAGCCCGTTTAAACCCATGCTTTACCGCTTCACGCAAACGTTCCTGACCACTTTGTACCGGTCTGATTTCACCAGCCAATCCCACTTCACCAAAAATAATCGTCTCTCGATTGAAAACCTGATTTCTTAGGCTGGAAACAACAGCTGCCAATAATGCCAAATCACTTGCAGTTTCTGTAACTTTGACTCCACCAACCACATTAATAAAAACATCCTGATCAAAGGTAGCTATGCCTCCATGGCGATGTAAGACAGCGAGTAAAATTGCCAAACGGTTATGTTCAAGTCCTGCAGTGATACGTTTTGCCTGCTGGCCATGAGCCTCATCAACTAAAGCCTGTACTTCCACAAGCATCGGGCGGGATCCCTCCCAAGTGACCATCACGGCACTACCCGGGGTTGGTTCTGGTTGACGCGATAAAAAGATGGCAGACGGATTAGCCACCTCCTTTAATCCCCTGTCCGTCATTGCAAAAATACCCAATTCGTTAACTGCCCCAAAACGATTTTTAATCGCACGGATCACTCGAAAACGGCTATCACTCTGTCCTTCAAAATACAAGACACTGTCGACCATATGTTCAAGTACCCGCGGGCCTGCCAAAGCACCCTCTTTGGTTACATGGCCGACTAAAAAGACTGCAGTTTGAGTCATTTTAGCAAAGCGTACTAATTGCGCTGCAGATTCCCTGACCTGTCCAATGCCCCCTGGTGCAGAACTTAGCGTTTCGGTAAAAATAGTTTGTACTGAATCAATAACCATTATCCGGGGTGTTTCTTTTTGTGCATGGGCAATAATTGTTTCCACCTGTGTCTCAGCAAGCAAACATAATCCGGCAAGCGGTAATTGCAGCCGCTTAGCCCGCATGGCCACCTGCTGTAAAGACTCCTCACCCGTCACATAAAGTACTTTTTGCGTCTGGGACAGGTTGGCAATCGTCTGTAGCAGCAAGGTAGATTTCCCTATTCCCGGATCTCCTCCAATTAATACCACTGAACCATCAACCAGGCCGCCACCCAGCACTCGATTCAACTCCGATAATCCGCAATCCATCCGGACTTCATTATTCAGAACAACATCCTCCGCCAATGTTACAGCAGAACGTTGATTAGCATAATGGCCTAAACGTATATTACGACCCGTAGATACAGTACGTTCCTCATTAACTGAGTTCCAGGCGCCACACTGCGTACACTGGCCAGCCCATTGAGAAAATATAGCGGCACATTGACTACAAATAAATTTGACTTTTTCTTTCATGCATTGGCTCGATGTCTGGCAGATACAGTAAAATAAATCAGTTGAAACTAAAACTACAGCCAGTATACTCCATAATTTACTCAAGGTAGGTGTAATTAATGACTAAACCTGTTCATTTTGAAAAGTCAATGGCAGAGCTTGAAGACATTGTTATGCAGCTGGAAAAAGGGGAGCTGACCTTGGAGGACTCTTTAAGGCAATTTGAAAAAGGGATTACATTGGCTCGCAAATGCCAGGAAGTGCTCAATCAGGCTGAACAGAAAATTGAAATGCTTGCAATCAATTCAAAGCATGGTGAAAACCAAAATGATTAATTCGACTATCAGCCATTATCAAACCCGCCATGAATCGACACTTCACGAGTTGTTGGCAGAAGCAGATATCCCTGCCGAACAAATAAGAAATGCTATTAACTATGCCCTGTTTCCCGGGGGAAAACGTCTTCGGCCTGTGTTGGTGTATCTGGGTGGAGAAATTATTAACGTCGAGCTGCCTGTACTGGATATTATTGCAGCAGCCATTGAATTAATTCATTGTTATTCCCTGGTTCATGATGACTTACCTGCCATGGATAATGACGACCTGCGACGAGGCAAGCCCAGTTGTCATAAAGCATTCAGTGAAGCAACCGCCATTCTGGCAGGTGATGGCATGCAGGCATTGGCTATTGATCTTTTACTCAGGTATCTCCCCCAATATTTACCTTTAGACCAGGTAATTGCCATTACCCATGACCTGGTGAAAGCAAGTGGCCCAGCAGGCATGGTGAGCGGCCAAAGCCTTGACCTTTCCGAGCTTTCAAACGCCAATATTAATGAATCAGAGCTGCGTACTATTCATTCCCTCAAAACAGGACAGTTAATTTCGACCTGCTTTGATATGGTTCTGACGGCCGGTCATTGTTCCCCTGTAATTACCCAGGCCTTAAAGAGCTATGCCACTCATCTGGGTCTGGTTTTTCAGATGCAGGATGATTACCTGGATTACTATGCAAAAACTGACTCCCTTGGTAAAGGACGCGCATCCGATGCAGCGAATAACAAACGAACCTTTGCCAGCCTCTATGACAAGGAGTCACTGTTTCATTTGATTACGACACATTTTCAACAGGCAAAAGACGTCCTGTTGCCTTTGGCAGCGCAAGCAAAAAATTTAGTAGCGTTAACTGATTATCTACAGCAACGCAGCCATCTTTAAATGACCAGGCCACTCGGTTTCGAGCTGATTTTTGCCGGAGTAAGGTTGTTGGTGATACGAGAGACAGTTCTGTCTACTCGTCTCTGAAGCATGATTTCAACCATTACTGTTTCATTTGGATGAAGAATTTTGTTAATGTCAGCAAGCGAAGAATGAAAATCAAGTAACCTGTAATAAGCAAGGGCCTGGTCACTCGCTTCAGGACGTGCCCTGATACGAAACCCCATATTACCTTGCATTTTTGGCGTATTAATGCCAGCTTCCATGATGTCATAATCAAGATAATAAGTCAGTTTTCCTCGATTATGTTGGTTTCGCTGGCGGTCTCCGAAGAAACCTGTGGGAAGCGCGTGTTCGCTAAATTTGGGACCAGCAGTTAGATAAAGATCATAATCGTCAAGATGATTGCCCCGGTCATCAATCAGTCGAAATATAATCATAGAGTAGCGATTAGTAATATACTCACGCTTATAAATAAGTGTGCTCCCAAGTTCCTTGTGCTCATTTTTCTGGGTTTCTTTAGTAACCGTATCCAACTCTTTCGCCAATGTATTATAGGAGTCACGACTGGTTACCTGGAGGCATCGCAAGACCCATATAGCCGTGGGGTGAGTGGCGGCATTGGCCATAGTAACGCTGCGAATGATTCCCATTCTTTTACCGGAATGAGAACACCCTGGCAGAACCCCAAATACCATTGGCTTTATCCGGGCCATTTGAGCGACAACAAGATTTTCACCGTTATTCCCTTGCTGATGTAGCTTTAATAGACTGTAATTCATATTCGCAGAAGCTACTCGTACTACCCCATCCGATCCGGCTTCTCCGGTGTAGGAGTTAATAGCATCATAAAGTTGGCGATCAATTTTCTGGCCTGTAAGGACAAAGGAATAGATACCATTAGCAGTGCAATCGTAATCAAGCCAACTTTCATTAAGTTCCCAGCTCATTTCACTTCCGAGCTCAAGCCAATCAAGTACATGCTGCCCCGGTTCAATACCTTCAAAAAAACTTTTCATCCGGCCTAGCCGCGATTTACCAAGTTGAGCAAGTGCGGAACCGTGGTTGGCAGGAGCCAGCATAATAAGATGACTCAATAGGCATTTTGCAAGATTATTCTTAAAGTATAAATCCATCCATTTACGAACGACGGGACCTCCGGCTGAGTGAGTTATACAAGCAAAACGCTCCCCATCTCGCAGCTTATCAGCAATTTCATCACGCACTGCATGGTCAAATGCACGTGCTATATCGTCGATTGTTACTGTATCGTCAAAGCTGATATAGTGTCCAAGGTAGATATTACCAACTTGAATATCCAGCTTTCCATCTTTGCCCTGACTTTCAAGCCATTGAGGAAGCTCTCCATAAGTATTGGTATGTGTAACACTCCAGCCATGAACGAAGATAACAATCATCACTTTTCTTAACTTATTGACTCTACAAGGGTCATTGTTGAATAAATCGATGATATCGGATTAATTTACAAGAATATAGTTAAGTCAAATTAATACTTAAGAGGCGGCGTGATGGAACTGCGGTTGGTGTTAATTAATAGCCCGGATGGAGCGTCGGCGAAATCAGAGATCGGAGCTTGATAATAAACACATGCCCTCGGATTTCGCTTACGCTCTATCCAGCCTACCATTAATTAACACCAACCACAGGTTTAATCGCACCCTGCCAGAACAGGAGGTGGAGCAGAAGCAACCTCAGCTGATTTTTAACAATTAATTCGAGCTTTACTGCAGAATCTGGGGTATAACTAACCTACATTCAGCTACCTGGCCAATTTTATGAAAGCAGCAATCATTGAAAACTATGGGGATTCCAATCAGTTTATTATCAAGGAAATAGCAAAACCGGAAATCGGTGCAAATGAAGTGTTGATAAAAATCCAGGCCTGCAGTGTAAACCCCATTGACTGGCGCATTCGCTCCGGTTCATTAAAATATGTGTATCCCATTCGCTTTCCGGCAATCCTGGGATTCGACCTGGCTGGCACAGTTGAAGCCGTTGGAAAAGAAGCCAGGTTATTTAACATCGGCGATACTGTCTATAGCTGTTCAGTAAAAAAAGAGGGGCAGGCTTACGCTCAGTATATTGCATTAGATGAAAACACGGTTTCTTTCATGCCAAAAACCATGGATTTTAAACAGGCTGCAACCGTGCCTCTGACTGCAATGACAGCCCTGCAAGCCTTGCGGGACAAAGGAAGAGTTCAAGCCAATGACAAAGTGCTTATTATTGGGGCATCAGGCGGTGTAGGTATGTTTGCCGTACAAATTGCCAAAATTTTAGGCGCCTCGGTAACCGCCGTTTGCAGCACCGAAAACATCGAGTTTGTAAAGAAGCTGGGGGCAGATGAGGTCATTGATTATAAGAAAACATCACCCTTTTCTGCTGAGCAACAGTATGATGTCATTTTCGATTGTGTAGCTGCTCATCATTATTCAAAAGCGAAGAGCAAATTAACTGGCAAGGGAATTTATATCAGCACCATTCCTGATGCTTCTCTTATTATCCAAAGTATCATTAGCAGATTTACTGCTAAAAAAGCAAAGTTTATCCTTCTGAATAAAAGCAAGGAAGACCTGGATGAAATTAGTCGGTTAATTGATAACCAGCAACTATACACTTATATTGATAGTGAGTATCATTTAAGCGATATCGCTTTGGCGCATCAACGCAGCGAAAGTCACCATGCAAGAGGAAAAATTGTAGTGCTTCCTGATTGAGGATGTTCAATTTAATGCAACTGGACCTTGACCTTACTTAGGACTTTGAACTGTTCTATTTTGGCAAAACGACCCTGCAGCGTTTTCAACAATAGTTCTAAACAGTCGAGCTGATTTTTCCTCAGCTGAGTATTCACTTAACATGTCTTTAATCATATCATCCGTTAGTATTTCATATGCTCTTTCATTTTCTTGCAAGAAACATCCTGCCATTTCTAAAAACCCGGGGCGTTTGTTAAAAACAGCAGCCGAGGCTTCGTCAGCGGGAATTAAAACTTCTTGTGCTGTCTTTGCTGCTAACTTCGGATGATAATGTAAATCTTTACGCAGCATGAAAACCATTTCAACGTTGTCCTTATCATTTTTTCTGGCAATTAATGCAATATCACTTTTTTCAGAATCAGGTAAATTTTGTGATAGAAATTTATCTTGAATATTTTTTATAAATTCTATCGTCTCCTGGTCAACTTCATCGAATTCAAATAAAAAAGCCTGGGCCGGGTAATCAAGCTTATAGCATTGTCCCTTTGGAACAACTGTAACCTCCTGACGTTTCGACTTGAAAACAGGAAGCTCTCCTGAATAGCATTGTTTGAAACATTGAATATGTAAAACATGTTTATCGGTAATTGCCGAAGGAGAATTTTGTCCCAAGATATCACCTGGACTTAACGTTTTAATCAGCTCTAACATGAGCGGTGCATTAGTCTGACTTCTAGTACCCTTAATTTCCTTTACTTTCTCAATAATATTATTTCTCACCTGTTTCGCTTCTTCGATAGTTAGCTCTCTTCGGCGCATAAGGAATTCATCCGCGTCTGAAGACTCCCAGAACCGGTGGTGGTGTTTTTGTGTAGACACTGAAGGTAACGATTGCAATAATCGGTTCTTCTCTTCCAGGTAACTGGGCACCTTACCCCTGAGATCAGTAAATAATACCTGCTTTTCAAAGTAGGGCGATGTAGGTTGTAATGCGGCTATCTGCTGCCCGCATGCCTCAAATTTAAAGTAATAGCGCGTATCATAAAATTTTTTGAGCTGGCGTTGGTAATCAATGACTCTATCAATTTCCGATATACTTTCGGCGCTCAGATACTCGCATATTGCTTTTTCAGAAACCAGAACAAGTTCTAAATTACTCAGGCCAAACATCTTGTGGTTTTCATCCGTTCCTGGCTCAATGATATTTAATATCACGCTTTCGTCACACTCTACCCCATTCCCTGGAAAAGCAAATCGGGGAACCGGATTAAATGTATTTTTCGGTCTACTTTTATCAAGAACCAGTTTAATAAAACTGGATTTGCCTTCTGTGATAACCGGTTTATAGGTTGGATTATCTCGTTTGATTGGTTTTTTCATGTTGCCAATCATATTAACAACCGCTCCTAAACCAAATTTTTGATAGACGCTGGCATGGACGTTTTGCAAACTCGTTTCTTTACCGGGTATTTTTCTGGAATGCACAGGCTTGCGTGCTGATTGATAAACTTCTTTTTGGGGTGATTGCTGCAGTTTTTCAGCTCTCTCCTTTTGCCAGAATTGACGTTTTGAAGAGGCATCCTCAACCGAAGAACTTAATGATAAGGCACGCCCCTTATACTCAACGGGTCGCACCTGACTTAGGTGAAATCGAACCGTTTTACCTGACGTTTGAGCTTCTCTTGTTACTATCAGATTAGCCTGGTTGCGCCCTCTGTAAGTATATATCCAGTTATGGGCGGTAGAATTCTCCCAGTTTTTTTCAAATACCTCTTCTGACATACCTCCTCTTTCCGTCATATCTCTGTATTTGCGTGACTTTTTAAGCGCTTCATCAGATTCTGGTTGAACAAATATACGAATCACAGCTTGATCCTGATATTTCATATAGGGATAAAAGAACCCTAAAGATGAAACGCCTTCATAGACAATAAGATCAGCCGGCTGTATGGTATCTACATTTTTTTCACGAGCACCTGTTAAACTGTCATATTTCGGCACAACAATGGTTTTTCTATCAATTAAATCAGCTAGTTTGTCAAATAATTCAGCATCACGAGCAGCATCAGAACAGGGGTGTACATCAAGTTGTGTTCTGGAAGTACGAGACAATCCAAATAAATCCTGAGGAAGAAACGTCGTGCTTAACCCTCCCGGGGCATGATTTTTTAATTGCTCGTATAAATAACTGGAAAAGGTCGATTTTCCGACTCCGGCAGGACCATCAATCATTATCATAACCGCTTTGTTGTCATCTTTAATTTGATGACTTATCTGGTTAAGAATAAGTATAATTTCACTGACAATAGGATTAAAACTGTCCGCAATTTGTTTCCTCATTTATCAAACATATGCAAATCAAACCATAAGATCAATATTATAACATTTTGTTTAAATTATGCAATTTTCAGACTGCAGACGGGGCAACTCTCGTATGGACAAATTTAGCAGTTGTGGAGATCCATGTTGAGTGTAAGCACAACACCATAACAAAAACAGATCTCCGCCTACGCGCAGATGACAAATTTAACCAAAATTATTATGAAAAGATGATTTATCGCCGTTAACCTGCTCCAATAGCAGTGCTTTTCTTATATGAGAGTTGCACCCCTGCAAACTGTTTAGCGGTGAAATTTAGTGTCGTTTAACTACCCAATCAATCCCGGGCTTGTTTATATTCAACAATCTGACATTGATTGGGGAATAAGCCCGTAAGTGCACT
Organism: Legionella sp. W10-070; assembly: GCF_900640175.1. Taxonomy (GTDB): domain Bacteria; phylum Pseudomonadota; class Gammaproteobacteria; order Legionellales; family Legionellaceae; genus Tatlockia. The sequence goes on along the minus strand of NZ_CAAAJC010000006.1, from coordinate 60,171 downwards.
TTAATCTATCAGCCCGCACCAGCGATTGGCGCTCTTGGAAAAAGGGACAAATCGGCAGAAATCTTACCTTTAGTATAGAACCCCAGCTGACTTATTGGTGTCTTAAGGTCAGCTCTCCTATCCAATTGCTCTAATCTGTCAACCTGTTTTTCCTGTCTTTCTAACAAACTCTCATAACGCTTATTGCTTTGCTTTAATTCTTCCTTCACTATCGCAAGTTCACGCTCCGCTTCGCAAATACGATTGGCAATGCTGTCAAAGCTCGCCTCTTTATCACTAAGGAATTTAGTTAGTCTTTCCTGGAAGCTACTGCGTTGACAGGCATCTTCAATGACCGTTCCTGATAACGTCTGCACCGTTCCCTGTAAGGTTGCCGCTACCCTTTTCGCTTTTTCAATTTCTAATCCCATAGAAACCCGCACCTCTGCCAGCTCACTTACCTTTTCGGTTAATTGAACCTTGCTTCTCTCATAATCTTTTTTAACTTCAGCTAATTCATCCTGATTAGCCTTCAGCAACTTTTCATTGTCCGCGACCGTTTTTTTCAATTTGACAGCAGTTGTCTCAAGCTCATTCCTGGAAGACCTTAGTAATGCTTCTGTGGCAGCAAGAACCTCCACCTGATTAGTCAGTGCATCAACCTGGTTTTCCAATGCATCTAATGAATTTATAAGTCTTTGATTCTCATTACGAAATTTTTCAATTTCCTCTGCCAGGTTTTTGCGAATTTTATCCAGCGCTGTAATGGTGATTTCCAGGATATCAGCAAGGCTATAAATTCCTTGCTTTAGCCTGTCAGTCATATTTTTATTACAAGAATGGTGATCATCAAGAACAATACCACTTGCGGCATAAGCAGCCACCGTCGCCCCGCTTATGGCCAGCAAGATGGTTATATGCGCTATAAGACCTACCGCCAGGGTAGGTACTGTCAGGATAATGCCGCCAAGAATTTTTTGCCATAACGGCAACTCACCCCAGAAATTGGCTACACGTGAGAATAAACTTTCATTCTGCTCCATCGTATCGATAATAATACCCAGACTATGCTTTAACTGCCCAAGCTGCTCCTGGCTAAACACAATCTGAGTGAGTTCAGGGTGTTGCTCCGATAAGGCGAGTGAGCTCTCAATGGATGCATTATTCAAGGCAAATTGCTCTTCCTTTTGAATCATGGCAGCTCCTTCTTGTCCATATATTCCCTTATATGCCTATTAATAATCATAAATGGATTAAAAAAGCAAGCAAAAATAGATCGAATTATCCAAGGAATAGATAAATGGTATTGAATTAAGCCATGAGAAAGGACGGAACGAATGGTAATTTAAGTCAAAAATGCAACATCCTGATCAAATTAAGTCTAATATTAATAGTAGAGTTTATCAATCGGATTTATCAATGGATCTCAAATCCTTTCAATACCTACAGGGAGCAGGATGGAATGTGACTCATTTTCCAGCACTTGATTCAGAACACACCCTGGTTCTTGTATTTGCAGCACCCGATTTCTTTCGTGATTCGGAGCCAATTCGGCAATTATCTGAATTTTACAAGAACTCTAACATGATAGGCTGCTCCAGTGCAGGAGAAATATTTGGTTCCCGTATTTATGACAGCAGCCTCTCCGTTGTAGTTATCAAATTCTCACATACACCTGTTAAAATCGTAAAAGCCCATGTTGACCAAATGGAAGACTCTTTTGCTGCCGGAAAACTAATTGCCAGCCAACTTCAACAGGATGATTTGAAAAGTATTTTTGTACTGTCTGAAGGATTAAATGTTAACGGTTCGGAATTGGTTAAAGGCTTAAACAGCGGAAATAGTGGCAAACAAGTCCTGATTACCGGAGGTCTGGCTGGCGATAATAGTTATTTTAATAAAACATGGACGCTTTTTAATGGTGAAATATTAAATAATTACATTGTAGCAGCAGGATTTTATGGCGAACGGATTAATGTTGGCCACGCATCTAAAGGCGGATGGGATATCTTTGGCCCGGCAAGACGTATTACCCGCTCTGAACAAAATATTTTGTATGAACTGGATTATCGACCCGTTTTGTCATTATATAAAGAATACTTGGGGGAAAGAGCCTCTGAATTGCCGGCCTCAGGATTACTTTACCCTCTAGCCATCCAGGATATGTCTTCTAAAGAAAAAATTCCTTTGGTTCGTACCATATTAGGGGTAGATGAAGAAAAGCAGGCGCTCATTTTTGCCGGAGACATGCCTACTGGCTATCATGCCCAATTAATGAGAGCAAATTTTGATCGGCTTATAACCAGCGCCAGTGAAGCAGGTGAACTTGCTGGCAAGCGAATGTGGGAAATGGCAAAAAATACCAACGGCCCCATCCTTGCAATCAGTATTAGTTGCGTAGGCAGGCGTTTACTTCTAGAGCAGCGATCGATTAAAATTTAAACAGATCGACATTTGTTTAAAATTATGATCAAATGCATACATTATCTACTATAAGGGTTATGTGTGTCATCTCAAAGCCATTGGAATAAGAATACTACATTGTCAAAACAAGAAGAGCGAATTTGTACTAAATTAAAAAAGAATGGTAAATTATTTGTTTTTTTACGTATAAATAGACATTTAATATTTACTGAAGAAGTTCATAAAAAATTATTATCTATGTACAGTGACTATCCACGAGGAAAACCTGTTGTTTGTCCTTCATTACTCGCAATGGTTTCAATTTTACAGGCCTATGAACAACTATCTGATCACTCTGCTGTGCTTGAAACTGTCTTTGATCAACGATGGCAAATGGTACTTGGTTGTCTTGGAACTGAGGAATCAATATTTTCACAAGGAACTCTTTGTGATTTCAGACATCGTTTAGTCAAGCATAATTTAGACGTGATGTTGCTTGAATGTACAGTCAAAGTTGCGAAAGAGATTGGAGGTTTTTGTCATAAGCAGCTGAGAATTGCTTTAGATTCAGCCCCATTGGAAGGCGCTGGGCGTGTTGAAGATACATTTAATTTAATAGGGCATGCCTTAGAGTTGTTAGTTGATTGTGCGGCACAAATAAAACGCATCACTGAATCTGAAATTATAATGGAGTCTGGTGCTCGTATCATTGGTAAAAACAGTATAAAGGCCGCGTTAGATATTGATTGGTCAGATGCTCAAGAGAAAAACAAAGCCATTAATATATTACTTGAAGATGTTGCGGCCATACGGAAATGGTTAAAAAAGCAACCTGCATTTGTAACAGAGAATCAATATTTAAAAGAGGCATTATCCTTGTTAGAAACAGTATTAACTCAGAACATTGAACCAGATCCGAATGGTGGCGGCTCTAAAATTGTAGATGGCGTTTCAGCCGATAGACGTATTTCTATTACGGACGACTCCATGCGGCATGGGCGCAAATCAAGCTCGCCATTAATGGTTTTAAGCAACACATCGCTATCGACCTTGATCATAAATTGATATTAGCCACCACTGTTCGCCCGGCTAATGAACCTGAGCATGAAGCAACTCGATGGCTAAAACCAAAGGTAGAGAAATACGGAACGGTTGAGTCGAAAAGCATTGACCGCGGATATCTCGCTTCAGATTGGACTGCTGAATTATATGCACAAGGTAAGAGAATTGTAGCCAAACCATGGAACCCTGCAGCACACGGAAAATATGGTAAAAAAGATTTTAGCATAGATTTACATAACTCTGTTGTGACCTGTCCTGCCGGGAAAGTACAAAAAATTACCGGTAACCCCGGTAGCTTCAGAGCAAAATTTTCTGTTAAAGTTTGTGGTATTTGTCCAATAAAAAACAGTTGCAGTGACTCAAAAACTGGTAGAACTATAGCCATACATGATCAAGAAGCCATGCTTCAAACATTAAAATATTTTGTTGAAACACCAGAAGGACGAAATGAAGCCCGAGAACGTGTTAAAGTTGAACATGCTCTTGCATCTATTTGTAATCGAAAAGGTCCAAGAGCCAGGTATTTCGGATTAAGACTGAATGAGTTTGATTTAAATAGAACTGCTATGGTAACAAATTTACATATTGCTACAAAATTGGCTGCGTAAATTTAAATCATATGCTGCTCTAGGAGAGCGCACCGAAGAAGAGACAGAGTCCACTCTGGAAGCATTGCCTGCCAATTCCACGCAAGTTGGGTTTTATTCTTATGGCGAATTATGCCCTTACAGCTTTGGTGATTGCCAGTTACATAACCAAACCATGACATTAACAACCTATGCCGAATCATAAACCATGGAAATTCACAAGTTACTCAAACGACAACTTAATCGAGCCAATATCACAATAGATAAATTACCTGCGGATATAGAAAAGTGGCAGGAATTCATTTTACGCATTAACAAAACTTATCAAGAAGCAGACCAGGAACGCTATTTTCTTGATCGCTCAATGGCTATTTCATCACGGGAAATGATGATGTTAAATGAGAAACTTGAACGGGCTCAACATATTGCGCAGCTTTGCTATTGGCAGTATGACGATAAAACAGAACGGATTATTTGGTCAAAAGAATTCTATGAGCTGGTTGAATTAAGTCATGATGCTGCACATACCTTCGATGCGTTTCTACAATTGGTTCACCCTAAAGAACGTATCGATATGGAAAACCACATTAATAAAGCACTGCAAGAACATATCAGCTATGTGTATGAATTAAGATTAAAAAATTGTAAAGGCCAGTACAAATGGTATCGAATTGTTGCCCGCTATGAAAAAGAGGAAAAGGCATTATCAGGAGTTTTAATAGACATTGATCAGGATAAAAAAAATGAGGGGAAAATAAAGGAATTAAGTAAAAAATTATTAATTACAGCACATCAGGCAGGCATGTCAGAGATAGCAACCTCAATTTTGCATAATATCGGTAATATTTTAAATAGCTCGAATATCTCTATCAATTTGATTAAAGAAAGCTTTGAAAAGCCTTATTATCAAAAATTTTGCAGAATTATTGAAATGATTAAGGAGAATTTGGGTGAAATAAACCGTTATTTAACTGAAGATGAAAAAGGGAAGCTAATTCCTGAGTATCTTATTCATTTAAGCGATTTAATTGCTAACGAACATCAGGAAAATAAAAAAGAAATAGTAAGTCTTGATAGGGATCTGCAACACATAAAAGATATCGTCTCCATTCAAAATACGTTTAGTGGGATGTCGGGCATCCATGAGCGAGTTTTTATCCCGGAATTAATGGAAACCGCGTTGCAAATGTCAACAAACACCTTTGAAGATAAGCTTATTGAAATACATAAACATTGCATAGAGCCACATTTCGTTTTTACAGATAAATCAAAACTGCTGCAAATTCTTGTTAATTTAATTAAAAACGCTAAAGAAGCGGTATTAAAAAATGCAAAAAATAAAAGTAAAAAAATAGAAATTGTTGTGAAAGCAAAAAAAAATAAAATTAACATCTTAGTTAAGGACAATGGCGTTGGTATTCTTCCAGAGAATCTGGAACGTATTTTTTCTTTCGGCTTTACTACTAAACCTCAAGGACATGGATTTGGTTTACATAGCAGCGCCTTGTCCGCTAAAGAAATGGGGGGGGCTCTCGAAGCCCAAAGCCTCGGAATTGGACTTGGCTCCGTTTTTATCCTGACGCTACCGGCAAAGTCTGCTCAAAAAAGCAAAGGGGTATTCAATGAATGAAATAGAACTGCGTATTATCGTCATTGACGATAATCCATCCATTTTTCAGGATTTCATTAAAGTACTGACGACGACGCGTACCTCACAAGAATTTGACAAATTAGATGAACAATTGTTTGGCGAGGAAAATGATATCTCCCCTCATGAGGAAATTTTATTACCTAAATTTACAATAGATACTGCATCACAAGGACGCGAAGGGGTAGAAAAAATTAAAAAAGGCTTAAAGCAGGGAAGTCCTTACGCACTTGCCTTTGTCGATATCCGCATGCCACCAGGATGGGACGGCCTTGAGACAATTCAGCATATATGGAAAATTGATAAGGATATTCAAGTGGTTATTTGTACAGCCTACTCTGACTACACCTGGGAGGAAACCATACGAAAACTGGGGATGAGCGATAATCTTTTAGTCTTAAAAAAACCCTTCGATAAGGTGGCTGTCAGGCAGCTTGCATGTGCCTTAACCAGGAAGTGGCTACTAGCCAGGGAAGCAAAAAGCCATACTGAATCACTAAAAAGAATCGTTGCAGAAAGAACCGAATCTTTAAATCAGTCGCTTTCCTTACTAAGGGCGACTATTGAATCATCGACTGATGGCATCCTGGTTGTCGACTTAAAACGAAAAATAGTAGATTACAATAAGCAATTCACCAGAATGTGGGGAATCCCTCCCCCAATGCTGGAATTAAAAAACGAAAATCTATTACTGGAATACATGATAGACAAGATTCAGAACTCTCAGGATTTTTTAAATCAAATTAACTACCTCCATAAAAATATCGATGAGAGCAGTCTGGATGTTATTAAATTCAAGAAGGAGACAATTATTGAATGTTATTCCCAGCCTCATCGTATCAATACGGTAACCGTGGGCAGGGTCTGGAGCTTTCGTGACATTACCGAGCGTGCTGTTCTTGAACAGCAACTTGAACATCAGGCAACCCATGACTCCTTGACTGGTTTACCCAATCGAGTACTACTAAATGAGCGCATACAGCATGCCATTGACTCAGCAACCTACCGAAAAAATCATTTTGCCATTTTATTTCTTGATGTGGATCGTTTTAAGCTGGTCAATGATAGCTTGGGCCATGAGGTGGGGGATACCGTATTATGTGAAGTAGCCAGGCGCCTTTCTGCTTTATTACGCACGGAAGATACACTGGCAAGGATTGGAGGTGATGAGTTTGTAATGGTAATCCCTGGACTTAAAAAGATAGATCATATAGTTACCGTTGCACAAAAAATCCTTAATTCTTTCAATGAACCCATCACACTTGCACATCAGGAATTTATCTTAACAACCAGTGTCGGTATTAGTATTTATCCTTCTAATGGAAGGACTATTACTACATTATTAAAAAATGCAGATTTAGCAATGTACCAGGCTAAAGAACAGGGAAGAAATCAATTTAAATTATACACACCACGATTAAATCAAAAGACTAACAAGCAATTAAAACAGGAGTCAGAACTAAGACGAGCGCTTGCAAACAATGATTTTTTCTTGCTGTATCAGCCACAATTTGATTTAGAGACACACAGTTTACTGGGGGTGGAGGCCTTGATCCGCTGGCAACACCCTAAAAAAGGAATGATTTTACCCTTGGACTTTATTCCTGCCGCTGAAGAGTCAGGCCTTATCGTTCCTATTGGTGAATGGGTTATCCGGGAAGCTTGTAATCAAATTGTAACCTGGCATAAAAATGGTTTGCCTTATGTCAAGATTGCGGTCAACGTCGCCACAAAACAATTAAAACAAGCCAATTTTGCAGAAACTGTAAAAAATATTCTGCAAGAGTATGAAGTCTCTCCTGACTACCTTGAGCTTGAAATTACGGAAAACGTAATCATTACTAATACAGAAGTGCAGAAGATGATTCGTCGTCTTAAACAAATTGGTATCAAAATAGCCCTTGACGATTTTGGCACGGGTAACTCCAGCTTAAATTACCTCAAAACAATACAGGTTGACCGTTTGAAAATAGATGAATCATTCATAAGAAACATATCTCATTCACACACAGATGAAATTATCATTGAAGCGATTATTGCGATGGGCCGCAGCTTTAATTTCAAAGTTCTGGCTGAAGGCGTTGAGAATAAAAAACAAATCAAATTTTTAAAGAGCCGTCATTGTGATGAACTTCAGGGTTTTTTCTTTAGCAAGCCTTTATCAGCCGAAATTATTGCCAACATTATCAGAGAGACTGATATCGCAAAAAAATAAAGGCCCAATTTGGTGAATAACAGCGACATCAAGAAATTAAAGAAGGTTTTCCTGATATCAGAAAAACCTTCTTTTTAAACAATGTTGACTACCACAGCCTGGATAAACCGGCGTTTAGATATTGCCAACCCACTTAACGCCTGCATAAGGGCCATGCAGACCGAAATCAATGTCATTCCGGATTCTTTGAATTGTATCAAGAAGCAGATCACTTTGGTGAAAAGCATTAAAGTAGTTAACCACCATATAACCGGCATCCACAGTCAGATTGCCCTGTCCCATACCCCAGGTATATTTACCACCCAGTTTCGCTTCCAACTCAGGTACAAGGCTAGTGTAGGAGGAATGTACCGGCCTGTTTAATGCATTGACAGGAGCATTATTGGAATAGCGGTTCTGTCCTACCAGGAGTGCTGCTGCAACATTGCCATACAGGGAGAAACCGCTATTAAAGTCATAAGACAAATCTGCGCCAACCCGGGGGCCTAAGGCATTTTGCTCAAATTTGTCAGTAATAGCAACTGTACCATTACTGTCTGCCAGGAACCCTGTTGCTCCTGATGTTGTCCGCTCTAATGTCAGATGAGTGCCAAGTGCCGCATATTGAAGTCCTGCATGAAAACGGATATTTTTATGCTCGCCAAAATCCACATGCTGCCCCCATTCCAGATTTACAGCATCCAATTTGGCATCAGCATAAAGTCTGGTCAATAATGATGCAGTTAAATCAACAGCAGCCCGTGCTGCTGGCGGAGCCAATCTAAGGCTATTGTCGTCGCGCCAATGGGTCCAATTGAGATTCAAGTCACTGCCAGTGCCAAAATGGTAAGAGCCTTCAACTCGGAAACCCCATTCAAAATCGTAATTTAATGCATCAAAAATTCTGGTGCCGCTGGCACTGCCGATATTATAAGCGCTAAGATCATTGTTATTATATAGCGATTTTAAATAAAGAGCCTGAATGCCGAAATCCCAGGCTGTTGATTCACAAGGTACCGTCACATTACCCGGAGCACACACAGGCCCCATCGTTCCAGCAAAACCACATCCACTTCCTAATAGTAAAGTTGCAATCACCGTCTGCTTAAAACCAGTCATGTCTTTATCCTTAAACATAGTATTCTTGGGTACTCTCCTTAATGGAGAAACTAATCATGCTAAATCAAAAAGTTAATGTCAAACTTAATGAACTGCAGGAGGAACCTAAGCTAACTCACCCAATGCAGCCAACTCTTTTTTGATTATTATTCGCTTAAAATGAAAACATATTAATCAATAAATAAGGCCGGCATATTTTTTATGACCGAATTTCACATAAAATCAGCAATCCGCTTAATAAACTATTAAGCTTGGTCAATTACAATACCCTGAAATAAACCTGACTATTTATCATATCGTGGTAATTACTGACCTTGAGCAATTTGCGGCATATCTGAGAGGAGCCAGATCTCAATCTCTAAACAACCATATGAGTTATTATGATAATAAGAAAGACGAGCTTAAACGAAACTATCATTCAACAAAAATAAATTCTAATCCCCGAATTATCGCTAAGATTAATGTCCTGTTAAAAAATCTGAATATCCCTGAAAAAACATGGACTAATTACCATGACCTTACAATCTATGACTGTTTGCAGACACTGAAAAGTCAAGGCCATTCACAAATTGACTACATCCTCGAATTAATTGAGGAAAAGGCAGCTGCCGATAAATTTAACTTTATCTTGGGCGGCACCCTGGCAATAACTGTCGTTTCTTTCCTGCTAACCTTACCTGCCTTTTCTACTATTCTGGCTTTACTTGAAGGTTTCCTGATGTCGGTAACCGGCTTACCCATCCTGGGTTTGATTTATACGGTTGGAAGTGCCATCTACTATTTTCAAGATAATCAATTCGATAAAAAACGGACTTTATTTAACAGGCTGCGTGACAATTCCTTCCTCCTGGCAAATACAGCGCTTAATGTTACCGCTTACGGCCTATGGATAAGTGCCGCACTACCGATGACCCCTTTAGTAGGTGCTTTATTCATAATAGCCTCAACTGTCGATGTCGTTAAAGAAATATTTTCCCTGGCGCAACTGGCTTACCGATATTTTTATCCCCCTCTTCTTAATGAATCAGAGCCTTTGATTGTCCATCAAAATCATGCACGAAATGTATATGGGCTAAAGCAACACAGGAATGCCTTGTTAATAAACTTAGCCGCTTCCATTTTATTAGTAGGTATTATGGCTACCTGGTGTTTTGCCCCGGGTGGAATTTTCCTGGCAATTGCCGCTATTGCGGCAATCGGGATAGTTTATGGCGTAAAATCCAGGTTATTAAAATACAATGCATCAAGAATCAGAGAGCGGCTACAAAATGAATTGGCAACTCTGGAAACAAGCTACTCATCTCCTTGCGAGGTGACAGTCAGTAATGAACCATCCGAAAGCCCTGTAACAAGTCAGACTCTCTGTCAAACCAGTAATAAAAAAGACTTTCGCCATAAAAAGACTGTTCCGGCAGCTGAGCGTCCATTTTTCCGAAACTCAAATGACGTTGGTAAAACGGCAATAACACTCGATTCTGCCTTTCAACCCGATTAACAATAGCCATCCGACATGTTATTCTTTTCCTGAAGCGAATTATCTTAACCCCATATAACATAAATCGACCGGGTTCAATAACAGCCCGGAGACTTCAGGAGCAAGGAAGTCAGCGATACTTTAGAGGAGAGCCTGCCGTACTCCTAAGGACTAACATGTATGTTTTTCGGCGAATCGGCTTTCAAGCCCTCAAATGGGTTTATTCGATAACCTTAATTTTCCGTTTTGTTGGCCATTTATCTCATAGTCTGCAAGAGATTCTGTTTCGTCGGTTGTCTGTTTCGTGGTCAAGCATGATAGATATATTATTCCATGCAGGTGTCAAGCTGGTAATCCCTCTGCTCTTTATTTGCCTGCTCCTCGGATTGTCATTGGCGCAGACGATCTACCTAATCCTAAGTGGTTTTCATTTGCATCATCAAGTTTTACCCGTAGCACAAAATATTGTGACCCATGACATACTTCCTTTGCTGTTAGGTTTTTTATTATGCGTACAAGTGGCATTGCACTTGATTACCACCCGGATTAAGGAACTGCGGCGAACGCCTGAAGAAGTGATAGTAGACCACATATTACCGATTATAATCGGGATGAGTATTACTTCATTGCTTCTATACATTTACACCATAACCATAATTTTCGTTAGTTTTTACTTATCTTTCCGATTTACACTCCATTTAACAACCTATGAATTCCTTATCCATATCGCAAGTATAGAAACCATTTATGATTTAATTTATTCTGCTCTTAAGACCTTGTTGTTATGTACTGTGGTAAGCTTGGTTGCAGGCTATTATTATTATGAAGCGGCTGTTCACCACATCACATTAAGGAAAGCTGTCTCGCGAATTATGACCCGAGGCTCAATCTGGCTTATTGCAGTCAGTGTTTATATCAAATTTATGATCTAAGGACAGAAATGCGTCAGGAACGTTTATATACGCTGGTAGGTATTTTTGTTGTAGGGGCACTATGCCTGCTGCTTATTGGTGCAGCCTTCTATTATGAGGAATATAAACGCGCGCAGGTTCAGACCTTTGTCATGTTTTTTAGAGGCTCGCTCAAAGGTTTAGTCCCTTCCTCCTCAGTAACCTATCGAGGGGTTAAAATAGGTGAAATCAAACGGATAGAAGTTACAGAAAATAAAGCAAGAACACAGGTTAGAATCCCGGTTTATGTACAATTTTTTGTAGAAAAGACATTTGGCTTTCATCAAGATCCCATCCATCTTCTAATTAGCAGAGGCTACGTCGCGAATATAACTAAACCCAATTTATTAACCGGTGTTGCTGAAATTGAATTAATCCCCTCCCCTTCACCGCGAAAATTCAAGCAAACTTACTACCATAACTACCCTATCTTTCCTACAACGACGGCTATTGAAGAATATACCAGCATGGAGGATGCGCTAAGGGCTGCCAGGAAAACGTTTGAAGACATCAGCCGACTGGTTAGCTCCAAAGACGTGCAGAATACCATTAACTCTGCGAAGATTATGGCTGATAGCCTCGAACAGCTGGCCAACCGCTTGAATCAAAATGTTCCCACAGTGGCAGCCTATCTGAATCAGAGCTTAAAACAAATCGCTAATGCAGCCTACTCGGTTCAAAATTTAACGGATTATCTCTCCCGATATCCTGAATCATTATTGCGAGGCAAAAAGTGAACATATCCAGATGGCATATCATTTTATTAATCAGCTTCACACTCCTTGCCTGCAGCCGAAGCAAAGACACGCAGATGTATGTATTAGCCCCTATCCCGCCACAGAAACATTCTGTCAGCGAATATAAGAACTTAAGGATAGGAATAGATAGCGTTAATATTCCCGCTTATATTGAGAAGCCTCAATTGATGCTCCACACGACATCGCATCGCCTGGAGCCTGAAGAATACCACCAATGGGCTGAAGCGGTGGATAAGAATATCATGCGGGTCGTTGAAACTGATCTTTCCACATTATTACCCGGATCAATCGTAGAAAGCTCTCCCTGGGATAGTAAATTTAAGCCCAATTATCATTTGCAAATTGACATTTCACAGTTTGAAATGGACATTTGCGGCAGCAGCAAACTGCGCGCAGAATACCTCATCTACTACAAGGAAGCCCTGATTAAACGGGGAAAGGTTTATTATCATAGCCAGGTTCCCAAAGTAACTATCGAAGCCCTGGTTATGAGTATGAATGCAAACCTGACCCGCTTGACTCGCTCAATAGCAAAGGTTTTCTCTGGCTAAAACAGAGTTAGCTCGTTAATACCCGATTTACTTCTGATAATTCCTTACCTAAAAGCCTGGCTTGTGCCGCAGGATCGGCTTTTAGCCTAAGAACCTCACCCAGTTCCTTTGCTTTCATATCAACAAAGTGCTTATACTCCTTAAAAACTGTTTCATGGAGTGAGGTTTTGCTATATTTAACTGATTTTCCCGGCTTGGCTATTTCCTTTTGCACATCAACACTAAATGGTGAGATGACATGAACTGCCTCGATATTAAATTTCATCTCAGGAACTCGCTCACCCAAAATAACCAGGGCTGTCCATAAGTACTTCGCCCATTGTGCATTCTTGGCAGTGACTATCGCGGGCTTATCAGGAGACGGCGCCTTATCTGCACCAGCAAGAAGAGTACTTGCTATTGCCAGCGAATAACTCAACATGGAAAATGGGTTATTTTCATCAATCGAACCGTCTATGGCAGTAAGCTTAAAGCCAGAGTCTGTATGAGGAATTTTTTCCTGTACGAACATCACCTCGGTGTCTGTCCCTCGCTTTGAAGGCACATCATCGACATAATGAACCCGACAATGGCCGGAAGGAATGATTGGTGCTAAAAACTGGCTATCCTGAGTAACATCCGTTGAAATATGTACCGACTTATGAGCGGCAGGCTTACTATAATTTTTCAGGTTATTTTTTTCCTCCAGGGGAATATCCACATAACCGTCAACATAAGGAAGAAACTGAGGATGGTTCTCACGGACATACCGTACAGTCTCCTCTCTGGTATCTTTCGATTCTTCAATCGTTGCCTTTAGCGAATCCTGCAAGTGCTTACAAAGTGATAATCTTTTTTGCAAAAATTCTTTTGTCCTAGGTTCTGTACAATTAGCAATTTCTGCTTCTAACACTGCGATCCGTTCTTCTCCTACAGCCGCCTGCAGCTGTAATTTTCTTTCCTTATCCTTATTAGCAGGGTTTGCAAAAAACCCAGTCAGGCGAGTTAATTTAATAAAATTGAAGTGGGAAGAATGGCTAAAGTATTTCTCATTCTTTTTAGTCGTAATCACCTGACCCGTTAACGCCTTTGTGTGCCGGCCAACGCTATCATACCATTCATCCAAGGGCAGGTTCGTTTCGTGTTCTTTCCAATAGTTATAGGCTCTGGCTGTCATGCGAAGGAAATCGCTTCCTTGTTCCTTCCCTTCCAGGTTATCCTTATCACTGCACTCTATCCAGCCACCCTGCTCTTTTTTCAGATAGATCAGATCATTTATTACGGATAGAGTAAGCTTTTCGCGGCTGAATGACTTATAAAATTTCTTGAATAGTTTGGTTCCCTTCAATCCGTAGCCAAAGTACTTGGGCTGGTATATTTTTGATTCGCACCCCAGGTCGCGGTTATTCATCCTGATATCAGTTTCAATATTACCTTCACCAAATTTCTTGTAGCGCCAGGCTCTGGAGAAACCCATATTTTTCACTGAAGTTCTGAAACGCTCAAGGTATCCCTTTTCTGCTTTTACCTCACTGAATACTTGAAAATACTTCTTCTTCTCATAATCGCGAAATTCATCCTTTATAACCCTTGAGTCTTTGACAAGCTCAGGGATAAGCAGCTCAACAAAGGTATCAGGAATGACCAGGTGAAGATCCTTTTCTTTTAAAGCAGCATTTCGTACATATTGTTTTGCTTCTAAAGCCTTACTATGTTTATGTAAATCCTTAATGCCTTTATAGCCGGCTGCTAAGGCAAACTGCAGCACCATTTGCCGCATCTGCGATGTTTCCCGCTCAAAACTGCCATCGACTGAGACAACGGTGTTACCACCTACTTCCTGAGTCTTTTCCAGGATCTCGCTATCCAGTTTTTCAATAACCCCCTTGGCACCATAGGTTTTTCCTGAGCTTGAAGGCCCCCCAACCCATAAAACCAATTTCTTAGCCCATTTATTGCCATTAAAACGCTTTGAGGCTCGGAAAAATACCGCTTCCCGAAATGCCTTACTCCCATTTTCTTCTTCCGCAGCAGCCTGGTACTTGGCGAGTCCATCCTCACCCAAAAATTCAGCCAGTTTAATGGTTTTATTCTGCCTGGAAGCATCCCAGGTGAGATTTTGAAACTTATCGCCCAAAAAAGCGATAAAATCTTCTCTCGCATCTTTAGATTCTACATCATGAGTATTCTGGTAAAGTGCATCTCTTGCTGCTTTGGTTGGAAGATAAGCATTAATATCCAAGGCAGCGTCAGCAGCGATGCCCAATTGCTTTTTTAATTCTGTATCGGTATCCAGCTCATAATTACCAATTCGTCTTTTCCATTCATTTATAGTCGCTGCATCAATCATTTCAAGACCCTTAGAATACTTAATCTATCTAGGGTCACAGACCCTGGAAAATTCATTTCGTTCTTTATGGCATTATAGAACAGTTTAATAGGTGACTATTTGTTAATCACTTTAGCAAAGTTAAATTAGTGAAATATTAAGAAGTGCCTTCAGTCGATGGTAAAAATACGAAAAAGGATGCCGTCTGATAAGAGTCCGCAGAATAATTTTGCTGACCTCTACTTTTTCACCCTGATTAGCCGCCTCATGAAGGGTGATGTCTGGTCCAAAGTTGGCTTCAATGATGAGCCATTTCGTCTTATTAAACGATTGCCTGATATCCTCACAAAGCACATCAAAGCCAACAAGCTCCAATCCTGCCAGGCGAGCAGCACGACGCAAGTAATCCGCATTATGAGGATGGATGCTCCTGCCATGAGAATACAAATCGCCGCCATGGGCAGCATTAACGGTATAACCTAACGGAATAATCTGGGCAGGATGGGGAATACTATCCATTGACAATCCCTGCTCTTCCAGAGCCTGTCTGCATTCTTCATCAAACTCAAGCGGCGAGAGGGTCAACAGCGTTTCCTGCATTCTGTGCTGGTTACGCCTCTCGATCAGTTGCCTGATAGAAGATTTCCCATCCCCAATCACCTTGGCAGCAAAGCGTTCAACAACGCCAATGATCCGCTCATGAAAAACTAACACTCGATACTCTTTCAAGTCTTGATGAAATTCCTCTACCTGCATGAAGGGATACTTTTTGAATGCCCCCTTAAGGTAGGCGTTTAATGACTTCATGTCCTTAATGTTGCACAAAACATCTTTACCCCCATGAGTATCTTTCATAGGCTTGACAACGACAGGAAAATGAATCGGCTGTATCCGTTCCTCCAACGCATGCTCGTCCAAATCTGCTTTTTTAATGGCAACTGCTTTGGGTACAGGAAATCCTGAACGTTCAAGTAACTTATTTAACAGATACTTATTCTTGGCAATGCAGATGCTCATTGCATTATTAAAGGGGGTTATTGTTTGAAAAAAATGATAGTTATAACCAGCCAGGGTAATTTGCATGGTATCAATATTTGGCAAATAGCGAACTGGCAGATGCAAGGCTAATGCCCTTTGGTAATAAAGTCTAAGTGTTTTATCCATACCACCCGTATCGTAATTTTATTAAAGTCTGTTGACATTTCAATTTAAACTGCCCACTTCCCGCGCTTTATGCGCGGGATCCACGCAAACCACACGAAACTAACCATCCTCTTGACAAGGTTTGAGACTAGATTCCGCGCATAAAGCGCGGAAGGTAGACTCTGGTTCCAATTGTCAACAAACCCTATTAATAGCAGCCTATGCATTCACTTTGATGATAGGTCTAGGTTCTGTGTACTTATCGCTAGCTTGAGTCAAAAAGCCTTGATTGGCGAGCACCGAAGCGGAGCATACATAGAAGCATGTGAGCATCGGAGCGCAGAAAATCAAGGCTTCTTGGCCAAGATAGTAGATAAATACACAGAAGCTAATATTTTATTATAATCTTTTATATACAAAGTTCGCTGGAGAAAGCAATGACAAGTTTTGATGACATCATGACTGGTGAAATGGATTTGAACCAAATTTTATCTGGACCATTAAGGAAATCATTACAGAATGCCGATTTTAAACTCCAGTTAATCAATGAGGAGGAAGAGGAGACTAGAGACGCCGATCTTTTGATTGAAGCGGTATTTCCTGAAAATGAAGCCGAGGAATACAAACCAGGTAATATACTCTCTTGCCAAAAACAGGTGATTTGTTTGGCTTGCTTAAAAAATGGGATTGTGCTCGGCTGTATTACAGCCAGTTTTGATTTGGAGGAAAACACGGTTAGCCTGCACTCATTAGCCATTGACAAGGAAGTTCGCAACAAGAAACTTGGTTCGGTTTTGATGCTGGCAATGCATGATATCTGTTTTCCGCTAGGGATTAAGTCAATGTCATTGATTTCATCAGAATATGGAAAATCATTTTATAAAAGCTTTGGTTTTACAGAAATGGCACACCAATCTTATGAAACCTCCCTGCCGTTTAAAGAAGAAATTATCAGGCAAAAAATATCAGCTTTTGATAGCATCAATCAACAAAATTCTACTGCTCATGCGAATGAGACAGAGCTTGGAAAAAATAAACGACGCCGTGAACCCAAGCCATCGATGGTGTTTTTTAATAATCATGAATCAGATAGCGTGGAAGACTTATCAACCAGGAAGCAAAAATGCTCAAGAACGCTTTGAAAATTCACGATAACAAGCACAACGTGCATTCATATGCGGCTTATTTTTCTCGAATCTGACGGTTTTTCCTTGAAAATTTTTTGGTAATATTCAGTTAATAATCTAGAGTTATAATGAAATTATCTTTTATCGCTTTCAGGTAAACAAATGGTAAATGACATTTTAACAGCCCAAGCAAAAACCCAAGCAGCTTACCTGGAATATTTAATATCCAAAGCTCAGGAGTTAGTTAACGCCACAACGTCTTTAGCCTTCGACCCGCAAGGCCGTGTTTTGGTGGACGTCAAAACAGATGTTCCGGAGCTTCTTGAATTTCTAAAAAACAAGAAAAAGTTATCCGGGCTTGACAGCGAAGAGGAATTAGTCAGGGCGCTGGGCTTTAATCCTAGAAAAGTGACGACCGTAAGTCTCGATACCCCGACATTGAATAATGCATTTTATGAGCAATTAAGGTTAACGGCTAACTTCAGTAACCGATTTCTTCCGATTGAAGGTATTATTGGGGCACTTCAAGAGCAGCCCCGTGGCAGCATTATTGCCCTGCAGCAGGAATTCCACTTCCATCTAGCCCTGGTCAAGCGTGTCTATCAAAAAGCAGCAGCAGAAGATCCCCCTCTGTTTTCTAATGCCAAGAATCTCAATAATCAGAAAGCGATGGATAATGCTTATCAGGGAGCCATGGTTGAAGTAAACAGACTGGTAATGGCAGCCTATATCAATGCATTAGATGACGCTTATGATAACAACAGACTGGATGGCAGTACTTTGAATATTGCCAAGCTCAACAAGGCATTGGATAAGGCCCGAAAAGAAATAACCCCCAAAGCCCATGCTATTTTTATGAAAGAAATTGTCAAAAATACAGGGGTTATCCTCGATCCAAAAGAATTAAAAAAGGCAAAATCAAAAATCAAGGCGCTTGCTGAAGAAACCACGGCAACTGCAAACGACGTTCTCCATACAGACCATGACCTGGGCTTGGCAACCCTGACAGAAGGCTCAGAAAATACCGCTCACCATCGAGTAGTGGGAACCGAGTTTGCTCACCGACAAATAATAACCCATCATCTGGCCAAGGATTTAACGGTTACTGCCCATGAACATCCCCGTATCCAAATTCGCACACCTGAACCTGTTGTTAAGAAAGGGCTAACAGAAGCTGAGTATATCGAGGATGTTGTAACCAAATTCGACCATATCACTAAAAAGTACGGCTTAGCCGACAAATTGAGTACAGTCGGTGAAAGGCCAAAAGCCTTCATCTACAACCGCTACACAGCACTTAATGACACTTTGGGCGACATCAACGGCAACCTGCAGACTCAAAGTGCAAAACACATTATGCAAGGGGTTCACCGTTACAATGAGGAACAACTTGAGTCGTCCGAAACGCCTGTTCTCTGCTTCATTGAAAGTATTTCAGTCAACGGCTTTGGCGATACCTTAGGCTATAACCAGAAGAGCAAAATAACCGAAGAATCAACGCTGATGACTGAAATGGCACTGCTTCATACACTTTATGAAGCCAGTAGTTCAGATCAACGAACTAAGATTAATGATGTTTTTACAAAGTATAAAGATTTTCTGTCTGGGAATCCGCGGGAAAAATATTTTTCTCTTTCGCCTGAAGGCCAAGAAGCAATTGGGTTAATAAAAGCCATTAAGGATTCATGGAAAAAAGAAGCCTATGAGAGCAAAGACGATGTTTTTCAAGATGCCCAGCACAGCTTGAAAAACCTCATCGCCCATGACCTTCATTTTACCCATGATTATGCCAAGTTAATTCAGTCGCTGTCGGTATTTGTCGAAGAAGTCTCTTTGGGAAGCTGCAAAAGCGGCAATGAACGCACCCAGGCAATCAATGGCCGGGTCGCCATTCTTGATGCCGTATTAAAAACCCAAAATGACAACTTGACGGAAGATGGGAAACGCATTAAAGAGGCATTAGCTGACGTTGCCAGAGTTGAAACAGCGGAAGAAGCCGCTGATGAATTAAAATCGGCCATTGATGCGGTTTATAACAAATGGGCACTGCAAGCCGGAGTATCGATCATCAGTCTGATTGACCAGGGTGCTGCAGCGAAAGTAGAAGCAAAAGAACATGATCATCATGCTTCGAGGAACTATGGTGAAGAGAAATCACTGACTAATTTGCATCAAAGCAAGGCTGGCGCAATGCAGGCCCATAAAGGGTTGTCCAAAGCCATGATTGCCGCCTGGTCCGGTTTTCCTTCTTCTCCCTGGCAACGCATGAAATCCAAACTGGGTACAGGCGGCTCCATTGCACTGCTGGCAAGCAGCCTCCTGATTCTTCCTATC
Organism: Legionella sp. W10-070; assembly: GCF_900640175.1. Taxonomy (GTDB): domain Bacteria; phylum Pseudomonadota; class Gammaproteobacteria; order Legionellales; family Legionellaceae; genus Tatlockia. Next base: position 40,534 of record NZ_CAAAJC010000006.1, on the reverse strand, counting down.
GTAGGGTTGCTGGTATTTACCGCTTACAGTGCTTTTGATAATTATTCTCGCAAAAAAGCAACCGAGTATGAAAATTTCCACATATTCAGCACAGAATACCATGAGGAAAACCTGCCACAAGATGAAGAAGAAAAGCCAGAAGATGATAGTAACGTAAAGATGATTCAACAGCTGGGCGGTGCCGGAACCGAACCTGTTTCAACTAATAAGCAAGCGGTTGGTAATACGGGTAAAAAGACCGAGTTCAAACAAACACCTCCTGCCAAAGATGAGTTAGACGCAAAAACATCTTATGTCGTTGGTTTTAACCCGGGCAAACACTAACCTGGTTAGGGTCTACGCATTGAAAATTAAAATAGAATTTAAATTATGGCAGATGTGGAATTAAGCCCCTATTGTTCCTGGCTGCCATGGCGGCCAGAAATTCAAACTCCAGTTTAAAATCTTTTTACAATCAGTTAATTTCTTACGGAAAGAAAAAAATGGTCGCTTTAACGGCTTTGATGCGAAAAATTATTGTTATCGCTAATGCCAGAATAAGAGATTTTAACTTGGGATTACTTTGCGCAGGATGATTAAATAATTTTAATTAACAACTTTGATAGACATAGTTGATCCGGGTTCGGAGCTTGATAATAATTCATGCCCCGGATTTCGCTGGCGTTCCATCCAGGCTTGCTCTTATCAAGTTATTTTTTCCTGGAACAAACTAAAAATCCTCTCCTGCGGAGTATGGTTTTCAAGTACCTTTTTTGCACATGGCTGGTTAATTTGTTATGCTGGGTTGCTTGAAATGTAATTTAGGAACCATTCAAGCGTATGAAAAATTCCAACCTGACCTTCTTTAATACCACCATTCATCCGGGAGAAATCTCAAATCTCGCCCTGCCCCTGCCTGAATTTTATTCCTGCTCCTCCTTCCAAATGCCAATTAAAATTATTCATGGCAAGCAGGCAGGCCCTTGTTTATTAATTTTTTCAGCAGTCAAGGGCGATGAACTCAATGGACTGGAAATAATCAACCGCTTGCTCAAATTAAAAGCCATACGCCATTTAAGGGGAACATTGATTGCAATCCCTGTGCTGAATGTTCTGGGCTTAATCAATCACCCCAAAACACTTACTTATGAGACAAGCCTGGAACGATGCTTTCCAGGCCACCAGCTGGGATCTTATGGCGAGCGGATCGCTCATTTATTTACTCAGGAAATCCTTCCTAAAGTCGATCACTGCATTGAGCTACAAACTGGCTCATTAAATCATGACATATTACCCCAGATTTACTGTAACCTCGAAAATCCGGATAGTCGGCGTTTGGCTCAACAGTTCGCAGCCCCTGTCATCACGCATGTCAGCAAAAATGACAATTCATTGCGCCAGACAATAGAAAACTTAACGATCCCCTTATTAGTTTATCAGGCCGGTGAAGCCATGCGTATTGATGAGACAGCCATCTCCCTGGGGCTTTCCGGTATTCAAAATGTTATGTACCAGCTGGGCATGTTAAAACAAGCTCCTTTCTCTGATAATAAGGACTACAAGTCAATTTTCTCTCAGGATCAGGATTGGCTGCGCGCCCCTCATAGCGGGGTTTTACATAGTGATATTGTCCTGGGACAAATGATTAAAAAAGGGCAGACACTGGGACTCATTAGTGACCCATTCAGTGCTGATACCATTGAGCCGGTTAAATCGCCTCGTGATGGCATTGTTGTGGGGATTAACCGCCACCCACTGATACATGAAGGGCAAACACTGTTTAAAATTGCCTCTTTTATTGATAACGACAGGGCTGAAATTGCTCTTGAAGCCTGGAATGAGGTTCTGGAAAACCAATGAATAGCACGAAAATAACATTTCGCGGCCTTACAGTCTGGTTAGTCTGTGCTTCGTTTTTCATGTATGAATTTTTATTAAGGACTGTCCTGGGTACCTTCCAGGAGCCTATTATGGCACAGCTGCATCTGACACCTGTCACCTTTGCCCTGCTCAGCTCCACCGCATACCAACTTATTTATAGCCTGATGCAGATTCCAGTCGGCCTTGTCACCGAACGATATGGCTTGAAAAAAACATTGTTAGCCGCAGTAATGGTTTGCGTCATTGCTGATATCGGGTTTTCACTGGCCTCTTCATTTTATGTAGCCATTACCTTACGGGTATTAATGGGTTTTGGCTCTTCATTTGGTTTTGTTTGTCTGTTAGTAGCCGTCTATGACTGGATGCCTCGTAAGAACATTGCCTTATTTATTGGATTATCACAACTGGTCGGTACGCTTGGGCCAATGCTGGCTGCTGGTCCATTAAACATGCTGGCAGAAAACTCAATAATAAGTTGGCGTGGACTTTTTGGTAATTTAGCAGCCATCGGATTAGGAATAGCAGTCCTTGTTCTCCTGGTAGTGGATAAAAACAAGGAAAATACCACCAAATCCTTCGCTCTTACAAAGCCCACTCCTGTCTCCAAGCTCCTGTACCAGTTTATTTACCAAAAGCAAATCTGGTTTATTGCTGTTTATTCCGCCTTTGTTTATTTCAGCCTTGAGTATTTATCTGAAAATGAATGCAAGGCATTCCTGGTTAGCAAGGGTTTTTCCGTCAGTTTTTCTGGCTATATGATTACCCTGGGCTGGATTGGATATGCCTTCGGCTGTGCAATCTTGGGATTTATCTCTGACAAAATACAACGGCGTAAGGTACTGATGTTACTCGGTGCACTTGCAGCATTACTTGCCCTGACCGGCATTGTCTATTTGCCTCTCAATAAGCCGACGACCGCGCTATGTTTCTTCTTTCTGGGAATTGGTGCAAGCGGCCAAAGCATCGGTTTTGCTATCATGGCTGAACAATGCCGCGAGAATCATTTGGCAATAGGGTTAGGTTTTAATAATGCAATGATTGGCTTTTTCTCAGCAATCAATGCGCCGCTAATCGGATTTTTCCTGTCGAACGCCAACAGTACAGCTACCTTGAACGATTATCAGCACGCTTTTTTTATCATGATTGCTTTTTTAATCACTGCCGTCATCCTTGCAGGCTTCTTTATTAAAGAAACCTTCTGTAAATCCATGCGTGAAAATACCCTGCTGATAAGGCCAATGTATAACCTTAACTCTGATTTACTAAAGCCAGAATAGTACTAAAGCAGGAATTGCAGTAAAAAGGACAATTAATTCCACAGGGATGCCAAGCCATAAATAATCAAAAAACTTATAACCGCCAGGTCCTAATACAAGGGTATTGTTTTGATGGCTGATTGGTGTCAGGAACGAGCAGGAAGCACCTATACTTACAGCCATTAAAAAAGGATCAGCGTTCATATGAAGTAATTCCGCCAGATCCGTCGCGATTGGTGCCATGACAACCGCAGTTGCCGCATTATTCATGAAATCAGATAAAGTCATTGTAACCAGGAGCAATAATCCCAAAATCAGGATAGGTGAAGCTCCCCCGGTAATTGAGATTAATGTACTGCCTATTAACTTTGCCGTACCTGTAGTTTGCAAGGCATCCCCCAAAGGAATCAGGGCAGCCAGCATAACAATAATTGACCAGTCAATGCTTTTATAGACCTGACGCATGGGTATGATATTAAAAATAACCATAACCACGACAACAAGAATAAACGCAACCTCCACTGGCAAAATCTGAAAAGTAGCAAGTAAGATACCACCTATAAAAAGGATGATTGGCAGCAGCATACTACGTTTAAAACCAACATTAATCATTCTGTCTGCCAAAGGAACAAGGCCTAAATTAACGACATTCTCCTGCAAATTTTCGCTGCTGCCCTGAATCAACAGTACATCACCCGGATTAAAATTTACATGATTCAAGCGGTTTTTTATCGCCTTGCCGGAGCGAGCTACCGCAAGCAAATTAAGTCCAAACCTGGAGCGGGCACGCAAACGTTGCCAGGAACGCCCCTGCACCCGTGAACCCTGGGTCACAACCGCTTCAATAGTACTAATGTCTTCACCACGCAGGCTTTCAGGCGAGATTACCTCCCCATGCTGCAGTTGCAACTTACCTTTGATAATTAAATTATTCAGCTCCTCATGAGAAGCCTCAATAATGAGGATGTCATTTGCTTGTAGTTCTTCATCGCAAGGAAGGACCAGTTTTTTCTTCCTGCCTCGAATAAGTCCTATGATCGAAAAATCACCCTCTATAAAATTTTCTAATTGTCGGCGCTCCATGCCCACCACAGGAGAATCTTTGGGAATAACAATCTCGCTAATATAATCCTGAATCTGATAAAGCTCGGATGTATCACCAGATGCTTTACGCCGCTCAGGAACCAGGCGCCAGCCAAGCAAGATGATAAAAAATAATGCGCTAATCGCCACAGTAAGACCTACCGGTGTAAAATCAAACATAGAAAACGAAACGCCTGTCAGGTTCTGCCTGTAAGCTGAAATCAGCAAGTTGGGCGGTGTCCCTATTTTACTGATCATACCGCCAAGAACCGTTGCAAAGGAAAGAGGCATCAATATTTTTGAAGGGGACATTTTTGCTTTTATAGCAGTTTGTATAGCAACAGGCATTATTAATGACAGAGCACCGACATTATTCATAAAAGCAGATAACATCGCACCTGCCAGGCAGGTAAAACCAATAAACAGCAGGGGGGAAAACAACAAAGACTCCATATACTCCAATATCTGTTCGACAAGGCCGGTTTGGATAATAGCTGCTGATATCACCATCACAGCAGCAACCGTAATTACGGCAGGGTTGCTAAAACCGACAAACGCATGATCAACAGATACCAGCCCTGTAAGAACAAGGGTAGAAAGCCCTATCAAAGCAACAACATCATAACGATAAAACCCCCAGATAAACATGACTAGAATCAACGCAAGGATTAAGAATAAAAGATAGATATCATACATTTAAAAATCCCTTTAAGGGTTTGAGATCTCATGTGCATATGCTCAGTCTGCCACAAATAATTTCAGGAAGGCATAGCTGTTTAAAACTTTTATTCCATCATACCATCACCAGAGTAAGGCGATAAGATTAAGTGAGAAACCAACGTACCAATGGCTGCTATGGAAATGATAATACAGTTAACTCAGCAAACACCTGAATTTTATGCAAGGGAGCCTTTAATTAATATTTCCTTAAGATTAATGAGCGAAAATGGTTAAATTTTATTCATTCCAGTGGAAGATTATGAACGAAGACATCATTAGCTCAGCACCAATTGAAATTTTACTTAAGCTATTTTCCTATCTTAGTCCTGAAGAGGTTATTAGACTAAGCTCTCTAAATCGTTCCTTAAGCCAAGCTGCCTATGAAAATTCATTATGGAAGGATCTCTATAACAAACATTTCAACCACCGCAAACCTTCCAATCAAGAGAATAAAAATGAGTATGATTGGTATCAAGAATTTAAAAACGCTTATATTGAGGAATACAAAGACGTACCTGAAGGCAAAAAAGCTTATTTTTCACTTGTAAAAGAAGGCAATATTGAAAGCCTAATGAACGACAAGTTTGATCTCGCTGACCTGGACCTGGTTGATATACACGGTTTGTCAATCGTAGACTGGGCAATACAAATGGACCTACAGAAGTTGTTAGATCATTACTACCAACAAATAATAAAATCTCAGGATAAGATGAATGCTAATGACCAAACGCCAGACAAACGAACAATTTTATTCTGGGCCATTCGCCTGAACCAAAGTATAGAGTGTATTACGGAACTTCTATCAGCGAACAACGAGATTGAGTATCTTAAGGATAAACAACTGTTAATTACCGCTGCTAAACAAGGGCAATGCGATATCATCAAATTGATTCACGAAAAGGCAAACGACTTAATTGACGAGGTTGATGAGTATAATCAAACTCCGCTACTTTGGGCTGCGGCAAAAGGGCATGAAGATATTGTAAGATACCTGATAAGCAAAGGAGCCAGTCTTAACGTAGCAACTAGTAGAACAGATTCGCATTTCAATGGTTATACTCCTCTTGACTGGGCTATTGAAGGCAATCATGGAGAAATTGTTAGTCTGCTTATGAAGAATCAAACATGGACTCAACATCCTGTGCATATTGCAGCCCAAAGGGACAAACTTGTTATTGTAAAAATGCTTATCGAAAAAAACCCCCATTTAATTACCCTTCCCGATACAGAAAATAAGACCCCACTGTACTGGGCTTCAAAATATGGCCATAAGGATTTTGTACAATACCTTTTGAAAAAAACCGTACTTAAGGAGCCAGCTGAATTACAAGCTCATAAGAACCAAGCTCTTGAAGGTGCGATTGCAGGAGGTAGCTTAGAAGTTGTTAAACTACTTATCACGCAAGGCGCAGCTGAAGGTTTAACCAAGCACCCTATTTTTATGGCAATAGAATCACGTGACCTGGATATTGTAAAATACTTTACCAGCCCTGAATTTCAATTACTGGAAATGCCCCCTATTAAGGAGTTGTTCTATTCAGCAGTGACAAATATCGATCCATTGATTTTGGATCATTTTTTTCGGTTGGCAGACCCAGAAAAATCAGCAACCCTGGATACACTTTTTAAAGAATTTGATCTGTTTTCTGCTCTTCAGCACGCCGCAACTAATGGCTATATAGATGTTATTGATGTGGCCATTCGTAGATACCCCGAATTACTTAATAGCACTAATGGCTTAAATCAGACTTTATTACATTTTGCAACAAATAGTGGGCAAGAACAAATGGTTAGATTTCTTTTAGAAAAAAGTGCCAGGACGGATATAGCCATCAATTTTCCTTCATCCCCGCATCACGGCAAAACTCCAATCGATCTGGCTAAGGAAAAATACCCTGAATCCATATATAAAATTCTTGTTGGGGCAAATACTGCTTCCAGTCGTTCACCTCTGATTGCTCAAGAAGACCCAATCATACTGTTAGGCGGTAACCCACCCCAAAATAGTATTAATACAGAAGATATAACAAAGAAATTATCAGCTAAATTTGACAGCTATAAATCCGAGCGTAAAATAACTTACAGTGCAGATAAAAATAGTATTCTTCAAACCTTAAAGAATAACTTACAGAACTGTGAAACCAACCAGCAGCTAAATGACCTAATAAAACAATTTAATAATGAGGGGCTCTACAATCAGCTAAATAATCATCGTTTTAGTTTCTGGAGCCATGATAAAACTCGGTCAGCAATAGTAGCTGAGGCAATGATTGAAGCGTGCAAGGATACCTTGCAAGTATGATAATTGGTAGTTTAAACGCCAGATGACAATATCCATGTTTTTATGATGTCATGCAGACAAGCCTTTTTGGAGCATTGTATGAACATCAAATACATCGTAAAACTAAACGAGTCAGAACGAGAATTGTTATTGAATTTGATTTCTAAAGGTGTTGCTAATTCAAGAAAATTAATTTCAGATAGGCTCAAAGATAAATTGGCTATATGGGAAAGTATCAAAAATAATGAAAAGGCAACCATTAACTGGATGTTTGATTTGGATAAGCCCGTACAAAATTGATACGAGCTTATGAAGTACTCAATCGGCCATACTCCTTTGAGGGCTACCAAGGTCTGTTGAAAATTCACCTATAAAGCTGATTTTAAGCTTCTTTAAGGCCAAATACACAGAGATCGCCAATCGAGTATTTTTTCTACATCATGGAACAACTACTGTTTCGTACAGAAGGCCCCGGTTGTAAATTTTGCTGATTTCTATCTATGTTAAAGTTATAATAAAGCTCGTTCAATTTATCCTCTAATTGATCTGGCTGCAATTTACTTAATGCATTATTAAGAATTAAATTGATATATGCTTTTAAGGAAATTTTACTTATTTCGGAGTCTGAATTTTTCTCGGAAGTAATCGTATCATTATTATGATTATAAATTAAAGAATGAATTTCCAAACTATAAATATTATTATTTGAATTATAAGTCTTTTCAAGTGTATAAACCGAGCTTAATTTTAGAATATCTTTATCAGTTTTCTCATAAATAGTGATCGATAACCTTTCTTTTTCCTGATCATTATAAATTTTTACTATTTCCCTGCTTGTTTTGTATATTTTTAAATTCTGATTACTTGAAACGCTATATTCCGAACTTACCTCAGAATCTAATTCATGGTTTGCTTCAGGTAAAGCTTCGCTGATTAATTTTGCAATTTCATGAAAAAGAAATTTATTTTTTTCATTAGCTAAATTATGAGCTGAAACCAGATCTTCCTGTTGTTGGATAGAATTATATTTGTGGGTACTCTCTCTAAGAGATTTAAAAAAATTATCGCAAAATTGTTTAATCACTTCTTCCTTTGAAGAATGAGTTGATCCTGCATTTTTTCTCTTGGCACATTTAAAGAACATTAGCTTACCTTTTGTTTGTTAGTTTTTAATTTTTAACACAATTTTTAATATTTGGACTGAATGTAACAAAAAAAACAAGACTGTTCAACTACGAAGTAGCACAACAGCTAAGATGGTTACTTCATCGGGAGCCTTTCGATAGAGATACAGCAGATGCTAAATGATTATTTTATTTAATCGCCCATAGGATGAGTTAATTTTTCCACGTGGTATGGTAAAAATTAACAATAACAAGCCAGCCAGGATGCTGGCAAAGGCTGCCAATGAGGTTGTATCATAGAGAAAAGGAGTAATAAACAAAACCGTTGCAAAAATTAAATTAAGCCACCGCACCGCACGAACAATTTCCGCAAAAGAAATAATGCTGATAGTGATGATGAGCGAGCCCAGCAGGTGATCCGCATTCGCCATCTCAACTGTTGCCGATAAAGTAACACGAGTAAACATTAACCATAAGCCTATCAATAAACAACCGACCAATCCCCAGGAAAACGACAGACCAGTCGTTAAACCTTCCTTGATAATAGTCCGGGGAGAATGCTCAAAGTTATCAGCTATTGTCTTATCCCGAGAGCCTTCTGCATCACCCACAAATAAAATACGCAATAATGGTCTTCCCGCTTTCCAGCGTCTCCAGAGAAAGGTAATAGTGGCCATAAATTCATCAATTGCATAAGGGATCTGCAGTAACATGGCGGTTGCAGCAATCAGGCAAAGCGTACACCAGGTGCCCAACAGGATTGGTTGAATAACAATAAATGTAATCGATACTATCCCTAAAGGAATAATCAAAAAAGCGAATAATAATACCGACCAGGGTGATGTGCGCCAGCGATTTGTACCTCCGCTTAATCCTAATAAAATCTCAAGTAGATAGACAATCGCCCCAAGGCCCGCATCAGGAATCGGAAACGCCATAGAAATGTGTGAAGTAATAATTTCTTCCGTGCCATTTTTAGAATCAGACAAACTGCCTGTAAAAAAAGGATCCCATGCCTGATGAATATAACCTAGCTGGTATGCTGCAAGATAAAGCGAGATAAAAAAACCAATAAATGCAAGGACAATAATTGGCATGCGATTCGACCAGCTCGATGGGGAAAAATCCCACCCAAGGGGAATATCCGCTCCTTCAACCCTGGCATTAGGCGCCACACCTATTTCAGGGCGGGTTAATAAGGAAAAGCCTACGACGAATGCCCCCAGAAGCGTATTATTAAGGTAAGCAACAGCCGTAGGTGCCCAAAATACAAGCGGAGAGAAAAGAAGCCAAATGCCCACGGTGGCGCAAAACAGCCTTGCCGTTGCATATCGCCAGGATAAGGATAAAAATCCAGTCATTATAATCAGCGATCCACTTCCTGCATTACTGAAAATAAGATTGTTTGACTGATATCCAAAAATAAAGGGGCTGATAATTAACCAAAAACCCAGTGCAATAGTTAAAAAATGCGCCCAAAGGGTTTGCTGATGTGCCTTGCGGAATGCCTCTTCACAATGAGAACGGACTTCCTCAGGATGTCTGGACTTTAAGGCCGCCATCCAATCAGGTAAAATAATATCATGCCGGGCATACCATTTCTTCGGATCTTTTTTCAGGGCATGAATTAATTCAGGCAGCGTCTCTTTAATCTGATGTTCAGGTTGCCAATGCAGTAATTGACGCGCCTTGGCAATATCAAGCTCATAATGATCGGAAGCCCTGTCAATCATGAAAGGGCGAATGAAGGGCTTCTCCCCCTGGTCTATGTCATCTGGAACCAGCGGTTCAGATTTTTCCTCAAGCCAGGCTCCTGTTTTCGCAACCGGTGTCGGCAACAGATAAATTTTTGATTTTTCCTCATGAATCAGTTTAACTATTAATTTCTGCAGCGTCTTATAACTCACTGATTCAGGTTCCCCTGCAAGAATAATTTCTTCTTCCGCCAGCTCATTGCGGTACTGGATCGCTTTCTTAAACAAACTTAGCAAATCAGCTTCATGGATGAAGGATTGCCCTGCTTCTATATCCCCGGCATAAAAGTTACTTTTTAAACGGCGCTCATAAACTCTGACTATTTGCTGCGCCAGGGTTGGAATGCAGGTTTCATTACTATAAAGCCCTGCCAGACGTACTATTAAATAAGGGATATTACCGTGGTATTGCTCGATTATTTTTTCAGTCTTTTCTTTTGATCGCGGATAGGCCCACTGAGCCTTAACCGGACTTTGCTCATTAATTAAATCACCAGGTTCCCCCGGCTCATGCACTAACATAGTACTGCTATAGATGAACCGCTCAACTTCAAATCGCTGTAAAATCTCAAGAAGCCTTTTTGTACCTTTCTCATTGACTTGCTCATATAGCGGTGATTCTTCACCAGTAAAATCAAAATAAGCTGCCAGATGAATTACTACAGCAATTTTCTTCCCATATTTTTCCTCAAACCGATTAAACGCCCGCTCGACAGATGCGTCAGACGTTAAATCCAGTGCAATATCACAGCGCCCTTCATCCTGGTCTAAACCTACAATTTGAAATTCGCTTTTTAATACATTAGTAAGTAACTTACCTATATTTCCTGAGGCTCCAGTAATAACAATAATCGGTTTTTCCTTATCCTTAACCATTCTAATTCCCTTTACTAACTCCTGCTATTAATGGTATTGGTAATGAACCCAATAAACTTCCCGTACTTTTAGTATAGGTTCAATTAAGGCTAAATTGGCCAGTGCCGCCAATTTTAATGATTGCTTTTTATGCAAAATTCAGCATCACTTAAACGCGCCCTCCCCTTGCCGATCGTCATTTTTTATGGCTTGGGCACAATATTGGGTGCGGGAATTTATGTCTTGGTAGGTAAGATTACGGCATTGGCTGGCTTTTATGCACCCTTTGCTTTCCTTCTGGCTTCTTTTATCGCTTTTTTTACAGCGATTTCTTATGCGGAACTCGGCTCACGCTTTCCCAAAAGCGCCGGTGAGGCTTTCTACGTTCAAAAGGCATTTCAGAAAAAATGGTTATCTGCCTTAGTTGGCTGGCTTGTGGTCTTTACCGGCGTAGTTTCTGCAGCAGCGATCACCCGTGGCTTTGTAGGTTATCTGCATCTTTTCGTTATTATTCCATCCTGGCTTGCTATCCTGTTGCTAGTACTCATCATGGGGGGGATTGCCATCTGGGGAATTAACGAATCGGCAATATTGATTACCCTCATTACCCTGATAGAAATTGGCGGCTTATTGCTCATCCTGTTTCTTGCAAGAGACAATGTAAAGCAGCTACCCGATTTCTGGCAACAATTATCCCCTTTAACCATACAAAACCTGCCAGGGATTTTTTCAGGTGCCTTTCTTGCCTTTTACGCGTTTATTGGATTTGAAGATATGGTTAATATCGCTGAGGAAATTAAAAATCCCGAGAGGAATTTACCTTATGCTATTTTTATCTCATTAGGCATCGCAACCTTATTATATTTCTTCGTCGCATTAGCCATGCTCCTGGCGCTTCCCCTACAGGAACTTGCACACAGCGAAGCCCCGCTGGCTGTTTTTTTTGAAAAGAAGGGATATTCACCGGCTTTAATCGGGTTAATCAGTTTAATAGCCATTATTAATGGGGCGTTTGTTCAAATTATAATGGCCTCCCGCGTTATCTATGGCATGGCCAAACAGCAGACGGCACCTGAATTATTTTCCCATATCAACAGGCGGACTCAGACTCCTGTTGCAGCAACCTTGTTAGTAGTCGCTATCGTCTTGACACTCGCTTTATGGCTGAAAGTAGAATCACTGGCGAAGATGACAAGTGCCGTTATTTTATGTGTTTTCATTATGATCAACCTGACATTGGTTATTCTAAAACTAAAAAAAGAAACCAGGAAGGAGGGGCGCTATCCTATTTTTTTTCCAATTACAGGATTTGTTTTATCCTTATTATTTCTGCTGGCGCAAATAATTAGCTAAAACCATAGCAAAACCAGGATAAAAGTAGCCTGTTAAGTCTCTGTCCAAAAAAAACTAAAAGCAATATATACCCAATGTAGTTCAAGATCCCTAAAACAAGCATTTTGAAGTACATTGGGTATATAATGAAATTTTTATTTCAAGAGATTAATGATGTCAAAAAAGAGACCTCTCGTCCTGATGATTCTTGACGGCTGGGGACAACGGGACGAGCAAACTTATAATGCGATCGCCGCAGCGAATACACCCCAGTGGGATGAATGGTGGCAAGTACGCCCTCATATTTTGCTAAATGCTTCAGGAGTCGAAGTTGGTTTGCCGGATGCTCAAATGGGCAACTCTGAGGTAGGTCATATGCATATTGGCGCAGGCCGTGTTATTGCCCAGGATTTTACCCGCATCAATGACGCCATCAGCAACGGTGAGTTTGCTGGCAATCGGCTGCTCCTTGAACTTATCAACGATATGAAAAAACAAAATAAGCGCATCCATGTAATGGGTTTGCTTTCTCCGGGTGGAGTCCATAGTCATGAGAACCATTTGTTTGCTTTTTTAGCCTTATGCCATAAGCAGGATTTTAATCAGGTTTGTCTCCATTTATTTCTCGATGGTCGTGATACCCCACCACAAAGCGCACTGAACAGCATTGAAAGGCTTAATCGTCAATTAGAACACTATCCTGTCGCGACTATCAACTCCATTACCGGACGTTATTTTGCCATGGACCGAGACAAGCGCTGGGAAAGAGTAGCGCCTGTCTACCATTTGCTTACCCAGGCGCAAAGCAAATTTAATTTTGAAACTGCTGAGGAAGCGCTTAGCCATTTTTATGCGCAAAAAAAATTCGATGAATTCATTCCCCCTACTCTTATCGGACCGGGAAACATTATCGAAGACGGTGATTCACTGTTCTTTTTTAATTTTCGTGCTGACCGTGCACGCCAGCTGACACAATCGTTTATAGATGAATCCTTTGAAGGCTTCATCCGCAACAAGCAGCCTCAACTCTCCCACTTTGTCAGCATGACCTCCTATGCTAAGAATTTAATGACGGAAAGCGTGTTTCCTCCCATGAGATTAAATAATACCCTGGGTGAAATTATTGCCAATAATGGGTTTAGCCAGTTACGCATTGCTGAAACAGAAAAATATGCGCATGTGACCTTTTTTTTCAATGGTGGCTCAGAACATATCTTTGCCAATGAAGATCGCATCCTTATTCCCTCTCCGCCAGTAGCCACCTATGATCTTCTTCCTGAAATGAGTGCGCCAGAGCTCACTCACTCATTAGTAGACGCCATCGAGAGCGAGGCTTATGATGTGATTATTTGCAACTATGCGAATGCTGACATGGTAGGGCATACAGGAGACTTCGATGCGACGGTAAAAGCGATAGAGTGCCTGGATCAATGCATGCATAAGGTATGGCAAACATTAGCAGGGAAAAAAGGAATGATGTTAATCACAGCAGATCATGGTAACGCAGAGTCCATGTTTGATGTGGGTACTTGCCAGGTTCATACAGCGCATACTTCCCAACCAGTCCCTTTTTTGTTTGTTGGTGAAAATTGGCATTTTATTCGCCAGGAAGGCAGTTTGATTGATGTGGCACCTACTGTACTCGCTTTATTAGGTATAGAACAGCCTAAGGAAATGACAGGTAAACCATTACTGCTAAGAAACCAATAAAATTACATGATGAGAAGGCAATGTCTTTATTAAATGAGCAACCGGAAACTCTCAACTACCGCCAGCAAACCAATAGCAGTCCTTTGCGTACCGGTTTATCTCTCATACGAAAATTTAAGCCAATTGCCTTTAAAGCACTGTTGTCAACCATTGGCAGCCCTGTAAGGTTATGCATTATCCTGATGGCTTTTTCTTTAACAACCGCCTGGGCTGAAAGCACTACCATCATTCAGACCAAAACCAAACTGAAAGAGTTAGATAACCAAATCAGCAAACTGAAGGAAATCCTCACCCATGCCCATGACAAACGTGGCGTACTGAATTTTGAACTTGCAGGAACTGAAAAACAAATCAGTGAAGGAATACGGCAACTACGAAGTATTCAAACAGATATGGAAGCTAAGAAACAAAAAATTGCGGCATTACAGCAACAGGCCGAGCAGTTAAGCAAACAACTGCTTACCCAGCAACAACTCCTGGCCGAACATGTCCGTACACGGTATAAAATGGGGGAGTACCAGCCGCTGAAATGGCTGGTTAATCAGGATAAGCCTTATGCAATTAGTCGCTTGCTTACTTTTTATCGCTACCTGATTCAATCCCGACAAAAAATTATTGATGGCATTGATGCCACAAAACAAAATATTACCCTGAATGAAAACGCTATTCAGGTTGAGATCAGGGAACAGCAGCAATTGCAGGAAGCGCTTCACAAGAACCAGGAGCAACTTGAGCAAGACAAACGCTATCATACTGCGGTTCTCCAATCACTGGATAATGAAATTCAAACAAAACAGCATATGCTGGCAGAATACGAACGCAACAAAGGTAACTTAACCCGTTTACTTAAAACATTAGCTGTACAAAGTATGACCCAGCCTAAACTGGCTTTTACTCAAATGCGTCGAAAATTGCCACAACCCGTGCAAGTCAGCAGGCAGGAGCTACAAAAAATGAACCAGGGGGTGACATTTTTTGCCGTTGAAGGAACCTCTGTCACCGCCGTTTACCCAGGAAAAATTGTCTTTAGCGATTGGCTCAATGGTTATGGCCTGTTATTAATTATTGATCATGGCCAGGGCTTTATGACCCTCTATGCCCATAATCAATCCTTATTTAAGCGAAAAGGCGAATCTGTTTTTCAGGGGGAACAAATTGCCACCGTTGGTCACAGCGGCGGACTTAAACAAAACGGACTATACTTCGAGGTAAGACATCGTGGTAAAGCGATCCCTCCTCTTGAGTGGTTGTCGTGATTTGCCGCTGGCACTTATATTGCTAGATACAAATATACCGGAGCTGGCCGCTTGTTGCGCGCCAAACCACCAAGGAGAACAGTATGCACAACAAACGGTTTTATTTTGGAGCAATAGCTACATTTGTAACGACCGCTTTGATTTTCCCTGTACAAGCATTTACTGCCGGCGAGACAGCAACAACGACACAAACTACGACCAAACAAATTCCAATGGAAGATGTCCAGCGTTTCTCCAATGCCATCGGTCAGATAAAAAAATATTACGTAAAACCTATCGATGACAAGGAATTATTTGACAATGCAATTCGTGGGATGCTTAACGGCCTGGATCCACACTCAACTTATCTGGACGAAAGTGCATTCCAGGAATTACAAACTTCTACCAGCGGCGAATTTGGTGGTCTTGGTATTGAGGTCACCATGGAGGATGGGGTCGTCAAAGTAGTAACACCATTGGTAGATACCCCTGCTTTTAAAGCAGGCATCAAGGCTGGTGATTATATTATCAAACTAGGTAACCAGTCAGTCCAGGGACTGAGTCTAAGGGAAGCCGTTGATTTAATGCGGGGCAAAGAAGGCTCTACACTCGATTTAACTATCCTGCGTAAAGGGGAAGGAAAACCTCTGGTTTTCTCATTGATACGGGAAAAGATTGTTGTCAAAAGCGTAAAAGCAAAATTGCTTGAGAATAACTATGGCTATGTTCGCCTGACTCAATTTCAAGCCTTAACCGGTGAAGATATGGAGAAAGCAATTGCTCAGTTAAAGCAACAGTCCGGAGGCAAATTAAAAGGCCTGATACTTGACCTGCGGAATAATCCGGGAGGGCTGCTTGATTCTGCTATTCAGGTTTCTGATGCTTTCCTTGACTCAGGTAAAAATGGCAAGCAAGAAATGATAGTCTATACGCAGGGACGACTTCCCGGGTCAAAATTTACCGCATTGGCAAATCCAGGTGATATCCTCGACAATGCACCGATTGTTGTACTCATTAACAACGGCTCAGCCTCTGCCTCTGAAAT
Organism: Legionella sp. W10-070; assembly: GCF_900640175.1. Lineage (GTDB taxonomy): Bacteria > Pseudomonadota > Gammaproteobacteria > Legionellales > Legionellaceae > Tatlockia. The sequence goes on along the minus strand of NZ_CAAAJC010000006.1, from coordinate 24,279 downwards.
TGTCGCCGGTGCATTAAAAGATAATAAGCGGGCAGTCATCCTCGGCACACAAAGCTTTGGCAAGGGGTCTGTACAAACGGTCCTTCCCCTTGATGAAAAACGCGGGATAAAATTAACCACTGCCTTATATTATACTCCTGCCGGTACTTCTATTCAGGCAAAAGGGATCACGCCTGATATTGTTGTCGAGGAAATAGAAGTTCCAAAATCTGACAATAAGGGGGCGGCTTTTGCAGGTTTCAGCGAGGCAGATCTTAATGGTCATCTGCTCAATAAAGATGAATCAAAAGAGAAAAGCAATACGTCTGTATCTGCCAAAGATAATCAAACCCTGCTCCATGAGGATTATCAGCTTTATGCCGCCCTGACTATCTTAAAAGGTTTGGCAGTTGCCCAGCGATAAAAAACCTCAACCGATATAACCTTAAATCCCACAGCTCGCTGTGGGATTTACATTGATGCTTGTCAGTCCTATGCAAAGAAGCAAAAATCAATTAAGTAACCTGCCATTATGAAATGAATTAAATAATCCGTGCTAATGCTACTCGATCTTTCGTTTTTTATGAGATAATACAACCTGCTTTTATTTTTTGCTTGCTCTTATGCGTTTTTTAAAATTTTGTACACTCCTTCTATGGTTAGCAGGCTGTCAATCCACAGCATTCGCTGATATCAATGATCACTTTAATACAATTAAACAAGATCCCAATGCCTTATATGCATTTTTAAAAAGCATGCCTAAAAGCGGAGAACTTCATTATCATCTGGCTGGAGGTGCTTATCCAGAAACAATGTTGGCTCTTGCAGCAAAGGGTAATTATTGCCTCAATCAAAATACCTTTGTTATCAGTAAAATCATTGAACAATGCTCCGGACTTAATACCAAGGAATTAACAGCTCATCCAGCACTCTACAGTCAAGCGATTAGAGCCTGGTCGATGAAAAACTTTGTTGCGGGAAAGGAGTCCGGACATGATCATTTTTTTAATAGTTTTGGTAAGTTCATGCCAATAGTTATTAATTACAGCCCGCAGCTACTTACCGAGATCATAGAACGCGCCGCAAATCAAAATGAACAGTATTTAGAAATAATGATTCTGCCAGATAATGCCAATTCCACCTCCTTTGCCCCGGCAAAATTTTCACTCGCCCATTTAGCGGAAGCAAAACAACAACTACTCAGTAATCAGGCTTTTCAGGAAAATATTAAATACACTGTAAGTGAAACAGAGCAGCTTTTGAGACAAACAAGGCAGGAGCTGGGTTGTTTTCAAAACCCTCAACAGGATGTTTGCCAACTAACCGTTAAATTTCAATATTATGTGTTGCGTGAGCAGCCTTTGGAGAACGTTTTTGCGCAGGCGCTTAATGGTTTTGCCGCAGCTGCAGTCTCTAATGATCTTGTCGCTGTCAATCTGGTTCAGCCTGAAGATGGAATAACTTCACTGGCGGATTACAGAAAGCAAATGGAAATTTTCTCCTTTCTCCATCAAGCTTATCCGGATGTCCATATTGCCTTACACGCAGGTGAATTATCTCCTGAAGAAGTGAAACCAGCCGATTTGCGCTTTCATATTACCGAGGCAGTCAATAAAGCCCATGCTGAACGTATAGGTCATGGGACAGCCATTGCTTTTGAGAATAAGGCAGAGGAACTTTTACAACACATGGCCAGCAAACCGGTAGCTGTTGAAATCAACCTGACCAGTAACCGGAAAATTCTCAATGTCTATGGCAAAAAACACCCACTGCGCTATTACATTGCCCATAAAGTTCCCGTGGTGCTCTCTACAGACGATGAAGGGATTCTAAGAACGGATCTTACCCGCGAATATGCAGAAGCAGTACTAATCCATGGCATTAATTATCCTGAATTAAAAATGATAAACCGCAATGCCCTGACTTACAGCTTCATGCCTGGCCATAGTTTATGGGAAGATGCTTTAACGGCCAAGCCAGTTCATGCGTGCCAACAATTGGATAGTTCAAGTTGCCGTGAATTTATTAAAACCAATGAGAAGGCAAGATTACAGTGGCGGCTGGAAAACAAGCTCCGTCAATTTGAAAAAGGCTTTTCCCAACGCCATTAAGCTTTTTAATGCAAACAATTAAGCGGGCGTTCTTCAATGTCCGCAAGTTTAAATAAACAGTCACGAATAAGACCCACCAGCCAATGCGAGGACATAATCGACAAATGACTATGCTCCCTCTCGCTAATCAGAAAAGAACCAGGATGTTTTTTAACATAACCCAGTGAAAAAGCGTCTATCATTCTGACAATCCAATCTTTTTTGGCAGCAATAAAATAATATTTCCTGTTCGTTTGTGCTAATTTTTCATTAAGGGTCTTCAGAAATTCACTGTTATTTTCCATTTGTAAAACCGAGTGAGAAAACCAGGAAAGAGGCTTTACAGCCAAATAAGAACCGCCGAAAGGAGAGCAGATATTAACCACCAGATGCACGTTAATTCCCCGATTGCCGGCATACTCTTCCGCAGCATAGCTGGCAACCAAACCGCCTCGTGAATGACCCAAGAAAATCACCTGCTGGTGACCATTTTTTTCAATCTTCTCCATAAGTTGCCGAGAAAAATAATCAATTCCGTTTCCTTGATACCTTCCTGCAAAAGAAACAAGATGAATTGAAGAGATAAAATCTGGCAAACCTTGTGCAATTAAACGTTCGGCAATGCGGGAAAATGAGGCTGACTGATCAAAAGTGCCGTGAATACAGTAAATAGCTATTCCTTGACTAAAAGCACTATCTGCTGTCTCTGGCACCTTGAAATCCGGGTTATGATAAACCGTATCCTCTGAGCCTGAGGTAAGCCAATAATAACTATGTGCAATCGCTCCTGTCGTAGCAACTGGCTGATTTTCCTGAACTAATTTAAAAAAAGAAGCAAACATCGTAACCTCCTGTTATGATGCTCTCTTAGAGGCTATCGTCATCCTACAGTAACAAAATTAACAGCCCACCAGCATATTATAAAGCCAGGATCTGCCATCTTTGGCAAGTCCTGGCTACGTTTTTAGTCTGCAAACGGATCCCGCAAAACAATGGTAGAATCGCGCTCAGGACCTGTTGACAGCATATCTACTGGCACGCCAAGCAGGGTTTCAATACGCTTGATGTAAGCGATGGCGTTAGCCGGCAACTGATTGATATCCGTGACATCAGCCGTTGATTCAGACCACCCGGGCATTTCCTCATAAACAGGCTCCAATCCCTCAAAATCTTCAGCAGCTTGAGGAGGACGGGATAATAGCTGGCCATTAACATCACGATAGGCAACAGCAATTTTTATAGTTACCAGGCCATCCAGAACATCAAGCTTTGTCATGCATAAGCCAGTAATACTATTCAGTTCAATGGAGCGACGCAGAAGCACTGCATCAAACCAGCCACAACGGCGAGGCCGCCCTGTTACTGCACCGAATTCATTACCCCGGGTAGCCAGGCCTTCCCCAATATCATCATGCAGCTCCGTAGGAAAAGGACCTCCCCCTACTCTTGTAGTATAAGCTTTGGTGATCCCGAGAATATAATCAAGATAACGGGGACCAAAGCCGGCACCATTAACCACACTGCCTACGCAAGTATTTGAAGAAGTGACAAATGGGTAAGTACCGTGATCGATATCCAAATAAACCCCTTGGGCACCTTCAAACAGGATAGCATCCCCTTTTTCCCGATGCTCATGCAGGCAGGTGGTGACATCACAAATCATGTCTTTTAGCTCAGCCGCCCATAGATTTACATCTTCCTGTACCTGTCCTATATCGATTTCAGGTTGGTTATAGTAATTTTTCAAGACAAAATTATGGTATCGCAACAGCTCTGCGAGCTTTAGATTAAAACGTTCAGGATAAAAAAGATCACTTATCTTTAAAGCCCGTCTTGCCACTTTGTCTTCATAAGCGGGACCAATCCCCCGCCCGGTAGTCCCGATCGCAGCATCGCCCTTATGGCTTTCACGCGCTTTATCCAAAGCAATATGGTAAGGTAAAATTAAAGGGCAAGCCTGACTAATATGAAGTCTGCTACGGACGTCTACACCTTTACTTTCCAACTCTCTGATTTCATCAAGCAACGCTTGAGGAGAAACAACAACTCCGTTACCAATATAGCATTGCACATGAGGCCTTAGTATCCCTGAAGGAATCAGACGTAAAACGGTCTTATCCCCCTTAATCTTCAAGGTATGGCCAGCATTATGCCCTCCCTGGTAACGGACAACCGCCTGTGCGTCATGAGTCAAGAGATCGACAACCTTGCCCTTACCTTCATCTCCCCATTGCGTACCGATTATTACAACATTTTTACCCATAATGGACTCTTTTTAATCTACAAATTGATGAACCACGGTGAGAAGAATTACCCCCACCAGCATGCTAAAAAACCCGGTAATGCGCAATACCTTTTCATCTTGCTCAATAATTTTGCGCAATAATTTCTTCCATCTTGAGGGCGAAGCAAATGGCATTAAACCTTCAAATACAAACACCAAAGCAACAGCCGAGAGAAAATTAACAAGCACTACAATCTCCAATAAACAAGCACGTCAACTCTTTAATAAATAATTCACTGTCTCCTCAGAGAGTTAAAGCCAAAGGTAATAATTCAACCGAAAAGATACCTTAACTTATGCACGGGAAGAATCGACCAGTGCCACAACAAACTAGTACCGTTTCCATTTAGTTTTGACAGGTTGTTTGTCATTCCCGCGAAAGCGGGAATCCATTTTTAAGTCGCTCCGTGCTATATCCTGCATCGATCCCCGCCTTCTCGGGGATGACAAAAAAAGAACAATTTGCTCAAGACAACCTGTCAAAACTAAATGGAAACGGTACTAGAGCATATAACTTTCTTTTTAGACGCCTGCTTTACAATAAAAAAGGGCTAAGCACGCTTAACCCATTTCAGCAAAATTGGTAATTATAATCAGGTTTTAGCCTGAGTACCATTATCTTTTGTTAATCCATGCTTAAAGTATTCAAAAAAAGCATTGCTTTGATCTAGAACCAGGATGTCCTGCTTACTGTTTAAGCTGCCCTCATAAGCCTTTAAGCTGCGGTAAAATCCAAAAAAATCCTTATCTTTGCCAAATGCATCAGCATAAATTTTGGCCGCCTGAGCCTGCCCCCCAGATCGGATGACCTGTCCTTCACTTTGTGCTTTAGCAATTAATACGGTTACCTGGGCATCTGCCGCCGCTCTGATAGCCTCTGCTGCAGCATTACCATCCGCACGATGACGGTTAGCTATTTTCTGCATATTGGCTCGCATAAACTGGAATATATTATTAGTGGTATTTTCAGGTAGCTCAATTCCTTTGATTCGTACATCAACAATCCGAATACCTAATTGAGATGCTTGCTCCTCTGCCTTGTCTCTTAACGTCTCCGTTACATCATCACGTCCACCTGAAACCATTTCAGAAATAGTCCGTTTACCAAACTCTGCACGCAATAAAGTGTTTAACTGTTGTTCAAGCAAGGTTTCTGCCTTGAATTGATTACCGCCAGTTGACTTAAAGTAACGAGCCAAGTCCTGAATTCGCCATTTTACATAATAATCGACAATCACATCCTTCTTCTCTTTAGTGACTATTCGTGAAGATTTGATATCCAACGTTTGGATGCGAGTATCAAAAATACGGGCACTTTCAACAAAGGGAGCCTTTATATGTAAACCAGGCCCAAGGATTTTGACCCTGTCCGTATTGCTGTCGGTTACCAGTCGGCCCAAGCGAAGCAGAATACCATGCTGGCCCTGAGTAATCGTAAATACACTCGCAAGTAATATCATTAAAATAACAAATGCCAGAATGCCCAGGGTTGTTTTTGCTGCATTCATTTAGTTACCCCTCCCTTGACGATAGGTTCGTCTGCCAATATTGCGATCTGTTATCATGTCTTCCGTTTCTTTCGTCATAACTTCATTGTTAACCCCATCTGTGTCAGTGGGTCTAACCAGCGGAACATCCGTCATTGATAATTTGTCCAGAGGCAAATAGAGTAAATTACCGGCCTTGCCATCGACAATAATCTTACTGCTATTATTTAACACTTTCTGTATGGTTTCTAAATACATACGTTCAGAAGTCACTCTGGGAGCCCGGATGTACTCAGGCAGTAACGCTAAAAATTCAGCAACATCTCCTTTGGCACGCAAGATAACCTGCGCTGCAAATGCCTGCGCCTCTTCCAGAATACGCTTCGCGTTCCCTTCAGCAATAGGAACCACGCGAGCCTGATAAGCCAGCGCTTGTTCCTTAAAACGCTTCTCGTCTTCACGCGCCTTAATTGCATCATCAAAAGCATCCTGCACTTTTTCGGGTGCACGCGCCGGCTGAGGGGAGACATTCACGATGACAATACCAGTCTTATACTTCTCAAGCATTTTGATTAGGGTATCCTGAACATTCGTACCCCAGGCTTCACGGCCTTCAGTAATGATCTGATCGAAGGTAGTATTACCAACTACCTGCCTCAAAGCGCTTGACGTAGCCTGTTGTAAGCTTTCTTGCGGGTCTGCTACATTGAATAAATAATCTTCCAGATCGCCGATACGATATTGGACTACCAGAGAAACAGAAACCAGGCTCTCATCCATGGTCAGCATTTGTGCTGCATAAGAGTAGTCGAGAACCCGATCAACGTTTTTTACGATTTTTGTAGAAATGATGCGCGGAATCCAATGAGGGCCTGGACCAACGGTTTCCACATACTTGCCAAAACGCAAAATCACCGCCTGCTCAGCAGGATCGACAATAAAAATGCCGGCCAATGCCCACAGGATGAATACAACCAGGCCAATCATCAGCGCCAGTAAGCCTCCGCTTTTACTGGAAGAAGAACCATCGCCGCCAGACTTGTTAGCCCCACCCAGAAACGTTTTTTTAAGTTTCTCCTGAAAACGCTTTAATGCTTCATCCAGATCTGGTGGCTGATTTTTTCCACTCCATGGATCCTTGCCCTTATCCGGCTCATTCCAACCCATTTAATATCTCCCGCCTTACAGAAAACTAGAATTCTATGGGGTATGCTCGCTTTAAGCAAGTTAATGCCAAGAATTGGCTGCGATTAAAGCTGCGGTTGGTGTTAATTAATGAAGGCATTGTGTTTAACTCAACAGATAAGGTTAACGCTTCTTATGGATCAGATCCCATACCCCATGACCTAATTTGGTTCCTCGTTGTTCAAATTTAGTCAATGGCCTGGTTTCAGGACGCGGTGAAAAACCACCTTCTCCCTGGGTATTGGCCAAAGAAGGTTCTGCTGATAAAACAGTCAGCATATGGTCTGCATAGTCTTGCCAGTCTGTGGCGCAATGAATAAAACCACCCACCTTAAGCCGCCGACATAATAAATTAACAAACGCTGGCTGTATCAAGCGGCGTTTATGGTGACGTTTCTTAGGCCAGGGATCCGGGAAGAAAATCTGTATCCCCGCAAGACTGTTTTCTGCTATATGATGTTTAAAAATTTCAACCGCATCATGAGGAACAATACGTACATTACCAATGCCATGCTCATGCAGATCAGCCGCCAAACTGCCAATACCCGCCTTATGCACCTCTATCCCAATAAAATTCAGTTCAGGATATTGTTTTGCCATAGCCAACAAGGAAGCCCCCATGCCAAAACCAATCTCCACAATAGTTTCAGCTTGCCGGTCAAAGATCGTCTGAAAATTCCAGGGAGACTGGTTTAGGGCTAAAGCATAATGCTCCAGACTTTGATCTAACGCCTGCTGCTGCCTGTTACTGATACGCCCGGCACGTAATACGAAACTCTTGATTGTACGCATCCAATTTTTCTCACTGCTGTCTATTAATAATGTATGCCTCTTGCTGATCATTCCTGGTTGCCAATCAGACTGAAACATTGCAAATCGTATCTTTTTTTGTTATAAAACCGCTCTTGTATTTTACACCCGGTTAATTCGCCTGCGAATGCCTTGAATTTATACAAAACTGTATTATAATTTATCGAACATTTCGGAGTAACACCATGTCAAGAGTATGTCAGGTTACTGGCAAGCGACCTACTACAGGTAACAATGTATCGCACGCCAATAATAAAACAAAACGCCGCTTTTTACCTAATATTAAACGCCACCGCTTCTGGGTTGAAGAAGAAAATCGTTTCGTCTGCCTGAAAGTGAGTACTAAAGGCATGCGCATCATTGATAAATTAGGCATTAAGGCTGTTCTGGATAAGCTCAGAGCTAACGGCGAAAAAATTTAATTTTAAGAGGATAAAACCATGGCAGCTGTCACTATCAAAGTTAAGATGGAATCCACTGCAGGTACAGGCTACTTTATAACCACGACCAAAAATCCACGTAATCATCCTGAAAAGATGGAGTTTAAACGATACGATCCTGTTGTTCGTAAGCATGTGCTTTTTAAAGAGAAAAAAGTTAAATAACGCCCTTATCATGACCCTTGAAGGGTCAACTCCTTTTCATCAAGGACACCTGCCTGAGATTATATAAAGCTGTCATATGGCAAGTGTTCTTGTGAGCCTGGTTCAGTTTTTTTACCTGAATCATCTCTGCATCATCTTTACAATCTTCTCTATATTCAAGATACTTCAAAATGCCAAGTTTTAGATGAACCTTAGCATTTTGAAGCATCTTGGGTATATACTTTGATAAAAACATAAGAATATTTCAAGCTACTGGATAATCGTTTTGAATCAGTTACACTTGTAAAAAAGCAGTAGGAACAAAGAGGATTTGCATGAAACCATCGTTGCAGTTAAATATTAACCAGCAATTAACCCTGACTCCCCAACTTCAACAAGCTATTCGTTTATTACAATTGTCTACTCTCGATTTGCAACAGGAAATCGAGCAGGTGGTTGAATCCAACCCTATGCTGGAAATAACAGCCATTGAAGAAAAAGACGAGACCAGGCTTGAAGGTAATTCAAAAGAACATGATGAATTTAATGACTTTCAATGGTCCCAACTTTACCTTAATCAGAGCAAAAGAGGCAGCTTTGACGACATTGATTTTAATTATGAAAATTTCTATTGTACAACAACCAATTTACAAGACCATTTACGCTGGCAATTAAATTTGACTCCTATGTCTGATGTAGACAGGGTAATTGCCACCGCAATAATTGATGCAATCGATGATGATGGGTTTCTCACCCTCTCGATGACTGAATTGCATGCAAGCCTGGATAGCACAGATCATCCGCTGGACATAGAGGAAATTGAAGCAGTCCGTCATCAACTGCAACATTTTGACCCGATAGGCTGCGCCTCAAGCAATCTCGCAGAAAGTCTGCTGATTCAGCTCAATCAACTGCCTGATGCTAACAATGATATTGCTTTAGCCAAGCAAATTATTGGTGAGAATATTGAATTACTTGGCCAGCATAATTATCGGCAGATAATAAAAACTTACCAAATCAATGAAACGATTTTAGGTAGAGTGTTACAAATTATACAACGCCTCAATCCCAAACCCGGCAGTTTAATACAGCAAAGCACAACAGAGTACATTATTCCGGATATTATTGTTAAAAAAATTAATGGTGCCTGGGAAGCCACCCTCAACCAAAACACGTTACCTCGACTTAGTATAAACACGCAATATGCATCACTCATACAACGTGCTGATAACAGTGCGGATAACCAGTTTTTGAAAAACAACCTGCAGGAAGCACGATGGTTTTTGAAAAGTATACAAAGTCGGCAAGAAACCCTGCTCAAAGTTGCCCAGTGCATTGTGGAGTACCAGCAAGATTTCCTTGACCATGGGGAAGAAGCCATGAAGCCCCTGATCCTCAATGACATCGCCCTGGCTTTAGACATGCATGAGTCAACCATCTCCCGCGTCACCACCCAAAAATTTATGCATACTCCACGCGGCGTGTTTGAGCTAAAGTACTTTTTCTCCAGTCATGTGACTACCGTAACCGGTGGAGAATGTTCCTCTACAGCGATTCGCGCAGTAATCAAAAAACTGATTGCCGCGGAGAATCGTAAAAAGCCACTAAGCGACAGTAAGATTGCCCAATTGATTGGAGAGCAGGGTATTCAGGTAGCTCGGCGAACCGTAGCAAAATACCGTGAAGCGATGGGAATTGCACCATCTAATGAACGCAAGACAATTCGTAGTTAGTGTTAGTCAATGAGGAGAGCGTTATGCAAATCAATTTCAAAGGTCATAATGTCGAGATTACCCCGGCTCTAAGAGCCTTTACGATTGATAAATTCAATAAACTTGAACGTCATTTCGATAGAATCAATTCTGTCCATGTGGTTTTTGATATTGAAAAATTAAATCAGATTGCCGAAGCTTCTGTACAGGTTGCCAAAGGAGAATTGCATGCTCGAGCTGAATCAGAAGATATGTATGCTGCTATTGATGCCCTGATAGACAAACTGGACAGGCAACTTATAAAACATAAAGAGAAAATTCGTGACCATCGCGAATAATTCTTGAAAAAATTATCCATTGATTATAGAGTTGGTCATTATCGTTAAACGATAATGACCAAGCTCAACCCAAGGCTCACTTATTAAGATAGACTCTCCCGGACTCAGTACTCCGAGCTAACTGGTGCAATTAAACCTGCGGATTTTCTAATTTAAGCTTTACGCTGAACAATATTCAAAGCCCCTCTCAATTACTCCTGAAATTACTCTAAAAATACACATTTTTTGAATTGTCAGGTAAAATGACCCCTTTTGTTCTGGCCTTTAATTATGCAACTTTGTCAGGTTATTAAACCAAACTGTATCCATATTGATTCTGTTTCCCAAAGCAAAACAGCCGTCTTATTAAAAATAAGCCATCTCCTCAGCCAGGCTTATCCGGAATTAAATGCCGAAGAATTGTTTGATGCCTATTGGAAAAGGGAAAGTTTGGGAAGTACCGCTATTGGGCAAGGGATTACAATTCCTCATATACGCACAACCAGCATCTCCTCTCCGAAAGGCTGTATTATTAAATTACAAAACCCTGTTGATTTTGGCGCCACCGATAAACAACCTGTCGATTTGGTAATTGCTCTTGTTGTACCACAGGAACAGATTAACCAACATTTAGAATTATTAAATACAATTATCAAGCAATTCAGTATTCCTGAATTTCGTGATTCCTGCCGGGGCATGACTTGCAGCAAAGCATTCTACAGTTTACTGAGCGAAAACGCATCCGCGATTGAAGCCATGTAGTATCTTGGGTATATTTATGGTTAACAAGTAGTGAACTTTTTATTAATTTTGTAAAGATCATGAAATCGCATTGTGGAAAATTATAGCGCGTGTTACATTGCATTCTTATGATTAGAACCAAGATTACGATTATTAATAAATTAGGTTTGCATGCACGCGCTTCTGCAAAACTTGTTTCAACTACGTCAAGATTCCAAAGTCATATTGATGTCATCAAAGATACTCAGGTAGTTAACGGTAAGAGCATTATGGGCGTTATGATGCTTGCTGCCAATAAAAATACCGAACTCACTCTCCAGATTGAAGGGCCTGATGAAAAAGAAATGGAGCAAGCGATTGTTACGTTAATCAATAACCGCTTTGGCGAACCTGAATAATTCATTGACTATTTGCTATTCTCGCTGGACGAATGTTTTCGCTGCCTGCGTAGGCGCTGCAAGGCAAGCAGCGTTTGCACCGGTCCTGATAAAGCATAAGCAACAAAACTGGTAAATAAAACCACTGAGGGATTTGCAGCGATAGCCACAAACAAAATAACCATCACCAAAAGGTATAGAAAGGGAACTTTGCCTTTAAAATCAATTTCCTTAAAGCTATAATAGCGTATATTACTAACCATCAGAACTGCGGCAATCACAGTAATTACAGCAGTGAGTATGGCAATTACAAAATGAGTCAACTGATTTTGATAACAAAACCATACAAATGCAGAAACAATAGCAGCAGAAGGCGGGCAGGCAAGCCCCTGAAAATAGCGCCTGTCTGCCGTTTCACTTTTGGTATTGAAACGAGCCAGGCGTAAAGCAACCGCAGCGGTATAAATAAATGCCACCAGCCAACCTACCTTACCTAATTGATGGAGATTCCAGCTATAAAGCAGCAAGGCAGGTGCCACACCAAAGGTAACCATATCTGACAGGCTGTCATATTGAGCCCCAAAGGCAGTTTGAGTATTGGTCAGGCGGGCAATCCGTCCATCAAGGCCATCGGCAAGCATGCCAATAAAAATTGCGATCGCAGCAACTTCATACTGATGCTTTAAGGAAGCGACAATTGAGTAAAACGCAGCAAACAAACTCGCAGTGGTGAAAAGATTCGGCAGTAAATAGATACCTGAATGGCTTTCTTTTTGATTCACGAGCAAACATTCTCTTAATTAATATTAATCACATGCTAACATATTACACTCCTGCTCGCTATTATCTCAGGACAGGAGCCAGGGTAAACGCATCTAAAAGAAAGATATATAACCAAAATGTCTGCGCTCCAATCTTTATGCACATAATCTATGTGCTTGCTTTGGTACAAATCATATGGATACCGTGCATAAAGCACGGCAAGTAGGCAAGATGAAGCAATTTTATGTTCAAAGAGTAGATGCGTTTACCCTGGGACAGGAGCATCAAAGTTTGGTATTAATACCACCTATAGGATAAAAGACGAATAGACCCATTTCATTACAACTATCTAAATGCTTATTAATTAAACTTTAATGCGACTGCGCTGGCTATTATCTCGTTGTCTCTACAATATGATGCTATACTAGGCATACTGTTTTTAAAGTACCGCAGCCAAATGACCAACTCCGAAAACAAAAAGATTGTTATCGAAGGGATTACCGAACAAGGTAAACCTTTTCGACCAAGCGATTGGGCTGAACGGATGAGCGGAACTTTGGCAAGCTTTAAGAACCGACGCATCCATTATTCCCCCCTTTTACAGCCCAGTGTGCATACAGAGGGTTATAAATGTGTATTGCTTGACCCAAAACTTAAAGAATCAAGTCCCCAAGTCTATCAAGCGATTATTGATTTTGCCAAAGCCAACAATCTTAAAATTTGCGGAGAGAATGACTAACGAATAACCCGGTAATTTTTTACCTTTGTTTACAGCATCGGTTAATGCTGTTGGATATAAATAGAATTATTCACAACAGCATTAACCGATACGCTGTAGCGGCAGCGCCTTACTTTATATTTTTAGTGACACTGTTTATATTTTAATAGCCTTGATAATTCTTTATTGTGAACGTTAATTGCTCCAACTGCTCCATAATGGCATTCAGGATATTCGCCGTGTTTTGAAAATTCATGGCCAGGACACCAGCACAAAGAAAAACCAATCCTTTCGGACCCCACTGTATTCCTGGTTCACTTGCATGAACAAGAAGCACACAACCCCGAATAAACCAGATAATCCCTGCTGTCTGGATCAACAACCCCATTGAACTATAGATGTTATAGGGGTTGAAAGAACTGTATCCTAAAATATTTCCAGCCCCAAAAGTGGTATTTGCCATGATCCCCGCAACGGTTGGCAAAAATAAAAGTGCCGCTGCCCCTGCAAAGTAAGCCAGAGGCACAAAAACTCTTTCCGATGAACCACGCCCTGAGCCGGCAATTTTTTTTAACTTGGATATAGCCGTTATAAGTAATACAATACCTATAAGATAGGCACCACCTGTAAGAAGGTGTTGCACAGGATAGAGGGAGCGGCCGATATTGCCGATGATGGTAACTAAATCAGTGCTGTTCATAATCTAATTATATACCTAATTTTTTGTGCCCTCTTGCAATGGATAATTTTTCGCCTATATTAATCAATTTACTTATTATGTTGTAATTACTATGCAAGTTAATACCTTTCCTGTCACTTTGGAGGAAGCTTTTATGCTCTCCCCAAAGGTAAAACATTTTATCTTTCGTGCTGAAAATTCACCGCCTTTTGATTATATTCCCGGGCAGTTCATTACCATTCATTTTGAACGAGAGGGTAAAATGCTCAAGCGAAGCTATAGTATCGCTAATGTACCTGCCAAAGACAATCGTATCGAATTTGCAGCAGGGTATGTGGCTGGCGGGCCTGGAACAGAGTTATTATTTAACTTACAACCCGGTGACAAAATCCATATCAATGGACCATTTGGCCGTTTGATTTTAAAAGAATCCCCTAAACGTTATGTTCTGGTGGCAACCAGTACTGGCGTAACCCCTTACCGGGCAATGCTTCAGGAGTTAGCCTCTCGTTTGCAAATTGACCCGACGTTAAAAGTGGTCATCTTGCAGGGGGTACAAACACATGAAGAAATTCTCTACCCGGATGAGTTTCTTGCTTTTGCCTCCGAGTATCCACAAGTTAGTTTTCGCGCTCACTTGAGCCGGGAAGCAGAAAACAGTTTACAGGCCCATGAGTATCCCGGTTATGTACAACATGCTTTCCCCGAGCTTTCGCTAGATCCGGAAAATGACATGGTTTATTTGTGTGGGAATCCCGGTATGATTGATGAATCTTTCAATTATCTGAAAGAAAAGGGGTTTGGCATGCAACGCATTATACGTGAAAAATACATATCAGCTCCCGGCAAATAAAACTGGAGCTGCAGCCTGATAACAAGAGGAGAATAACGATCATGCATTATGATGAACTATCCGCAACCATGGAACAGCTGCTACAAGATGGCAAAGGGTTCTTGGCTGCCGATGAAAGCAATGGAACCATCGGCAAACGATTTGATGCCATTGGCATAGAAAACAGCGAAGAAAACCGTCGCAACTACCGCTTGCTGCTTGCCACAACGGCTGATTTAGAGCAATACATCAATGGCGTCATTTTATTTGAAGAAACATTTCAACACAAAGATGAGCAAGGCACGCCGATAGCTGATTTATTCGCGCAAAAAGGGATTATCCCCGGAATTAAAGTGGATAAAGGTTTAGTCAAGCTTGCCAATACCGATGATGAAAAAATTACTCAGGGTCTGGACGGCCTGATAGAACGCCTGCAGCATTTTAAAAATCTCGGTGCTCGTTTCGCAAAATGGCGCAATGTTTACTCAATTACGGAATACACCCCCAGCCTGACTGCAATTAAAGCAGGAGCAGAAGTTCTTGCCCGTTATGCTGCAGCCTGCCAGTCAGTCGGTATTGTCCCTATTGTTGAACCTGAAGTACTTATGGATGGCGAGCATGCTATTGAACATTGTGCAGAAGCTTGTGAAATGGTCTTGCACGAGCTATTTCATGCCCTGTTTATCCATCAGGTGGAATTGGAAAATATCGTGTTAAAACCCAGCATGATTACTGCCGGTAAAAGCAGCAAACCTTTTAGCACCCCTGAAGAGGTTGCCGAGTATACAATCAGCGTATTTCGTAACAATGTCCCTGCCGCAGTGCCCACAATCAATTTCCTTTCCGGTGGACAGTCTCCCCAACAGGCAACTGCCAATTTAAATGCCATCAATAATACCGGACATCAACCCTGGTTATTAAGCTTCTCTTATGGACGTGCCCTGCAAGAGGATTGCCTGAAAATCTGGGGTGGTAATAAAGAAAATGTCAGCGCCGCACAAGCTGCCTTGCTAAAGCGAGCCCGCTTAAACAGTGCTGCCTGCTTTGGCGAATATGAAGAGAGCATGGAGTAGGGCCCTTACACGGAGCTTAACCTAAAACACCCGGCTTACTTTAGGCTCTGTGAAAAAATTGGTTAACAGAGCCTAGTACAACGTTTCACTGATTCTGTCTTACACTGTCATTCCCGCGCAGGCGGGAATCCATAACCCAATTTAGCTCCTCACTTCACCTGAGAGATAGATTCCCGCCTGCGCGGGAATGACAAACTGGACAGATTCAGTGAAACGTTGTACTAGGCTCTGTTATACAAACTCAAAACGGGCCAGCAAGGGAACATGATCAGACAGTAACCGCCAGGGTTTTCCACTCAGGCATTGCACATCAGATACCTGCATTCCGCGAAAATAAATACGATCCACACAAAAAGCGGGCTTTATCGCAGGAAATGAGCGCGCATGCTGTCCCTCCAAACTATAAAATGCCTCATGAACACCCAGTTCTTCAAATAAGGGTTTGGATAAATGGTGGCGCCAATCATTAAAATCACCTGCCATCAGTAAAGGTTCATTTTCAGGAACCGCTTCATTGATACGATGCATTAGTGCCTTGCACTGTGAAGCCCTTTCAGCTTTAAACAGGCCCAAATGAACACAAAGCAAGTGGATAGTAGTCGGTGATTCACCTAAAATTTTTATTTGCCCATGCAAAATACTGCGAGATGCCCTGCTCATGGTTGATAAATTAATATTTTCAAAATCTTCAAAGGCAAATTTACTTAAGATGGCATTCCCATGATGCCCTGATTGATAAACAGCATTTTTTGCATACAGATAATGCGGCCAGATTTTCTCTGCAATATATTCAAATTGAGGTAAATCAGGCCAGGCATCAATACGTTTCTTACGGCGGCGATGCTCCCCCTGCACCTCCTGCAGAAAAACAAAATCAGGATTCAACGCTGACAATGCTTCTCGCATCTCAGGAAGCAAAAAACGGATTTTACCTAAACCAAATCCCTTATGGATGTTATAGGTAATCAGGGAAAAACTTCGCTTTTTTTGTTGCATATAGTTACTAAGAGTTAGCTTCTCCTTATAAGCATACACCAAGGTCTGCCACTAAGGAAAAATAAGACTCATCTTTCAGCTTAAGTCTACTATTATCATCCAGCGAAACCCTGACGGTAATCACTGCCGTCTTTACCTTTGGCCAAGGCAAAAAATACTTAAACAGCCACTCCGCTTGCAATAACAACGGGTAGATAAGTCAATATTTCTGGCTTTTTTCTCTGATTATTTACTGTAAAATTAATAATAGGCTAATTATAAAATTTTTTACTAATTTATGAAGAACTTCACCCTCTCTATCCCAGGATTTACAATTGCCGGCAAAGCATGGGGGAATCCTGCCCACCCACCTGTACTTGCCCTGCATGGTTGGTTGGACAATGCAAATTCTTTTGACTTATTAGCGCCCTATCTCGAGAAACAACTTTACCTGCTTGCTGTCGACCTTCCAGGCCACGGCCTTTCTTCTCATTTGCCGGAGGGCTGCCATTATCATTTTATTGATGGTCTTCTTACTGTCTTACAGATTATCAAAGCATTGCGTTTCAAACAGGTACATCTGTTAGGCCATTCGATGGGTGCCTGCCTGGCAAGCCTTGTAGCAGGTGTTTATCCTGAGCAAATTTTATCTCTGGCGCTGATTGAGGGATTGGGGCCGTTTTCCAAGCCTGAAGAAAGCTGCCGCAAGCAATTGGCTCAATATTTTCAACATCTTTCCTATCATTACAAAAACATGGAGGCGAAACCTTACCCATCAATTGCCGCAGCAGCAGAAGCACGAGCGAAACGAGGTTATTTATCCGTCGAGCATGCGGAAATCCTTTGCCAGCGGGGAGTCCATAAACAGAACAATGTCTTTTATTGGCGGCATGACAGACGGCTATTGACAGCGAATCCGTTGCGGATGACAGAAGGACAGGTTCTATCCTGCTTAAAGAATATCACCGCAAAAAGTTGCCTAATCTGGGCTGAAGGGGTCTCCATATTTAATGAATATGATATGAATACCAGAATAAAAGCCGTTGCTAATTTAACAATTTATCAATTAAAAGGAGGGCATCATATTCATATGGAACAACCAGAGGCAGTGGCAGATTATTTGGCTGGATTTTATGGGGTAAACTTAAATAATTAGCGTTAATTAACGAATCCTGCGGTCGATACCGCAGGATTTCACCAATAGAAAAGAACAACTACTGTGGTTTGAAGTTACAAAAATCATACTTGACAGCCACTTCTGCAAGCGATTCCCTCACATCATCTAATGGGTAATCCAGATCTCTTGCTGCACTAAGAACCCCGCAGCCTCCTTCATTAAAAGTTGAGTTAGGAGTCCAATAGTCCATATTGGCCTTTACCATAACATCAAAAGCCTTGCGGGTATCCCAGCCCGGCCTGGTTGCCAGCAAATAAAACAAGCGATTGAATACACCACTGGAATAATGAACATCCAAACCGCCATAATAATCATCAGCAGTGTCGATAGAGTCGCCATCCTTACTCGGCTTGTCCATATAACGCAAGGCTTCCCAACCGCTCTCTTCTTTCATAATTTCAGGACCAATTTGCCAACTGTTTTTACCGGTAGAGTAAAATTCAGCAGCTTGGGCTGCCATGTCGGAAAAGGCTTCATTGATACCGCCTGACTGCCCATAGTACTGTAAATTAGAGTGTTGTTCGGTAAATCCATGACTAATCTCATGCCCCCCTACCCCTAAAGAGACCAGGGGATACATCATATTTTCACCATCACCAAAAGTCATTCGCTTGCCATCCCAATAAGCATTCTCATAGCCCTCACCATAGTGGACACGCATGACTAGCTGCATAGGGGTGCCATCTCTTTTGGTTAACGCTTCAACCCCATACCAGTCATGATACATATGCTTGATAACATGACCCGCATAAAGCGCATCATTGGTTGGTGAATAAGCGCCGTTCTCTTTATCATAACCATCGCCATTATAGCCAGTCCAAAAAATAGGCATATCATCAACGGCTTGCTTACACTCAAACTTCATCGGTTTGGTCTTGGAAAAATACTCATGTTCCATATCAACTACCTTTACTTCCGTATTTTCCATATAACAATTGCCTTTTTTATCACGAGTCAGATGCAGTAAAGGATAGTCTTTACCATAAGCATACTCGCCAACTTTGGCGTTACCTCCAAATCCCATGCCTTCAACCGGGGTTCGAACGGTTTTGATGTCATTCCATTGGATAAAAGGCTTGTAAGACGCAGCATCGATAATTGCTGTCGGCCGCTCGGGAATTTTATCCTTATGACGAATAAATACACTCACCCTATAAGCCCAGTGTGCCTGCTTCTGTTCATCAATATAAATGACAGGGCTTACCTGTTCTTCACTGAGATCCTTATTTTTAAATTGCCCTGTAAACTCTTGCAGGGCAAGATTACCATTCTTAACAAAATTGGCAGCAGGCTGACCCAGCTCTTTTTGCAGCCCTTGATAGACAACCCCATTCATCATCACGTCTTTTTGAGCAGCTAACGTGTCAGCGGTATTTCTGCTATGCATAATCGCATAGCCACCAGTCACAGGAAATCCCATGTACTGTTGCTGCATGCGAATATGAGTCATTTGATTGCTGTCGGTTCTTTGCTGGAGAAATTGCAGGCTATCAACTGGAGCAGCGGAAGTTTTCTTAACTCCAGGAAGCAAAAGATGGAATTGTTGTTGCAGATTTTTAAACGACTCCTGTTGTAATGGCAGGGCTTCGGCAGCCTTGGCTGAGGTGGCCATAGTGAGAGCCAGGCAAGCAACTAACGGGGATAAATAAAAATTTGGGTGCATTAATCTACTCCTTTAACTAATTGAGGCGATCTCATCCGGGAGAGCCCTGTGTTGTTAGCTTATTTTTGCTTAACTTAACCTCTTAAAGCGTTATGGAAAGCGGAGTAACAACTATCCTTTGAACCTACCCGTTGAGTTGGACATTCAGATTTTAGATTAAGCATGCTTCGAGGTTGGCTTACTAAAATCCGAATGCAATCTTAACAGGGTATTGGTCAAACTAACATAGTTTTCCTTTTTTTAAAATTAACTTATTTTTAATTTTTGAAATTAATATCGTTATTAATTAAACTATGATCTAAAATTATCGATGAGAACGAAATTTTAAATTACGGGGGCAAAAGTACGGTTTTCCAAGTTTAGCGTTTTATTCTCAATAATACTCGCCGTCCGTCGCTTGACCGCAGGACGTCAACTAAGAAACCGCATTTAATCACACCGGTTAATACTTTACTTTGCGCTTTGCTTAAGGCTAACTCAACTTTTATCTATGAGCACTATTACTACAAATATCGAAATGGCTTTATCCTGTCTCAGGCAAGGTGACATCGTTGCTATCCCTACCGAAACAGTTTACGGTCTGGCAGGAAACGCTGAAAATGAGGCCGCAATCCGTAAAATTTATGCCATGAAGAAAAGGCCGCTAAATCACCCATTAATCATGCACGTTGCCGAGCATTGGGATCTGAGGCAATGGGTAGCGTTTATCCCGGATTATGCCCAGGTATTAATTAATCATTATTGGCCAGGCCCACTGACTCTGGTCATGAAGTCCAGACCGGAAAAGGTCAGTCCTTTAGTGACAGGCGGGCAAGATACCGTCGCATTACGTTGCCCCAAACACCCTGTCGCCCAATCGCTTTTAGCTCAACTCGGCGCACCATTGGTCGCTCCTTCAGCAAACCCCTTTGGCAAGATAAGCCCCACCACTGCCGAACATGTAAGAGATAGTTTCAAGGAGGAAAAATTGTTGATCCTCGATGGAGGACGATGCCAGGTAGGGATTGAATCAACAATTGTTGCCGCAATTAAACCAGAGGGCTATCAAATCCTGCGGCCTGGAAACATTGATGAAGCAGACATTAATAAACTTCTGCCTTCAATGGCATTAAAAGAAAATAGTCCCATTCGCGTACCGGGAAAACTAGCCAGTCATTATCAACCTGAAAAGCCTTTACATGTTTTTTCTGATCTCAAGGCACTTGAGAATTTTTGCCGACAAGCCAATACGCCGGTTTATGTGCTCTCTTTCACTCGTATCCCAGAATATCCTTGTGAGTTCTATTATCAGCTTCCTGCTTCAGCCGATGAAGCCGCCTTTGAACTTTACTATCAACTTCGCCGTGCCGATCAATCCGCTGCAACCGCTATTGCAATTGAATTACCTCCAGAGTCCGAACGTTGGCAGGGAGTGAGGGAACGCATCTTAAAAGCAGGCCATCGTGGCTGAGCTGGTTTGGGCTTTAGTCACCAGCCTTGGCCAAATGCATTAATACCTGCGCTGGAGTTACTTTATCGCCCTTTTGGCAAAAAATGCTCTCCACCGTACCATTAAAAGGCGCATGAATCTCCGTCTCCATTTTCATCGCCTCAAGGACAAACAATACCTGCCCTGCCCTAACCTTTTCACCGGCCTGAACATTGATATTAATGACAGTACCCGGCATGGCCACTGTAATATCCCCTGCAGCAAGTGGTTTTTTCCTGCTCGTAACAGCTGTCATCGTTTCTTCTTCGAGATTGATTACCACTTCTTCAGGAACACCATCCAGCCATAAAAAACAAGCCCGCTGATTGCTCTCTCGCTCGCCATAACCTGCAATTTTGACATGGTAACTTTCGCCATGCAGGGTGATATCAAATTCCGATAGGGTACTGCCTTGGTCAGATATATTAGTGGTTATTAAAGGCTCTGGAAGCAAGGAATTATTTTTTCGCTGCTCCAGAAACTGCCTACCTACCTCAGGAAACATGGCGTAAGTAAGTACATCTTCATCACTTGCTGCGGTTTCACCAATCTCTTTGCTCAATCGCGTTAATTCATCAGGCAGCAAATCAGCCGGCCTTACATCAATGATGTCAGTCTGGCCTATCGCTTTCCTGCGTAAACCTGAGCTAATCTTTCCCGGTGCAGCACCGTATTTTCCCTGGCAATAAAGTTTAACCTCATTGGTGATCGTCTGATATCGGACACCAGTTAATACATTCATGACCGCCTGGGTGCCTACAATTTGCGAAGTCGGTGTAACTAACGGCGGATAACCCAAATCTTTACGCACACGCGGGATTTCTTCATAGACAGCATTAATTTTATCCAGCGCCTGCTGTTCCTTCAATTGGCTGTAAAGATTGGATATCATCCCTCCAGGCACCTGATAAAGCTGGACTCGAGGATCAGTTTCACTCGCCTCACTTTCAAACTGCTGGTATTTTTTCCGCACTTCCTTGAAGTATTCACCAATCTCCAGCAACAGATTTAAATTTAACCCGGTATCAAACGCTGTGCCTGCAAGTGCAGCGACCAGTGACTCTGTCGCTGGATGCGATGCACCTCCTGAAAAGGAAGAAATCGCAGTATCAATATGGCGACAGCCAGCAATCACCGCCTGATAATGGCACATGCTGGCAAGCCCCGAAGTGGCATGGCTATGCAAATGGATGGGTAAGCGGGTTGCTTGAGCTAAAGCAGTATACAACTCTACCGTTGCCTGAGGTGTTAATAAGCCTGCCATATCTTTAATGGCGATGCTGTCGCATCCCATATCAGCCAGGGCTTTGCCCATATTGACGAAGCTTTTCAAGGTATGGACAGGGCTTGTTGTATAACAGATGGTTCCCTGAGCATGTTTTTTGTTTGCCTTGACTGCCTTTAAGGCCGTACGCAGATTGCGTACATCATTCAATGCATCAAAAACACGAAAGACATCAATCCCGTTTTTTGCTGCTAAATTGATGAAAGCTTCTACAACATCATCGGCATAATGACGATAACCCAGCAGGTTCTGGCCACGCAGCAGCATGGATAAAGGCGTATTAGGTAACGCTTTCCTTAGTTGCCGCAAACGACCCCAGGGATCTTCCTTTAAAAACCGCAAGCAGGCATCAAAGGTTGCCCCTCCCCATACCTCCATCGCCCAAAACCCTACCTGATCCATTTTCTTACAGGCAGGCAGCATATCTTCTGTGCGCAGTCGGGTTGCGATTAAACACTGATGGGCATCACGTAAAGTGACATCCGTTATGTATGTGGCAGCCATAAATCAATCCATTGTTGTTAGAATTAGCAATACTGCTTTATTAGCAGACTATCTCATTCGCATATAATCCAGAATGTAGTGATCTCTTAATTACCTTATTTTAATTCTTTCAGGATTTTTAAGCGCCCTATGCACAGCACTATCCACACATTTTGTGGATTACTGGCTTAAGGCGTAAAAGCCCGGACGCAACGAACCCGTCTGAAAACAACCTTAGACTCCATGAACAGAGTGCCTGTGGTAAAATCAATCTCAAAGACATCCCACTCCGGGTCAGGATCTGAGGCTAATGCAGTGGAACTCCAATAACTATTAGGGCTAAAACCGCCAATAGCAATCTGCTCATCATACAGGCAACTGAGTTGGTCTGTAGCTGGCAAAAACCAGTCGTTATAACAGGCATTCCCTGCCTGGCAAGGGGTATTGCCTTCTGAATCCACGGTGAAGTCATTACAAAGCTGGGCGGCATAACTGCCCCCACCTAATGCGCTAATAATGGCCGCAGTGTTGGCAGCGCCATCAGCAGGACTTGTTGCATTGGTTATTACACCATCCATTATAACTTCCGCCCATCGAATACCTACGCTGTTATCGGCAGTGGCTGCAATCAGATTATTCAGCCCTCCGTTCAAGCAAGCAATGGTACCACCCCCTGAAGACTGTCCTACTGCGGTGGCCACGTAAGTATAGCCATTAGCCAGTGTGGCGCCACCTGCCGGTGTGTCAATCACCACATCCACAACCCCTGGTGCATGGTCAGGCGTGACGCCAGTCACCGTCGTAGAATTGACCACATTAACACTGGTCGCTGCTATCCCGTCAAAGGTGACGCTTGTCGCACCCGTTAACCCGGTTCCGGTTAAGGTGAAACCTGTCCCCCCAGATGCCGTGCCTGAAGCCGGGTTGATGGCGGTTAGCGTACTCCCTGATTGAATCGCAATGGCTGCCGTCAGCGCATTGGTATTGGTGCCCTGGATGGTGAAATTGGTTTGCGGCACCACCGTATTCCCTGGTGTATAAGTCAGTGTGCAATTGCCTCCTGGCGGTACATTCCCACAGGTATTCCCTGTTTCAGTGACATTGCCATCCAGGGCTGTCCCTGTGAAATTGGAGGTGATGTTGGTAGCAGCCACTTGCGTCGATGTGTTGTTAATCGTGAGCTGTCCTGTTGCACCATTAACTGTAAGTGTTAAAGGAGACCCTGTGACGCTAATCACCGCATCCGTTATCGCTGGCGCCTGAGAAATGCGTAAAATATTGGCGCTACTGGGCCGATAACACTGGCTGGTAGAGCCTTGTTGGCAAACCACTGGCCCATCGGCAATAGGGCTGCTTATCTGGCTGCCAACTATTTGTAAAGACAGAATGCAGGAACTTTTGCCCCTGAGCACAAATGGATTGCCACAAATGCCCAGTCCAGAGTTGGTTTGGGTAACGCCACCAATGGATTGCATCACCAACGTCTTCGGCTTGCTCGATTGATTAGTCACCCGGTATTGCACCATCGCCGTACCATTGGCAGGCACTGCAACCGTGGTCGCTGTCAGGGGTTCAAAGATCCACAAGGGAGTCCCTGC
>NZ_CAAAJC010000005.1 GCF_900640175.1 Legionella sp. W10-070 | reverse complement strand
AGGTAGTCTGCATTGATTTAAGTTCCAGTTACCGTAAGTTAATCAGGCGTTATTTTCCGAATGCGATGATTGTCGCCGATCGCTTTCATGTGATTCGATTACTGAATCAATTTTGTTTAAGGGTTAAAGTTTTGTGTTCTTGATTAGTGCCCCCGGATTTGGGGAAGAGCCGTAAAATTTAAGGATGGGATGGATTGGAGCTAACATCTTGATTTAATTGGCTCCCCGGGACGGGCTCGAACCGCCGACCTAATGATTAACAGTCATCCGCTCTACCGACTGAGCTACCGGGGAATGAGGCCGAATCTTAAAACGATTCTGATGATGGGTCAAGTGTATTCATGAGAAAATTTAAGTTTTTTCTCTTCCAGGTGTATTGAAGGCCAGATGGAATATTTGTTGTTCTAACAATACTCCATCCAGCTGGCCTATCATGACTGAAAGTCATTAAGGAACGCCATTCCTGGCTGTTTGTCATCACCGTTATTTGCAAAAACGTTGCAGCCGATCCATGGCATCTTCCAATATATCCATGCTGGTGGCAAAGGACAGGCGGATGCAGCCTTCATTTCCAAAAGCTGAACCTGGTACAAGTGCTACGCCAACTTCTTGTAATAAACTATCCGCGAATTCTATATCGTTGGCAAATCCTCGTTTTTCAATAATAGCTTGCACGTTGGGGAAAATATAAAAGGTACCATCGGCTGGAATCACTTCAATGCCAGGAATTTCATCCAGGCGCTGGGCTACGTAATCATGGCGTTGGTGAAATGCAACCACCATTTCTTTGACGGTTTCTTCACCGCCATTTAATGCGGCAACGGACGCTTTCTGGGCAATGGAGCAAGGGTTTGAGGTTGATTGAGACTGGATGGTTGTCATGGCTGAAATCAATGAGGCGGGGCCTGCTGCATAACCAATGCGCCAGCCAGTCATGGCGTAGGCTTTTGAAACGCCATTTAAGACAATGGTACGGGGATAAAGTTCTGGACAGGCGTTTAAAATATTAGCAAAGGGCTGAGTCCAAATAATGTGCTCATACATATCGTCTGTCGCAACAAATACCTGGGGATGGTTTTTTAATACTTCGCCAAATGCTCTTAATTCCTCCAGGCTGTAAGCGACACCCGAAGGGTTTGATGGGCTGTTTAGAAAAAGAAGTTTGGTTTTTGGCGTGATCGCTGCTTCGAGTTGTGCGGCACTAATCTTGAACCGATTGGCGGGTGTGGATGCCAGAATAACAGGGGTTCCACCAGCCAGTAAAACAATATCAGGATAGGAAACCCAGTAAGGGGCTGGAATAATAACCTCATCCCCTTCGGCGATAAGTGCCTGGCAGAGATTATAAATGCTTTGCTTGCCACCGACCGAAACCAGGGTCTGGTTCGGTTGGTAGGTTAGATTGTTATCGCGCTTAAACTTGTTGATAATCGCTTGTTTTAATTCCGCAATACCATCGACTGGAGTATATTTGGTAAAGCCGGCGTTGATGGCGTCAATGGCTGCATTTTTAATATGTTGCGGGGTATCGAAATCTGGTTCACCTGTTCCTAAGCCGATAATGTTTAAGCCCGCAGCGCGCATTTGCGCTGCTTTGGCGGCCACCGCGAGGGTGGGGGATGGTTTTACAGAGCGAACACGTTCTGCCAGTGCGATATCCATCATTTACTCCTATTGCATTGTTTTGACCAGTGTTTTATGTGCTCCGATGAGTCTGGCGGGATGATTACCCCGTCAGGGTACGTCAGAAACAGGAGTTTGTCATAAAATCCAATGATCGGTTATAGTTTATATTATGAAAAATTTATTTAAAATTTACGCAAATTATCAGCCTGCTGG
This sequence comes from Legionella sp. W10-070, assembly GCF_900640175.1. Taxonomy (GTDB): domain Bacteria; phylum Pseudomonadota; class Gammaproteobacteria; order Legionellales; family Legionellaceae; genus Tatlockia. The sequence continues at coordinate 124,055 of NZ_CAAAJC010000005.1, read as the reverse complement.
TGATCAACCTACCGCAATCGCTTCTTTAATCGACGGGCTTAAAGCCGGTTTGGCGCGTCAGATTCTGTTAGGCGTTACCGGCTCTGGGAAAACCTATACGATTGCGCACGTCATTCAGGCGATGAGACGACCAACCCTCATCATGGCACCCAATAAAACATTGGCAGCACAGCTCTATGGCGAATTCAAGACCTTCTTTCCTGATAATGCGGTGGAATATTTCGTCTCTTATTATGATTATTATCAGCCTGAAGCTTATGTGCCTGCCTCCGATACCTTCATAGAGAAAGACGCATCCATTAATGAGCATATAGAACAGATGCGTTTATCGGCGACCAAAGCGCTGATTGAGCGTAAAGATGCCATTATTGTTGCTACCGTCTCAGCCATTTATGGATTAGGTGATCCCGATTCTTACTTGCGTATGTTATTACATCTCTCCAGGGGAGAACAGTCTGACCAGCGTAAAATTTTAAGACGACTTGCTGAAATGCAATACATCCGCAGTCAAATCTCGCTTGAGCGAGGCCAATTTAGAGTGCATGGGGATGTCATTGATATTTTTCCGGCTGATTCAGAGAGGGAGGCAATCCGTATCGAGCTCTTTGATGATGAGGTTGAAAATATTGCCCGTTTTGATCCGTTAACCGGCGAAATATTGCAGCGACTGCCAAGGGTAACCATTTTTCCAAAGACGCATTATGTCACCCCGCGCGAACGTATTTTGCAAACCATTGATTGGGCGAAGGAGGAACTGCGTCTGCGTCTGGCTGAACTGACTGAGCAAAATAAGTTATTGGAGGCTCAGCGCCTTCAGCAGCGTACCTCTTTTGATATCGAAATGATGTTGGAGCTTGGCTATTGTTCAGGTATTGAAAATTATTCCCGCTATTTATCCGGACGCAATGCAGGAGAGCCTCCGCCTACCTTGTTTGATTACTTGCCGCCTGAGGCATTGCTGATTATTGACGAGTCCCATGTGACGATTCCGCAAATAGGCGGTATGTATCGAGGCGACCGGGCGCGGAAGGAAACGCTGGTTAATTATGGATTTCGCCTGCCTTCGGCGTTGGATAATCGGCCGCTGCGCTTTGAGGAATTTGAGGGGCGTGCCCCACAAACAATCTATGTATCGGCAACGCCGGGACCCTATGAGAAAGCGCATGCAGACAATGTTGCTGAGCAGGTAGTACGCCCCACAGGCTTGGTTGATCCGCAGGTACAGGTGCGTCCTGTCAAGAGCCAGGTCGATGATTTATTATCTGAGATTCACCAGGTGGTTGCTCAGGGAGAAAGGGTGCTGGTCACCACATTAACCAAACGCATGGCAGAAGATTTGACCGACTATTTGCATGAGCATGGCGTCAAAGTGCGTTATCTTCATGCGGATATTGATACAGTGGAGCGGGTAGAGATCATCAGGGATTTGCGTTTGGGTGAATTTGATGTTTTGGTTGGCATTAACCTGCTAAGAGAGGGTCTGGATATGCCGGAAGTTGCATTGGTTGCCATTCTTGATGCAGATAAGGAAGGTTTTTTGCGCTCCGATCGCTCGCTTATTCAAACTATCGGCAGGGCGGCGCGTAATATCAACGGGCGTGCAATCCTTTATGCTGATTCGGTAACCGGTTCAATGCAACGTGCACTGGATGAAACAGAACGTCGCCGTAATAAGCAGATTGAATTTAACAAAATGCATGGTATTACCCCCAAGGGTATCCGCAAATCGATTGAAGATATTATGGAAGGAGTCTATAGCACGAAACGGAAAACGCAAATTGCTGAACGCCAGCCATTTTACCCCCTGCTTTCCCCAGAGCAACTGGCTAAAAAAATCAAGGCATTGGAAAAGCAGATGCACAGCCATGCTAAAAATATGGAATTTGAACTGGCTGCCAAGGTGCGAGATGAGTTACTAGCCTTAAAGGAACAATTAAAGGCTGGTTAGCCTTCATGAATGACAAATCTGTTTCTACCTGATTAATAACAGTGAAAGCATTTTTCTTTTACCGAAATAAGTGCTAAGTTAAACCATTTGGTCTTACTATAAGTCTCTTGTGGCAAAAGTTGAACTAAGTTTTTCAGGGGGGTAAGGAATGCTAATCAGTGAATTAAAAAAAGAAATCGAGAAATTAAATGCGGCCAGCCAAAATCCTCATCGTCTGGAACTGAAGGAGTTGCTTGCCCCTTTTAAGGATGAGGAAGCAGGTAAGGCCGAGGTTACCTCAAAACTTAAAAGTGAGGTTTATTCAATTCTTGATAATTTTTGGCAAGATATTAGTAAAATCTTGCCCGTGGATCAATGGAGTGAGGAAGCCGAGGTTAGTCTGTGGATGGCTTTTCAAAAGAAGCTCATTGAGGCCAAATGGGAGGATGCCGCTCATCCTTTGCTGTATGCGAAACTTGCTCATAACTATGGGCAACAGGCTGATAGCGGGCTGAAGTTGGAAGAATTAATGCCGCTCATCATTCGGTGTAGTCGGTCAATGGGTTATGCGGATAAAAACCAATTGGATGATTACCCCCTAGGGCATATGGCCACTGCTATTCGTTCTTTGCAGGAGCAGAGAAAAGAGGCGGATAAAGTGAAAAGCAGCGTGACGATGTTAGCGGTTATTTTTTATCTGATTAATCATTATTGCACAGCCGAACAACTTGATTTACTTCCCCAGCTTATTCATTATCGGGTCAATACAACGGATGAGGAAAGACGCTCTGAGCAGGCTATTGTTCGATGCATAGCAGATCAACCTCTGGCTTGCCAGAATTTTCTTCTCAGCCAAAAAGAATTGATTGAGGGGCGGGTGTTAATAAAAATAGAAGAGGTGGTTGCGGTAAGCCATTTGCTGCCTAAAGGCCGTCCTTCCTTTATTACTGCGCTGAAGGAAAACCCCTGGTTTAATGTGCTGCTTAGGCAAAGCAGGCGATATGAAAAAAGCGGTGATTCATCAACATTAACTTTCAGCGTTGAGCAATTAAGAGCAGATTTTGCCTCTTTGGAAGAGCACTCCTATCTGGCCGCGCTTAATTTTGCCCTCAAGCTTAAGTTAAAGACTTCATCCTTCCCCGCAAAAAGGGCTGAGTTTTCTCGCCTGGTATTGTATTTATTTGCTTTATACGCTTATGTAGATGAGTGCAAAGCGGACAACAAACCGGATTCCTTTTTTTCTTTTTCAGCGAAGATAAAAAATGAGGCGGCTCTCAATAAAATAGCCTCTCTAACAGGTTCATCGGTCAAGTTAGGAATGATAGAACGCCTGGCTTTAAAGCAAAGTCGTTTGGTTGAGCAGTTTGAGAAGCAGGAACAGGAAATTACCAGTCCTTCTGACTTGAATAACACCCCGCAATGAAACCCTGATGCAGGATAATGTCAGGAAAGAAAATGGCCCGACAGTCTAAGATTTTGAACCCTGAGGTTCAAGTGGGGAACAGATGAGACGGTTCAGGCTTCCCACTTAATGTGGGCCTGCTCAACGCCGCCTGCAGAACGCTCCCCTGTATGCGAGTATTGGTTCATAAATCACTCGCTGCCGGGTTAGGATCATTATACCATAAGATGGTTTTAATATAGCCTTATTTTGCAATTTTTTGTGTCCCGGGAAAGAGGCTTCCTGGTGTTTTGGCTATTTCTTCTTTTGAATATCCGCCATGTGCTTACGGGCTTGTTCGGTTGCTTGTTCTGTTTTATTTTTGACTTCTTTTGAAATAGAAAGCAGGCTTTTTTCAAAAATAGAGAAACTTTCTTGCATATAATCCAGTACTTTGTGGCCATTTTCTACAAACACGCTAACCTGTTTTTCCATCAGCTCTTCTGGTTTACGGATTTTTGACAGATCCTCTGGTTTCAGATAACTGATATTTTGTAAGATCTGTGCATTTAACTCCATTATCTCTTGAATGGGTTTTTGCATCTGATTCACAATCGATGTCCAGTTATTTATATAATTCGGTTGCATAATAATCTCCCTTTATGTTGCGGTGCACAATAGAAGGATAGTGTTCAATCACTTTTTTGTCAAACATACGTTTTTTATGTTTATAGGTATAAGTATAGGCCAGAAGCAGTGATAAGTCTGTTGTTTGGCCTCTTGCAAAGGTATCTGAATTAGAGATAAGTTCAGGTGCGGTTTTTCCAATTCAGGGTATTATTGTCAATGATTTTTCGACGTCGAACTTGAAGACTCATCTACCCTGCGACAAGGAAAACCGCCTGTTTAATCATTGAAAGAAGCAGTTACTAGTCAGTTTGGGGATCCTGGGTAATATTCCCGTGAACGACCTGATGAATTTTATTTTCTAAGGAACTGATAAATTGGGTCACTTGCTGTCTTTGTTGCTCTTGCTGCCTTTGGCAGCTGATCAGCTCATGGCTGACATGAAGTGCTGCAAGAAGCAGTGTCTGAAAGTCATCAAGCTGCTTAAATTTTTTCTTATTTTGCAATAAATGTTCATTTAGTTTTTCTGCCGCTTGCTGAAGGTTGTCTATTTCAGAGTCAGGGCACTTAATTTCATAAGATTTGTTCATTAGTTTTATGGAGCACGATTTTGAAATTGTCATTTTGGAGCCTATTCCTTGTCACAGTGCTTTTCAAATAGTAACAATTTTGGTTTGCTCGAGCAAATCAGTTATCATTACTCTATTTGCTAATAGAGAGCTATATTTATGAAAAGCACTCCCTTACATCTTCCTGCCTATGATGCTTTTGTTGATGCTATTTCAATGCTGTCCCTGCCTGTTTCTGGTAGTGAACTGCATGGTGTCATGTGTGGTTATCTGTGCGCGGGCGCCCCTTTGGAGGGAGAAGCTTATTTGCGGGCGCTAACCGTTAACAGCAAAAGAGAGGAAGAGACTCGTGTGGCAGCACTTGCTATGTTTGATGTTTTTGCCATTAGTCAGCAGCAACTCGCCAATTTTGATTTTACATTTCAACTGTTGTTGCCTGATGAAACAGAATCTTTAATGATTCGGGCCCAAGCCTTTGGCGAATGGTGCGAGGGGTTTGCTCAGGGAATGACGATGGCGGGTATCGGCCATGAACAATTGCATGAGGAGGAATCTCAGGAAGCCTTGCACCATATTCTTGAGTTCGCGCAATTAGACTATGAAGCGCTGGAGGTCGAAGAGGAAGATGAAAAAGCGCTGGTAGAAGTCAGTGAATATGCCCGTATGGCAGTCTTGCGTATATATGAAGATTTATTGCAAGACCATGATTCTGGCAATATGACACACTAATTTATCAAATTTGAGTATTGCCATAATGGAGATTCACACAGCTTGGCTGACTGGTAAGGAATTTCAGTGCATTGATAAAGGATGGTAGATGATTACACAACAAGAGTATCAGGCAAGGCGTCGTCAGCTGGCTGCCGGTTTACCGCAAGGTGCTATAGCCATCATCCCTGCTGCTAATGAGGTATTACGAAACGGTGATGCGCATTATCGTTTCCGCCAGGATAGCGATTTTTATTATCTGACCGGTTTTAATGAACCGGAGGCTTTATTATTGGTTATCGCCGGCCAGAAAGGAGAAAGTTATTTATTCAATCGGCCGCTTAATCCTACCCAGGAACAATGGACGGGTAAACGTCTGGGGCAGGAAGGTGCGATTGAGCAGCTGGGAGTGGACGCGGCCTATCCTATTGACAGGCTGGATTTCCAGCTGCCTGAGCTGTTAGCTAATAAAACCGCTATTTATTATGCGATAGGCCGCCACCCTGTCTATGAAAGACGGATATTGCAGGCGTTACAGTTGGTGAAGCGGCAAATCAGACGGGGGGTGAAAGCCCCGGGGGCGTTATTTGATTTGGAGCCGATACTTTCTGAACTGCGGCTGTTTAAAAGTAAGGCGGAAATTGCTTTAATGCGCAAAGCAGCTGAAATATCCGTGGCAGCCCATCAACGGGCAATGAAGGCTTGTCGAAGGGCGGATAATGAATATCAGCTGGAAGCTGAGCTTCTTTATGAATTTAGTTATAACGGCTGCCGTAGTGTTGCTTATGATCCCATTGTCGGCAGTGGGGCTAACAGCTGCATTTTACATTACACCGATAATAATCAACCCTTAAGAGAGGGTGATTTGGTGTTGATTGATGCTGGCGGTGAATTTGAAAACTACGCAGCCGATATCACGCGAACTTTTCCGGTAAATGGTCATTTCAGTCTGGAACAACGAGCCATTTATGAAATAGTGCTTAATGCCCAAAGAGCGGCGATGGCATGTATTAAACCTGGTGCCCGCTGGAATGAGCCACAGCAAACGATAGTCCGTATTTTAACTGAGGGATTATGTACGTTAGGCTTGTTGAAAGGCAATGTTGATGCGCTGATTGCTGAAGAAGCTTACAAACCTTTTTATATGCATAATTCAGGGCATTGGCTCGGGCTTGATGTGCATGATGCTGGCTATTATAAAATTGACGGGGAGTGGCGTTTGCTAGAGCCAGGCATGGTATTAACCGTGGAGCCCGGGTTATATATTAGTGCAGGCATGGACGGCGTAGAGGAGCGCTGGTGGAATATTGGGGTACGTATCGAGGATGATGTTCTGGTCACAAAGAACGGCCATGAAAACTTAACGGCAGGATTGCCCGTGGATATTACAGAAATTGAGGCATTAATGCGTGGCTGACAGACAGGTAGACATATTAATCATTGGCGGTGGTTTGACGGGAGCAAGCCTGATGTTGGCGTTGGCTGATAAAGGATATAGCTCTTTACTGGTCGATGCTAATTGCCTGAGTGATAAAATCAGTACAGATTTCGATGCCCGTACCCTCGCCTTATCACCTGCCAGTGTACGAATCTTACAAATGCTTGGAATCTGGCCCCTTTTGATAGAGGATGCTACTCCTATTGATGCGATTCATGTGTCTGAGCAAGCCCATTTCGGTGCGACTCACTTATCTGGTGAACCAGAGCAGCCTTTGGGTTATGTTGTTGAAATGCAACACATTAACCATGCTTTATATCAACTGCTGCCAAAGGAATCAATCATCGCCCCTGCGCAACTCACCACCCTGGATAAAGCCCAGGGATTAGCAACGATTAAAAACCAGGCGGGATTGCTGAGGGTGCAAGCGAAGCTTATTGTCGCTGCCGATGGCACCGACTCTGCCGTAAGGCAATATAGTGGTTTACCAGTGAAGATTAAGGCTTATGGGCAAGACGCTATTGTCGCCAATATAGCGTTGGCCAGACCTCATCGTCAGCAAGCCTATGAGCGTTTTACCGTCTCAGGGCCCTTGGCGATGCTTCCTATGACGCAGCAGCGGGCGTCGCTTGTTTGGGCCTTGGAGCCTGAGCGGGCTCAACAATTAATGGCCTTCGATGAAAAGGCATTTTTGGCGGCTTTGCAAAAAACATTTGGTTATCGAATGGGGCGGTTGGTGCGAGTGGGGCAGCGGGTGGTTTTCCCTTTGCGACAAGTGATTATGAGTAAGCACACCGCATGGCCCTTGGTGTTTGTAGGAAATGCTGCGCATACGTTGCATCCGGTAGCAGGACAGGGTTTTAACCTGGGTTTGCGGGATGTTGCTGCGCTGGCACAGTGTATCGTTCAGGGTGGACTTAATGAATCGATGCTTGCTCATTATCAGACTATGCGTCAACATGATCAGGCAGCAATTACAAAGCTGACGGATGGCTTAATCAAAATCTTTACCAGCCGCATGCCGGGAATGGCTCTGGCACGTAACCTAGGCCTTGTTGCAATGGATAATTTCTCTTTTCTAAGTAAAAATCTTAGCTATTATGCCCGTGGTTTTGCCGGTATTTCACCTGATTTGGTTTGTGGGATTCCATTGATTGGGGATAAGCAATGAGCCAAGCGTTCGATATTCTTATAGTCGGGGGCGGGGTTGTAGGATTGACAGCGGCATTGGCGATGGCGGATCGAGGATTTTCCGTGGCGGTAATTGATGCCACGTCGCTTCGTCCTGAAACAGACACCATTGATCCTCGGGTATATGCAATTAATTTGGCATCGGAGGACTTATTTCAACAGTTGGGGATATGGCAGCAGTTAAATAAAGAGCGGGTTTCACCTTATCGATCCATGCATGTCTGGGATGCCGCAAGCAAAGCCCATATTGATTTTGATACCCGTATGGTTATCGCCCCGCAATTAGGTCATATTGTCGAAGAAGCGGTGCTGAAAGAGGCGTTGTTGCAACAGGCAAGGAAGCAGGCTATTGCTCTTTTCCCAGACAGTAAAGTGGAAACCATCAAACAAGGTGATGATTCTATTCTGGTTAGCAGTAATGATAGTCGTTGGCAAGGCCGCTTATTGATGGTGGCTGATGGGGCTAATTCTGTTTGCCGCCAATTACTTGAAGTGCCTTTAACCTCCTGGCCTTATCATCAACAGGCAATTGTTGCTCTGGTTGATACAGAGAAATCTCACCAGCAAACAGCCTATCAGGTGTTTAACCCAGATGGTCCTCTGGCTTTTTTACCACTTACAGATGAAAAACGTTGTTCGATTGTCTGGTCTACAACAGCAGTTCGTGCAAAATGGTTAATGTCGCTTCCAGAGGATGAGTTTAATCGGGAGTTGACCTGCGCTTTTGCTGGCAAGCTCGGGCAAGCGAGCCTTTATGGCAAGCGCCATTGTTTCCCTTTGCTGATGCGTCATGCTAAAAAGTACACGGGTAAACATTGGCTGTTATTAGGAGATGCCGCCCATACAATTCATCCACTTGCCGGGCTTGGTCTGAATGTGGGGCTTGCCGATGTTGCCAGTTGGCTTTCTTCTCTTGAACAGGCAGGTAATAAATTATCTGCAAAAGCCCTGGGAAGCTATCAACGCCAGCGTAAATATGCTGTCTGGCAAGTGATTGCCTTAATGGAAGGATTAAAAACCTTATTCCTTAACCCCTTATTGCCAGTGGTGACATTACGTGGGTTAGGTTTGCAGATTTGTGATCGCCTGAAACCCTTGAAAAGGAAATTTATCGAACATGCTGCAGGAAAATCGATAAGGTTTTAGTCTGGTAGCGATAACCATCTTCAGGTGTTCAGCATCGAGTGCGTTATGCTTAAGTCTAAGTCAGGAAGAAATGCAGTCTACATTGAGCGTCTTTCGGCTGTTAATGCCAATACAAAACACGGAGTAAGTGAGCATGTCTTTTGCTTGTAATATAGATAGAACAGATAGAATTAACCGCTTAATAATTGGTGCAGGGTTATGCATTGCCGCCTTAGTGGGGGCAGGGAAGTTTTTTTATATTACATTAGGATTAATTCTTGTTATAGAAGGTCTTATTGGCTGGTGTTCTATTCCCTATTTCATTACCAAAATAAAAAACCTTCTCTAGAATAATGCGTGTTTTTTCGCTAGAGTATAGCTTTTTTAAGTTTCTGCATTGAAAGGATTTATCATGCATAAAAACATAGCTGTTGTACTGGTCGGCTGCAGTATTTTCTGGTCTGCTATTGTCTCTGCAGGACAAATGGGACGCTATGGCCAGTCAGAGGGTTGGCCTCTTGTTGTCACATTAAGCGGCGGGCCTGCGTGGTTGCACGGGGAGAAAAGACAAACCTTGTGGCTGTCTCCCGAGATTGTTAAAACCTATACTGTAAAAGATAACGATAATACCTTATGGGCGGCAGAATTATTCTTAGGCTATAACGGCCAATTGAGTTCCATGATCCAGGGGCAACTGGGCTTGGCAATTGCTGGTATTTCATCAGCCACATTAAAAGGTGATATTTGGGACGATGCTGAACCCCTGTTTGATAATTTTACTTATAGTTACAAGGTTCGCCATGCGCATCTGGCAGTGAAGGCAAAGTTACTAGCTGACGTTGGCTATAATTTCCTGCCTTATGTCAGTGGCAGTTTGGGTTTTGCCTCTAACCGGGCATCAAACTTTAGAAATGATCCCAAGATTTTTGAGGCAATTGCCATGCCTGCTTTCAAAAACAAAACCACCTCAAGTGCTGCCTATACAGCAGGAGTGGGCATAGAAATGCCTTTCTCTACCAACTGGCGTGCAGGGATCGGCTATGAATTTACCGACTGGGGTAAAGTCAAGCTTGGCCTTGCGCCTGGGCAAACCACCAATTCACTGTTGACTTCTAACAGTCTTTATACTCAACAGTTCCAATTAAGCTTAAGTTACCTTGCTTAAGGGCTTCAGGTAAATATATCGCCGGATGCCTATTAAAAGCTTCTGTCTGGTATAAAAATATGGTTTAATTTTAGACATTAAGAATTTCAAGGTCTAAGGTTGTTTTCATTTCTAATGCATGGGTGGCTTAAGCGATTGCTTGCCCTTGTTTTGAGCACTGGTTTTATCAGTCATTTTGCATTGGCTCTGCCGGTTAAACCGGCCAAGCCAGCAACGTCCCTTTATCGTTGGCTGGAGCAACCTCATGAGGAAACATTACGGGTTAGCGAGGCAGCAGGGCGCTTGCAGCAGGCAATTAAGGATCCTGAATATATGCTTTATGGCTGGGTGGACTTGCCAATTGCCCCTGGAGCGGTTCCTAAGAAACCCCAACAGCTAACCTTGCGGGAAGCGATATTGCTCGCCCTGCGCTACAACGCTAATATTCAAAATGCGGAATTGGATCGCATCATTCAGCGTTACCAATTGCGTCTGGCACATAATGAATTTGAGTTGCAATATGCTTTGGCCGGTTCAGCTGTGGCGGAGAGAAGCCGTTTTAGTGGGATAGGTCGTGCGTCGAATACCAGTGTCCTGGCAACACCTGAAATTGATTACAAGACCAAGTGGGGGTCGCAAATTTCCCTTAACCTTGATAATAATGTTTCCAATTATAACAGTTATACGCCGGTACTGAATTTCTCAATTACCCAGCCTTTATTGCGCGGTTTTGGCCAGGAGGTGAATGAGGCCGGATTATTGGATGCTATTGATAATGAATGGCTTAACAAGCTCAACCTGCAGCAATCCGTTATCGATCAGGTGACACAAGTTATCGTGACTTACCGGGCTTTGATATTGAGCGGTAATAACCTGCAAACGCAGCGCCTGCAATTGAAAGAGGCGCAAAAAACGTTTGAGACAAATGAGAAGAAAATCGAAGCAGGCCAGCTTGAACCTACGGCCAATATCCAGCAATCCTACCAGATTGAATCATTAAGTCTGATGGTGGAGCAGGCAGAAAATGATTTTAAAACCACTGCTCAAACCTTGCTGCAGACTATTGGACTTGATCCCAAAATGCGCTTGTCAGTTCCCAGTGATGTCGTGGTTGATAGCATTGTAGTTCCTGATCTTAAGGAGTCCATTGATATAGCCTTTAATCATAATAGCCAGTATCTGGCACAAAAAATGGCTTTACGCGCTGATGAGCGGGCTTACAAGGTGGCAAAAAATCAGCAGCTTTGGCAACTTGATGTTGGCGCCAATGTGCAAAGTGGCAAGGTGATTGATATCGATGGCACTAATGGTTTGCGTAATATTTATAGTGGCCGGAATCTAACCGAATCAGCACGTTTAACCCTGACCATTCCTATCAATGATATCGGCCGACGTAATCAATTGATTGCTGCCAAAGTCAGATTGGAGAAGGACAGGCTCAATCTGATTGCAGTCAAACGGGCATTGGAAACAGAAATTACCAATATCATCTACACCATTGAAAGTTTGGCTAAACGTTATCAGTTGGCACAAAAACAAGTAAAATTGGCAGCGCAATCTTATTCATTAGAAAAAAAGAAACTGGAAGCAGGCATCGCCAGCGCGCTGGATGTTAACAATACGCAAAATCAATTGATCCAGGCACAAATAGGTTTAATCAGCGCAAAAATAGCTTATCTTAACCAATTGTCAGCTCTACAGCGTCTTTTGGGAACGACTCTGGACTACTGGCAAATCAAACTCAGGTACGGTGGATGAAAAACAGATTAAATTTATTGGCCTTAAGCCTGCTTCTTGGTTTGCTTGTCGCTTGTGGCGGGGATCCTCAGAAAAAAAATGAACAGCGAACCTATGTTGTTAAATCAGAGCCTTTAAAAAAGACCCTGTTTTTTACTGGCTCTATTCAGCCCTTGCATGAAAATGCGTTGACCAGTCCGGTGGATGCAGTGGTGGAAACCATGCATTATCATTACGGACAGCGGGTGAAAAAAGCCGATGTAATCATGACGCTGAGCTCAAATGAGCTGCAAAAGCAATACAATGATACGCTGACTGACTACTTGAAAGCGAAGGATAATTACACCGTTGCCAAGGCCAAATTTACAGGGACACAGGAGCTTTGGGATGCAGGGTTGTTATCGAAAAACAATTACTTGAGTGAAAAATCAAGCCTGGATATTGCTCGTGTCACTTTAATGCAGGCAACCCGTAAACTCAGTGAAATTTTAGAAAAAACGGAAGATGAATCAGGGCAAAATCTGTCTGCTTTAACAATTGCCGAGTTTGATAAAGTAAGACAGGCTTTGGCGACTAATCATCATTTGATTCACCTCAAGGCACCGGCAGACGGTGTACTGCTTTATCCTCCCAGATCAGGTGATGATAAGTCGGCAAAAATCAATGTCGGTTCAGCAGTCAAAGCCGGACAGGTTGTTGCTTTAGTCGGCGATCTTAGTGGCGTTAGCGTAGAAATTGATGTGCCCGAGGTGGATATCGATAAGATTCATGCAGGAATGCCTGCGGTGATTACCGGCGTTGCGTTGGGCAAGTTGATGCTTAAGGGTGAGTTGATTGCTGTTAATGCCCAGGCTTCCAGTACAGGTTCGGGCGGCCTGCCTTCTTTCAGTGCCATTGTTGAAGTAAGGCACTTAACCGAGCAGCAAAGAGCCTGGGTTAAAGTAGGTATGAGTGCTTCTATTGCCATATCAATTGATGAGGATAATCAATTGATGATTCCAATTGCTGCTGTCAAACAGGAGAAAGGCAAGAGTGTGGTCAAATTAAGAGCCAAGAATGGTTCATTGAGTAACAGAACTATTTCTACAGGCACTGCACAGGCTGACAAGGTGGTTGTTATTTCAGGGCTTAAATCCGGAGATATTGTTGCCTATGATGAATAAATCGCTGATAAGTCTCAGCAATATAAGCAAAACCTATCACTTGGGAGGCGTAAGCTCCCATGTATTAAGGCACATTTCCTTAACTGTGCGCGAAGGTGAGTTTCTGGCTATTGTGGGTACTTCCGGTTCAGGTAAATCAACCTTGATGAATATTATGGGCTTGTTGGATAAGGCAGACGATGGCGATTATTGGTTAAAACAACGGAATGTGGCGGACTTAAGCGCAGATGAGCTGGCTGTTTTGCGTAATCAATGTATCGGTTTTGTCTTTCAACAGTTCAATTTATTACCACGGTTCAGTGTAAAACAGAACGTCGCTTTACCATTGACCTATCGCCAGATGCAGCCCCTGGCAATCCAGGAGCGGGTGATGGCGGCTCTCTCTCGTGTGGGTATGGCTGATTTTGCCGAGCGACGCCCTGCTCAATTATCGGGAGGGCAGCAACAGCGTATAGCTATTGCCCGGGCGCTGGTGGGAGAGCCCAGCGTTATCCTCGCTGATGAGCCTACTGGTTCTCTTGATTCGCGTACAGGTTCAGAGGTAATGAAATTGTTTCATGCCTTACATCAGGAAGGGCGCACGATTATCATGATTACCCACGATGAGCAGATAGCCCTTCAATGCAATCGTCGTATTATGTTGGTTGATGGTGAAGCGATTGCTGAGCATTGCCAATGACCCTGTTTAATCATTTTCAGCAAGCCTTGGTTAATTTGGCCGCCGCAAAGCTAAGGTCCTGCCTGGCTGTTTTGGGAATTTTGGTGGGCACAGCGGCCGTCGTGGCCTTAATCAGTTGCGGACAGCTGGCAACGGAAAAGGCATTACAGCAATTTAAGGCGCTGGGTACTGATCTGCTCGCTGTGTCGGTTTATCAAAAATCGCCAGGCAATTCAAGCCGTGGGGAAGATAAGCTCTCGCTTGATTTATGGCGGCAGATTGCTGCCCGGGTTTCTGCGGTTAAGCAAGTTGCCCCTTATAGCACTATTTATCAGCCAATGAGCTTTGAGGGTAGGAGTTTACAGGGGGCAGTTATTGGTGCGGATGAGTCGTTGGCAAAAATTATTCATATTGAGCTTGCTGCGGGGCATTTTGTATCCTTTGTCGAGTCCTTTGAGCATTTTTGTGTTATCGGAGACGGTCTTGCCCGTCAGTTACAGGAAGTTAGTTTGGTTAATCCTGTCGGCAAACAACTGCGGATAGGACAGGCGTTGTATACCATTATTGGCGTTGCCAGGCCGTGGAAAGAAAATGGATTTTTTAATGAGGATATCAATCAGGCGGTGATAATCCCTATTGCAGGAGGGATATTGCTCGATAAGGATAATAAAATCAATAATGCAATCTTTCAATTAAAGGAAGACAGTGCGATTGATGAAGTTATCGAGCAAATCAGGCAAATTGTTCAGATTCAGGCGCCCAAATTATCGGTTTTTTCTCGCAGCGCAAAGCAAATTATAGCCAGCATGGAAAGTCAGGGGAAAATTTTTACCCTGCTGTTGGCTGTGATTGGCAGCATCTCCTTGCTGGTGGGGGGCATTGGGGTGATGAATGTGATGCTGGTGTCTGTCAGTGAGCGTAAAAAAGAAATTGGCATACGCAAGGCAGTTGGAGCCAAAAATAGTGAAATACAGCTGCTTTTTCTTGTAGAGTCTGTCCTGTTGTCGCTTTTGGGTGGGGTTCTCGGTATGGTTTCAGGTTTGATTTTTACCTGGGCGGTGGCTTATTTCAGCGACTGGCCTTTCCTCATGTTATGGAGTCCATTACTTGCCGGTTTTACGGTATCCCTTGCAACCGGTATCTTTTTTGGTTTTTATCCCGCAAAACGTGCGGCCATACTGGAGCCTATCGTTTCTCTGCGCAGTGAGTAAGATCAGTAAACGCATACTTTCTTCCTCTTCGATAGGCCACCACAAATTTAGCCATGAATTGTCAAGCAAATGTTCCTCTTGATATGGAGGCTAATGGCGTTGCAGATTTTCAGGGCCAATAAGTTATCGGTTTATCAGGATTAGACGCTGAGAGAGCCTCGCTCTGATGGGGGTTCTTTTTCATTGTCGGTTGCTGCTGCCTGCGCTTGGGAGTCTTTTGACATTTCACTGGGTATCCAGCCGACTAACAGCGTCCCTTTATATAGGAGATTCATAAGGAAAATGGCCATACATAATTCTTTATTTAAATCATCACAGGCGCCGCTTCGTAAAAACAAACTGGCGATTAATAATCCTGTATGGGCAGCTGCGATGGAAAACTGCAGGCAATGGATTCCCTTTTCACTGGCGTGAGTGTCGCTGCGGAATACCCCATGAAGAGAGATTAAGCTTTGTGCGAACTTGCTCGGTATCAGGGCAGCGGGATTAAATGATTCAACCCCCTCTCCTACTACCTCGGCTACTGCATTGCTTCGTTGGGCATTTCGGTGGCCAGACGATGAAGTATAGGGCGCTTTTATGGATACTGCATTTTTTACTTTATCAAAAAAATCCGGCATCTGATCTCCCTGTTTTTAAATTTAATCATCCGCATCCTGCTTCAAAAAATACTTTGGAATAGGATGTAATAAAATCCTCGTATTATCAATAGATTGTCAAATAAAAACAGCTATATTTTATCAGGCCTAAGTTACCTGGGGGCAGTTGATTCATTGCTATCCGGCCGTTTGAATAAAGTCAATGAAGGTTAAATAAACACCATTTGTCCAGCCAAAGCCCATTTCGTTGGTTGAATAGCTGAATTTTATTTTGTCGGTGGTAAGCGCACTCTGTTTTTCAACGTCATATTTTTCAAAAATGGTATTGCTTTGCTGATAGCCTTTGTTAACGGTATTGATAAACCGCTGGGCAATCTCGATGGCTTCTTTCTTATAGCCATAGTTGTTTAATCCAGAAACGGCAAAATATTGCATTGGAGCCCAACCAAAGGGGGCGTCCCATTGCAATCCGGGGTGGTTGGTGCTGGTGACCAACCCTCCTTTCATTAACAGCTCAGGCAAATGGTTGGCGACTGCAGCTGCTTGTTTCCTGGAGGCCACACCTGCCCACAAGGGGTAAAAAGTGGTGGCATAAACATAGGGCTTCAAACGATGCGTTTTAAAATTATAGTCATAATAGTAACCTGATTGTTCATCCCATAAATAGCGGTTAATCAAGTCGGCGCGCTTTTTGGCGCGCTTGGCCCAGATGGCGGCTGCTTTGGGATTTCCTAAAATGGTATGAATCTCACTGGCATCTTGCTCCATTCTGCAGAGAAATACATTCAAGTCGACCGGGGCATAATCGAGAATTGCAGCGCTGAATGGGCCATATTTGGCAGTAATATCCAGTCCTGATTCTCGAACGCTGCGATCAGCGATGTAGAATAATTCCGTTAACTGGTTAGCCTGTTCATCGTAATAAAGACTTTTATCATAGTCTGTAATAACTTGTGTTTTAAAGTAATCAAGCGCTTTGGCGTAATAATCGGGAGATTCCTCTGGTGTGGCGCCCTTTCCGCCTGCATGATAGCGTGATAAGCCGATTTCAGGTATCAGGTGAGGGGGAGTTGTCCAGTGTTTATATAATTTATCAATCGCTGGCAGCGTGGCTTTCAACCAGTGTTTATCCGTGGATTTCTGATAATAGGCCATTATCATTGCTGTTAACAGCGGAGGATGGGAGCGCTCCAGATAATAGGTGCGGTTTGCATTAAGAACCATGCCGTAATTATTGATTTCATAGATAATGTTATCTACCATGTTTCGGGCAAGTGCCAGTCGATTGTTCTGCAGCAAACCTAGTTCAATAAAATAACTATCCCAACCATACATTTCATTAAAGCGCCCTCCGGGAACCACATAAGGATGAGGCAGGTAAAGCAAGCCGTGCTCATCAATTTTACTGATATCCCTGGGTAAATAGCGGAATTCGAGTGCTTGTAGTTTTTGTGGAGAAAGGTTTGTGGCAGCATCGGCCCTAACCCGAGAAATGTCTTCTCCTGCAGGCAGATAAACGATAAATTTTGCACCAGGCAATTTGGTATCGATGTTCGATTCATACCAGTTTTTATCATTACGTGTCAGTTTATCCCAGCTGCTTTCAATGTAATGACTGACTTGAGAGTTGAGTGTATGCATACCGCCAGCCCTTAGGTTAAAGCTAAAGAACAGATTAATGATGACAAGGTTTAACAGCAAATTAGCCATGCTTACCCACGTATTCTTATTATTTTTATTCATCTACTTTAAATGTTAACAGTCTTTATTGCTATAAATTGTAACTGAACGTCAAGATTTTGTAATATAATTCACGCACAATTAGATTATCTGCTTCCCTATGGCTGGATATCGAGTGTTTAAAATGAGGGATAAACCTTTTGCCGGCATTTAATAAAACCCTGTTTCTGGTATTGGCCCATATGGTCATTATTGGCTTATCCAATACGCTTGTTCAATACCCTTTTACCATTGCAGGCTTTCATACTACCTGGGGAGCTTTAAGCTATCCATTAATTTTCATTCTAACGGATTTAACGGCAAGGCTGTCGGGACAGGCGCAGGCAAGAAAAACGGTTTTTCTTGCTATGCTGCCTGCTTTTCTTTGTTCTTATCTTATTTCAAACTGGTATGCCCAAAGCGATTTATTCAGCTATAATCCAGTGCTTCTGCGCATTGCACTAGCCAGTTTTTTAGCCTATGTCTCAGGACAATTGCTGGATATTACTATCTTCCAGAGGCTGCGAAAGCAGCAAAATTGGTGGGTTGCTCCTGGCGTGTCCAATGTAGTTGGTAATTTCTTTGATACCTATTGCTTCTTCTTTATCGCTTTTTATCATAGCAGTAATCCTTTTTTGAGTAGTCATTGGCTGGAAATTGCTACGGTAGATCTGGCTTTTAAATTATTAATAAGCCTTGTGTCGTTTATTCCTCTCTATGGCCTTATTTTAAGGCTCGTACTGCAACCTAATTCTGTTAAGATGGCAACTCATTAAAGCAGCAATTAATTGCTTAAGTGTCAGGGAGGAATTGACAATGAAACTAAAGTTTTTTGGTCAGGATAAAGCGCTTCCTGAGCCCCTGTGTATTTATATTCTCAGTTTTGCATTTGCTGAATCTGATATCAAAAATTTTTCTCTGGTTAATAAAGCCTGGCAGTCGGTGGTTCAAAAGACTAAATCTAATCTCTCTCTGCTGCCAACCTTGCAACGCATCCCTCAAATAGCCCGTCGTCATCTTGGACAAATGGATATTCAGCCGATGTCGGGAGGAATGACCAATCGCACATTTAAAATAGGCATTAATAGAATAAAAATAAATCAGGGTAAAGTGGACGTAATAGAAGACCACTGGGTATTGCGTGTCCCAGGCCAGGGTTCTTCAATATTTATTAACAGGGGAGATGAGGCATATAATGCAAAACAGGCGCAAGCACTTAGCCTGAATGTTACAATTGATTTTTTTGACCCTGAAGACGGGCTTCAGTTAAGCCGCTATCTTGAAAATAACAGGACGCTTACCAAAGAGTTACAGAGAAACCCAATGATCCTTCAAGGGGTTGCTGTCGTGCTGAAGCGCTTACATCAGTCTGCTCCTTTTCAGAATACCGTCAATATGTTTTCTCGTAATGAAACATTATTGAAAAAATTAAAAGAGAGTCATGCTCAGATTTTGCCTGCGGAAGTCGAACTTATCGAAACGACGATGAAGCAATTGCAGGCGCTGGTCAATCGTTACAAGATTGAGATGCAGCCCTGTCATAATGATACGACGCCGGAGAATTTTTTAATAGCTCCCGTTTTCACAGGGAAAAAGCAAGAAGATGAGGTGAAATTACTTGATTGGGAATATTCAGCGAATAATGATTTTCTTGTAGGGGATTTGGTTACACTTATCAGATTGGCAGAATTATCAAAGGAGCAGGAAAGCATTTTAATCAGGAGTTATTTTGGCCATGAAAATGAGGCGATATCCGCTTGGGTTGAACTCTATAAACCGGTTGTTGAGTGGTGGGTAGCCATTTGGTCATGGACACAGCTTGGCAATCATGCCAATGCCTGTGATCTGAGTGCTTATGAAAAGCTGGCTTACAGCAGTTATTGCAACACCAAAACACTTCTAGAGCAGGAAACTTTTAAACAGGCCTGCACATTCATTGAAAATGATAGCTCGGCACCCACATTTACAGGTGCGAGAATACTATAGGCTTTCTTTGTTTAATGTTATCGGCTATGAGGCTACCCTTTTTTCCCACAGCAGCCGGCAAAGAAATTATAAAGCCAGGCAAGGATAACCCCGCTGATAAAGGCATCTACAAATGCAATCAGGCCACCGATAAAACTACCTAGAATCGTTGGCGCATAACCTATGTATAAAGCCCCCAGAGCTTCAACAAAAGGTTGCCCATAAGCATAGTAGGAAGCTATCAAACCCATAATGAATACTGAAATACCCCAAAGAATTCCTAAACTCAATCCCAAGGCGACTGGACTTAATTTGCATTTTACCATGATCATCATCCGGTGATTTGCTGATAATTTTATTATAGATCAGTAGAAAGTAACTGTTTAGGGCGTGTCCTCAATTTAAGATACAATTATGAGCACCCTTTGTCATCCCCGCGCAGGCGGGGATCCATCTTCGTAGCAACGTAAGGGGTTACTCAAGGGCATAGATTCCCGCCTGCGCGGGAATGACATGCAAACTGAAAAGTTAGATAACTTAATGAGCTGTATATATGCAGCAAATGCCTAAAAAATAGGCTTTAATTGAGGACATGCCCTAATAGACGTCGGTTATTTCTGTAAAACATACGTTCCTGGAGCGGAAGGCAGTGATGGCTCCAGCTTACGTGCCGGAACCCGCTTTTGCGAAGAATGTTGGATTAGCCACTTATGCCAGGCGCGCCACCAGGAACCATTCTTCCTGTCTGCCATTTCAATCCAGTCATCGGCATTTATATAGGTAGTATCCTTTTTACGTTCGCGGATAAGGTAGAATCGCCCTTTATGGCCTGGTTCGCTGACTATTCCGGCATTGTGGCCTCCAGAGGTTAATACAAAAGTAATGTCATTATTCATCATTAAATGGATCTTATAAACAGAACGCCAGGGGGCAACGTGATCTTTTGCGGTGCTTACCGCAAAGGTTGGCAGGTGAATATTTTCTGCCACAATGTGTTTGCCTTCTATGGCAAAACGCCCTGAGGCAAAATCATTGTTTAAGAATAGTTGCTCAAGGTATTCGCTGTGCATCTTATAAGGCATGCGGGTGGCATCAGCATTCCAGGCGAGCAAATCAATCATCCCGCGCTGCTGACCGCTCATATAGTCGTGGATCATTTTTGACCAAATAAGATCATAGGAGCGAAGCATCTGGAATGATCCGGCCATTTGTTTGGTATCAAGATAGCCTTTTTCCCACATCATCTGTTTAAGGAAAGTGATTTCGCTTTCGGTAATAAAAAGCATCAGTTCACCCGCTTCACTGAAGTCGCCCTGGGCTGCCAGCAGGGAAAGGCTGTTAAGACGGTTATCATTTTCCCGGGCCATGGCTGCTGCGGAAATCATCGCCAAAGTGCCACCAAGACAATAACCCATCAGGTTTATCCTGGTTTCGGGAATGATGGTAGAAACCGCATCAATAGCTGCCATGGTGCCCAGACGATGGTAGTCATCCATCCCCATATTGCGATCTTTACTGGTGGGGTTGCGCCAGGAAACGATAAAGACAGTATGTCCCTTGGATACCAGCCATTTTACTAGCGAATTATGCGGCGATAAGTCAAGGATATAATATTTCATAATCCATGCAGGCAGGATTAGTACGGGTTCCTTATAAACAGTTTTTGTTTGGGGTTCATATTGAAGCAACTCAATTAAATGATTGCGGAATACCACTTTTCCCGGCGTAACAGCGACCTGTTTGCCAGGGATAAAATTTTCCACGCCTGCGGGAGGGATGTTAAACAAGCGTTCCAATTTATCCTGAATGGCTAATTTGGTGCCATGAAATAAATTAAGCCCATAGCTATTAATCGTTTCTGCAAATAAATCGGGATTAGTCAAAACAAAATTGGAAGGCGAGAGGGCATCAAGAATCTGGCGTGCGCAGAATGAAACGGTACGTTCCACGTGACTTGGCACGCCTGGGACACCGGTTGTGGCTCTTCGCCACCAATCCTCAAACTGCAGGAAATTTTCAGCGTAAATTTCCCAGGGCCATGCCTGCCAGCTTTCAGTGTGGAAGCGGACATCCCTGCCGTCCCCAGGACGTGTGTGGCATAATAATTTGGTAGTACAATCCTGAGCATGAAAGAGGGGATATAAGACAAGTTCCAATAGATGCCCGGGGCAAAGTGCTGATTGTGACAGCCAGGAAAAATAGGCGGTAGCTAAGGCGGCCGGACTAATTCCTGCGGTTAATTTGGCAATTGCAGCCTGATAAGATTTATCCAGCAAATTAAAAAGTTCGTCTAATTCTTCCGATGTGTTTGGTGTTTTGCAGATTTGACAATGGAGAGTATTGGGTTCCATTTGGGAGCTGACGGCTTTTTCTTCAATGGGTGCTTTATTTTTGGTTTTTCTCATAGCCTTTATCCTTGGCCTCGAAGACATTGCTAATTTACTGAAGATAACTATAAGGATAGTACAAACTAATAATAAAAATTTAGCTAAACTGCATTTTGCAAATAATGGGTGGTTGCGCTATTACCCTGATGACGGCATGATTTCTGCTTGAATAAGGTTATCAAAATTAAAGTGCCGCGGTTTATTCGCCGATGCATAGAGAAAGTTTGTTGTACTCGACAATTAAAAAAGGGGAAGGTTATGAAAAACTGGTGGGCTGTTATTGTCATGGGAGTACTGCTACTCTCGTCGCAGATTACCATAGCGAGTCAGCAGAGTTGGAACAGCTGGGTTGCAGAAGTAAGGCGGGAAGCATTGGATCAGGGTATATCCGCTGGTGTATTTGATGAAGCGTTTGCAGACATCCGTGAACCCAGCCGCCAGGTGAAGGGTTTGGCACGCTCACAACCGGAGCATCGACTGACCTTTAACAAGTATCTTCATTCCAGGGCTGATAAGTATCGTATTGCTATGGGGCGTAAGAATTATGCGGCAAACAAGGCACTATTAGAGGAAATTGGCAACCAATTTGGTGTTGACCCCTGTTTTATTGTGTCCTTTTGGGGAATGGAAAGCAGCTATGGCTCTTATATGGGTAACTTCCCCGTGATTAAATCCCTGGCAACGTTGGCCTATGATTCTAATCGCCGGGATTTCTTTCGCAAGCAACTGTTCCTGGCATTGCGTATTCTTAATGATGGCCATGTCTCTCTGGCGCGTTTTAAAGGTGAATGGGCAGGCGCTTCAGGACAGCCTCAATTCCTGCCGTCCAGCTGGATGCAGTTTGCTGTAGATTATGATGGAGACGGTCGAAAGGACATTTGGACATCCAAGCCGGATGTTTTTGCCTCTATTGCCAATTATATGAAAAAGAACGGTTGGCAAACGGGGCAGCCTTGGGCTATCCAGGTTAAATTACCGTCTAATTTTGACATGAAGCTTGAAGGAAAATCAACTACCAAGCCAGTCAGCGAATGGAATGCGATGGGTGTTCGTACTGAAAAGGGGCAGCCTCTGCCGTACCAGGATCTGCAAGCCAGTATTATACAGCCTTACGGCGGACCGGTATTTTTGGCATTCCCCAATTACAAGATGATTCTGCGCTATAATAATTCTATTTATTATGCGGGCGCGATTGGCTATATGGCTGATCAAATCTGTAATCGTAAATAACCAGTCCGCTGGCGCGCTAATTACCCTGAGGCCGGATGCGCCATCAGGGTAATTTTTATCACCGGAGTATTGATGAGTGACTATCTTGATAAAATCGCAAGTCTGACCCCTGCTGCCAGGCGCATTATCTGTGATAAGGCGACGGAATACCCTCATACCGGCAAGTATAATACTGTAGCTGTAAAAGGAAGTTACCTTTGTCGGCGTTGCGGTCTTGCGTTATTCAGGGCTAAAAGCCAGTTTCATTCAGGTTGCGGCTGGCCAAGTTTTGATGATGATATAGTGCAGGCTGTTCTTTCGCTTCTGGACAAAGATGGCCTGCGAACAGAAATTGTTTGTCGGCGCTGTGATGCTCATTTAGGACATGTGTTTGTTGGTGAGCACTTCACGCATAAGAATCTTCGTCATTGTGTGAACTCTGAAGCTCTGGATTTTGTACCTGATAGTGATGTGTTGGATACAGAAGAAGCGATAGTTGCCGGGGGCTGTTTCTGGGGAGTAGAGCATTTTTTAAGCCAGATGCCAGGCGTTTTGAAGGTGGAGGTCGGTTATTCCGGGGGGATGATCCTTAAACCTAGCTATGAGCAGGTTTGTCAGGGAAATACCGGTCATTATGAGGTTGCAAGAGTTATATATAATGTCGAAGAAACAGATTATCAAGCGGTTCTGAAGCGCTTTTTTGAGATTCACGATCCCACCCAGCGTGCCGGTCAGGGGCCTGATATAGGGCACCAATACAAGAGCGTGGTATTTTATTATGATGACAATCAACGTGAAGAGGCTGAGTCTTTGATTCAAACGTTAAAGGCGCGAGGCTATGATGTTGCAACCCGTTTGCTCGAAGTGCAAACGTTCTGGCCTGCTGAGGATTATCATCAACACTATTATGCCAAACATAACAAAACGCCCTATTGCCACCGGCCGCAATCCCGGTTTGGATAATCAGAACAGACGTCATAGTCTGTTGACATTTCAACCTAAACTGCTCATTTCCCGTGGTTATACGCGGGATCTACGCAAACCACACGAAACTAACCATCCTGTTGACAAGGTTTGAGACTGGATTCCGCGCATAAAGCGCGGAACGTAGGCTCTGGCTCCAATTGTCCACAAACCCTAGTCTTTTTTGCCGGCATGAAAAGATTCATTAGATGAAGGGGATTCTGTAGTACTCGCATTATTTTGATAAAGCGCGTCGGCTTTTTCGGCTTTGCGAGTATTTTCCTGCAATTGCTGTTCATTGAGCTGGTTTCGCCAAAAGGTTGTGGCTTGCTGCTTCAATTTATTGAATTGACGGAATAACTTGCCTAAATGCTCAGCCAGCATAGGCAACTTATTGGGGCCAAAAACAACGATAGCGACAAATAAGGTTAACAGCAGCTCTCCGCTCATGATTTTTTGTCATCATCCTCGTTCATCGCACGGCGGAAACTTTTGATTGCAGTCCCTATGTCAGAACCGATATTTTTTAATTTGTTGCTGCCAAACAAGGCAATGACTATCAGCAGTATCAGCAGCAGTGATAATGGACTAATTCCGCTTAACCCCATGTTAACTCCTGTTTAGTTGGTTAATTAAAAACAATATTCCACCTACAATAGCAGCTGACAAGGCCATGGCCGCTAATTTATCCTGATCGAGGAGATCCAGCATGCTGACTGTTACCAAGGTGGCGAAGATACCGATACTTAAATTTTTAAGCCAACTATTGTTAAGATTCAATGTTTTTTGTTCCTTATCGCGTATGAGGGCAAGGGTTTTTTGCTCCTTACTCAGTTCCAGCACGTCGTTCAGAAGTCGCGGCATATAGGGTAATTGCTCACTGATAAAAGGCAAATTTTCGCGCAATCGCCGCAGAAACGCCCGAGGTCCCATTTGTTCTTTAAGCCATTTTTCCAGGAAGGGTTTTGCTGTGGCCCAAAGATCAAGTTCAGGATAAAGTTGTCTCCCAAGACCCTCGATGGCCAATAGCGTTTTCTGGAGTAAAACCAGTTGCGGTTGTACTTCCATTTGAAAACGGCGAGCCACTTGAAAAAGACGAATTACTACCTGGGCAAAGGAAATATCTTTTAACGGTTTTTCAAAAATAGGTTCACAGACCATCCGTATGTCGCTTTCAAATTCTTCAATTCGGGTACTTCTGGCCACCCAGCCTGATTCCACATGAAGCTGAGCGACACGGCGGTAATCACGGTTAAAAAAGGCATATAAATTTTCTGCCAGATAGCGTTTATCGTTATCATTCAAAGTTCCGATTATGCCGAAATCAATACAGATATACTGAGGATCCTGGGGGTGCTCAAGCGATACAAAAATATTCCCAGGATGCATATCCGCATGAAAAAAACAGTCTCTGAATACCTGGGTGAAAAAGATTTCCACCCCCCGCTCAGCCAGTTTTTTAATGTCTACCTGGTATTCTTTCAAGGTAGTGATATTTGAAATGGGGATGCCATGGATGCGCTCCATGACCATGATATTTTCTCGAGTGTAATCCCAATAAACCTCGGGGATATAGAGTAATGGGGAGTTGCAAAAATTTCGCCGTAATTGGGCTGCGTTGGCAGCCTCGCGCTGCAAATCAAGCTCATTAAATAAATTGTGCTCAAATTCACGTACAATTTCTTTGGGTTTCAAACGCCTGCCTTCTGCCCAATAGCGATCGGCAAGGTTTGCAATGGTGTGCATGATGCTTAAATCCTGCTCGATAATTTTGTGCATGTTGGGACGCAGGATTTTCACGACGACATCCTCGCCTGTTTTCAATGTAGCGGCATGGACCTGAGCCATGGATGCAGAGGCAAGGGGGATGGGGTCAAATTTTGCAAAAACTTCATAGGCAGAATGTCCAAAGGCTTGTTCAAATATGGCTAATGCTTTTTCGCTGGCAAAAGGGGGAACGTTATCCTGTAATTTGCACAGTTCCAGGGCAATATCTGCAGGCAGAATATCCGGTCGCGTTGATAGCGCCTGGCCGAATTTGACAAAAATGGGCCCTAATTCCTCCAGGGTTTTCCGTAATGCTTCACCACGGGTTAATTTCTCCTTACGGAACCAGCTCCAGGGATTTAAATACACTACAAAGCGAAATGGAGAAAAAAGACGGATGGAGACAATTAACTGGTCAAGGCCGTTTCTTGCCAGAATCACATTGATACGGAGAAGTCGCAGTAACTGCTTAATTGATTTCATGCTGTGCTTTCAATTGGTTAAAGTGGGCATATAAACGCTCGACATCAAGCGATAACTGGTCGATGTCATTAAAAAAATCATTCATTTCTTCGCCAGAAGGGAAGAGAGCCAGCTCTTCCTGTAAATAATCAGTGAGATTATGTCGTAGTGAATCGCCGAATTGTTTTTTAAAAGTTAAGCCTTGACGTACAAAGGAGCCTAATTGATAGGCCACTACATCCCCGGTAAAATGAGCCAGATGACCCTCCCAATCAATATCCAGTTCATCAAAGAGTTTTTTGACTTGCTGCCCTAATTCGATGTCACCTGACAGTCTGATTTTGTCATTAAATAAAGAGCGTGCCTGGGATGCGGGCAAAAAACTCAGGCGGATTAAGCCAAGGGGACTGCTGTGAATAGTGGTATCAGGATGTCCTTCATAATCGGCTAATAATTTCATTTGTCGTTCATCAAAGTGAATAAAAAAATTGACGCCAAGGGGGGCGATAATAATTTCAAGCACCTTTCCCTGCAGGGCTGCCATTTTTCCAGCGCTTGACTCATCAAGTGCAAGGGCATGGTTAATGGCTTGTTGCAGCGCTTTTAATGAATATTTTTTTATCATAATACTCTCAATACTTATAAGCGATATGCAAAGCAACGATGCCGCCACTTAGGTTGTGGTAATGACAATCCTCAAAACCTGCCTTTTCAACCATCGTTTTAAGTTCCTCCTGGGGAGGGTGCATGCGAATGGATTCGGCAAGGTATTGATAACTGGCTGAATCTTGGGCAAATAATTGCCCCAGTTTAGGGAGGATATTGAATGAATACCAATCATAAAGAGGTTTTAGCCCGGGAAATGTTGGCTGAGAAAATTCCAGAATCAGCAGTTTGCCGCCAGGTTTACAGACACGATACATGGAGCGGAGTGCCTCGCTTTTATCAGTCACATTACGCAAACCAAAGCCCATGGTAATACAATGAAAACTGTTGCTTGCGAAAGGCAGGCTTTGGGCGTTAGCCTGGATAAACTCCACATTGGAAAATAAACCCTCATCAAGCAGGCGGTCCCGCCCTACTGCCAACATGGCTGCATTGATATCGGCAAGAAAAACTTTTCCCTGCGGGCCTGTCTTCTGGCAAAGCAGACGCGTCAAATCCCCACTGCCCCCTGCAAGGTCGAGCACCAGATGGCCTGGCCGTACCTGGCTCAGTTCAATGGCGAACCGCTTCCAAAGATGATGAACACCCATGGACATCACATTGTTCACCAGGTCATAATTGTGGGCAACTGACTGAAAGACGGCGCCAACTTTTTGTTCTTTTTCATGCCAGGCAACGGACTGAAAGCCAAAATGGGTGGTTTTTTCTTTATTGGTCATTAAGAATGGTTAAAATAAGGTAAGTTTCTTATCTTAACCGATTTAATGCGGATACCCAAATGGCTGTGAGTTTGGAGTTATATTTTTTATTCGCTCACCTTGTAATTTTATTGATAAGTCCATATATCCACTCTCCACTATTTATGTGAGTAAAATGATGCTGGCTGTATTACTTGAAACCTTTGTTCCCTTGCTGAGCCTTTTTATTTTTGTATTAGGGACAGGCTTTTTTTCTACCTTATTAGCATTAAAAATGACGCTTAATCATGCCTCACCGCTGATTATCGGTGCGATGACAGGTGTGTATTATGCGGGCCTGGTTCTTGGTTCATTCAGGGTAGAGCGTTTCATTACCCGAGTCGGCCATATACGTGCTTATTCCGCTTTTTCTTCCATGTTGGCGGTGATTTGTTTATTACATGGGATTTTTTACAATGACTGGTTCTGGCTTTCGCTGCGCTTTATAGCAGGTTTTGCCTCAGCCGGCTTGTTTGTAGTCATTGAAAGCTGGTTACTATGTAAAAGCTCTCAGATTAACCGGGGGCAAATCCTCTCATTGTATATGATAACGTTCTATGCTGCCCAAAGTCTGGGACAATTCTTTTTAAACTTAGGTGATCCGCAAACGATGCTACTGTTCGCGGTTACTTCGATGATGTGCTCACTTTCGATTATTCCCTTGTCAATGTCCTATGTCAGCTCTCCCCAGTTTGACGAGCCTTCAACCTTAAGTTTAAGAAAACTGCTGGATAAGTCGGCCTCAGGTCTTTTAGGCTGCTTAAGTGCTGGTTTGATTATGGGGGGGATTTATGGGTTGATGCCTACCTATTTAACTGACTTGTTTCATGATAAGGCCGAAGTGGCGAAATATATGTTTGCGGTTATTTTTGGCGGTATGCTGCTGCAATACCCTGTAGGTAAATTGTCAGATCTGTTTGAGCGCCGTTTGGTATTAATTGTTATTTCAATAGTGACCATTGTGGTTGCTGTTTATTTAATGATAGATCAGAGTAACCCCTGGTTATTTTTTGCGTTAATGATGCTATTTGGCGGCCTGACATTCACGATGTACCCTATCAGTATAAGCCACGCCTGTGATGCCCTTGATTCCAGGGATATTATTGCCGGCACCCAAAGTTTATTGCTTGCTTACAGTATTGGTGCAATGTTAGGTCCTTTCATTGCTTCGTTTTATATGCATCAATTAGGTACCAGTGGATTATTTATCTATTTTAGCAGTGTTTGTGGATTTATTATTCCCCTGTTTATCCTGCGTAAAGCACAAAAAGACAGCCCGCCAAGGGAGGAGCCTTTTCTCAGCATGCCGCAAACTACGCCGATTATCTCTGAAATCGATCCGCGAAGTGAGAATCAGAGCCAGGCTTCAACTTAATTGGTGATTCAGGGCATGAAGATAAGCAACCTCATCAGGAGAGGTATTATTGCGTTGCGCCAGCCACAGCGTCTCAGCCAGATGATCCATCATCAGGTGTTCTACTGCTAATGTATCGCCGTACTTCTCTAGTAGCTGTTGATAAATTCGGCTAATTCCTGCCGGTCTGTCAGTAGCCACCTGATCGCGTATTGCCAAATGCAAGCCCATGTGAAGGAAGGGGTTAGTTTGTCCCAGCTCCGGAAAATAGCGTTGTTGCGCAGGGGTATCGGGTGATTCTAATAAAGCATGGTATTCAGGATGGACGAGGATGACATCAACAATCTGTTTTTCCAAAGGCATTAGAACGTGTTTTTGTTGATATTTTTGCCAGCTGGAAAAGAAAAGCTGGCGGGTATCCTGAACATTATCACCGTAAAACATAATCAACCTGGTTACTAAGAAGAGATGCAGTCTAACGCATCGAGAGGTTATCAACAATCTAAAGATAGCATAAAATATTGACAGCTTAGTTGAAATTATGCGATAGTGCTGCTGCGAGGTTGGACTTGCTATGTGTCATTCCACTGGGTCAATTGGCGACACACTGATTGGCCCTTTTTATTTCCTCTTGGGAGATACTTAATCTTGCTATTTTTTTTCCATTGCGATAGAACATAAGCTCTTATGTTCAACGGATGGAGTCTAAGATGTTTTTTAATCAAATTGCTCTTGTGCCGCGTGTTGAATTAGCTGATGCTCCTTTTAATTATCAAAATTCTGCTCATTTAGAAATTATCGGCAAGCGCCTGGCGCGCTTTAAGCAAGCACAAATGGCCCTGTATGCTGCAGATATTAAAATTGTCAGCGGCATACTCATGGGGACTGTTTTTTGGCTCAGTTCTTATATTGTTCCTTCAGTGACTATGGCCATAGCAGGGTTTAGCTATGCTTTTTATCATATGGGTCGCCACGCTGAAGTAGCCAGGAACTACAGGGAGGCGCTTGACGATTTGATTCAAGTGTATAATTGGTCTATGGGCAAGGACACCGGCAATCACTGGTATAAATTGGGTGTAGGAAACATTCAATCACTTATTTTGACCTTGGGACCCTGGGTCGCTAAGGAAACTATTTATACCTGGAAGGATGCTGATCTGGAGCCTGCCTCTGCAATGTCATTTGCGAAACGTAAAGAACCCTCCAATGCGGTTAAGATAAAATTAGCGCAATTTGCCGCTGGCGAACAAACGGCAAATTGGCTGTTTCATATTTACGGTGAAGCAGGGACAAGGGGTTTAACGGATATTATTAAAGGTTATTTTCAGAGGGAGGTCCAGGAGATTGCAGGGCAGGCAAAGGATGCTGTAGTGGCCAACGTTGCTCATGCATTTAAAAGTTAATTCAAATTTGGCTGCTGGCAAGTTTGAGACTTAAGAAAAGCATCAACAATCCACTGGAAAGCTCAATGCGCCGCCATACTGCAGCGCGTGAGAGCACCTCGGAAAAATAATGGGTGATGAAGGTAAGTGAACTGAACCATAAAAGGCTGGACGTTAAAACGCCAAACAAAAAGGCTTGATGGTGCCCTGGAAACTGGCTGCTGCTACCGCCAATAATAACCAGGCTGTCGATAATGGCATGGGGGTTTAGCAGACTGAAGCCCAGAGCCAACAGGATGATTTGCCAACGGGTTGTTGCATCTTGAGCAGCAATGCTGGTTGAGTTTTTGATAGCCAACGCGTTTTTCAGCGACTTGCTGCCATAGTAAAAAAGAAAGATCACCCCAAACCAGACCATCCAGCTTTGTAAGGCCGGATGAAGCTTAAGCACCTGGTAGAGTCCGGCAACGCTGGCGCAAACGAGAATAATGTCGCAACAAAAACAAATCATTGCCGAAAGCACTGCATGCCGACGTAATGCGCCCTGACGAATCAGAAACACATTCTGTGGTCCTAACGCTGCAATCAGAGACAACCCCAATAGCAAACCATTCAGATAGATCGCCATTCCTATTCACCTTGGCTAAAATTGTGACAATTATTAACTATTTTCAACGATATGACAAATGGTGATTTACAAGGAATAGCAGCCGATAAACACGGGTTAATGCTATTGACGCGGCATTATTGGCAGCTGCTTGGTCAACCAAAAAAATAAAATGTCAGAAGGTATGAGGAACAGGTTAGAATAGTATCGACTAAAAACCCGGGAAGGCAAATTTATTTATTTTTTCAGTATCTATCAATCATCAACGTTGCAAGTTGCTTAACTAGGGGTATAAAATGCGGAGATTATTTTTCCTGCCATAAATTACCTGGTAGTAGTAAGTTTAAGGAGGGAGCGTGGGCTCTTTGTTGAAAAAAAACGCAATTGTTGTGTCTTTTTTGGCATTATGTGGTATCTCGGGTTTGCTATACGCAGCAGATAATACAAATGCTGCTCAAGAGCCTATGTCGAGCCAAAATGCGCAAACCAATTCGGGTTCTGCCTCGAATGATGCTGCTGGCTCGTCTCCTTCAGCGCCAACAATGGAAATTAAAGCTGACTCGACAGATGGGCAGGATGCAAAAAAAACCGATGCGGCAGATGAAAGGCACCGGCCGGTAGAGCCCCTGATTGATGGTTATTACCCTACTTATCCCCCAACCAAGCCTGCAACGGGCACTGAGGCTGCGTTGATCGAGCGAGGCGAATATTTAGCCAAGATGGGCGATTGTATTGCTTGCCACACAAATGTTAAAGGAGGCACTCCTGCTTTTGCCGGTGGTTTGGCTATCAATACCCCGTTTGGTACTTTCTATAGCCCCAATATTACTCCCGATAAAGAGACGGGAATTGGTAATTGGACAGAGGCTGATTTTATCCGTGCGGTTAAACAAGGGCGTGATCCGCAAGGAAGAAACTACTTTCCTGTTTTTCCTTACCCCTATTTCGCCAAAATCACTGATGATGATGCAAGGGCGTTGTACGCTTATTTCATGAGTATACCGCCGGTTAAACAGAAGAATAAACCGCTACCCTTCCCTTTTAGTGTGCCAGGGGCGCGTTTTTCTTTATGGGGATGGAACTTGCTGTTTTTCTTCCCTGATGACAATGAAGTTACTTATGAGGCAGACAGGTCGCCAGCCTGGAATCGGGGTAAGTACATCGTTGATACACTAGGGCATTGCAGTATGTGCCATACGCCCTTGAATGCATTTGGAGCGCCTAAAAAGCGTTTTTACCTGACAGGTGCTTTTGTTGATGGTTACTGGGCTCCCAATATCACCAAGTATGGTTTACGTTCGGCAAGCCGTTATGAGGTGGCTGATGTATTTTCAGAGGGTCAATTAATTAATCGAGCAGGGCCGGTAACAGGCCCTATGGCAGAGGTTAATCATAATAGTCTTAGCTATTTGACCGAGGAAGACAGACTTGCCATTGCCACTTATCTTAAAACCGTTGTGAGTGAGGAACCTTTGGGCGTCCCCCCCTCCGAAAGCCAGCCTACGCTAAAACGCGGCAAACAAGTTTATGTCAATGCCTGTATTATCTGTCATCAACGGGGAGAAATGGCTGCTCCGCTGATTGGTGATGGTTCAAACTGGTACATGCGTTTAAAAAATAGCGGCTTAACGGGTCTTTATCGTCACGCTATTCATGGCTTTAACAGCATGCCGGTGAAAGGTGCTTGTGTTACTTGCTCGGACAATGACATCATTGCAGCGGTGGATTACATTTTAAATGCTTCTTTATCACGCTCCCAATGGCAGGATGTGGCTACAGGAGGCGCTGCCAAATACCCGGCCAATGGTAAGGACATTTATAACGAAAATTGCAGCATGTGCCACAACGAAGGTAAGCAGGGTGCACCTAAGCTTGGTGACAAGGCAATATGGGCACCATTGATTAGCCAAAATATAGATGTCCTGGTCCAAAGTACAATAAAAGGTGACCATCACCCTAAAAATGCAGGATGCAAGCAATGTACGACGGGTGAGATACTGGAGGCAATTAAATACATGGTGAGCCAATCCAAAACGGAAGGCAATTATTCTTTATGGTAAGGAAGTCCAGCGACTTGTTGACGAATTAATTTAATCATCAGCCACGGTTGTTAGTTAGAAGCTGATTTGCTGATTGCAAACCAGCTTTAAGAGGCCTGGCTATTTGAAAGAGGTGAGATGGGGATGCTAAATGGGTTTAAGCTAAGCAAGGTGCTTGCGGCTATGGTTGGACTGGGGATAAACCAGACAGTAATGGCTGCGGCAAATAACTGGCAGATGAATATGCATCGAGGGGTGACCCCTTTAAGTAAAGACATGTATGAGTTGCATATGATTGCTATCGTGGTTTGTGCCATTATAGGAGTTGTGGTCTTCGGTGTAATGATTTATTCACTTGTCCATCATCGCAAATCCAAAGGACATGTTCCGGCGAGTTTCCATGATAATACGCGTGTAGAGATAGTCTGGTCCATTATACCCTTCTTAATCCTTGTGGGTCTGGCTATTCCCGCAACCAAAGTGCTGATACGCTTGGAAGACAGCAGTGATTCCGATGTAACCATTAAGATTGTTGGTTATCAGTGGAAATGGCAGTATCAATACCTGGATCAGGGCATTAGCTATTTCAGCAATTTGTCAACGCCTTACGAGCAAATCCAAAACCAGCAGCCTAAAGGCCAGTGGTATCTGTTAGAAGTTGATAAGCCTCTGGTTGTTCCAGTAAATAAAAAAATTCGTTTCCTGGTGACTTCTAATGATGTCATCCATTCCTGGTGGGTGCCGGAGCTTGGTGTAAAACGAGATGCTATGCCGGGGTTTATGCATGAGGCATGGGCAAGAGTACAGAAGCCTGGCGTCTATCGCGGGCAATGTGCGGAGCTATGCGGCATTAACCATGCTTATATGCCTATTGTTGTTGAGGCAGTCAGCGAAGAGAAATTTAATCAATGGGTTGCTGCACAGCCCAAGGCGGTTGATCAATATGCTGAAGCCGCCATGAAGCCTGCAGTTCAGGCAAAAATGACACGTGCCGAGCTCATGCATTTAGGCAAGCAGAAATATGAGCAAGCCTGTGCTGCCTGTCACCAGGCTAATGGTTTGGGACTACCTCCCATGTATCCCGCACTTAAAGGAAGCTCAGTATCTGTCGGCAGGCCAATATCGCGCCATATAGACATTATTCTCAACGGTGTTCCAGGTACGGCAATGCAGGCCTTCAAAGAACAGCTGAGCGACGCTGAGATAGCAGCGATTACCACCTATGAACGTAATGCCTGGGAAAATAATACCGATGATGAGGTTCAACCTGCTGAGGTTGCCGAGGTACGCCAGAATAACATTCAACAACCTAAAATGGTGAACAAAGCTCAAGCTGGAGGTTTGCGATGAGTCAAGCTATAACACATGATGAAGATCATGACGAACATGGTCCTGAACAAGGGAAAGGCGTTATCGGATTTGTAAAACGGTGGTTATTTACCACAAACCATAAGGATATTGGGACTCTCTATCTATGGCTTTCACTGCTCATGTTTTTTGTTGCGGGCAGTATGGCATTGGTTATCAGGCTCGAGCTTTTGCAACCCGGGCAGCGTTTTGTTGATCCTAACTTTTTTAACCAGATGACCACCATGCATGGGTTAATCATGCTGTTTGGTGTGGTAATGCCTGCGTTTACAGGGCTTGCCAATTGGCAGATTCCGATGATGATAGGTGCGCCTGACATGGCGTTACCTCGCTTGAACAACTGGAGTTTCTGGATATTACCTTTTGCTTTTAGCTTATTGGCATCGACCATGTTCCACAGTGGCGGCGGCCCAAATTTTGGTTGGACAATGTATGCGCCGCTATCGACTAAATATGCCCCTCCAAGCACCGACTATATGATCTTTGCTGTCCATATGATGGGTCTTTCCTCAATCATGGGCTCAATAAACATCATCGCTACAATTCTCAATATGCGTGCGCCTGGCATGACACTAATGAAAATGCCGATGTTTGTATGGACCTGGCTGATCACGGCTTTCCTACTGATTGCTATCATGCCTGTACTGGCAGGTGCGGTAACCATGATGCTTGCCGACAGACATTTTGGCACCAGCTTTTTTGAAGCGGCTGGAGGGGGCGACCCGATTTTGTTCCAGCATGTATTCTGGTTTTTTGGCCATCCGGAAGTGTATGTGTTAGTGTTGCCTGCTTTCGGCGTGGTGTCGGAAATCATTCCTACCTTTAGCCGTAAACCATTGTTCGGCTATCATTTCATGGTATATGCGACAGCGAGTATTGCCTTTCTGTCCTTTATCGTTTGGGCACATCATATGTTTACCACCGGTATACCCCTTGGAGGTGAGCTGTTCTTTATGTACACCACCATGCTGATTGCTGTCCCTACAGGTGTCAAGGTGTTCAACTGGGTCAGTACGATGTTTAAAGGCTCAATGACCTTTGAAACCCCGATGCTTTTTGCGGTTGCCTTTGTATTTTTGTTTACTGTAGGAGGTTTTACCGGATTGATGGTATCTTTGGTGCCTGCTGATTACCAGTACCAGGACAGCTATTTTGTTGTTGCGCATTTCCATTATGTGCTTGTTCCAGGGGTGATTTTTGCCTTGCTCGCAGCAATTTACTACTGGTTGCCTAAATGGACTGGCCATATGTATAACGAACGTTTGGGTAAATGGCATTTCTGGTTATCAGTTATCTCCGTCAATGTAACCTTCTTCCCGATGCATTTTCTGGGTCTTGCAGGGATGCCTCGCCGAATTCCGGACTATGCGCTGCAATTTACCAATTTTAATGTGCTCGTATCAATTGGTGCTTTTGTTTTTGGTCTTGCCCAGTTGCTGTTTTTGTATAATGTTGTCTGCACTGTGCGTAAAGGAAAGAAGATTGATGCCCAGGTTTGGGAAGGGGCTCGTGGCCTGGAATGGACGTTGCCATCACCACCTCCTTACCATAGTTTTACCATACCGCCAGAAATTCATTAATAATATCGGGTATTAGTTGGCTTAACACCAATGAATACCCGGCATTACTGGTAGCACACCGGTAATGCATGGTTTTTAAATAGCGAGAGAGCATGGCTAAAAGTCATACAAGATTGGTTACAACCCTGGCCATTATTGTCATCGGTATGTTTGCCTTTGGGTTTGCCTTGGTACCTATCTATAATAGCCTGTGCAAAGCCTTGGGCATTAATGGCAAAGTCTATCAGGACGGGGTTGCCTATGATGCTGACAAAACTAGAATTGAAAAGAATCGGGAAGTGACGGTCGAGTTTGTTGCAACCCACAATAGCAGTATACCTTGGGCTTTTTACCCCAAGACAACAAAGATAAAAGTGCATCCTGGCGAAATAGCTAAACTTGCTTTTTATGCTGAAAATATGAGCAATTACCGTATGACAGTTCAGGCTATTCCCAGTATTACGCCTGGCATTGCTGCCAAGTATCTGAAAAAAACCGAGTGCTTTTGTTTTACGCAGCAAACTTTAAACGGTCATGAGGCAATGGATATGCCTTTGTTATTTCATTTGGATACCGAT
Organism: Legionella sp. W10-070; assembly: GCF_900640175.1. Lineage (GTDB taxonomy): Bacteria > Pseudomonadota > Gammaproteobacteria > Legionellales > Legionellaceae > Tatlockia. The sequence goes on along the minus strand of NZ_CAAAJC010000005.1, from coordinate 87,815 downwards.
TTACCGGCAAATATCAGAACGATTACTTTATCCTACACCTTGTATGATGTGACAAATAAAATAATTAACTAGGTTCTGTTGACAATTGGAACCAGAGCCTACGTTCCGCGCTTTATGCGCGGAATCTATTCTCAAATTTTGTCAAGAGAATGGTTAGTTTCGTGTGGTTTGCGTGGATCCCGCGCATAAAGCGCGGGAAGTGAGCAGCTTAGGTTGAAATATCAACAGACTCTAGGCATCATTGATTGCAATTCAAAGATAGTAGAACAGGAGAAATAGATACAATGGGAGCACACGGCACTTATTATGTCCCTAAACCCAGTCATTGGCCTTTAGTTGGCTCAATTGGCTTAACTACCACTTTGGTTGGTGCTGCCTCCTGGTTACACCATGATTGGTATGGCCCTTATGTTTTTACCTTAGGTCTGCTTATTCTAGTCGTCATGATGTTTGGCTGGTTTGGCCAGGTAATTTATGAAAATGAGAAGGGGTTGTATGACCTGCAAGTGGATCGCTCTTTTCGCTGGGCAATGGGCTGGTTTATTTTTTCAGAGGTATGTTTTTTCGGTGCTTTCTTTGGTGCCCTGTTTTTTGCTCGTTTTTGGTCTGTGCCGGTATTGGGAGGAGATCTTCATCCCATTACCCATATTACCTTATGGAGTGATTTCAAGGCGGACTGGCCGTTGCTGGTCAACCCCAATAACCAGGTCTTTGTTGGCGCTGATGAGGCAATGAAGGCATGGGGGCTAGCTGCAATTAACACCCTTATCCTGTTAACCTCCGGTGTGACTATTACCTGGGCTCACTGGGCACTTAAGCTTAACAAACGTAAACAGCTAATTGTTGGCATGGCCTTAACTATCGCCCTTGGCATATTGTTTTTGGCATTGCAGTCGTTTGAGTACCATGAGGCTTATACAGAGATGAATCTGACGTTGGATGCTGGTATTTATGGAACAACCTTCTTTATGTTAACCGGTTTCCATGGACTGCATGTGACGATTGGTACGATTATGCTAATTGTGATCCTGATACGTTGCATTCGTGGCCATTTTACTCCAGAGCGTCATTTTGCCTTTGAGGCAGCAGCTTGGTACTGGCATTTTGTAGACGTTGTCTGGCTATTCCTGTTTATCTTTGTTTACTGGCTGTAGGTTCTGTGCACTTATCTACTATCTTGGCCAAAAAGCCTTGATTTTCTGCGCTCCGATGCTCACATACTTCTATGTATGCCCCGCTTCGGTGCTCGCCAATCAAGGCTTTTTGACTCAAGCTAGCGATAAGTGCACAGAACCTAGAGCGCCGAATGATTTAAATTTAAGCAATAGTCTAATTGCCCCTACGTACCGCGCTTTATGCGCGGTATCCAGTACGATATTCGCGCTTAACACAGAGTTTTTTTGAATCAGGTCTCTGGATACCGCGCATAAAGCGCGGTACGTAGGCAGTAGGGATCAATTGTCCACAGCCCCAACCGTCAGTGGTGATGAGTTGCTGCGCCCAGGCTAAATTTCATTCCGCCATTATCAAAGAAAACCCTGCTCCCTCATCCACTCATCATTAGCATACTTGGACATATAATTACGAATAGAATCAGGGAGGATAACCAGGCATTTTTGACCTGCTCCCAGGTTTTTTGCTGCCTGTAATGCACCCCACATGGCAGCGCCTGAAGAGCCTCCAACCAGTAAACCCTCTTCCTGAATCAACCGTCTTGCCATAAGAAAGGAGTCTTTATCCTTAGTCTTAATGTATTTATCAATTAAGTTATTATTAAGTACTTCAGGGAAAAAATCATAACCTATTCCTTCAACATGATAGGGCTTGATCTCATCACCGCCCCCCAAAATGGAACCGACAGGGTCGATGCCGATGATTTGGATCTCAGGATTATATTCCTTCAATCGGCGAGCGATTCCTGTGATAGTACCCCCTGTTCCTACTCCAGCAACGACCATGTGCAGCTCTTTGCCAAAATCGTCAATAATTTCCTGTGCAGTCCCTTTATAATGGGCATTGGGATTATCAGGGTTGGCGTATTGATCGAGAATGTGGGAATTGGGGATTTCTTGCTGCAGTTCTTTTGCTAAGGAAATATGGCTATCCGGATCATTCCAGGCTGCTTCTGTACGCGTACGATAGATCGTTGCACCCAGGCGTTCAAGTATGGCCTGCTTTTCATGACTCATCTTATTGGGCATGGTAATAATAATTTTATAACCCATGACAGCGCCTGCCAGGGCAATTCCAATACCTGTATTTCCCGAGGTCGGTTCAATTAATGTATCCCCAGGTTTTATGCGTCCGGCAAGTTCGGCATTTTTAACCATTTCAAAGCCAATGCGATCTTTAACTGAACCACCAGGATTTAAGAATTCACATTTTGCGTAGAGTCCGCAGGCTAAATCATTGCCGATATGATTTAATTTCACTATCGGCGTATGGCCTATCGCGTCAAGAATTGTCGAGTAAATCATGATTATCCTTATAATGAATTTGCTACCCAGTATACGCAGAAACCAGAGGGCGTCAATTAAGCGAGGTAGGGCTAATAAGGATAAAATTGTTTAAATTCAACCAATTCTTTTGAAATCAATTTTACAAGTCAGGCCATAGTAGCTAGAATAAAAGCTGTTCAGAATAATAATTCTCCAGGGATGAATATGAAAAAGAAACGTTTATTACCTGCTTTTATCCATACCTTGTTTTTGTCTTCACCATTATTACTGTCGGGCTGCCAGGGCATAGAGCAACTTTTTACCGACTCACCTGACTATAGTTATAGAAGCAGTGGGCCTGGGTATGACTCCAGAAGTGCGCGGCCCTCTGCTGCAGCTTCCCAAGGCGGCTCATCTTCTGCCGCGAGTTCGTCATCTTATACAACGACCCCTAAAGTAACGGCAAATCCGGCATCGTCATCGGATTCATCCAGCCAACAAACAACGACTACCAGGCAGGAGACAACAGCGACAACAGGTAGTAAACCAACCAATGTTGTTCCGCTCACAGCACCTACAGTGGGTGAATAAAGTTGCCGCAGGCACTAAAGTAAATGCTTTAAGGCAGCAAGTTTTAGACGGTAATTAGTAGCGGGTAGAAAATATGAGCGTGTTGAAAGAAGCGGTTGCCAAGGCTGTGTTGGATTACCTAGATGATGAAATGATCATCGGCGTGGGTACGGGTTCAACGGTAAACTATTTTATTGATCAGCTGACGACAATCAAGCATCGCATCGATGCTTGCGTGGCTAGTTCCACAGCTACTGAAATCCGTTTGCGTTCTTTAGGCATCCCTGTCATTGACTTAAATGTCGCCACCGAGGTGCCTGTTTATATCGATGGGGCAGATGAGGTCACTGAACAACGGCAGATGATAAAAGGAGGCGGAGGGGCCCTGACGCGGGAAAAAATTCTTGCCTCTGCGGCTGAACAATTTATTTGTATCGTTGATGAGTCAAAACTGGTCAAGCATTTGGGGACTTTTCCGCTTGCTGTAGAGGTTATTCCTATGGCCCGTAGCTTTGTTGCCCGTGAAATAGTGAAGCTTGGCGGTGATCCGGAATATCGTGAGGGTTTTACTACTGACAATGGCAATATAATCCTTGATGTTTATAACCTTGAAATAACGCAACCCATTGAATTAGAGGAAGCAATCAAGGTTATACCGGGTGTTGTTGATAATGGTTTGTTCGCCAGGCGCACGGCCGATAAAGTGTTGATCGCATCAGCAAATGGAATTCAAACGCTGGGTTGATTTCTTAAGCTTGTCTTAAGGTTCAGCCATTATACTCCTTCTGAGGAATAGAAGGAGTTTCCATGCGTGTGCTAATTGTTGAGGATAATGCATTTAATGCATTCTGTCTAAGTCGCTTGCTTTTAACAGTAGACAAGCAAATACAGGTTCTGCTGGCAAAAGACAGCCTAAGTGCCTTAAGCTATGTTACAGGAAATAAGCCATCACTTGTGATACTAGATGGAGACCTGGGAGCCAGCGATGGTTTACGTTGTAATGGTCCTGCTTTGGCAGATATGATTTGGCAAGCCAATCCAAACTTGCCTGTTGTTGCATGGTCCAATTCTGATTCTATGCGAAGTGCATTCATCGAAGTATTCAGACAATACAATAAACCTTTTAATGAATGCAGTTATTGGCCCAAAATTGTTAGTCAGGAGAGGGTTCAGCAATCCTTGTCTTCTTTGGTTTCATGGCGTGCAAATGAACGATTCTCAAATGAGCAAAACGGCTCAAGAGATGTTCTGCCATTGCAGGATTGTTCCTTCCGCTGATCGTCCCAATTGATACTTAACAGAATTTAGCCGTCAGAGCGTTTCAGCAGTATCTATCTTTCATCCGGACTACCATTAATTAACACCAACCGCAGTCTTAATCGCACCCATAGGAAGGTCGGAAAATGGAATTATCTCATTAATGATATATAGTTAAATATAATAGTCTTTCATGGATGAAGATTATGAAAAAAGAATACAGGGATTTTCGTTTTTCTCGCCAGGAAAAAAAGGTTAAGCAAATTGAAAGGAATTTTCAGGCACTAATGCGCAATATAGTTGAACTTGGTCCTGACATGAGCATTGAGCAAGCGACTATTCTTTCAGGCTCGGCCTTGTCTATCATGCATCAGCTTGCTTCCATTGAAGTATACCAGGCTAGGCTCCCTGATTTTATCCGTCCTGAAGACGTCCTGACCATGGTGGATAATATCCCTTCGTTGGCTTTGGCCATTGCAAAATTACCGGCCTGGATAGATTGTCTTTATCGAGGTGGCAATGACCCACTCCCTCAATTTGAGCGGCAGATTACCAACTCCTGTTTTATCGGCTCAGAAAGCAAACGGCAGATTCTTACCTCCTGTAAACGGTTTAAGAAGGGAATGCTTGCGGATCAATCCCCATATCAAAATCTTCTGCAAAAAGTCAACCGCATCAGGCAGGATATCAGGGAATATATGGTGAGTCGCCAACAGGGGAACGCATTAGATAGGAAACGTGTTCAGACGCTGACAGTGCTGCTAAACAGCTTGGATAAAATTGCAGAAAGAGTGGAGGAAGAGGAGTTAAAGAGATTTCAAGCAACAAACGTTTATCTTAATGCCAGACAGGTGGATCGCCTGAAAATAGAAACAAGCCATATGGATAATTTTAGGAAATACCTGCCTTTGACCAGGCAAATAGCTTACCTTCAGTCTGTTTTGATGCAGCAGGGTGGTACTGTTGAAAAGGATTATAATGCTTTATTCAGGCACCATTTTTCCATTGGAGGATGGTGGAGAATAATGAATAGTAAGGATACGACAGCCATTAATAAGGTAAGGGCGCTGTGTGAGGCGATGGTGGAAGCTGAATCGGCAAGGAAGACGATTTTAGAAAAAATGAATACTGCAGTAAGCAATGACGCCCCGCCAAAAGTCCGCCAGATGGTCAGAAATTATGAATCAATGCTGGCCGGAAAAAACAGCCTGTTTTCCAGAGAAAAATTATTTCAGCCCAAAGATCGGCCTGATGAAGACAATCCTGTATCGTCTCCAAAATAGAAGTATCTTGGGTATCTACTTAGCTTGCCAGTTCATCGAAGATATCTTTGGCCGCCAGGATTGCATTGGTGGCTGCAGGAAAACCACAATAAGCAATCATTTGCGTAATAATTTCCACGATCTCTTCTTTGCTTGCCCCGCAATTTAATCCGCAGCGAATATGCACTTTTAACTGGGGGATGGAGAAGCCCTGCACTGTCAGGGCGGCAATAGTTGCAAGTTCTCTTGTCTTCTGATCCAGTGAACTTTTATGGCCATATAAATCGCCAAAAGGAAATTCAACATTGACTTTGGCAAATAAAGGAGCAATTTGGGCGATTTCATTAATATATTGTTCGGCGGTTTCCCCTAAATGATCACGCATGATATTCATGCCTTTTTCATAGCGGTTCATTGCTTTTCTCCCTGGTTACGGTGTTACGCTAAATGGCCCTGTACCAAGCAGCATAAAGAAAAAAGAAATTGCTGCAATGACATAGTTTTTTTGTGCGGAGGTAAGATGGCCGATTTGTCCTATTTCTTTTGCCTGGGTGAAAATCGCTTGATCCTCAGCCGAGGCAGCCTTTGACAGTTGCAGTTTGGCCAGGCTGCGTGAGCAGGCGTGGTGAGCAACGACCCCTAGCAGAGAAAATATCAGGGCAACCAGGCCGCCAATTCGGCCATAAATGCCAAACAAGATCGAGATGGCTATTATCAACATGAGAAGGATCATGAGTATTGCCTGCAAAGCAGGATAGCGCGGATAGATTAACGTTGCAGTCTGCTTTGCAGAAGACCAGTTTCTTAAGAACCCATAGATGGGATATAGAAAAAAGGCAGCAAATACAACCCGGACGACCAACCAGGCGGTTAGAGTAATCATTTTTCTCTCCTAATGGATTGGATCAGGATTAACAGCAGCAAAAAGCTCCGGGTTATCACGATAATCTATCGGAACATTAATCAGCACTGGAACATGTTCTGCCTGTGCTTCCTGCAGTACCGGGATGATTTCTTCAGGGCTTTTTAATTCAAAGCCTTTTGCACCAAAGGCCTGTGCATAATGAATCAAATCAATTTTACCAAAATAGACCCCACTGGCGCGCTGGTATTTCATCATTTCCTGCTCCATGACCATGTTATAGCAGCCGTCTTGCCAGACGAAATGTACAAAGTGCAATTTTTCACGCACAGCGGTTTCCAGTTCCTGGGCAGAAAATAAAAATCCCCCGTCCCCTGAAATGGAAATCACTTTTTTATTTGGAAAAGCCAGTTTGGCAGCCATTGCCCAGGGCAGGGCGACCCCCAGTGTTTGCTGTCCGTTGCTGAACATCAGGTGGTGTGGTTGATAAGAAAGGAAATAACGGGCCATCCACATATAGACCGTGCCAATATCACAGCTAATCAGTGTTTCATCGTCCACATATTGGCGCAGTTCATGGATAAAGCGCAAAGGATGGATTGGGAAATCTTTTTTAGTTTTGCCCATGGCAATTTTTTCATTCAATGCATCATGGTAAATTTTTGCATCGCTAAGGTTATTTGCCAGCTTATATTGGGCCAGAGCCTGTTTAAGTAAGGTAATATTTTCCGCAATGGAGCCTAAAATTTCAACACGTGGCTGGTAAGCATAGCGGATTTCCGGAGATATCTCATCGAGGTGAAGAATAACCTTGTCCGCTTTGGGATTCCAGGATTCCGGATCATATTCTACCGGGTTATAACCAATGGTCAGGATGACGTCGGCTTTTTCCAGCAACCGGTCTCCTGGCTGGTTACAAAAAAGGCCAACACGGCCGGCAAAACAGGGGAAGAGCTCCCTTGAAACCACGCCTGCTGCCTGATAGGTACTGATGGTGGCGATCCTGGTTTGACTAAGCAGGGTGCGGATTGCCTGAGTATTCTGAGGTTGGCTTGCTTCTTCTCCAAGGAATAAAATGGGCAATTTTGCTTGAGCAATTAATGCTGCTGCCCTGCTGATGGTAGCTTCGCCAGCACGCAACTGTTCTCTCTTTTGCGGTGGGCGGATAATCAGTTCCTCCACCGATTCGCTCAATATATCCTGGGGGAAGCTAATGAAGCAGGCACCTGCACGGGGCATAGTTGCCTGTTTAAAGGCCGTTGCAATGATTTGGGCAATGTTAACAGCACTGACTGCCTCAACGCTGTATTTGGCCACTGCCTCCATCAGTCGGGCATTGTCTGCTGCCTGGTGAGAGTGCTTAAAATGCATGGATCGAGGTACGTTTCCACCGATGGCCACTACCGGATCGCCCTCTGTTGTTGCAGTTAAAAGCCCTGTTGCAAGGTTAGCTACCCCAGGCCCCGAGGTAACCAGCACAACGCCCGGCTTTTGTGTAAGCCGCCCGTATGCTGCGGCCATAAAGGCAGCATTTTGTTCATGACGACAAAGGATTAACCTGATTTTGGAGTCAAGCAGGGCATTGAAAATAGCATCCACTTTGGCACCGGGAATACCAAAGATACAATCTACTCCCTGGGCTTCCAGACATTTCACAACAAGCTCTGCGCCGTTCACTTATTTCATTCCTTTGATATTTACTAATGACATTAACGCATCGGGTAACGGAGCACAAGATAATCAAGGGCCATTAGTGATGGGCACCTGCAGCCTTTAATTTACTCATGCCTGGTTAAGGTCTTTCTTGCGTTTCCAAATCCCGTTGCCGTTTGATAACCTGCACTACACAACCAAGCATCTCGGTCAGGATATCAATAATGTCGTCAATCGTTATAATGCCTATCAGGGCCTGATTGTCATCAACCACCGGCAAACGCCGGATTCCCTTTTCTCGCATAACCTCCAAGGCATCAAAAAGGCTGTCTTTTTCATGCGCCAGCAAGACGGGACGGGTAACAATATCCTTTGCAGCCAACTTTTCCGGTTGAAGTCCGGGTACCATTACTTCCACAACCAGATCGCGGTCTGAAATGAGGCCTGTAGGGACGCACTTTCCTTGCTGTTCTTCAACCAGTACCACGTCGCCTACATGATGTGAGCGCATCAGTTCGGCAGCGGCTTTTACTGATTCATCGCCATAAAGAATGACAACTTCACGATTACAGAACTCACCAACTTGCATAGAACGAACCTCCAAATAATAGTCCTTATCTATTGCTATTTTTCAACTGTTCGATCGGCAACAGAATTTTTGTTCTCGATATAGACTGTGCTGGCTGCAGTTTCTTTGGCACTGGTGTTTTCGGCTTCAATGAAACTCACTCTATCACCAATCTCAAGGCTTTCAAAGTCATAATCGACCACACTGCTACTGGTAAAGCGAAGCCTTCTGCCATCGATTGTTTCAATGTAACCATAATCAGCTGGCGGATAAATTTCAGTAATCCGTCCCTGGGGCGTGGGCTCATGGTGTTTCACTCGTCCCCGCTGCTTATCGACATGATCTTGAAGTTGTCTTTTGATGGCATTGAAGGCGTCCCGGATAGCTACGTACACATCTTCATGAGCATGATTTTGTGAGGGATCTCGGCTGACCACCAGTTCAGAGTGCGGCAGGGTTAAATCAATGCGGACATGGTAGATGTTGCCTTTGTAATGGTGGCGATGGTGGGCTTCAATGACCACGCGACAGCTCATGATGCGATCATAATAACGATCCAGCTTGTTGGCGAGGCTGCGGGCTTTATCTTCAGCAGCGGGCGATGGATCCATGTTACGGAATACCACCTGAATAGGAAGTTTCATTTTCGCGTCTACCTCCCTGCTTATTTTTATGCTTTTATTCTTAATCTATAGTCAAGTAATTTGATATTTTCAATGAGAACCATCTGGATGGGAGCGAACTTCAGGGCTTTCCCTTATGATTTTTAAAATATTATGCTGTTTGGCAATTTAGTCTTTCGCGGTATAGAGTGGCGCATTATAATTTTGGCGATGTAGCTCTTACTTCTGATAGATGCCATGTTAAATCATCGGGCGACAGCGTGATAATAAGAGATTCATCATCAACCAGGTTATTAAATTTATCCTTGATATCCTCAATATCAATATGGCTGTTACCAAGCCTTCTTATAAACCACTTGTAATAAAAGTTAAGCGTCGATTCATCCACTGCTTTAATGACAAGGTTTAGATTTTTTGATAAAGCCTGATTTGCTATATGCTCCATCACCTCGGTTGCTATTCCCTTGTTTTTATACTGATCCTCCGTTTCAATCCATTTTAACTGAAGGCCTTCCCTGGATGAAGTAAGTTGAGCGGTGCACACTATTTCATCATTATACATACAAACAAGCTTAGTGTCGTTGCCTGTTTCAGACGGATTAATTTTCATTGATTCAAGTTTGATTTTCATAAAATTCAACTGCCTGTAATGCTTTAATTTATCAATTCTCGCTTTAAATTATAGTCGATTTGCTTACAAATCGTTGCGGCTAAGTCAATCAGTGAAAATCAAAGTGAAATTTACGAGTCCTGAATTGCGATAGAAAAAATTTACCTCTTCGCTGTAGTTTGAGCAGAAGATTTTGCTTCCAGCCAGAGTTCCATCATGAATTGGATAGATTGGCCTTTAAGGGTGCTAAGCCCTTGCTTTTTTGTAATTTCTTTCAAGGCCAGCAATCTGGAGCTAAATTTATCAACGACGTTTGCAAGTGTTTGTTCTGGTTCAAATCCTGAAAAAAGGCATAGAGAAATTGCGGTATGCAGCAAATCGCCAATTTCCTCCTGGATGCGCTCCTTGCCTTCACCTTTGGCAATGGCTTCGCTAATCTCTTCACACTCGCTGATTGCCTGCTCAATAATCATTTGCTGATCTGGCCAGTCAAAACCAAAATCCCGCGCGTCTTTTTCTAAACTAATAAGTGTTTGTAAGGCGGTGGACATCGTAATTTTCCTTGCTTCAGGATTTTATTGACAAAAAAGAAAACCAGGATCTAATCTACTAGACAGGTTATTAATAACCACCTCCCCTCTTATGGCAAATATTGAGGCAAGCAGGCGCTAATGGAATTTTAAATCTAAGGAGAGATTATGTCATATCGCACCAGGATGTGCTATTGGTTATGTCTTTTGGTTTTTTACTGTCCCCTTACTCTCTTTGCGGCTAAGCCAATAAACGCGATGGTTATTTTTGGTGATAGCTTATCCGATAATGGCAATACGGCGCATCTTATGAAAAGTCTGCGGCAAGATGAAAGCCCTGCTTATCTGGTCCATCCTCTAAAAATTTTTGTTATTAACAGGATGGAAGAATTTGCTGCTGATTACTATGTCCCTCAGATGGTATTAGATGCCGGCATTGAGGTGGTTACTCATTTTTTTGATACAGAGTTAGGACCCTTGTTAGCTTCTATTGTTGGAAAAGTTCGCAAGGTGCCGGTCATTCCAGCAGCACCTTACTGGCAGGCTCATTTTTCCAACGGCCGGGTGTGGAATGAATACCTTGCGCCGATGATCGGTCTTGACAGAGAGGGTAATCAGGATTACAGCAATCAGGCTTTTGGTGGCAGTTGGGCAGTCACTTATGCTCATCAGCTCACTACCTGGAACTTAATTCGTCATCCGCTGGGAACTTTAAAAAATTTAATTGTTGGCAAATTAATACCGCCAAGCCTGGGTTTGACTGTGCAAGCCTATTTAATGATCAATGAAACCCTGGATGAGGATACCGTTTACTTCGTATTTACGGGTGCTAATGATTACCTGAACGTTTTATTTTTTGAAGATAATTATAATCCGGCGGTGATGAGTAACTATATCGATAACGTGCTGGATAGTATTACTTCAGGTGTACGCAAGCTAACCAAAGCAGGGGCGCGGCATATTGTGGTTTTGGGGTTGCCTGATGTGGGTTTGACGCCAAAGTTTATATATACCACAGACAGGCCTGTGCTGACAGCTGCCATCTATCAGCATAATGAGCGATTGCAAAAGCGGGTCGAAGAGTGGCAAAAAGCATCGCCTGAAGTTGATTTTCTCTACATTGATCTGGAGCAGTATTTGCAAAGGGCGTTGGCCAACCCGCAGCAATATGGTTTTTCCAATATCACCGATGCTTGCATTGACGTCAAATTGCCCATGATTTCCAAGGTTACTAATTCACCCTTCAGGGGAAATTATGTATTGCAATATGCACAGTTATTACAATATCAGGATAGTCAGTTTGCTGCTGGAGAAAAGAACTATTATGTTTGTGATACCCCGGAGAGCTATTTGTTTTGGGATGAAATACATCCTACGACCCGCGCCCATCAGTATCTGGCCTATGAAATTTGTGAAGCAATGAAAGCACACGGTTATCGAGTGTTGTGCCAATTGCCTGCAAATATTTAGGTTTTAGCATTTATGTGGCATACTTTTGCCATTTTTGCAGATTTTTCCCCTGTATCCTACAGTATGAGGATACAGGGGATAGGGTAAGGAGAGTCGCTATGTGTGGAATCATCGGTGCAGCATCGCAACGTGATATCAGCAAGATTTTATTGGAGGGATTAAGACGCCTTGAGTACCGGGGCTATGATTCGGCTGGTATGGCCTTAATCGATGGCTCCGGGCATTTGGGGCGAATAAGGATCCAGGGAAAAGTACAGGCTTTAGCGGATGCAATACAAAAAACCGCAATTACTGGAAATCTGGGCATTGCGCATACACGTTGGGCGACCCATGGCAAGCCATGTGAGTTAAATGCTCATCCCCATACTTCCCATGATGAAATTGCCGTGGTGCACAATGGAATTATCGAAAACCACGATGCACTCCGAGAGAAGCTAAGCGCCAAAGGCTACCAGTTCAGTTCGGAAACAGATACCGAGGTGGCGGTCCACTTAATCCATTCTTATTATCAACAGCATGAAGATTTGCTGCGGGCTGTTCAGGAGGCCTCCCGGGAAATGAAAGGGGCGTTTGCTTTAGGTGTTATCCATCAGCAACGCCCGCAAGAGCTGGTTGCTATTCGCAAGGGTAGCCCATTGGTTGTTGGTTTGGGGTTGAGTGAACAATTTATTGCCTCAGATGCTTTGGCATTACGCGCCTTTGCACAATCGGTAATCTACCTTGAAGAAGGGGATAGTGCCTGCCTGAGTGCGGATAAAGTGTTTTTGTTTAACGCCGAAGGAGAGGCTGTTGAGCGGTTGGCCCATCGCTTGGATGACGATAATCAAACGGTCAGCAAAGGCTCTTATCGCCATTTTATGTTGAAAGAAATCCATGAGCAAACCAGGGTTCTTGCCGATACCTTGGAGGGAAGGGTCAGCAGCAGGGAAGTACTGAAAACCAGTTTTGGTGAACGAGCTTCTTCTATTTTTGCCCAGCTAAGGCAAATTCATATTGTCGCCTGCGGCACAAGTTATCACGCAGGCCTGATTGCCCGATATTGGCTGGAATCATTAACCGGCTTGCCGACTCAGGTTGAGATAGCTAGTGAGTATCGCTATCGTGATGTGGTTGTAGGGGACAATACGTTATTTATTACCATTTCACAATCTGGAGAAACGGCAGATACCCTGGCTGCGCTTTATAAAGCAAAATCAATGAATTATTTAGCTAGTTTAGCCATTTGTAATGTTGCTACCAGTACACTGGTCAGAGAATCCGATTGTGTATTTCTGACGCGTGCGGGAGTTGAAATAGGTGTGGCATCTACCAAAGCATTTACCACCCAGCTTGCTGCTTTTCTTATGCTTGCCGCGGCCCTTTGTAAAGATGAACGAGCAACCCAGATCCTTGCAGAATTACAGGAGCTGCCTGCCTGCTGTGAGCGTGTATTAAAAATGAACGAGGAAATTAAGGGACTGGCGGCTTTGTTTGTTAACAAGGCACATGCCCTGTTCCTGGGGCGTGGCGTAGAATATCCAGTGGCAATGGAAGGTGCGTTGAAGCTTAAGGAAATTTCATACATCCATGCAGAAGCCTATCCCGCTGGCGAGCTTAAACATGGACCTCTTGCGCTGGTGGATAAGGATATGCCGGTGATTGCTGTGGCACCAAATGATGAATTATTCGACAAATTAAAATCTAATCTCCATGAGGTCAGTGCCAGAGGTGGCCAATTAATTGTTTTTGTCGATGATTCAAAAGCCTGGGAAACCAATGGCGCACGATTAATTCATGTTCCAGCCTGTGGCCGCTGGATTGCCCCTATTCTATATACAATTCCTTTGCAATTATTGGCTTACCATGTTGCTGTAGCCAAAGGAACGGATGTCGATCAACCAAGGAATCTGGCGAAATCGGTGACTGTTGAGTGAAATGGCAGGTGGCAGGATTTTTAAACTGTTCAAGGATCGCGGCAGGCATCGCCAGCCTCAGACGGTCCAATATTAATACTGCCTAAAATTCGCAAAATACAAGCTAATCGGTATATAATGCCATGCGTTTTTTATTATGTTTTACGGGGATGTGAATGACTCAAGAGAGATTGGCACCAGCGGTGATTATTGCCCGGGAGCTTAAGGTCAACGTTTCGCAAGTTGAAACAGCAATTCGTCTTTTAGATGAAGGTGCTACAGTGCCCTTTATCGCACGTTACCGTAAAGAGGCAACTGAAGGCCTTGATGATACGCAATTAAGGCAGCTCGCTGAACGGTTATATTACCTGCGTGAATTGGATGAGCGGCGTACGGTCATTTTACAATCTATCCGTGAGCAGGAGAAGTTGACGCCTGAGCTGGAAAACGCCATTCTGGCTGCCGATACCAAAACCCGCCTGGAGGATTTGTACTTACCTTATCGACCCAAGCGGCGTACCAAAGCACAGCTTGCCCGGGAAGCAGGGCTTGAACCTCTTGCGCTCGCTTTGTGGAAAACCCCCTCTCTGGATCCGGAAGTGCATGCAGCAGATTTTATTAATGCTGAAGCGGGCATTGATGATGTGAAATCTGCACTTGAAGGTGCCCGGCAAATTCTCATGGAACTATTTTCAGAGGACGCGGAACTCCTTAACGAACTGCGTGAATATTTATGGCAGCATGCTGTACTGAAGTCAGCGGCTACTAATACAGGAAAAAAAGCGGCTGCCAACAAGTTTGCCGATTACTTTGATTACTCGGAAGCTGTTAAAAAAATCCCCTCCCACCGTGCCTTGGCCCTGTTTCGTGGTCGGCGTGAAAGTGTTTTGCAGTTATCCTTGCTTCTGCCAGAGGACTCAGGGTATGGCGAAAAACGCGTAGCGGCTCATTTTAGTATCGGCGATGAGGGAAGGACTGCTGACGCCTGGTTAGCTGATACGGTCCGTATGACGTGGAAAATCAAATTATTCACCAAGCTGGAACTCGAAATACTGACCCGTCTGCGTGAAATGGCTGACGAAGAGGCAATCCATGTTTTTACCCGTAATTTACGGGACTTGTTATTAGCTGCACCTGCAGGCCCTCAAGTGACGATGGGGCTTGATCCCGCTATTCGCACCGGTGTAAAGGTTGTAATTGTTGATGCGACAGGAAAGCTTGTTGACTATACCACTGTTTTTCCTTTCGCTCCGCAGAATGAATGGCATCAGGCCCTTGCTGAGTTGGCCAAACTGGCTGCGAAGCATCAGGTGAGCCTGATCAGCATAGGAAATGGAACCGGTGCACGTGAAACGGAGCGTCTGGTTGCCGATATGATGAAAATGTATCCGGATTTGAAGCTGGCAAAAGTTATGGTCAGTGAGGCAGGCGCCTCTGTTTATTCGGCATCGGAATTGGCGGCGAATGAATTCCCTGACCTGGATGTTTCTTTGCGTGGCGCGGTTTCCATTGCCAGGCGGCTACAGGATCCCTTGGCTGAACTGGTGAAGATCGAACCCAAATCAATTGGCGTTGGCCAATATCAGCATGATGTCAACCAGGCACGTTTGGCCCGTAGCTTAAATGGGGTAGTTGAAGATTGTGTGAATGCTGTAGGGGTTGATGTCAATACGGCTTCTGCCGCCTTACTTACCCGCGTTTCCGGCCTAAATGAGACATTGGCCAAGAATTTGGTGCAATACCGCGATGAACATGGTGCATTTACTGATCGTGAGCAATTAAAGCATGTTGCCCGCATGGGAGAGAAAACGTTCCAACAGGCTGCAGGTTTTTTACGCATCATGAGTGGCAGTAATCCCCTGGATGCTTCTTGCGTTCACCCGGAATCGTATCCATTGGTAGAAAAGATTCTTGCCGATAAAAAGATAGAGATAAGGCAGATTATTGGCAATCGTGAATTATTGCAAAGTGTAAATGCAGAACAGTATGTCGATGAAGCATACGGATTGCCAACTGTCCGCGATATCTTGCGCGAATTGGAAAAGCCTGGCCGCGATCCACGCCCGGAGTTCAAGACAGCTAATTTTAAAGAGGGAGTCGAAGATATCAGCCACTTGCAGGAGGGCATGATCCTTGAAGGTGTGGTTTCTAATGTGACTAATTTTGGTGCTTTTGTCGATATTGGGGTTCACCAGGATGGTTTGGTGCATATTTCTGCCATGACCCATCGTTTCATCAATGATCCGCATGCCGTTGTAAAGGCAGGCGATATTGTTACGGTCAAAGTGGTTGAGGTTGATACAGAGCGGCGTCGCATTGGGTTAAGTATGAAGTTGACTGAAGAGAAGGCGTCAACAGGACAGAAAAAAGCCGTTAAACAGCAGTTCATAGCCAGAAAAGCCCAGCCTGCTAAAAAACAGACTGTAGCAAAGAAGGTGGAACCAGCCAACAAGAAGCCGACCGTTAAAAAAACAATATTTAATACGGCAATGGCTGATGCGTTAGCAAAATTAAAACGAGGCTCCTGACACATGGATCAGCCTCGTGGGGAAATCACTATACAAACGCTGGCAATGCCTGCGGATACCAATGCCAATGGCGATATTTTTGGCGGCTGGCTGGTTTCCCAAATGGATCTGGCGGCTGGTGTTTTAGCAAAAAAAATAGCGCGTGGCCGGGTTGCCACTGTTGCTATCCACAGTATGACCTTCATGAAGCCTGTTCATGTGGGTGATATTGTTAGTTGCCATGTGGAGTTAATCAAACGCGGGAACAGCTCCATGACAATAGCCGTAGAAGTATGGGCAGAACCTGCGACCAGCGGTGGACGATATCGGGTAACGGAAGGTACCTTTATTTTTGTTGCCATTGATGAAAAAGGCAAGCCGAGACAGGTATCTGATGCAACATGACAGCTAATATTGAAAGTTTAAAACGGTGGATAGAGGATATGGCTGCTTTAATAGAACAAAGCGTCGATCCGGAGGTTCATCATTATGCTCCTTTCTTGCAGGAGCCAGAGCTTGCCCTACGCCTTGTCGAACTAATTAATCTATTGGACGATAGTGAAATAGATGAAGAGCGTGCTTATTATTCCGCTTGTATCTTTGCTATGGAAATTTGTGTGGCACAGTTGCAGTCCGCTTGTGAAAGTGGCAATAAAGTAGCCTTCAAATCCTTAAGGGAGTTGATGCTGGCGATTGCCAGGACAATTAGTAGCGGCAAACATTCCCTAAGTTTCTGGTTGCCTGTTTTAAATGCCTTCTATGAATCCCACGTTGAGTTAGTTCCCGAGTTGAGAAACGCTTACCTTAATTTAGCAAGTCAGGAAGATGATTTATCACCTGAAGATGAACTGGATCATTTAACTGCTATTCGCGAGATAATTGCAGAATTGGCGGACTTATCAGTGTTTGATATTGCTGAGAATTTTTTTGCACAAAGTTATGCAATGCCTGCGGATTTTTTTTCTGATTTGATGCTTGATCTGTATAACCTGGAAGAGGGGCAGGATATTGCATTACTGGCGCTGTTACATCCCAAGCAAGAGGTTCGCAGTATTGTTATTGCCACTTTTGAGCAATTGATAAGACATATTACCTTAAGCCCTGTCTCATTGTCCCGTCTGCAGACGATTAAAAACTGGTACCCTGGTTCTTACCATAAGCAGTTTGATAATTGGATAAAAATTCAGCGCATGAAAGGGGTTGTTTTTAGCCAGGGAGATGCAAAAAAGCCCACCATCAAAATAAAGGCCAGTGAGGTAGATGGTAGTGGTGCCCAGGGGATTTTTATTCATGTAAAAAAAGGCAGAAAGAATTATCTGTGCGGCCTGTTGCTTAAAGATGAGTTCGGCATTAAGGACGCCTGGGTTACACCGGCAATTCCTGCAGATGAAGTGATAAAATATTATGATGAAGCGTTTGATAACTCGGTCACTTTGCGTGAGGTTGATATTTCTTATCTGACAATGATGGTCGGGCATTTTTTAGCCCGAATGATTGAACAGGAAATGATGCCTGATCTGCATTTACTGGAAATCCAGGAGTTGCTGGGCATTCATTTTCAGCCGACGTTAATTGACGCCCCCTATTTAATCGACCAGTTGAGTATCCAGATTACGCCATTCACGCCGGAGGCAATGCATTTATCATTTAAGCGTACGAAATCCTGGCCCAAAGAGAAGCAGTTTACCGAATCCTGGTATGTGGAAAATGCCCATATCGACAAGTTGGTCAACCGCTTTTGTTCGATTGTCGAAGGAGTAAAGGTCTGTGACATGGAAGAGGCAATCAGTTCTGTATTTGCTGATGAACTGGAAGCTCACAGGGAGAGGTGGCTCTTTCATTTTTTATGGATTGCTTTGTGGTTAAAAACAAAAGCAAGGAAAAATGAAAAAACATGGCAGGATAGCCTTTTTATTGCTTATGGCATTCATTCTGGCATCTCCTTGAAGGATATTCCCATCATGGATGAAATTTGCTATCAGAGCGTTGTTAACAGCATTGAAACCATGACCGAACGCCGCACTTATTTAACCCAGGAATGACGGTTTGTGCTCCATCATAGATTGATTGTTATCCCTTTGGGATTGGTTCAGGCTTTTCCAGCGGCTCAGGTTCAGGGGTTTTCTCTGGCTGGGGTTCTGGTTCGTTGACTGGTTCTGTTTCAGGGATGTGTGACGGCCCAGGCTCCTCAGGCGCTGGCAAGGGAGGATCCTCCATGGGCGGAGTAGGGATTTCTCTTGGTTCGTATTGCATTTTGATGGCTGCTATACTCATCAATTGAGTTTTTTCAAAGTTTGCCTGCACAGTTGAAACCTCCATGTTTAACCACTGGCATCATCTAAAGTGATGTGGTTTATTGTCCAATGGCTGTCAAAATTACGCATATATTTTAAAAATAATACATTAAAAATAACTGGTCAATTAACCAGGATAGATCTATCTGGTTAAGTCGTTGATTCACTGCATACTATAATTACCGTTAATAGTCTCTTAAGCATAATTGTGTACAATCCGGCCATAAATTGTCCTTTTTGGAAGTCGGATGGGTAAATTTGAAGGTCAAGATGTTGATATAGTGGTGGTAGGTGCAGGACCTTTAGGTCTTTTAAATGCAATAGGATTAATGAAAAAGAAAAATCCGAAACCTAAGATCATTATGCTTGAAAAATATGAGCAATACCAACGTAGCCATAACTTGAGTATGGACTATAGGCAGTTAGGAAAATTTATCAAAGCCTGCGGGGGTGATGAGAAATTAAGTGAATTGTATAAAAGAATAAAAATTAACCGGCATATACGTACCAATGAAGTAGAGCAGACCCTGAGACAATATGCAGAAGAGTTGGGTATAGAAATAAGAACAGGCGAGGAAGTTAAGAATGTAAAAGAAGACGTATACGATAGGTTTCCTAATGCAAGACTAGTTCTAGGTGCAGATGGTACGCATAGTGTTGTTTCAAGGGAAGTCTTTGGTGAGGATAACATTCAAAAATTTCCTTTTGATTATGTAATGCAGTTGAGGTTTGAGGTTGAAGGAGAGCAGCCAGTAAAATCCTGCCAGCTTAGCGCATTAAGTGCTTTTATGCAGGCTTATGGTGTGGTTTGCCAAGAGTTTGTTGGTAAAAAAGATGATGACGGTAAAACTCCGATTACTTTTCAAGTAATGATTTCAAAAGAGCATTTTGGACAACTACAAGCGATTGCCACTTCAAAAAATCCTATTCTGCCTTTTAGCCCGAATCAAGAGAAAGTTGAACAATTACCTTCTCAATTACTTGATTTAATTAAGGGTTATTTAGGCTTGAGGATTGCTCATTATACTCATAAGAACCACTCCCTGCGAATTGATGAGGCAAGAATAAGCGTTAATGAAGCACCGGCAACACGAGCCAAAGTAGTTTGGAAGCAAGACAATGCAAATAGACGACAAATTTTGCTAGTAGGCGATGCGGCCCTTGGCTTATCTTATTTTAAAGGCCTAAATGCAGGAATAGAAAATGCTGCAAAATTACTTCCAGCATTGTGCTCTGGCAGTGAAGAAGAATTAAAACAATATGAAAGCTGGTTTGATCGATATTTTGTGCCAAGAAAGGTTAAAGCAGTAGAAAGCTACAGCAAGTATAGAATCAGACTTCCAGAGAAACTATTTAATTTCTTTAACGTATTATTTGGTAAACAATTTCTACTTGATGCCAAGGAAGCAGAACATATTACAGAATCTTATGTAGGATACGTAAACAGCGGTACTGAAAAAGGAAAACGAGAGAAGCCGCCTTTTAAAGCCTATCCACACCGCAGTAAACCAGAATCTCCGTTGCTGAATCTACAACCAAACCCTTTTAATTTTATCTACCAAACGAATAAATATTATAGTAATTATGGTAAACCTTACAAATCCACCTACCACTTTCTTTTGGATTTAGGGCAGCCACTACGAAGCATCTATCATTTAGCCGGGAGTGTCCTGAAATTTGGATTGGCCGTGCCTGTTCTCGTGTTAAAAATTGCCAGCAGTCTAATCTATGCTGATAAACGACAAACCCGATTGCAACGTTTGAAAAATGATTTTATAGATTTTGGCATGCGACTTCTTGAGGGATATTCACAATGTATACTGGGCTCGACGCTGGCTGTTGGAATGATCTTATATCCGTTTAAGATTGCTGTCAGAGGTATACAGACTGTGGTTGCATATAGTCAAAACAAACAGTCTTTATACGTTGAAAATAACCAAGGAATACAACGTTTAGTAAGGAAAGCGGAAGAAAGCCATGCAGAAGGCGATAAGGAAACGTATAATGCATTGAGGGTGCAGCTTCATAGAAAGTATCGCAATGCAATTAAAAAGGGTCAATCCTCAACTATCGATTCCAGTACTGAAGAAACAGCATTTAAAAATTATAAACCAGACAACCCAGACTCCTATGCTAACTATTTTTCCTTATTTAAAACTCATATGCCTCGACAGGCTAATGTAGAACAAGCGCCTGCTTACATATCAGTATGACGCGATGCCAATTACTATCGATCAATTATTAACCTGTAATGAGCATGAAATGTGGCTCAAGGAAGAGCTATGGTTACCATCAAAAAACGTTCAGGAACGTGAACCTACCTCATCTAAAAAATCGCCTCAGTTCATTGCTTTCCAGTTGTAATGGGTCGCATCGGATATGCCATACTCGCGACAGACATCCTTCACCAGACGGCCATTCTCTACATGTTTTAAAATATTTAATATCTGATGCTCTGTAAATCGGCTGCGTTTCATCGTTTCTATTATGGAGAAACTCTATTTTTGAATGGTGTTATTTTAAGGGAGGGTTACAGATGGAAAAAATGGAATAAACAGAACAATCAACATTTGCCTGACTATAATTTAAATTAATTGATTAAATTTATAAATTGTTGCTATAAAAAAAATCGATTTTAAATATAAAAAGGTAACTGTTATATTTTCTTTAGTTATTGGATATCAGGAGAAAAAATGAATGTTTATCAATTAGTGAGCAAAGATATTGTAATATCTTGGGATATTCATGACTTTGAAGAGGAATATACATCCCATATTACCTTGGAAAAATGGTCTAATTTACTTGACTATGCAGTCCAAGGAGATGAAAGTGCTGTAAAGGCTGTTATGGCTAATGCCGATGGTAAGCAAGTCAATGAAGCGCTGCGAGTGCTGGAGTCAGCAACTTCAAAAGCCACAAAATATACTCCGCCAAGAATGGAATCGTCTGGTTTTGTTACTCTCTGTTTTAAAAGCACTATTGCGCCTCAAAAGCTAAATGAAGCTCGCACCATGATAATCAATCAGTTATTGCCTAAGCATTTTCAAAATAATAATCTGACCAGCTTATCTAAAAAAGACAAGCGGGCAATTGAAAAAAATATTTTTGATAAGATTGAGTCGCTTCAGTCTAAAGAGGCAATAAGTAAGTTTTTACAAGAATATCAGCCGGTGCTGGAGCATAAACGCAATCCCCGGTTCGATTGGATAAGATCGACAATTTTTGGTTCTTCCAAGGACTCTAAACTCAAAGAAAAAGTGCCAGAGAAACTGGAAGAGAAAGAAAAATCGTTTAATAGTAAAGTTCCTACGCCCATGGGAGAAGGATTTATACAAAATAATTGAAAAAGAGATTGTGGAGACTGGATGACGTGGTTTAATTGATTTGGACACTCCGGTTAAGAGATAATTTGCTTAATTGGAGGTCACTATGTCTACAAGAAGAAAATACACTAAAGAATTTAAATTAGATGCCATCAGTCTGGTAACTGAACAAGGATATACCTTTCCTGAAGCTGCCCGAATTTTGGGCATTGATTCAAATATTCTGAGCCGCTGGATTCGCGAGTTGGCTGATAAAGATACTTTGGCTTTCCGAGATGATGGGAAGTTAACTGCTGAACAGCGTGAAATTCGTCAATTACGAGAAGAAGTCAGACGGTTGACCATGGAGAAAGAAATCCTAAAAAAGGCAACGGTCTTCTTTGCGAAAGAAGCGAAATAAAATATTCGTTTATCGCCCGGCATAAGAAGAACTGGCCAGTTGGCATGATGTGCCGGCTAATCGGCGTTACTCCTTCGGGATACTATAGTTATCAAAAACGAAAACGGACAAAGCCGGAAAATAACCCGTGGCACCAGGAATTACTGGAATGGGTCAAAAAAATATCTGAATCCAGCAAATTCTCATATGGGAGTCGCAGGATAAGAAAAGCGCTGAATGCACTGAGCTATCCGGTTGGCCAAAGAAAAACCCGTAGTTTGATACGTGAGGCTAACGTTTTTGTTCGATATAAAAAGAAATACAAGGTGACAACAGACAGTAATCACAAGCAACCTTTCTTTGAAAATGTTTTAAACAGACAGTTTAAAGTCAATAAACTCAATCGTACTTATGTGTCCGATATTACTTATATTCCGACACATGAAGGCTGGTTATACCTGACCGTGATAATTGATTTGTTTTCCAGAAAAATATAACCTACAAGATAAATAACCTTGAATTTGATTATTCAATTACTCTATAAAACCGGTTGCCAAAAGCGAGCTCCTCGTTAATTGTCAAAACCTGGTTATCGATCTATGCCAACCAAGCTGCGTTTGTTATTTTATATAAAGTTTGACATTTTTCAAGATAAAGGTTGTCATAAATGATAACAGTAAAGAGTAATAAAAATGACTTGGAAGGTAGATTTTTACAATGAATCAGTTGAAGATGATATTCTCAACATGCCTCCAAAACTCCAGGCTCGAATGATTAAGCTGCTAGAATTAATTGAAAAACATGGAGCAAATTTAGGTGCTCCTCACACAGAAGCAATGGGGGATGGATTGTTCGAGATAAGAGCGAAAGCTCAAGAAGGGATAGCTCGTTCTTTATATTGTTATATGAAAGGTAAATATAATCGTTTTACATGCTTTTGTTAAGAAGAGTCAAAAAACTCCTAAGGCTGATCTTGATTTGGCCATAAAAAGAAAGGCGGAGGTTGAAAGAAAATGAGTATTCAAACGTTAAAAGAAAGAGCTTTAAAAAACCATGAAGTGAGAGCTGAGTATGAGAATCTTAATGAAGAGTTTGTATTAATTGATACGTTACTAACTATGCGTAAGAAATCAGGATTATCACAAGAAGAGGTTGCTCGTAAAATGGGCACGCAAAAAAGTAATGTTTCAAGATTAGAAAAAGGGGTTGTAAATCCTAGTTGGAGAACATTGCAAAATTATGCTCATGCTTGTGGATTTGAAATTTTAATGAAAGTAAAGAATTTAAACCCAGAACGCCATAGATAGCTCCAATTAAGCAAATTATCTCTTAACCGGAGTGTCCAAATCAATTAAGCCACGTCACTCCTACAATTACCTAGAGCGTAATTAATTGCGACAGTCTTGACTTTATTTTTTACTATTTTAAAATTGTCAAAATTTTGTTGATACAGACACGGTAATGCCCAGCTTAGCAGTTCCAACTGATATAAAGACTCTTGATTCATTTCTGCAAAACGAAGCTTCCACTGTTCAATTAGCAATTCAAGAGGCGTTGCCTAAGAGTTTGGATAAGTTCTACATGGCCAGACTTCTTGATTTATATATCAAAAAAATTAATAAACAAATTAAGCAACACGATCTATTAATTGAAACGATGTTTCCTGGAGTAGGGGCAGCTGAACTAGATAAGAAGTGGGGGGCCTTTGCCAGAGCTGAAAATTCGTTCATTCAAATAAATGAATTGCTTACTACAGCTTCTTCTCCAGATCAATTTATAGTCGCTCCTGAGGGAATCGATTTGGTGTCCCAGCTGGAAGAAAAAGCGACTACAGCTTTACAAATTAAAAAAACCTTAGAGCGCAAACTAACAGCGGCTCAGCTGGCAAGAAAAGCCCTTTCACTAAGTCCGAATGAAGAAGCAAGGGTTTATCGTAATATTGAATCTGTATATGCAGAGCAAGTCAGAAATCGTAAATGGTATCATCATGGTGGTGTGGCAGTATTTTTGAGCATTATTATATTACCTATATCACCTCTTATTTATTATTTATGGAAAAAGCAAAGAAACACCGAAAATATACAGCCGAATAAACATACTTTAACTGACAAACGTATCTCCAGAATAAGTCGCCAGCATTTTAAAGAGCATGTTAATACAGTAAGAGAACGCTCATTCACGACTCTTAAGCCTTTGGCTGGTTATGATGCACCACCTCCTAAATTCCTTACTAAACATAAAAAAGCACGTAATGAATTTTTTCGAAAGCATTACGAATGGCGGCTTGGAGGAACATCGATGACATCTGTCGAAAATAATGATATCGACTGGGTATTAAACAGTAAAGAAGAAGATGAAAACTTGCGCTTAAGTCTGGGTATCAAATAACCTAGTGTCTCGTCAAGATTGAATTTTCGGGTATGACCGCCTGTCTTGCATTCATCTTTACGTGATTTTTTCCGAAAAAATGCTCGAATTAGCCCTGCTAGTCCTGTGCTTTTTTCGGAAAAAATCACATAAATCTGAACGTAACCCAGACGCCAACCCGAAAATTCAATCTTGACGAGACACTAGGGCATGTTTTTAAAGTTTCAGCCACAATGGATTTTTGAGCTAAAACCACCTTTGCTTCGGCCTAATGCTTGTTTCTCTTGGCCTCCTTGAGCACCGGCCGCATGTTGATGTGCTCGGATAACGCTACCATCCATCATGTGCCATTCGTGATCTCCATCTTTTTTTAAAATTTCAAGTATCTCATTGAAATGTCCTTTTTTAACCCATCGATTATAGCGACCATAAACACTTTGCCATTTTCCATAATCAGGGGGCAAATCTCTCCAAGGGGCTCCAGTCCTGATTATCCAGCAAACCGCTTCTATGAATAATCGGTCATTTTCTCCATGACGGCCTTTAGGGGAAGGTAATAATTGCTCTAGTTTTCTCCACATAGCATCATCAATGACAAAGCGGGACATCCAGTTACTCCATTTTAGCATGGAGCCTTTTTATCAGATTTTTTATCGTTTGAAAACTTTAAAAACACACCCTAGTCCCGTTTAACTTATTGTAAATAATAAGATTTAAATATCACTTAAATTTCATATTGTCTAGGTTGTTTACTGAATATCATTTGGAATTTTTAAATCTCTATATGAAGGCGGCCTGGACTCTAGCGAAAAGAATCTATAATGGTTTTGGTCAATCACACATGTAAGGAAACAAGATGTTAGCACCGAAATGCGTGGAAATGGATGAAATCGTATTTTCCGAAACTTGTCAGCTATAATCGGTTCGTAGAAATCATGTCATCGGTGGTTACATCTTTATTCAGTTCAACAAACTGTGTCACCCGGCTCGCGAAATTTAATCTTCCATCGAAATTTGAAATGGGAACTATTTCAATTTAACAAAGTTACACTTAAAGCGAGCGGAAGTCCTTATAAGGGCTTCCATTGTGTTTCATTGCTTTTATAAGCTTCATCCACCACGGGTTTTAAACAACGGGCTAATTGATTCTTGCCAAAAAAATTGACAAAGCGATGAGCAAGGGCATATCGCTCCTCATTGGGAGTCTCTCTATTTTGTAGCCTCGCAATTACATCAGCACTCTCAGCGCTGGAAAATAAACCATTTAATCCCAATTTCCCGGATAAACCAAAAAATCGAGCTGATTTATATTCATTGTATGCTTTTGCAACCTGAGCTGCTATTGCAATAGTAAGTAAGGGCTTGGATTCAGGCGAGTAGAGTGAACGGCGGATTTGACTGGCTCGAACGTCAGAGTTTGATTCGTTTTCCTTTTCCGCATACTTATGAGGTTTATTTTTTCCATTATACCCATAGGGAATAGTCACGTTATGATTCGGATAGTAATCAACTCTGATTGTGGAGTCTTTAGCAAGCGGATGCTTTGTAATACGATTTAGAAAAGTTTTTGCAAGGATAGATGCTTTGTTAACAGGATCGCACTGAAATAGTTTTATGCGTAGATATTTACGCGGATTATCAAAAAGCCCGTCCGCTATCATTCGGTCTGCCAAACTGGTAATGGTTATATCATTTTTTCCGTCAGTAATTTTCAAGTGGCCAGAAAGGCTTTCAAATGAGCTGGCCAGTTCAGGATCAATTCCTCTGGCAAAAGGATTGGCTGAGACATCTGTGCCATGCATAAAAACATAAATTTTGCTATGGCTCGGTATATCCTTTAAACCTCGGTCACCATAATAACTAACAATAACCGATTTTTGATTTTCTTCTTTAAGCCAGTCATGCAAACATACCCTTTCATCTGAAGGCATTTCGGATTTTTTGGTGGGCACGTAAATAAAGTAAGTCATACCTAAAGGACCAAATACGGGTGATTTTAAATTGTAACATATAGTTGCAATATAGAACACAATGGTTTGTTGTTTTCTATTAATTATTAATTTTATTCAGTTTTATTGTTTTTAGTCATATGAAAAACACCACATTTTCGCTCTGCAAAAAAATTGGTTCACAGAGCCTAAGATTTTTTTTCCTTTGTTTTCGATTTTAAAGCGTCTTTTGCTGTTTTGTTCTTGAGGCTTTTCTTTAATAAGCTCATAAAATCAATAACCTCATCCGCCTTTTTAGGGGCTTCTTCAGGCTCTTTAGCCGTTGCCCGTTGGCTATTTGCCTTGCTTTCAATCCATTTCATTAACGCTTGACGATATTCATCATGGTATTTTTCAGGTTCCCATGTGTTTGTCATGTCATTGATAAGGGCAACAGCCATCTCCATTTCACGTTCATTGATACGGTATTGCTTTAAATCACCTCTGGGCAAGTCAAACTCTTTGGTGCTCTTCATTTCCTGCCGGAACCGGATTAGATTTAAAACAAGTGCTTCATCATAGGGGATAATAACGGCCAGGTATTGTCTGGTGCGGATAACAACCTTTGCAATACCTGCTTTTTTGGTTTTCTTAAGGGACTCTCTTAACAACACATAGGCTTTTAGGTTTGCACTGTCGGGAACTGCATAGTAGGGGCGGTCAAAGTAAAGGTGGTCTATTTCCTTAATATTAACAAATTCTTCGATATCGATTGATTTAAAGGACTCTGGTGCTGCTCGTTCAAAGTCTTCATCATTTACAATGACATAGTTGTCTTTCTTCACTTCATAGGCTTTAACAACCTCATTCCAGGGCACTTCCTCTCCTGTTTCATTGTTGATGCGTTCGTAGTGAATTCTTGATTTGTTTCTTGAGTCAAGAAGATGGAAATGCAGCTCGTTTTTCTTCTCAACGGTGTGGAGGCCGATTGGAATTGCTACAAGACCAAAAGAGATATAACCTTTCCATATTGGTCGTGCCATTATTATTTCCTGCTAATTACTGTTTATCCATATTAATTATAGGAAAGATCTACTGAGGAATAAGGATCAATCAATGTTCCTAATTTCAGGGTAGGTCTTTGCAGTCTTCGTACTTGCCGTCTATGCTTAAAAAAAGACCATTGAGCAAGCAATCATAAAAAAGGATTAATGATTGAGTTGATGAAAGTATTGCTTTTAGGGATTGTTACAGCAGTATGGCATTTGGTCTTTGCAATTAAATACGTGGAAGTGGAAACCTAATCATTAATCCTGCCTGTTGTGCTGTTATAAAATCCTGAGTAGCTCTAAAAGTAACATTGCCATTTTAGTGGTGTGAACTTTAGCAATTAACTTGGACGAATAAAGGGAAGGGATATCATGGACAGAATGATGCGATTAAAGGCTGCGGCGGTTATTGTATGCGGTAGTTTGACTTGCGGTGCATTTGCAGCAAATGGTAATACAACGACCCAACAACCGACGGTAACCACGACGACACCTGCAAATAATACTCAAACTGACAATAACACCATGGGGCATCACCCGATGGGTACCCCTCATACGGCTACAATGCAATTAAGCGATTCTGCGATGCTTGCCGCCGTGCAAGGAGCCTTGGTTCCTTATAAGGATAGGGTGAGTATTAGTGTAAAAAATGGAATAGTTTATCTTTCAGGACAATTAGACTCCGATACGGATTATGAACAGGTGGTTACATTAACTGAATCTATCCACGGCATTGGTGATGTCAATGTTGATAAGTTGACTGTAAAGGATAGTCAAAAGCCATTGGAAGATACTTTTTTGACTGCCAAAGTTAAAGGCTCGCTCATCCAGGCAGACATTATGGGAAAAGATATTCCCTCATGGAGTATCGGAGTTGAGACTAAAAATGGGGAGGTTTATTTATCCGGAACAGTTGCTTCTGCCCAGGAAAGGCAAGCTATTTTGGATGTGGTTAAATCAGTTAAGGGTGTAAAAAAAGTAAATGACAGGATGGAACTCTCTGCTGATTCAACTGCCAATAACGCCAACACAGCTGATACAAATGCGGATTAATGGCTGTTTGGCCTTGCAAGGAGGATAAAAAAATGACTCGTCAAATTGTTAATGCTGATAATGTTATCGGTGTGGATGTGAAGAATTCACAAGGTGAGAATCTGGGGAAAATAGAGGCGCTTATGCTTGACAAACTGGAAGGGCATGTTGCCTATGTTGTCTTGTCATTTGGTGGCTTTTTAGGAATGGGAGACAAGCTATTTGCTATGCCCTGGAGTATTTTTAGTTATGATGATAAAAATGATTGTTTCGTAATATCAGTAGATAAGGAAACATTGAAAAACTCTCCGGGTTTTGATAAAGAGCATTGGCCTGACATGTCCAGTCCGACCTGGGGTGCATCAATACATAAATATTATGGCGCTCTGCCACATCGCGCACGCCATTAGTCGCTGCCCGTTCGTTGGTCCTGCTTTCCTCTGTGAAAGCGGGACCATCTCAAGGGACGTTAATTTCTGAAGCGAAAAGCGGGTGATTTTGCGGTGCTAGTCAATCGCCTTGGCAGCCGAAAAACTCAATTAGGGATGTGCCTTCGTTTCCCTCATGAACAAGTTGATTTTTGGGAATTATCTGGTTGTTGATGATCTTCGCTAAGCAAAGAGAGTAATTGCTCCCGTTTAGTAAACGGATTGCTATCCTCCCTTATTTGATCATTGAGATAGGAGACTGCTTCTCTCAATGCATCAGGACTAGGGTTGCCCAGCTTCTTTAAAATAATAGATAATTTATCTGCCTGGCTATTTGCTATTTCTGGCAGTATGTTCTGGAAAGCTTTTGATAGTATGCTCAAAAATAGCTCCCGATTGGCGGTAAGCTTTTTGTGGCGGCATTTTGTGATCAACAATTGGCATTGGTCATGATGATTTAAATTGAATAAGGGATCCCGATCTTGGGAATCTATCGTTGGGTTTTTCCAGGATGCTCGGCCAACCTGATTATCAATGTTCAACTCATATTGTATTTCCTCTGCACAGAGCAGTTGAACAAGTTCTAAAACAAGCCTCATTTCATGAGGATCATAACAAGTGATTAATAGGGGGGCTTGGTCATTTTTGGTTAGCAGAATATTCCATAAAATCTGGCACATGTCTAGAATTAACGTTTTTGATGTTTCCGTATGATCACTTAAAAATTCTGGATGACGCCACATAATGCAATGAGCATCCGCTATAGCGGCTACTGGAGGAGAGTTAGCGACATCAGCATAGAGATAAGTTTGCTTGACATTAGGTGATTTTTTTTGCAAATCATGGACATTAAAGCGTAAATTGCTTTTACTTATATCGCAGCCAAGGTAATTAACTTTGATGCCTGTGGAGCGAGCCAGCAGCTCGAAAGTGGATACTTCCAGGGCAATACCACAAGCGATACTCACAACATTCAACCGTTCCTGATTAACCGAATAGGATATGAATTTTCTAATGGGTGGCAATAGGGAATAAGACATATGAAAATGTCTATGAGAGAATAAGTTTGGACTTGGAAAGTTATTAAATAAATGCATGAGGTTGAAAAATAATCAATATGTGCTTATTTTACAGTTTATGAATATAATAAGCAATAAATGATCTTTCTCTGAGCTTTAATTAATTTAAAAAACAACCAAGCCAGCTTGGCTTTTCTGTAATTCCAATAAATTTTTTATCTATCAGGCAGGAATGTCGATATCCAAAGACTCTGCCCTTGTTTTTTCCCTTACTATATCATAGCCGGGGCGGTTATTGGCGATATAGATCAGAGACCACCCACTAACCATCGAGCCATCGCCAAATACACAGATATCAGTTTCTCCCAACTCATTGGCAAAACCACCATTTGCAAAGAAAGCAATGTTGGAGCCGCCAAGATTTTTGCAAAAGTTGAGTGCCGGATTGGAATAGGACCCATTGAATAAGGGGGAATCTGGGGGGATTGGCGGTAATTTCTTTATCAGGGTAGCGGCAATATTCGGCGTTTTGGAAGCAAAGGAGGCCAAACCAATCGCAATGAAACCCTGATCGATTTGAAATGTACAAAAGATTTTTTGATTACCGTAGACATGGCCTGAGTGAGTATCAAACTGCGATGGCATTTTCTCGGCCTTCCCCCCTGCTTGCAGGCAATAGTCGCTATAGGCTTGATTTCCTTGGTGAGCGAAGCAGGGAGAGAGGCAGATTAAAAATAAAAATAGTGTGCAATAATTCATAATATCTTTAAGAAAGGTGGCTAATCATTAGATTAACAGGTC
Source organism: Legionella sp. W10-070 (assembly GCF_900640175.1). GTDB lineage: Bacteria > Pseudomonadota > Gammaproteobacteria > Legionellales > Legionellaceae > Tatlockia. The sequence continues at coordinate 56,953 of NZ_CAAAJC010000005.1, read as the reverse complement.
TATTCTTTCATTCAACCTCTTTATTGTTTCAGGGGTAATATTGCCGGTTTGCTATACTGAAGGATAAGACAGGGTTCTGTCACCGACGAATTGAAGGAGCAAAAAATGGAGACTAAAGTCAGCAGCAACTCCCACCTAAAAGAAAAGGCTGGTGAATTATTACAAGAAAGTAAAAAACTGGTCAATGAACTATATCATGGGGGAAAAGATAAAATGGTTGCTACCGGAGATAATCTGAAGGAATATTCAGGATTGGTTGTGCAGAAAGTTCGGCAAAGACCGCTGTCCTCGCTGCTTTTAGCCAGTGGTGTCGGGTTAATTATTTTAGCGGCGTTTATCCGCAAATAGCTGGCATTGACAGATCACTACCGCTTATAGCAGATAGGCCGTAGGCCGCTCGGGGCAAATTATACTTTGCCCCGTGAGCAGGAATAAAATGCTTTGAGATATCTAATTATCCTGATTTTTTTGCATTTCATAAAATTCTTGCCATTCAAAGTCAATATAATCTTCGAGCAATTTTTTTATTTCATTTTTTGCCCCTTCTTTAGTAGGGTGTTCCGTATGAAATTTTTGCAGCGAAGAATGTTTACTTTCTCTGGCGACTACAGAACCATCTGCTTTATATAGACGAGCTCCCCCTGATGACTCTATCTTGTAGCTCACTTTAAAGCCCTTATAATTATAACAGTGTCTGTTGCTGCTCCCTTTCGATATATACATTAGAATTTATCCGGTTTTCAGATTCTTTATTAATACTATAGCTCATCTTAAGTTTTTTCGGGTAAGAATTATAAGTTTGCAAAAAGGTCAATTATTTCCTATTCTTTTTTTACTCGCCAGAGCAAAGGGTTACTATTTTTTATACCAATAGATCTATATTAAAGGATTAAAATGATAAAAATCACGCGTGATGAATTTTTAGCATTAGCCTTGATCCCGGAAATTTTTAATGCTAAGGAAATTAGCTGGTTTAAATCCGGTAATGGCAATAAGCTTGGTATAATTATTCAGATAAATTCCAATCATAAATACGATTATCTGGTCTATGAAAAGGACAGTTCAGATGATTACGTGCTTTATCCAAATGAGGGTGAATCCTCATCGATAGATTATGAGAACGTCTACAAGCGCCTGGCAAAAGAAATGTTGACAGCAATTAACGAAGACAGACCTTAACCTGCAAGTTGTTTCAGACTGAGGGGTTATCAGTTTTTTGTAACAACTTTTCAAACTCATGAGAAGCTAAGGGCTCACAAAAATAAAAGCCTTGTGCCTCAGTACATTTGTTCGATTCCAGAAAATCAATTTGCTCTTTGGATTCTACGCCTTCTGCGACAATTTCCAGGTTAAGATTTTGAGCCAGATTAATAATTGACCGGATAATGACTTCATCTGCTTTGTTTAAGCAAATATTGTTAATATAGCAGGGGTCGATTTTTACTCTATCAATGGGGAAAAATTTAAGATGGTTTAGCATAGTATAACCAGAGCCAAAATTATCTAACGCAAGATGAACCCCCAGTTTTTTTAAGTCGCTGAATATTTTTCCAGCTTCCCCACTGGTGAGAATAATATTTTCTGTCATTTCTATTTCAAGATATTTGGCTTCCAGACCTGTCTCTTTTAGTATTCTGGCTACTACGTTGCTAAAATTGGGATGTTTGAGCTGCTTGGTTGCCACATTGACTGCAACGCGGATTTTGGGTAATCCTAAGTCCTGCCAACGTTTATTTTGCCTGCAGGCTTCTGTTATGACCCATTCACCAATCGGAAAGATAAGCCCTGTCTCCTCTGCCAAGGGGATGAAGTTAACTGGCGGAATGACTCCTTTTTGTGGATGCTGCCAACGAATCAGGGCTTCTGCAGAAACTAATTTTTGAGCTCCCAGGGCAAGCTGTGGTTGGTAATATAAAAAGAATTCTTTTTTTTCAATGGCTTGATATAGTTCGGCTTCTAACTCTAACCGATCGGCACTTTTTTTGCCGAGGCTGTGAGTATAAAATTGAAACTGATTCCCCCCCTGCTCCTTGGCTCGGTACATGGCAATATCTGCATTACGCAATAATTCATTGATGGTTTGACCATCATGGGGAAAAGTGGCGATACCAACACTTGCCGTAATCAGAATTTGATGAGTGCATATATCAAAGGGAGTGGCAAAAACATCTAATAATTTTCCAGCTATTTTCCCCGCGTGCGTTTCGTCTTCCAGTGATTTTAAGACGGCTACAAATTCATCGCCGCCGAGCCTTGCCAGCGTGTCTTCTTCCCGCATTACCTGTTGAATTCTTGATACAACATCCTGTAGTAATTTATCACCGGCAATGTGGCTGAAACTGTCATTTATTAATTTAAACCGATCTAAATCAAAAAACAAAAGACAAAACATTGAATTATTACGTTTGGAATGAGAGATTAATTGCAATAATCTATCAGTCAGGAGAATGCGGTTTGGCAATTGGGTCAGTGAATCATGGGTTGCCTGATATTGCAGCTGCTCTTCCAGTAAAGCCCGTTTGGTGATATCACGAAAGCACCATATGCGTCCCGAAACTTTATCGCGGAGTTTGTAAGGCTGAGTATAAATTTCAAGAACCCGGCGATCCTTGCATTTCAGTATTGTCGTCTTGCTGCTATTTTTTGAAGTAAGCAGTTTTTCTGTCAGTGCCAGAAAGGCTGCCGGTGATTCCAGTTTTTCGGTGATATACTCCAGTAGCAACCTGGCATCTTTGGTCTCCATCAACGCTCTGGAAATATGAAATATTTTCACCAGATTCTTATTATAATCAATCAGTTCATTGCAGGTGTTCATGACCAGGATACCATCAGCGGAGGATTCAAGGGTTCCTCTGGTAATTGAAAGTGATTCCTGTAATGATTTGGTACGTTCCTTCACCTGCTTTTCCAGCAAGCTGGTATAGTCGCGTGATTCTTGAAGTAATTGCCATTTTTTTGTAAGCGCACAGGATAATTGACGTACGGCAATACTATCGAAAGGCTTCTTCAATATAAGCAGATTTTCCCGTGGTCCCAAATGTTGGATGGTTTCTTCCCAGGTATAATCAGAGTATGCCGTACACAGTACAATCTGGATGTTGGGGTCAATTTCCCATATTCTTTTCGTTGTTTCGATGCCATCCCAGCCTGGAGGCATCCGAATGTCGACAAAAGCCAGAGCATAGGGGTCATTGTCTTTAATGGCCTGGGCAATTTTGCTCACGCCCTCCTGGCCTTGAGTCGCTGTAATTAATTCAAATCGGGGTAAACTGGCATCAGGGGCGCTTTTTTTACCGAATACCTGTTGCTCATAGTCCATTAAGGCTTTATCTTCGGAGGAATTTTTCGACTTTGTCAGTATCTTGATGAAGTCTGAATGAATGGCAGGGTTATCATCAATAATGAGAATTTTCACGCTGTTCATAACTGTCATCTAAACGTCTCCGTTTTACCTGTTTTAAAGGAATTGTCAAAATAAATTCTGCTCCATGACCAGGCCCCTTACTTTTCATTCTCAAAGCGCCCCCCAATTCTTTTGCCGCCAGTGCACTTGTATGTAAGCCAAATCCATGTCCATGTGTTTTGGTTGTAAAACCAAAGTTAAAAATTTTATTGTGGTATTCTTCATCAATACCGATACCGTTATCTTGAACGATGATTGACACCGTTTTTGTTGGAAGATGATTCTTTACAATGATCCGGATAAGTTTGCGGGAAATGGAGCCTTCCAAAGCAATCAGGGCATCGCTTGCGTTCTGGATTAAGTTAATAAGAATCTGCAGTAATTTTGTTTTATCAGTCATAATAAACAAATTATCCTGGACCTCTTGCTCGATATGAATATTTACCTTATCAAGCGAGCTTCTACAGACTGCAATTGCATTATTGATAATGTCAGCAAGAAAGAATTTTTCGATGACTTCAGGCATGCCGCTGATGGTTTTCTGCATGGCAACGATGTCTTCCATATGTGCTATCTGCTCATGCAGGTATTTGATTTCTTTAGTTATTTTTGTGTATTCATCAGAAATTTTTTTACCCAGGGCAAGAAGATAGTCTGGCAATATCTTGCCTTTTGGATCATCCCTAAAATAGGAGGCGAGATTATCCTGGTGATCTTTAATCATGGAAGAAACTGCCGTGAGATGATCTGGATAAGCTTGACCGGTGCTTTCCTTAAGAACATCCAGAGTGACATGAACACTATTCAGTACATTACCAATATTATGTAAAGTTGATGCAGCGATGTCCGCCATACCGGCGCGCCTTGCGATGCTTACCAACTGTGAGTTAAGCTTGCAGTTGGTTAAATAGTCCTGATAATGATTATAGGCAGAGCAAGTGCGGGCGATAAGCTCTTCTGCTGTAAAAGGCTTTGCCAGATAATCATCAGCCCCGGCATCAAGGTTGGAAATTAGGGCTTCCTTTCCAACTTTTGCTGTAATCAGGATAACAGGGATATTACGTGTGTCAGGATTAGCTTTCAGCGTTTTGGTCAGTTGATATCCATCCATGACAGGCATCATGACGTCGGAGAGGATAACCTGGGGTCGATATTGATGAATTGCTTCCAGGGCGAGCTGGCCGTTATCTGTGGTAATCACTTCAAATTTATCTTTAAGCAGTGAAATAATGTAAGCCTGAATATCATAATTGTCATCGGCGATAACAACCAGCGGACGATTTGATTTCGGCTGCAGGGATGCTATTGGGTTGCTTTCCTGGTTGCGTGAGAAACCGGCCTTAAATAACCGTACGGCAGCAGTATCTGTTGGTCTGGTTGTTTCAGGGAGTGGCTGGAAGCTGAAATGAGCTGGTAAGTCAATAATGAAAGTGGTTCCTTCGCCTGGTTCACTGTCGACAGAGATGTTTCCCTGCATAAGCTCGACAAGTTGTTTAACAACCGCCAACCCGATTCCTGTGCCTTCATGGACACGTGTAATGGATGAATCAACCTGGCGGAAGCGCTCAAATATTATTGGGAGTTGGGCTTTAGGGATGCCTGTGCCTGTGTCAGAAACCATTAAATTAATTCGCTCCCCTTGTTTGTTTAACTTCACAATGATAGAGCCGCCAACGGGAGTAAATTTCAGCGCATTGGAAAGCAAGTTCAATATGATTTTTTCAATGATCTGCTTGTCCAGAAGAATATTGTTAATTTCCTGTTCGGCAATAAATTGCAATTTAATTTGGCGCTTTTCCGCCAGATCCTTCATGTCATCAACCAGTTGAACGATCAGTTCATTTAAGTTGATAGGTTCTTCCTGGATACCAAACTTGCCTGCTTCCAGTTTTGAAGAGTCAAGGATATTATTAACCAGGATATAAAGTCTTGCTGCATTGCGCTGTATCCTGAACAGATTTTCTCTGAGTTCATCAGGAAGGGATTGAGGATCCTCCAGGATAGTTTTAAGCGGACCTAGAATTAAGGTCAGGGGTGTCCTTAGCTCATGGCTGATATTGGCGATAAAATCAGATTTTAATTGGCCAAGTTCTATCAAACTGGCATTTTTTTCACCTATTTCGACAATGGAGCGGCGGGCATTATCGAGTACAAAATTAATGAGCATCGTCAATTTCTGAATGCTTTCATTTTCAGCACGAACTTTGATGGTAAAATCAAAATCGCCTTTTACCGCTAAACAAAGCTGATTAGCGATGTCCTCTATGTATTGCTGTATTTCAGATAAGACCTGAGGCTGCATGTTAATTCCTTAACTTTGTCCACTGGATATGAATTTCACACTCATCATCTCCTGATTTCAGGCATTTGTTTTCTTTTATTAATGCTTTATCCTTATAATAATTAATAACCCAATGAGCCAGCCCTTTATATAAACCACAAAGCTTGTTGGGTGAGCGGTAGTGGGTAATGATTTCATTGGGGTATTTTTCAATAAGAAATTTATCGGTAATGGCCTTGCGTCTTTCTATATCAACCAGGCTGGTTGCAAAACAATTATGAATGGTTGGTTGTATTGATAAGAGCTCATAGGAGTTTTTTGACATCTGGAACCAGGTAGGAAAACGTTTGACTACGTCTTTACCAAAATAATCGGCATATAATTCTTCTACCTGTTCCTGGGTTAAATTTAATACGTCCTGGCTCGCCTTAAACAGACGCTGCCACTCTTCATCAGAGTAGACATTATTCATTTGAAACTGTTTGTCAGTAGAGATTTGAGCGAGTAGTTTGACTTGATCCGCAGTTTCCGGACCCTTTAGATCAGAAATCATTTCAATTAGCAGTTTTTGTATTAATCCAATCATAAATTTATCCTAATCAAGTTCAGAATAACCCATTCCCTGGAATGAGGAGCAATAGCCTGCTTTATCTCCAGATTTATTTTAAAGTATAGTTCCTATCTCCAATCAACAAGCATGAGTTGATGGTAATTTATTGAATTGTCATTGATAGGGTGGTTGGATAGTATAAAAATAGCATTTTGAAATATCCTGGCTATAAACCTTGATTACGCCGCGCTCATCAAGGATGCGTTCGCCAGGTTAATGACTTTGAGTCAGCAGTTCCCTGGCATGGGAGCGTGTTTGTTCGGTGATGGTTAAACCGCCAAGCATACGGGCAATTTCATCGACTTTTTCATTGTTGCCCAGTGCTATGATGCGTGAATAGGTTTGCTTATTGTCGCTATGTTTTTCAACAATAAAATGGTGGTGCGCGCAGGAGGCGACCTGAGGTTGATGGGTTACACAAAAAACCTGCAGGCGCTCGCCCAGTTTCCGTAATAGTTGTCCTACCAGAGCTGCTGTAGCACCGCCAATGCCTACATCCACCTCATCAAAAAGCAGGGTTGGTGTAGCGCCCCGTTGTGCTGTAATCATTTGAATGGCCAGACTAATCCTTGAGAGTTCTCCGCCGGATACAATTTTGGCTAATACTTCAGGCATCATTCCAGGGTTGGTGCAAACTTTATATTCAACCTTATCCAGGCCCTGAGGCTGCATTTTCTCCAGAGGAATAATATCAATTTCAATATACCCTTTGGGCATGCCAAGTTGCTGAATACAGGCGCTGATTGCTGCTGCTAATTTTTTTGCATGTGATTGCCTTGATGCCCTGAGTCTTTTTGAGGACAGTTCAAAGGCTTTCAGCTGGCAGGTATACTCTTGTTCCAGGCTGGTGATTTTACCTTTGGCGTCTTGCAGATACTTTAGTTCTTCCTCCAGAGCAAGGACATGCTCCAGGAGATGATTGGCATCCACATGGTATTTACGACCTGCCTGGTGCAAAGTGCTGAGCCGGGATTCTACTTCCTGAAGGCGTTCCGGATCCAGCTGTATTTGTCCTGCAAATTTTCTAATTTCATCAAAGGCTTCTTCACATTGAATGAGCGCATTATTAATTAATTCGCCGCAGGTTTGGATAGCTTTCTGTTCTTGTGGAAGGTTATGCAGCAAATGTAAAACCTCATTGAGTCCCTGGCAGATACTGGGCTGGTCTTCTGCATTCAATAATTGACTGATTTGCTGGGTGTTTTGTAAATAATCGTGTGCATGATGGAGCAACTGGTGTTCTTCATGCAGTTTTTGCATTTCATTTTTCTGTAAATTTAAAGCGAGTAATTCATTGATTTGAAATTGCAATAAGTGAATTTTATCGCTGCCTGCTTCCTGATGTTGCAGCGATTCAATTTCCTGACGGATTTTTTGACATTTTTTATAGGCCTGGCTGACTTCTTCAAGCAGTTCAAAATGTCCTGCATAACGGTCGAGCTGTTCCCTGTGGCTGGTATGTTGCATGAGGGTTTGGTGTTGATGCTGGCCATGAATGTGCACCAGCATCTGGCTTAATTCCTTGATTTTTTGCAGCGGGAAAGGCTGGCCATTAATGTAGGATTTTGACCGCCCTTCAGCATAAAGAACACGACGCAGGAGGATGGTTCCTTCCTCATAAGGCAAATCATTTTCTACCAGCCATTGAGCAGGTTCAGAATGAGGCTCGATTTGAAAGCAGGCGCAAATATCGCATTTTTCTTCACCAGGACGAATCACCGATGCATCAGCCCTGCTGCCTAAGGCAAGCATCAGCGCATCAATCATAATTGATTTGCCGGCTCCGGTTTCCCCGGTAAAGGCGGTCATGCCGGTGGAGAAATCCAGTTCAAGTTGCTTAACAATAGCGAAATTCTCAATGCGCAAGGTCGTCAGCATGATTAGTCCTGATTTTTTGATTCCCAGCCCAACTTAATTCTTAAGGTATCATAATAATGATAATCATTGGGATGAAGCAAGCGAAGTTGCTGGGCATTTTTTTCAATAGAGACCAGCTGTCCTGGTTTTACCAGGCGGGACTCATGGCCATCACAACTGATCCGCAGATCACTTTCATTGCGTTCACTGATTTTCAGATCAATTTTTACTTCGGCACTAACCACCAGCGGTCTTGAACTCAGGCTATGGGAAAACATCGGAACCAGCACGATGGCATTAAGTTGCGGATGCATGATAGGGCCTCCCGCCGATAAGGCGTAGGCTGTTGAACCGGTTGGGGTTGACAGAATCAAGCCATCCGAGCGATAACGGCTGACAAAACGCTGATTGATAAAGACATCAAACTCAATTAAATGGGTTTCATTGCCACGCCCCAGCACGACATCGTTAAGTGCATCGCCTTGAAAATAAATGGTTTCTCCATCATGAATGCGGGTATGTAATAAGAAACGTAATTCTTCCTCGTACCGGCCTGCTAAAACCGCACTGAGACAGGATTCTATATCGTTGGGTGAAATGTCAGTTAAGAACCCAAGGCGGCCCCTGTTGATACCGATAACCGGGACGTTGACCTTAATTGCCATGCGTGCGGCAGAAAGCAGGCTGCCATCTCCACCGACAACCACAATCAAATCCTGCTTTTTACCCATGGCGTTGCGGGCAAGGGTTGGTAAATCAACATCAAAATAGGTTGCGGTATCAATATCTAAAAAGGTGTCTACTTTCTCCTGCTGCAAGAAATCAACCAAGCGGTGTAAACTTTCGTTAACACCCTGATTTGCGCGATGCTGGCGTGCATACAAAATAACGCGTTTGAATTTCTGTTTCATTTGCTGATTAGCTGCTCTTTACGATATTAATGTTTAATCTTCGCTGGCTGCTCTGGAGGCTCGTTTGCGCTCATGTTCTTTTAATGCCTTTTTACGTATGCGAATGGATTGTGGTGTAACCTCTACCAGTTCGTCATCATCAATAAATTCCAGTGCCTGCTCGAGGGAGAATTTAATTGGCGGTGTAAGGAGGATGTTCTCGTCACTGCCTGATGCCCTGATATTGGTTAATTGTTTCTCTTTGGTGACATTGACAACCAAATCATTATCCCGTGCATGAATACCGACAACCATCCCTTCATAACAAACCGTTTGTGGTTCAATGAACAAGCGGCCTCGTTCCTGTAAATTGAACAGGGCAAAAGCCCGTGCAGCCCCCTGGCAATTGGCAATCAGCACGCCGTTATTTCGCTTGCCAATACGTCCGCGAAAGGCTGGGCCATAATGATCATAAACATGGTACATTAACCCTGTGCCTGAGGTGCTGGATAAAAATTCGGTATGGAAACCAATCAAGCCGCGCGTTGGAATAATATAATCCAGACGTACCCGGCCTTTGCCATCAGGAAGCATATTCTGCAGCTCACCACGGCGCTCGCCGAGCTTTTCCATAATGGTACCCTGATGATTCTCTTCCACATCAACGGTCAACCGTTCATAAGGTTCTTGCTGCTCGCCATTTTCTTCGCGCATGATAACCTCAGGCTTACAGATGGCAAGCTCATAACCTTCACGGCGCATGTTTTCAATTAAAATGGATATATGTAATTCACCTCGGCCGGACACCCTGAATTTATCAGGATCTTCGGTATCTTCTACCCGCAAGGCTACATTGTGCAGTAACTCGGTTTGCAACCGCTCTCTAAGCTTGCGGCTGGTAACAAATTTTCCTTCCTGGCCTGCAAAGGGTGAATCATTGACCTGAAACATCATGCTGATGGTCGGCTCGTCTACTGTCAGGGCTGGCAATGCCTCAACATGGTTGGGATCACAGAGAGTGTCGGAAATATTAAGTTGCTCAACCCCGGTGATGGCAATGATATCGCCCGCTCTGGCTTCTTCTATTTCAACGCGCTCCAGCCCTTTAAAGCCAAGCAACTGCAACAAACGGCCACTGCGGATGTTTCCTTCCTTATCAATAATTTTTACAGGCGATTTTGCCTTGACCTGGCCGCGGGTGACTCGGCCAATACCAATGGTGCCAACGTAAGATGAGTAATCCAGGGAGCTGATTTGCATCTGAAATGGGCCTTCTTCATCCACGGCAGGAGGTGCTACCTGCTCGATAATTGTTTGTAAAAGGGCGCTCATATCACTGGCTTCATCTTCCAAATCAAGCTTGGCATAACCATTCAGGGCGGAAGCATAGACTACCGGGAAATCCAATTGCTTATCGGTGGCTCCGAGGTTATCAAACAGATCAAAAACCTGATCCATGACCCAATGCGGCCTAGCCCCGGGGCGGTCAATTTTGTTGATGACAACAATGGGATTCAATCCACGGGCAAAGGCTTTTTGAGTAACGAAGCGGGTTTGGGGCATGGGACCGTCTACCGCATCGACTAATAATAAAACGCTGTCAACCATGGATAAGATACGTTCTACCTCGCCGCCAAAGTCAGCATGTCCCGGGGTGTCAACGATGTTAATCTGATAATCCTGCCAATGTACGCAGGTATTTTTAGCCAGAATGGTAATACCGCGCTCTTTTTCCAGGGCATTGGAATCCATTACCCGCTCCACTTTAGGAGCCCTTTCGTTTAAGGTACCGGTTTGTTGCAGTAATTTATCGACCAGGGTAGTTTTGCCATGATCGACGTGGGCAATAATGGCAATGTTGCGAATTTTTTCAATCATAAATGACCTGTGTTGGGACTAAAAGCGGAACTATCTAATAATAGCAAAGCAGTGTGTGTTCATGAATTTGTCATTATATACTGATCACACAAAAAATCCTATTCTAACTCCCCTCTGCCTTTGTAATAGCCAAAAGTAGTACTGTCTTGTTCGGCAGGGGTCTCCGGCGGTGGGGGCACGGGAGGAGCCGTATTGTAGTATAGGTTTCGATTGTGTTCGGAGTAATACCGCTTAAGCGATGATGATAATCGTGTTTTCATTTCAGGATTGTCAGCCAAATCGATAGCCTTATCGCCAGCTTTGTTTTTTATGTCAAGCAGGGAAGTATCTTGCTCAAGCAAGTATTGTACAATACTGGAGTGATTCAAGATGACAGCCAGGTGCAATGCCGTATTGCCTCTGTGGTCAACGGTTTTTACATCCGCCCCCGCTAAAAGGAGATCCTTTAACTCTTCTGGTTCATTTAATCTTGCCGCAGTTAACAAAGGGGGTTCGTTATATTGCTCAGAATCACTATTTCTGGCCTTCTCTCGGGCTAAAGTTTCATCATGATGGATTTTTCTAAAAATTCCTGATGTAGTCTGGGCAAATTGTTTTATTTGCTTTAAATCGTTGGCTGGGATCTCTTTTCCATAAGCTCGCCTTAATAACCGTTTCATTTCGGCAATAGAGTCTATCCCCAAAGGATTGGATGCCCCTAATGACTCACCAAAGTATGCATTATGGATTTCACTTTGAGAATCATGCTCTAGCAACTCTGCTACCTCTAGGTAGGATAGTGCCTCTAGTAAAAAGTTGTCAGACTGAAGCAGCATGTCCTGCTGCTGTTCCATGTTTTTGATTTTATAGGCTTCCGTTTTCATCGCTTGGGATAAATAATAAAAATAATTGGCTATCAATAAATAGCCTGGCGTTCCATGGTAGGGTGTTTCACCTTGCAGGATAGTTAAATAATCGGGCTGGTCTCCTGTCAGTTTTTCCTTAAGTATGGTTGTAATCAGCTGTTGGAAGCCCATATTCAGGGCATGATAAGAATGCCATTCCTGGGCAAGGACAAAGAATGCATCGCAGTTTGCCTTAGTCTCTGCAGACTCCTCCAGCAACTCAAGAAAATGAAAATAACCAAGCAAATAGCCAAGAGAAGACATGAACTGAGGTATTTGAAATCTAAAACCTGTTTCGTCATCCAGGCCAACACTCTGTAACTCACCATCCCAGAATGCTTTATAGCGGTCATCCATTAATCGAGTCAGTAATTCTTTATTTTCTGCCAATAATAAAATCAGTTCGTCAAGATCAAAGCCCTCAAGATAGGCATGAACTTGATTGAGGGCAGTAGGCGCCCCCAAATTCGCATTACGCAGCAAGACATCCAATTTATTAGCTTTTCTGGGAAATAATGTTTTATCCATGAAGTCCTCGTTATCCAATTCTGTTCCTTCTTAAATCCTGTATAAAAATGCGGCCATCTTGAAGACAGACTAACCTTCATCAATTGTTTCAAGATAGCACGCAGATATCACGGAGGTTATGGCCCTTCTATCAGTATAGGCTTTTTGATAGTACTCTCGCTGGTTGATTGTTGCTTTTCTTCTTCGTTTGCATGTTTTACTAATGTCTTTTTCAGCAATTCGCTATTTTCCTGGTGGGCAAGGAACATCATTTTTTTAGCATAAGCTCCCAGGTTTTTATATCGCTCAGTACTTGATTTTTTGCGCTCTTCTTTAACAATTACCTTCTCTGCGGCAGTTTCTTCTGGCGCTATCATTGTTCCTTCATCTTCTACATTGCTGCTTTTTTCCAGCACAGCTTCTTCAGGATGAGGCGATAGGACTTTGTGTGTTTCGACTGCCTGGATAAACGCTTGCTGGAGATTACGTACCCCATTTTGCAAAGTGAATCTAGCGGTTAGCAACTGCTGGGCAGCAACCACTGTCTGATAATTTTTAGAGGCAGCAGGGGTGTCAGCATGTGACTGCTGATCCAGCTCTCTTCCAAGGATGGAGGTAAGGATATCCTTAACGGGGTCTCGAGCAAGCCCTCGACGCTTGTAATCCGACTCAATTTTTTCTTTAGAATTCCAGATTTTCTTGCCGTGATGCAGACCATACTTCTTCTCTCCCAAATCAACAGCATCTCCATGGCTTCCTTTAGGGTACTTGCTCGTCTCGACAGGGTAGTACTCTTTACCGGTTACGCAACCCCATTTGGTGTATACAACCCCCACATCGAGAACACTTATGATGGCAGAGCCGTTATTTCGCATCCCCATGTCATCCATACGGCATACGTATTTACTCCTGTTTTTTAATTCAGCTAATTCACTTGGTTCGCACCAGGGGTAAATTTCCAGGTAGGGATTATTTAACTCCAATCCTTCTTGTTTAATTTTTTCCTCCAGAACCCTTTTGGCAGTCTGCCAATATTGTCTCTTTTCCTTACTTTGCTGAGAGAGAAAAGAGCAGGGGGAGAGTTGTTGATACCCGCTTACAAGCTCTTTTCCATAGCGTTCGATAAAGAGCTGTTGCATTAATTCATTGTATTGAGGATCGCCTGCAACAAGGACTTTGGGCGGATGAGTCAGGGTTTTCTTTATACTTTGCTCCTGCACCTTAATTGCTTTAGCGATACTTAATGCTTCTTCAAACCCTTTGCCTGGGCGTATTGTTCCAAAACTTAAGATGTTAGGCTCTTTTTGGATTATCAATTCTGGTCGCATGGGCTTGCCGCTCAGTACCTGTGAAGCGACGGTTAATCCTGCTTTGCTTTGTAAGTCATAGGTTTCAATCGGCCAGTTTCTTTCAGATTTGCGGGAATGATCCAGGTCGCCACAGAGAGAGGCTTTGACTGCGTTATTTTTATCTTTTTCATTAAAAAATAACACCGTATCTGCTTCTCTGAGTAAGTCATGCGTCATTTTCTGCAAATGAGGCCTGGTGTAGTTTTGTTTATATTCATGAACGGTGATATTAACAGTCAGCCCGTTTTCCTTAAACAAAACGATATCCTCTGGCATGATGAAAGCCCCGGTATCTGGTGGGCGGATGTGGATATCAATGCCACATTGCTTATCTTTGCCAAGGTCTGACATCGTCTGAATTAGCTGAGCAATAATTATTTTTCTATCTGGATCTTGTCTTGCAATTTCAAGTACTTTATAGAATTGTTGGGCTGTGGCAGGCTTACGAGCAGTAAATTTGCCAACCGCTTGATTTTCAATATCATAATAACTGTCGCTTATTCCGGAAAGTTGATTAATAATGGATATTAATTTTTCTTCATCGTATGAAGAAGGTTCAAACTGCTGCTTCAGGTTATTTAACAGCTCCAGGGCCAGATCAAATGCTTTTAGTTTTTCTTTGGCTTGCAGCAGTTTTTGTTCGGTTCCTTTTAACAGGTCTTCACCGGGCTTAATAATCTTAATCAGCAATTGCAGGGGCGCTCGATGATTAATAAAATCCTGGTAAGCAACAGGCTCGGCAATTCCATTGGTTGATAAGCATTGGTTCAGTTTTTTCAGTGTGCTGGATATTTTCTGAGTGTCTCGCTCCTTTTCATTGAGTAACCTGGCGAGCTTTGATTTCCATAAGGACAACTTGTTATAAATTACTTTTGTTTCACTCAGGTCAGATAATTCCTTGTCGGCTACAGAATATTCTGTTTCTGCCTCTTCCCGCTGTTTGACGACGGCATCAATATGTGCCTGTATGTCTTTTTCCTCAAGTATTCTTGTAATCTCATTGGTATTTCGGTAAGCAATTAATTCTAAGTTACCTCGTGCATCTTGTATTACTTGCGGTGTTCTCAAGGTGACGTTACCTTTAATCCTCTCTTCTGCTATCTTTCGCGCTTCCTTGGTCAGATATTGATAACCGCTGATTACCGTTTGTCCATTGGCTACGGGCTGCAAGACATAAACACTGGGAACGGTATCGGCAGGTATTGGTTTTACTCCCTCTGGAGCAACAAGGTTATAATGTTTATCCTTCTGTTTTAACCAGATACATTCCGTTTGGCTGCCATATTGGCTAAAGCCCTCGACCAATGATTTGGCATATTGTCCATCCCCTGTTTTTGCTTCTTCATCAAAGGGGGCTGTTAATAAAAAGAGCATGTCAGGTACTTCTAATTTCAACGAGCCAAGGATTTTTTTAATATTGCCAACTGCTTGCTCAATCGTCTGCTCAGACAATAACGTCTTCATTTTTTCACTGAAGGTCATCAATTGCGTGGAAGCTTCCAAGTCTAAAGGTGGGCTTGCAACCGAGGAGAGATTTTTTTGGAGATCTATGAATAAATCGCTAACATAGGCTAAAAGACTTTCTTCTGGTTCCTTTTTTCCTGCTATCTGAGCTTTAAGTATTTCTAAAGAATCGATAAGCTGCATAGCAGTAGCAAAAATAATTTTTCGTTTCATCGTTAGTACCAAAAAGGGTCTGGGGACTATATATGAATCATAAAGACTAATTATTAAGTGAACATTAAAAGCATTAGGAAGATGAAAAAATATTAAGCAATTTGTCTGGCTATTCAGAGTAGCTCTGAATTACGTAAAGATTTATAGTTTTTAGACGCAGGGAAAAGACAGTTTTTGTCCTTCTCCACAGGCAGTTTGCATATCTGTTAAAAGTTGAAGGTCATCCTGATTTTTTAAGCGATTATTTTGATAGAAGGCTTTTTCACCAAATAGTTCGTCAATGTTATCAAGAAGCCGGATATAGGAATAAGTCATTAAGCCTGTTGAGGCAGCCAGCAAGCCTGCACCGAGCAAAGGTACTTCGGGAATGATGGCGATTGACAGTAAAAACGCAGTGACCGCAATGATGCCGACACTAAACCAGAATAGGGCTGCAAGGGCATTACCTACCCGGCTCAGGGAAGCTTTGGCTGGTAAACTGGCATTATTCGATTGAATGTTGTTAATAAACTCCTGCGATTTACTATCTTGAGGGTCTTCTGCAATGCGTTCCAGATGACTGATCAGGGTTGCATACTCACGAATTAAATTTCTTTTATCCTGGATTATGCTGGCATTCATCAAGAGCGTTTGGTAATTCTCTATTACCCGATCGATGTCAGTGGCGGCGTTGCTGAAAAACGCTGCTATTGCTGCTTGTCCGTGTTTTTCTAATTCCTGCTTTTTATCGTTTAGTTTTTTTTGTAATGTCCGTAAAGAAAGGGTATGTCGTGTAAAAGAATGAGCATAATTTTCTTTAAAAAACAGGGGCATGGTATTTCCCTCCTTCTGGTGCCTAATGCATAACGGGCATACACATCCATAATGTCATTGTGTAAAATACTGCTTTTTTTAGTGGCTGGCGTTTTCTGGTCATAATGGCTGTTAGCGTTAAAGCAATAATGCCCGGATAAGTCAGCTTGAGAATGGGAGCCAGAAATGCAGCAATACCCTTGAAATCGAGGAGGGAAATGATAAAAGATGAAACAGTTGTAAACAATAGGGGCAGGTAAAATTTATCAGTTGGTATCTTAAAGGTGGTACAAAGGTATCTGGCATAGAGATTATTGAGAGCGACGGCTGTTGTCAGGCAAGAGAAGAACATGGCAACGCCAATGAATAAGGTAGCATAATTACCCATTGCTTGCCTGGCAATGCTTGGCAGCATCAATTCTGGAGCGGTATTGTTCATTGCCAGGGAATAATGAGAACCAAGAAATACAAAACCCAGGTAAATAAGCGCCAACAGGCTTGCGCCAAGGATGCTGGGTTTAATTGCAAATAATACAATCTCCCGATTGCTTGCATCAGGCATCGCTTGCTGGATTTGATTAAATATCAGGGCAGAAAAGAAAAAAGCAGCAAACAAATCCATGGTCTGATAACCTGTAGTGAAACCATTTATAAAGGCAGTATTGCTTGCAATATGTTCCGTACTAACAGGCGCTTTGGCTGCCGCAATCAGAATTAGAATGACAAGCGTAATTAGTAGAATTGGGCTCATCCATTTACCCAATAATTTAATCATTAGCCTGTCGTTGAGGCAAAAGAAAAAAGTCAGGGTGCAGAAGACAAAACTAAAGAAAATAAGTTTGAGATGGGGTATAAGATAGCCAAGGCTACCATAAGCAACGGTAATGCAACGGGGCACTACGCCGAATGAACCGAGTAAGGAGAGCATAAAAAAAGGTAATAATACCGAGGCTATTTTGCCGGTTTCGCCAAAAAAAGCATGGTAGTTTCCCCGGTACAATTTGATGACAAAAAGCCCGGTTAAGGGCAGCAAGATCCCGGTAACGAACAGCCCCAGGAATCCAGGAAGCCAGTTATCGCCTGCAGCGTAGCCAATTTGCAGTGGAAATACCAAATTGCCAGAACCAAAAAACATTGCAAAAATTGCGAACCCGTAAATAAAAACCGATTTGTACTGTTGCATAACTTGCCTTTATGTTTGCTGTTAGATGATAGGTAATTGATGGTAGCGAGTTAGATGGCCACAGGGGCCACAGTGACGATGAACGGAGTAGTGGCAGGGTAATCGAGAAAATAGTAGATTTTCTCAAAAACAAATAAGAACGGGTTATTACTTTTGGGGGGGGGCAAAAAATTTTCCATTAATAATCTTGTCTATTTATGCGGCAAACAAATTCCTTTATACACAGAATGCACCTGATTTGCAAGCCAGAATTTGCCTGAGAGGCATCCGACCACACAGTATTTTTTATACTATACTGCTAAATAGACTAATAAAAAGGATGCTATTATGTCTCTATTTCGCAAGGATAAAAGCAAAGAAACCGCTAAGGCTTCCCTGAATGATGCTGCTTTAAAGGCTGAGTCTAACAAATCTAAAAGGAGGACGTTAGGGAGTTTTTTTTCTAACCCCTTCCAACAAAAAGCGAGGGCAGGCAGTCTGCAACTCAAACCTGAGACGGTTGATGAATTTATTGAAACAGTTCGTCAAGGCGGCAATTACTTACAAAAGCTGGAAGATAAACACTGGGAAATCCTGATTAAAGTCGCAAATCAGGGACAATTTCCAGAAAATATCGATTTTCTGAAGAAATTTAATGATTATATAGAGAATAAGACCACAGGGGAGAATTTATACCATTATCTTGATGGATTAAACATTGATGACGATGGGTATACAAAATCTTTGGCCGGTTACAGGAAGGATAATTTGCTCGATAGTGAGACGGCCAAGGAGGCCTATACCCAAATTGCAGTGTCAATTACCTCCTTATTGATTTCTAACCTGCGGACAAAGCGAAACACTATCGAGAATATCTTGCAACCTGCCGATGATAATAAGATAGGGCACGGTATGAGATAATTGCTTTGTATGGAGCGACTTGAACCCGCGCTTATTTATTAATAATTTGAATGGCATCGTCCCGATCGGCTGCGAGGATCTCCATTAAATAGCGATGCAGTACTGCCGCTTCCGAGGCTAGACCAAGCAAACGCTCTTCTTTATCCAAAACGGCTATATCGCCACTCCCGTTTGTTCCAATGGTTTCGATATATTTTATTAATGACTCGTTTAGATACACGCAGAGGGATGGTTTTTGGGCAAGATTACAAAGTGGCAGCGGCGGTGTCTCAGTAACGGCTTCTATGAGTTGTTGGCATGAAATCAGCCCAAGAAAACGCCCATTTCTTTCTTCTATTGCCACGATAGATGTTTCTGTTTCCACAGCTTCTTTTACCGCCGCATCGGGAGGCATTTCTACCAGCAGACGTGGTGGGTTAGTAAGAGGGACATCAGAAAATTTTAAATCCCGCAAACGGCCAATGTCTCTGGGTCCTAAGAGGTCATTGCCCCGAATATGAAATCGCCAGGTTGAAAAGGAATAACCAAACCAGTAACGGGTGAGGTAGCTGGCAATAATTACGGTGATTGCTGTGGTCACTACGCCAATTTGCAAGCCGGCTGTTTCCACCATGAGTAATACAATAGCAATCGGTGTGCCGATGATTGACGTCGTTACTGCGGCCATACCGGCAACAACCGCCAAATCAAGTGGTACAGTATGGCCAAAAACAGGGATAAGAATAAGATCATGGATAATATATCCAAGTGCGGCGCCCAGGAACAGTGAGGCAGAAAACAAGCCTCCACGAAATCCGGAACCCACACAGACAATGGACGCAGCCATCTTTGCAATTAACATAATTGCCATGGTTGTTATCAGATCATAGCCGGTGAGAATTTCAATAATATTATGATGACCTGGTCCCATGACTTCAGGGACTGCTAATGAAATTAAGCCAAGAATCAGGCCGCCTATGACCGGTCTTGAGAGGATAGGCGTCCGTGTAAAGGCTAAGAGTTTTTCAAAACTTGTTGTACCATGCATGACGGCAATACCAATAATGGTCGCCGAGATGCCCGTTACAGCCGCTAAAACAAAATGCCAAAGCGCCGGAGCGCCTACGTCAGAAGCAAGAAAAAGCGGCTGGTAGCCAATCAACATATACACTACATGGCTACTCATCGCGCTTGCCAATAAAGTGGGCAACAAGGCGCGCATGGCATAACCGCCCACAACCAGTTCAAGGGCATAGAACGTCCCGGCAAGCGGGGCTCCAAAAATTGCTGTCAATCCTGCGCCGGTGCCACAGGAAACAAGGATACGCCGTTCACGTCGCGCAAGTTTCAGGCGTTGCCCCACAAAACTTAATAGTCCTGCGCCAAGTTGAGTCATCGCCGCCTCAAAACCTACCGAACCCCCAATAGTAATTGAAATGATGGAAAGCCCTACCAATATAAGGCTGTCAGGGAGTGACATTTTTCCGCCTTTCAGGGCGTTTGCTTCGACAGGGTCAACGATTGCCAGACGTCCCGTGCGACCAAGAAAATATAAAAGTGAGCCTAGGAGAAGGCCGCCTATCAGCATCACTGGCATGATTCGCCAGAGTATAATGCCCTTGGAGCCATAGAGATTGATATTCACACCAAAGAGCAAGGTTTGCATAAACCCTACCCCGACACGAATGCCAGCGACAGCGGCACCGATCACTATTCCGCCAATGGCGGCAAGGGCAAACATTCTGCTATTCCCAAAGCTTCGAGAGAAGGGTTCTTTTTTAGGATAACTTACTGTTTGAAAGGTCATGTATTAACTAATTGATAATCAGTACCCCCTAATTTAGCTGTTCATGGGTACGATTAAAAGAGCGACTTTCTAATTTAGGGTGTTATTCTTGATAATTCTCTGTGTTTCGAAGTGAATGGCGTGATTTAGGGCGTGTCATGCTGATGTACTGTTTCATTCCATTATGTACTATCATTAACTCTAATGAACTGGAGGTACGATTAAAACTGCGGTTGGTGGTAATTAATGGGTAGCCTGGATTGGGGGAGTGGCGCAAATTTAAAGTCAATTTAGCTTCTGGCATAGTTTTGCTAAAGATTTTAAGGCGCTAACAAGCGTATTTTTACTAAAAGCAACTTCAGTTTTAATCGCACCTATGAATTGGAAGAGTTTGCTCCTTATGAAAAATGCTTAAGTTATTAAAAACTCCTTACTCAAGGTATGCTTTGGATGAATCGCAATCACCAACGCATTATAATTTATGCCGTCATTTGCAAGAGCAAAGCTGGCAACCAAGCCGCTTTAGTTGGCGAAGCGGTTTTAGCGACAGAAATTTACAATTTGATCTGAGAGCCAGCCAATGTCTGGAATACAAGCATTTATTGGCTGAATTAGTTAGCAGATATTGTCCTCAGGTGATGCCGCTGACCTATTCGATTAATGATCTGAATTGGCCTGTGGTGTTAAATCAGATAGCGAACCAATTCTACCTGGAAAATCATGCTTGCCAGGGATTAGTATGGATTTTGAAGCCTGCCTTATTGAATAATGGTCATCATATTCATATTTTTCAATCGCTCAGCGATATTGAGCGGCATTTCCTCGGTGCAGGCAGGCTAGGGGGTGAGCATGTTTTGCAACAATACCTTACCGACCCTCATTTGCTAAGGCCGCCTCAAGGGCATAAATACAGCATCCGCATGTTTGTGGTTATTACTAATTATGCCGGGGCTTATCTCTATCCACAGGGTTATTTTAACGTTGCCCTGCAGCCTTTCCAATCACAGCAATTCCTTGACTTACGCTCTCATCTAACCAATGAACATCTATCTCAAGAGGAAGCGAATGTCGTGCAAATTCCTTCGCGGCGTTTTGATTTTTTCGCACAGCTTTATCCGCAAATAAAGGCAATTACCGAGTTAACGATAAACGGTTTGCGGCAACAGTATCCCCAGGCTTTTAGCTGCAACCGGCAAAGGACATTAGCCATCTTTGGCTTTGATTTTCTGGTGGATAAAAATTGGCGAGTATGGTTATTGGAGGCTAATCACGGCCCCTGCTTCCCTGTGGGTGATGAACATCCATTGCAACAGCATTTATATGATGCATTGTGGCAAGCGTTTATTCGCAGTTTTGTTTTGCCGATTGCCCATAGGCAACCAATAGATGAAATTTCTTACGACAAGTTTGAGCCAATTGCCAAGCCTGTCTGTAATCTTTAAAATCATTTTGGTATGTAGTTTGCTAAACTAACAGTAAAGCAGAAGAATTGATGGGGGATAATATGAAGCGATTGATTTTACATCCCACCGAAATCAGTCAATGGCATGCATTGGTTAATGAGGCTCAAGCCTCCACTCATTTAATTCTTAATGAAACAACGGAAAGTTATCTGGTTTTTTTACTGATGCGTTTTTCACAGGGCCCTAAATTAATTGAATCGGTTATTGCGCTTGATTTTCTTGAGTCGATGCATAATCCCCGGCGTCAAGTGCAGTTATTAAAAGATGTTGGCGACAAGAGTTTATTATTTTGCGGGCTTTTTCCAGGCATTGCGCAAAAACGGCGGGTGAGTCTTGACTATTTTGCCGATATCGGACAAACCGCTTATCTTACTGTCAGTGAACTGCATGCCAACCAAACTGCCGAGTTATATTTTCAGTTGAGTGACCAGTTCCTTTCCCTGCAGCAAATCTTACGTGCCATGCGGGGTGAGGTACTGCAGGTTTCGTCAGTGGAAAATGTTATTTTATCTGATCCAAACTCGCCTCTGCAGTGAGCATGCCTAAAGTCTTTGGCTTCAGAGGGACAGCTATCAATGGGGCTGTTCAACTGGTTATATGTAAAGTATTATTAACCGCCAATTAATTCAAGCTATTCGATTTTCCACAGGATCAAGTCATGCCGGAATTTCATAAAAGTGATTTGCATTTGCATCTCAATGGCAGCTTTAGTCTCTCTTTTTTAAGAGAAACTGCTGCACAACATCAATGCCTTGAAATTTTCCAGGAATTTGAAGCAGTCCGCGATCGATATCTAGGGCAAACACAGCAGCAACCCGAAAGTGGTTATAATGCTGATATCATTGCGCTTGTCTGGAAGCAATTTGCGCTTATTCACAAGATTATTCAAGATTTGACCGATATCAGCAATGGGGTGATCGATGTTGTGAGTAACTCAACGGCTAAATACCTGGAAATCAGAACAACCCCTAAGATAATGGCCGGCCATTCAGAAAGTGAATACATTGATGTTTTTGAAGCCGGTTTAAAAAGCGCCAAAGAACAAATAGCAAAGAAAAAAGCCGTTGGCTTATTAAGTCTTGATAGAACACAACATACATTAAAGGATGCCCAATTTTTTATTGAAAGAATAAAAAAAAGCCCAAATAAGCTGTTAGTTGGTTTGGATATTTCCGGTAATCCATTGGGGCATAGAACACTAACCGGTGAGGGTTTAAAAGAAGTTATCCTGATGGCTCTCGATAATGAGATTCCCATTGCTATTCACATGGGTGAATCGGATTCTGAAATAGAACGGCAAGACTCGGATGTCGTTTTATCGGCTCTTCAACAATGGCGCATTTCCCAGGCGCAAACAGCTCATAATCCTTTTCATGGAAAAGTTCGGCTAGGACATTGTATCTACTTAACCAGAGAGCAAAAAGGAAAAATCACTCAATTAGGTGTACCTGTTGAAGTATGTCCTTCCTGCCATAATAAGTTAAACTGGCATTTTGAGCACAGCCCTCATCCGGCTACCGGCATTTATGAAGATATCAGCGAGCCTGTCGTTGTTGGCACGGATGACGAATGTATTTTTGGAAGCTCGGCTAAAGTGGAATTAACCCTGTTACTTGGTTTATTCTCCAACCGAAAAAACTTAAGCAGGCAAGCATTGAAAGAGCATCATGAGACTTTTCGCTTTTCTGCTATCAAATGATTGCTGTTTGCTACCTGGCTGGCGAGGGATTTAAAGTCAGGTAATTTTCGCCGATAATGGTTTTTAGCCATTGATAAGCCGGATGTTTTTTAGACTGTACCAAGCCAAGATGCATCTGATTGCCTCGGTTTTCCATATAGGTCGGCTGATAACTCACTTTCTCAATCAGGGTAATGCCATGGTGTTTTTTCAGGTGCAGGGAAAGCAAGCCACTGGCGCGATTCTTCAGGCTTCCCTGATTAGAGATAAAATTTCCCAATGAATAAGCAACAAACACTTTTTTACCCTTGCTTGTAGTTAACCAGTCAAAAGGTTGCACACAGTGAGGATGGGAGCCTAAAACTGCCAATGCGCCGGACTCGGCTAACTCTTGAGCCAATTGCCTTTGAGCCTTGTTGGGATTGCTTTGGTATTCAATTCCCCAATGGGGTGTCACAATAACTGCATCATGATGTTGAGCCAATTCGCTGACCAGGTTTAACAATTGCTGTTTATCGCGCTGGCAAAGGAGCACTTGTCGGTGCCTGTCCATAATTCCATTCGTATCTTGAGTGCATGCCAGCCAGGCTATAGACAGGGTTGCCGTTTTAGTCGTGGCATACCAGGCATCTTCACTATGCTGTCGTCTTGTACCCGTAAACGCCAGGTTGTTGGCATGCAAGGCTTCAATCGTTTTATCAATCCCTATGGCCAAACGATCCAATGTATGATTGTTAGCAGTAGAGACAATGTCAAAACCGGATGATTTTAAGGCATGGATTAATAAAGGCGGATAATTAAACATCGGGTATGAAGTATAGGCCTGCCTTACATCGGTGGTGAGATTGCCACGTCGGTCAATCATTCCTGCAGCCGGTCCTTCGAGATTACCATAGGTCACATCCGCTTGGGTTAAATAAGGTATCAGTGCTGACCATAGGGTATCAAATCCTTTATCGCCCCCTTTCTGTTGCAAACGGTCGTGTAAAAGAATATCGCCAACGGCAATGATATGCGCTTTTTCTGCGAAAAGTGGTGGATTGAATAGTAGTGATATACACAAGAAGAGGAGTATTGGCATCGAGTTGTTCTAAATAAAGAGGGATGTATTTTTTATACAAACATCATGCCATTCATTTCCTCAATTAAATGTATTCTAATGGTTATATTGCGGCCCTTTACACCCAATACTCTGGCCCCGGCCAAGTTGCGGGGCGTTTTCTCTGATGCTGTATGGTTACTTATGAAACAACATGGTAATGTCTATAGGATCAAAGGAGTACTGCTTGTTGCAAAAATCGCAAGTGACTTCAATCGCCTCTTCTTCTTGCAGTAACTTTCTTGCTTCTTCTTCGCCAAGAATAGTCAAAACCTGCTTCATTTTTTCTTCGCTGCAACGACATTGAAAACGTACCGGGCTGGCATCAAACAGGCGTAATTCTGTTTCATGGTAAAGACGGTATAATAATGTCTGGTTATCCAACGTTAATAATTCATGTTCGCTTACCGTTTGGCCTAACTGGACTGCGTATTCCCAAAAATGTTCTCGCTGCTGACTGTCTTGTCCCGGCATTAACTGCAGGAGCATGCCGGCAGCCCGATCCTCATTTACAGCCAGCCATACTCGGGTGGCTATTTGTTCAGACTGGGCGAAATAATCCATCAAATTTTCGCTCATTGAGGTCGATTGGATGGGTACAATGCTTTGATAGGCCTGAGTCTGACTATCTTGGCTAATGGTTAATACCATTTGTCCTTTTAAAAAAGCATCGGCATAATCAACCACTTGGAGCTCTTCTTCATACTTGGCAAAAGCCCTTATCTGCAGTTGGTGATCACATTGTACCAGTAACAAGGGTAAACGCTTGTCCCCTTGAAATTGCAGGCTCAGGTTGCCTTTGAATTTAATGCTTCCGGCTAAAAGCAGGCAGGAGATTAATCCCTCACCCAATAAATTTTTTACCATGGAAGGATAAGCGCGTTGCTCCATAATCGTCTGGTAAGTTTCTTGTAAATGGGCAATCTCACCACGGATGCTGGCCTCTTCAAAGATAAATCGTTGCAGTGAGTCGGCTTCTTTCATTTTAAACCCTTAATAATACAAATTACCATTTTAGCATAAAGTCGATTGCATGCCTTGGTTTGCCGCGCGATAATGCCCTTTTTTTGTGCGGGAATCAAAGTATGCTTAACCCTCAACAAACGGCAGCAGTTAATTATATTGATGGCCCTTTGTTGGTATTGGCTGGTGCGGGTAGCGGCAAAACCAGAGTGATTACCCAAAAAATAGCCTACCTTATTGAACGTTGTGGCTATACAGCCTCTTCTGTTTGTGCGGTTACCTTTACTAATAAAGCAGCCAATGAAATGCGTGCCCGTGTGGCCGGTATTTTGCCTACTCACACAAGACGTGGTTTGAAAGTTGCAACCTTTCATACCCTGGGTTTAAGCATTATCAAGCGCGATGTGCATTTATGTGGTTTAAAGCCGGGATTTTCAATTTTTGACAGTGAAGATTGCCTGCAGCTCTTGCGAAACTTCTTACCGGCAGGCAGGGCAGGTGAAAAAGAATACCTGATGCAAATCCAGCAGCAAATTTCACGTTGGAAAAATGAGTTGATAAGTCCGGAAGAGGTGCTTGGCCGGACTGCAGAAACGCTTTTTCATGAAGAGACTGCTCCCCTCTATTTGCGTTATCAACAAGCGTTAAAGGCTTATAATGCTGTTGATTTTGATGATTTAATTCGCCTGCCGGTTCATTTGCTGACGCTGCATTCAGAGGTGCTTGAACGTTGGCAAAACAAAATTCGCCATTTACTCGTGGATGAATACCAGGATTCCAATGTATGCCAGTATCAACTGGTGAAGTTGCTGACAGGGGTTCGTGCACGTTTTACGGTGGTTGGTGATGATGACCAATCAATTTATGCCTGGCGTGGGGCAAAGCCTGAAAATTTAGGCCAGTTACAGCGAGATTACCCGCAATTAAAAATAATCAAACTGGAGCAAAATTACCGTTCTACCGGCAGGATTCTTCAGGTGGCAAATCATTTAATAGCCAACAATTCGCACCTTTTCAGCAAGAATTTGTGGAGTAATTTAGGGCAGGGGGAATTATTAAGGGTTCTGGTATGCAAGGATGAAAATGATGAAGCGGAACAGGTGGTTGCTGATTTGATCAGTCATAAGCTTCGTCATGGCACATCATATGGCCATTATGCCATTTTATACCGTGGCAACCATCAGTCGCGTGTATTTGAAAAAATATTGCGCCAGCAGGGGATCCCTTATCGTTTAAGCGGCGGACAATCGTGGTTTGCGCGTGCAGAGGTTAAGGATGTTTTCGCTTATTTAAAGTTGCTTTGTAATGAGGCGGATGATGCGGCTTTTTTAAGAGTGATTAATACACCTAAACGAGGCATTGGCGAAGCAAGCCTTGATGCGTTGGGGAATTATGCCCAACGAAGGGAGCAGAGCCTTTATCGCTGTGCGGATCACCTTGCATTGGCTGAGCAACTTGCAGATAAACCCCGTGCGGCACTGCAGCAGTTTAAATGCTGGCTTGAAAACATTAAATCAAAATTAGAAGCGGGATCCGTTACCGAAGTCCTGCGTGAAATGGTTGAAGACAGTGGCTATGAAGCTTACCTTTATGAGCAATGCGACAGTCCTAATAAAGCACAAAAGCGGATGGAGAACGTTTGGGAATTACTGGAATGGGTGGGACGTTTGCTTGCCAAGGATCCGCAATTGCAATTAAATGATGTAGTCAACAAATTAATTCTTATTGACATCCTTGAGCAAGCGGATGAACAGGATGGGCAAGCTTTGCAATTAATGACGCTTCATGCATCGAAAGGTTTGGAGTTTCCTTACGTTTATCTGGTGGGCATGGAAGAGGAATTACTGCCTCACCGGGTGAGCATCGAAGAAGAGCAAATAGAAGAAGAGCGTCGTCTTGCTTATGTAGGGATCACTCGTGCTCAAAAAGAATTATGCCTTACTTTAGCCAGACAACGTCGTCGTGCAGGCGAGTTACAAGATTGCCAGCCAAGCCGCTTTTTAGATGAACTCCCGCAAGACAGCCTGGAATGGTTTGGGAAAACGAATGAAAAAAACGAGACTAAGTCAAAGGCATTGGCAAAATCGCATTTGGCAGGAATCAAGAATCTCTTGGAGAAGAATCCCTCTTGACAGTTATCTTGACCGGATAGGGTTGGCGACGGAAAAACACAGAGTTAGCACCTATACTTAAATTATTCAATTTGTATGATTTAAGACAATGATTAACCCTACTGATATAAATTTTTCTCATACTCTGGGAAAGGGTTTCACTGGACCGATCCTTCTTCATATGATTGATCAGAAAGGCTATGGCGATGTCGCTTTAGCTGTAAAAATAGCCAAATTTCTGACCAATAAATACCCTGGAGCATCCATTTATATAGCTGGTGAGAAGTATTCTTTTGAAAAAATAGCCAACATCGAGCCTAAGTTTTTGGATAAAAATCCGCAAATTCAGTATCTCTCCCGCAATGATCTTAGCCAATCTTTTCTTGAAACAGTACAATTGGAAGTTGAAACGGCCATTTTTGATGGTTCCCTGGAGCGCTCCAAATCAGCTCACCCTAAGCTATTTATTGGTGAGTATGGATTGTATACAACCGATCAGTACGATCCTCCGGTCATCTGCCTAAGTGGTAATGTGGGAACAAAAGAAGATGGAACAAAATACCCAGGTATTCTTATTGAACCGGAATTAAAAAAATTCTCGCGCCTGAGTCCTGTGGATAAAAAAAAGGCACAGGTGGAAATTCTTAATAACCTGGAAGATTCGCTTCTCAAAGAACAGCTTCTTCAAAATGAAAATCTGGCTTCCTTTATGAAGAACAATGGTTTTGCCTTTTCCTACTACAATTTCCCGGTGTCTTACCAGCGGGCGGCGGTAGTATTTGCCGCAAGCAACAGTAAAGGGCATGCGAATTATTTTCTCAGTGCCTCTGATGAGAATAAAAACGCAGTAATGAACATGTTGCAGGAGAGTGATTTTCGGCAAGCGTTAAAAAAGATAGGTTATAGTAAAATTGTCTTCTATGATCCGGAATCAGCCAAAGACAGAGCAACCCTTATTTTGGATGAGGATAAAGCCGTTGGCGGCAGGGAATTTAGAATTTTCCCAAGAAATAAATTTCACCATGATTTAACTCTGGATTTAATGCGCTTGTCCGATTTATGCGGAGTAGCAGGCGACCAATCGCTTACCGAAGCCATTTCCCTGGGTGTTTTTCCCTTGCCTGAGGAGTGGCATTGTCAAATACCTATCGTTATGCAAATTGCCAACACTTATTATCAGGACTCTTGTTTGGCAGGAGTGTTTAATAATACCTGGAAAAATCGTCAAGATATGGAGCGGTGGGTAATTGCTGGAGAGATTTTGAAGGAAAACCCGAGAGAAATTGCTGCAGTACTGACCAAAATTCAGGAGGAAGCCAATCTTTATAATGCATTACATTACCAACTTAATCTGATCTTTGCCCAGCCTTTGCAAGCAAAGATTAGCCAGTATAACAACGCATTTATCAATGAGCTTCAGCAGTATTTGCCCAAACTCAAAGGCGAGAAATACCTGGCATTCAGAATTGCTCTGGAGATTGCTCGCTATGATGCTGAGAACAAGCCGCATGAGCCTTTATCAATGAGCAGGATATTGCTCACTATTGAAACACACCTGGGAAAAAATATCGCTCATATCGATAAGATAAGCAATTGTTCCATAGGCGCTAATTTTGCCCATTTAATGCGCGATAGTCGCACACATAGTTTTTTGAAAAGAAAAGCGCATGCTGATTCCGGAAATGTGGTTTTAGCCAAGCGATTACAGAACTTATATCAGGAATTTTTTGCTGAGAAAGATGAGCAATGGCTTCTTGAGGGGGAGAAAAAGGGGCATTCGATCAATTTGCCATAAGTTTAAGATGCGAGGTTCTGTGCACTTATCGCTAGAGTCAAAAAGCCTTAATTGGCGAGCACCGAAGCGGAGCATACATAGAAGTATGTGAGCATTGGAGCGCAGAAAATCAAGGTTTTTTGGCCAAGATAGTAGATAAGTGCACAGAACCCAAGACACCATCATTCATCCGGTTAACCGATGGATGATGGTGCGTTTTACTTCACTAAGCAGCAGGTGATATTTGAGAAGATAATTCCCCAAGGCTATTTTGAGTATGGGTTTTGGCCTCTGGATTTAACAAGCGTTCGGGATTAAAGAAACGTTGTGCTCCGTAAATCGGTTGTTCAGCCTCTTTTTTAACAGCATTCTCAATCGTGCTGTCAATTTCTTTACGCCGCAATTTTTCCTGGAAGGATGTTAGCGCTTCCGCTTTATTTCTGGCAAGTGGCTTTCCCAGGACTGCCTGTTGCAGGTGTTTTTTCTTAATCCGGTCAATACGGTAAATGGTATGCTCGATCTTCCATTCATCTGAAGGTAATTCACCCGTTGGTTTGACTGTTTTTATTTTTTTCTGACCCGTCTGCTTACCCCAGGCCTGGCTAAAATCTAGCACCTTACGCGAGCTGTCTTTATTGAGTCGGCTAGCCTGACTATCCCAGAATGCTGCAAGTGCAAAAAGAGGACTGAAGATCACTTTAAGCAGGCGGGTGGGGATATCCGCACTATGATCATGGCCATGTTCGCTTGAAAGGTGTTCGTTCAACAGATGTTGCCTATGCTGTTTTCTTTCTTCAACGGAGTCAGGTGACTGTTTATCATGTCCATGCTCATGATGATGTTTATGACCAAAGAAATAGTGCATGTCTTCAAAGCCTTCGCTAATGATGCCAAGCAAGGCAGAGAGAATTTCCGGAATGCCGGGCACACGGTCAGCGGTAACGCCGATGCTGATTAAATGGCCTAAAAAAAGCAGGATGCGCAAAGGCATGAAGGTCAACTTTAATAGCAATCTTGCCGGGTTAATAATTTGTAGCCAATTTTCTTTTTCTCTTAAGCGTTCAAATACACCAGGTTTAACCTGTGTGTTCTTTTTCACCACCTCCAGTGGTTTGCTTTCTGTAGCCTGCTCTACCATTTCCAATGATTCGCTGGTATTTTGCAGATTAAACGCCAGTGCAGAGGTACCGGTAAACAGGGTGATGCCACCGGTAATAAAACCCGGTATTTTGCTCATCCAGCTAAAAAGGGGTTTGGTATGTTTGGCGATTGTCCACCAGGTTCCTGCGGTACAAACCGTCAAGGCCACGGCCAGTGCTACCAGAAGCAGGGCTGTGGCAGTGAATAGAACAGAGCGCAGCGTAGGCTTTTGGGTCAGGCTTTCACGGAGCTTGTTATACCACCTTCCCAAGGTATTATTGTTAATCATATCGGTGATGGCATTATAGGTAAGGAAACCATAAGCTGCACCGGCAATGATAGCCATCGGGACAATAAATGCAGGTAGAAGGGCAAAAGGAATGGCAGCTAATAAGGGAATGGCTGCAAAGGTTTCAAGCAGCAGGTAGGTTGTACCCAAGCCCATAAAGGTCGCTGCTAAAACGCTGAATGCTTTTACTGCATGAAAACCAAGACGGTGTTTTTGCAATTTGGCCTGCCATTCCCCTTGTTGATTGTTGGCAAGCCATGTTCTTAGTTCCCTTTCATAGTCTGTCAGTCGGCTTTCATCTTTATCAGCAAATAGGTGTAAGGCAAACCATTTATTCATGTCCCGCAGTGTTTTTTCTATTTTCTTTTTCCTGGCAAGACTGGCTTTGTCTAGCCGTTTATGACCAAACTGATGCAATAATTCAAGCTGCTTCAGATAATCTTTAAAAAATTGCGGACAATCTGCCTCTTCAACATCCGGAAATTGGGTCTTAAGAAATTCTTTGGCGAGATAATGTTTGAGGTATTCGCGTTTAAAGAAGAGCTTATTTAACGCGCCTTTAATATTCTGCAAATAGATTTCACCTTCGTAGGCGACTGATAAAACAAAGGAACCCAGCGCTAGCGGTAAGATGGGCCATAGTACAAACATGCCAGCAAAACTTAAAAAACCGAGTATCAGGCTTGCTCCAATCGTAAGCAGGAAAAGGAGCAGATAAAAAGGGATTTTTTTTGTTTTCATTGTTCACCGGAAAGGCAGATCCAAGGGAAATGAAACTTTATAACAAATGAAAATGATTATCAATAATAATTTGTGTCAAAAAAATTCATTTTACTACGGGCGAGACGCGTAAGGGGGGTGTAATTACTTTTAATCATCAGGTACTATCGATCTGCACATAAACGTTTTTACAAGGAGTGACGATGCGTTTTTCTCAATGGATAATTGGTTTTTCGGCGGGTTTTTTAATAACAAACGCCCTTGTAGCCCAGCCAAAGCCTGAGATGGAGCAACTGCAAGTCCCTCAATGCCTGGCTGCAAAATTACCGCTGCCCTACCCGGTGCTTGCTGAAAACGCTGAGTTTAAGATTATTGAAGTGCCCTCAACGGATTTAAATCGATTCGCTTTATTAGCAGATGAAGTCCATTGCGGACGTTTTGTAAATGTTAGCCACCGACTGGCTAAAAACTTGCTGCCCAGGAAGCAGGCGGCGTATGATTTACTAAGAGATCAGCGTGCAGAAAAAGCAAAAAAAGTTTCTGCGCATTATGAAATCAGGCATAAAGAGGAAGTCAATACTGTCCTGGAACAGGTTAACACGGATAATATCACCCAGACGCTTACTCATTTAACCTCTTATTATAATCGCTCGGCAACTCGCAAGCGGGGACGGGAAGTCGCTGAATGGCTGAAAGCGAGTTTTGAAGGTATGGCTAATGACTATGGTCGTAAGGATACCGCAACTTATTTTGTTAACACGGGATGGTATAAGCAACCTTCGCTGGTTACAGTGATCGGCAAAGATCTTGACAAGCCTGGCATTGTCATTGGCGCGCATATGGATACCCTGGATGGCCGCATGCCTGGTGCCGGAGACGATGGCAGCGGTTCCTCCTCAGTGATGGAGATGGCGCGAGTATTATTGGCTTCAAACCTGAGTCTTAAACGTCCTGTCTATATCATTTGGTATGCTGCAGAGGAGCGTGGTTTAATAGGTTCCCAATACGTTGTTGAGGATTTTCAGGACAAGGCGCTCCCTGTCAGGGCTGCTATTCAGTTTGACATGACTGGTTTCCGTAATAATGCTAATGATCCGACTATGTGGGTTTTCCGCGATTACACCGATGAAAAGTTGAGTCATTTTGTTGCGGAACTTATTCAAACTTACATTAAGGTACCTGTCAGTTATTCGGAATGCGGCTATGGTTGCAGCGATCATGCTTCCTGGACGGATATTGGCGTTCCTGCAGCCTTTCCTTGTGAAACCAGTTTTGCCGAACATAATCCCTATATTCATTCAGAAAATGACACCATGGATTTATTAAATTCAGAGCATATGACAAACTTCACCAAACTAGGCTTGGCATTTGCCATTGAACTTGCCAGTGAATAGGAGTTATTAGCGTTAATCTTCCAGATCATCTGGAAGATTACCATAACCTCCACCGCCTGGGGTCTCTATGACAAATACATCACCGGGATACATTTCCACCTGCGCACAACCGCCAAGCTTTTCCTGACCGCCATCTGCATAAGCCTCATGACGGCGCTCTAGTGGATATCCTTCACTTGATTTTTATTTGCCGGAAGAGTCGGGCAATGGTACTCGGCCGTTATCTGGCCGGATAAATCAACCGCCTGGAGGGTAATGGGGAATTTCCACAGGCTGTACAAATGCCTTAAAACTTCCGTCGTGCTTTCCCCAAGAGGAACGCGATTATGTTGGGTATAGCGCAAGGTTAATGAGCGGTCACCTTCCAAATCTACAGAATAAACCTGGATATCTGGCTCCAGGTAACCCAGGTTATATTGTCTTGATAGCGCTTCCCGAATTGCCTGGTAACCTTTTTCATCATGGATGGCGTCTACTATCAGATCCGGTTGCCGGTCATCATCGACGATATGAAACAGTTTAAGCTCGCGAATCAGCCGGGGGGACAGGTATTGGGAAATGAAACTTTCATCCTTAAAATTACGCATCGCGCCGTCAAGGCTTGATAACCAATCAGTATGAGCCAGGTAAGGGAACCAGTTTTTATCTTCTTCTGTAGGATTTTCACAGATACGTTTGATGTCCTGCATCATATGGTACCCCAGGGTATATGGATTGATTCCTGAAAAATAGGGGCTGTCGAACGGGGGCTGCATGATGACATTGGTGTGGTTTTGCAAAACCTCCAGCATAAATTCATCAGTAACCAGCCCCTCATCATAGAGGGCATTTAAAAGGGTGTAGTGCCAAAAACAGGCCCAGCCTTCATTCATCACCTTTGTTTGCCCTTGCGGATAAAAATATTGGGCAATTTTTCTTACGATGCGGACAATTTCACGCTGCCATGGCTGGAGCAAAGGGGCATTTTTTTCAATGAAATAAAGGATGTTCTCCTGAGGCTCTTCCGGAAAACGTTTTTTTTGACCATTTTTATCTACTCGTTTACTTTGCGGGATAGTGCGCCACAATTCATTGACCTGTGACTGCAAATACATTTCGCGGTTTTGTTGACGAATTTTTTCTTCCTGGATGGATAATCCAGCCGGATGTTTGTAACGATCAACGCCGTAGTTCATTAACGCATGGCAAGCGTCAAGGATTGCTTCGACTTCATCGATACCATAACGTTGCTCGCATTCGCTAATATAGTTTTTGGCAAAAACCAGATAATCAATAATGGCATCTGCCGAGGTCCACATTTTAAATAAGTAGTTGTTTTTAAAAAACGAATTATGTCCATAGCAGGCATGGGCAATGACCAGGACTTGCATGGCAATGGTGTTTTCTTCCATCAGATAAGAAATGCAAGGGTTTGAATTAATAACCAATTCATAGGCTAGGCCCATCTGCCCGCGCTGATAGCTCTTTTCAACGCCCACAAAGTGTTTACCAAAAGACCAATGATAATAGCCTATTGGCATGCCTACAGAAGCATAGGCATCCATCATCTGCTCTGCAGAAATAATTTCAATTTGATTGGGGTAAGTATCCAGCTTAAAGTCTTTGGCTAAACGGGCAATTTCTTTATCGTAGGCTTGAATTAATTCAAACGTCCATTCAGCCCCTGTGGATAAAGGCTTTTTTCTCATGAGGTTTTCCTTTTAAATAACTCTCGGAACACAGGATAAATATCGGTCACGTCATCAATATTTTCCATGGCAAAATTAGGATAATGCTGACGTACCTGCTGATAAACCTCCCAAAGGCTCTGGTGATGGCGCGGCATAATTTCAATGTAGGCAAAATATTGCAGCAGGGGCATGATTTTCTCTTGTAAAAGCTCCTGGCAGTAAGGGGAATCGGCATTCCAGTTATCCCCGTCGGAAGCTTGAGCAACATAAATATTCCAGGCTGAGGGCGGATAACGTGCTTCGATGATGTTACTTAATAGTTCCAATGCGCTGGACACCACCGTGCCGCCTGTTTCACGTGAATAGAAAAATTCGTCTTC
The DNA here is from genome assembly GCF_900640175.1 of Legionella sp. W10-070. Lineage (GTDB taxonomy): Bacteria > Pseudomonadota > Gammaproteobacteria > Legionellales > Legionellaceae > Tatlockia. The sequence goes on along the minus strand of NZ_CAAAJC010000005.1, from coordinate 22,296 downwards.
ATCAACTTCTTTGGCGGAGGTATGGTGGCGAATAAAGACAAGCTCTATTTTTTCATAATTTCTGGTAAGAAAAAGGTAGAGAAGAATAAAGAAGCGTTTGGCAACATCTTTTTTGGCTTCGTCCATTGAGCCGGAAACGTCCATTACACAAAACATAACCGCCTGAGTTGATGGTGCAAGCACCCGAATACGGTTGTTATAGCGTAAGTCAATGGTATCGATAAAAGGAACCGCCTTGATTTTCTTTTTTAAAAAATCAATATCCTTTTTTAAGCGTAAAATATCGATTTTTGCAGCGTTGGGATTGGTTTCCAGGCGTTCCAACTCTTCCTCTGCCTGGCGTAGTTGGTGTTTATAAGGTGATGCCAGAGCCATGCGCCGGCCTGCTGCCTGGCGCATCGAGCGCACCACATTGATATTGGCAGGAATGCCGCTACTGGTAATTCCGGCACGGATGGTTTTATACGTTGTCATCCGTGCCAACTCTTTCTTGACCAAATCAGGCAGTTCCAGATCCTCAAAATATAATTCAAGAAACTCTTCCCGTGAAAGCTGGAAAACAAACTCGTCTTCTCCTTCACCTGTATTACTGGCCTGAGTGTCTCCTGCACCGCCGCCTTCACCTCCAGAAGGCCGCTTGATGCGGTCTCCGCTCTGGAACTGATCATTGCCAGGCAATACACGTTCTATTCGGCCGCCATGACCGCGGTAAAAACGAGGCTCGGAAATATCTCTGGCAGGGATACTAATTTCCTCACCCTGATCGATTTCCGTAATACTACGCTTGCTTACCGCATCAGATACAGCACGTTTGATCTGGTTTTTGTAGCGGCGAAGGAAACGCTGGCGGTTTACTGTGCTTTTTTTACCTGCATTTAATCGCCTGTCAATGATTTGTGACATAGCTACACATCCTTAGTTATTGGGATTTGCGTACCCGCAAATACCATTCGCACAGTAACCTGACCTGCTTGCGGGTATAGCCTTTATCTACCATGCGGGCAATAAATTCCTCATGTTTCTTCTTATCATCCTCTGAAGCCTTGGCATTAAAGGAAATAACCGGCAATAAATCCTCGGTATTGGTGAACATCTTTTTCTCAATCACGCTTTTAAGTTTTTCATAACTGTTCCAAACCGGATTTTTGCCATGGTTGTTTGCACGTGCTCTGAGGACGAAATTAACCACCTCATTACGGAAGTCTTTAGGGTTTGAAATACCGGCCGGCTTTTCAATTTTTTCCAGCTCCAGATTAAGTGATGCACGGTCAAAGATTTCTCCTGTATCCGGATCACGGTAATCTTGATCCTGAATCCAGAAATCGGCATAGGTTACATAGCGGTCGAAAATATTTTGTCCGTATTCAGAATAGGACTCCAGGTAAGCGGTCTGAATTTCTTTGCCAATGAACTCCACATATTTTGGTGTCAGGTATTCTTTAATGAACGTCAGGTATTTTTCATGAAGTTCCTGAGGGAATTGTTCCTGTTCAATTTGCCGTTCCAGTACATAAAGTAAATGCACCGGGTTGGCTGCAATTTCTGAATGGTCAAAGTTAAATACCTTGGATAAAATTTTAAAGGCAAAGCGTGTTGATATGCCACTCATTCCCTCATCAACTCCGGCAAAATCACGGTATTCCTGGTAGGACTTGGCTTTAGGATCGGTATCCTTCAGGCTTTCACCGTTGTACACCCGCATCTTGGAATAGATACTTGAGTTCTGCGGCTCTTTCAAACGTGTCAAAACTGAGAATTGGGCAAGCATCGCCATCGTTCCAGGGGCGCAGGGTGCTTCTTTCAGGGAGCTGTGATTTACCAGTTTTGTATAGATTTTTAACTCTTCAGATACTCGCAGACAGTAAGGAACTTTTACAATATTAATCCGATCGATAAAGGCTTCATTGTTTTTGTTATTACGGAATGTTTGCCATTCTGATTCATTGGAATGTGCCAGAATGATGCCTTCAAAAGGAATGGCAGACAATCCTTCAGTGGCATTGTAGTTTCCTTCCTGTGTTGCTGTCAGCAGGGGATGGAGTACCTTGATTGGTGCTTTGAACATTTCCACAAATTCCAGTAATCCGCGGTTAGCACGGCATAAGCCGCCGGAGTAACTGTAAGCATCGGGATCATCCTGGGAAAATTCTTCCAGCTTGCGGATATCAACCTTGCCTACCAGGGAGGAAATATCCTGGTTGTTTTCATCTCCCGGTTCGGTTTTGGCAATGGCGATTTGCTTAAGGCGTGAGGGTTTCACCTTGACAATTTTGAATTTTGAAATATCGCCGTTAAATTCCTGCAGGCGTTTGACAGCCCAGGGTGACATGACGTAACGGAGGTGACGGGGAGGAATGCCAAAGCGCTCATATAATAATTCGCCATCTTCTTCCGGGTCAAATAAGGATAAGGGTGAATCGAAAACCGGTGAATCCTTAATCGCATAAAAGGGGGTTTTTTGCATTAAATCTTTTAACTTTTCTGCAAGGGAGGATTTACCGCCGCCCACGGGGCCTAACAGATACAAGACTTGTTTGGTTTCTTCCAATCCCTGGGCTGCATGCTTGAGGAAGCCTACAATCTGTTCTATGGGTTCTTCCATCCCAAAAAACTCTTTGAAAACAGGGTATTGATTTATGATTTTGTTAGAAAAAAGCCTTGAAAGCACCGGATCATGGCGGGTATCAATCCTTTCTGGCTCGCCAATGGCCATTAACAGGCGCTCGGCTGGGTTAGCATAAGCAGAGGGATCGGTACGGCACAACTCCAGGTATTCGTCCAGGCTTAATTCTTCTTCTTTGTTTTCCACAAAGCGCTTGGTATAGCCTGCTAAAAAATCTTGCGTGTTCATAACTCATCCCCTTCTACTTACCCCATAAATCTGGGAAAAAACGCTTATCATTATTGTGTCAAACCTTTTGCATTTCGGCAGTAAAAGCGAGACACTATCTAAATTTATTGTAGGAACTCATAGCGGCTAAAGCAAACATTAATAAAATCAACCTATTATTTTTTAATATACCAATAGTGGAGCAAAGTCCATGCCAGATGCGACAATTTATCGAAAAGATTATCAACCTCCTGTTTTTATAGTAAATAATGTGGAATTGAATGTTGATTTGTATGATGACCATGCCTTGATTACCAGCCAGTTATTATTAAAACGTCAACATCAAGGCGCTTTGCGCCTGTATGGTGATGAGCTGGAGCTCATTGAACTATTTCTGGATAACTGCCAACTTGATGAAACAAGCTATTGCATTGAAGGAGGGGATTTAGTTCTTGAGGGCTGTCCAGATGACTTCAGTTTAAAGATAGTAACTCGCATCCGCCCGCAAGAGAACACCAAATTATCCGGTCTTTACCGCTCAAATCATTTATTCTGTACTCAGTGTGAGGCAGAAGGATTCAGGCGTATTACTTTTTTTCCAGACCGGCCTGATGTTTTGGCACCTTTTACTACCAGGATCTCTGCCGATAAAGCAACTTACCCGGTACTGCTTTCCAATGGTAATTTAATTGGCTCAGGCGAGCTGGAGAACGGACGGCATTGGGTTAAATGGCAAGATCCGTTCAAAAAGCCTTCCTATCTTTTTGCTTTGGTTGCCGGTGATTTAGCCTGTGTTAAGGATAAATTTGTGACCTGCTCAGGCAAAGAGGTTGATTTGCGCATTTATGTGGAGCCGGGCAATGAAGACAAATGCGCCCATGCCATGGTTTCTTTGAAAAAAGCGATGCGTTGGGATGAAGAAGCCTATGGCCGTGAGTATGATCTTGCAATTTTTATGATAGTTGCTGTCAGTGACTTTAATATGGGGGCCATGGAAAATAAAGGCTTAAATATTTTTAATTCCAAATATATTCTTGCCCGGCCAGATACGGCAACGGATCAGGATTTTGCTGATATTGAGGGCGTAGTCGCCCATGAGTATTTTCATAATTGGACAGGAAACCGGGTGACTTGTCGGGATTGGTTCCAGTTGAGCTTGAAAGAAGGCTTAACCGTTTTTCGTGATCAGGAGTTTTCTCGTGACATGAATTCTCGCGATGTCAATCGAATTCTTGATGTCAAGGTACTGCGGGCTGCACAGTTTCCCGAGGATGCCGGAGCAATGGCCCATCCGGTAAGGCCTGAGTCTTATCAGGAGATTAATAATTTCTATACCGCCACTGTCTACAACAAAGGGGCTGAAGTTATCCGTATGCAGCATACCTTGTTAGGTAAGGAGGGTTTTCGTCGTGGGATGGACTTGTATTTTCAGCGTCATGATGGTCAGGCGGTGACGATTGATGATTTTGTGGCGGCCATGGAAGATGCCAATGCTGTTGATCTTACTCAGTTCAAACGCTGGTATAGTCAGGCAGGGACTCCTGAGGTACATGTGGTTAGCAATTTCAGCAATGACAGCCTTACCTTAACCATGACCCAATCCTGCCCAGCTACAGCAGAATGTCGGGACAAGAAACCTTTCCATATCCCTATCCGTATTGCCTTATTCGCAGAAAATGGGCAACAGTTAGCTGTAGAGCCGGAGGTACTGGAGTTACGTGAGGCGAAGCAATCTTTTAGTTTTACCGGCTTAAAAGCCAAGCCGTTTATTTCTTTATTGCGCGATTTTTCAGCCCCTATTAAGCTTCATCAACAGTCCAGCAAAGAAGAACTCCTGGCACTCCTGCGCTATGAATCAGATGGCTACGCCAAGTGGAATGCTGCCCAGCGGTTGGCGTCGGGTTGCATCCTTGATTGCTTAAACAGTTCTGATGATGGGCGTATTCCTGATGAACTACTGGCTGCTTATCGGCATGTGTTGTTAGATGAAACCCTGGATTACTCTTTACGGGCTGAAATTTTAACTCCTCCAGGTTTTGAGGAAGTGGCTGCAGGATTGACGGTCATTGATGTTGATCGACTGGAATCTGCTCGTGATATGTTCAGGGTTGATCTTGGAAGATACTTGTTTGAGGCAGCTTATTCCACTTACCAGCAATTGTGGCGGATAGAAGATCATGCCATGCATGCAAAGGCTTATGGGCAAAGAAAATTAAGAAATATCTGTTTGTGGCTGATGATGAAGGCTGATGAGCAGTCTGCGCTAGAGCTTTGCCAGCAACAATTTATCAAAGCGCGTACCATGAGTGATCAGATGGCCAGTTTTTCATTGCTGAATAACTGCTCGCATGGGCCGGCCAGAGAGCAGGCGCTCGATAGTTTCTATAAACAATGGTCGCAAGATGACCTGGTTATGGATAAGTGGTTTGCTGTGCAGGCAAGCAGTGAGTTGCCTGAAACCTTGGCCAGAGTAAAAATATTATTAAAGCATCCTGCCTTTAATATAAAAAACCCCAATAAGGTAAGAGCTCTGGTAGGCGCATTTTGTCAGGCCAATCCCCGTAATTTTCATGCAACAGACGGGAGTGGCTATACCTTTTTGAGCGACATGCTGGTTAAAATGGATAAATTAAATCCCCAGATTAGCGCAAGGCTGGCAACGCCGTTTACGCGCTGGCGACGATATGATGTCAAGCGACAGCAATTGATGCAAAAGGAGCTTAAGCAACTATCAGCACTGGATTTGTCGCGTGACTTACGGGAAGTTGTTGCCAAAAGCCTCATGGTTTAGCTTGATTGCCAGCTCGCATTGAGCGGTTGTCGCTTGAGTCCATCTTAGGGGACAACCTGCCTGTTTGCAGGGTGAGATCATTCCATCTGCTATAGTTAAAGAATAGGAGGCAAGCCGCCAAGCCGCAATGGAGATTGCTATGAACCAGCAACATTTACAGCAGTGGAGTGAGGTTGCAAGGCATTTGCAAGCGCCTTTTCAACAACTATTTGCTCTTAATATCAAAGTATTACAGGATTTCCGTTTCTTAAAGGCAGATGATCTGGCTAACATGAAAACGCCTGAAGAGTTTATCGAAAAACAGGTTAGCCTTGCCATTGAAAATGGCCATAGGGCACTGGATTATTTCAGGCAGTCTTTTGAGATATTTGAACAAACCTGGCAACCTCTAACTACGTCGATGCCTACCAGGCAACCCATGGAAACGGTAAAATCATGGGAGTGGTTGTTAGATCCTGAGAAATTAGGCATGGCACCGACAACAAGCGCAATAGACTTGGCAAAACCCTTGCTAGACTCCATGTCTTCTCTGACCGATCCTGCAAAGGCAATAATGGATATTGTAGCCTCAGCGATGGACACTGAAAGGAAAAAAGGTAAAACTATTCCTGGAAAAAAATCACCCTATTAATGAAGAGGAGCAGATGGCCAATTATTTTGCTGTAGTAGGTAATCCTGTGGCCCATAGCTTATCTCCATTTATCCATCAGCGCTTTGCTGTGCAAACGGGTAGGCAACTCAGCTATGTAAAATTGCAGGTTGAAGAAAAAGAGTTTGAAGCGAAAGTGGGCGATTTTTTTGCCTCAGAAGGCCGGGGTTTGAATATCACCCTGCCGTTTAAGCAAAGGGCTTTTGCTATGGCCCAGGTGCAGACCCCCCGTTGTCGCAGGGCAGGTGCTGCAAATACCCTGTGGATGGAGAATGAACAGTTACATGCTGACAATACAGACGGGGTTGGTTTAATAAGGGATTTATCCCATCATCTTGCTTTAGAGGATAAAAAGGTCCTGATCATAGGAGCTGGTGGTGCTGCCCGAGGCATTATTGCTCCCTTGCTGGCTGCAGATATTGCCCAATTAACGATTACCAATCGTACCATGAGTAAGGCAGAAGCATTGCAGGCTGATTTTAAGCAGGTTAATTGCTGCAGGCTGGCAAATCTGCAAGGTTCTTTTGATTTAATTATCAATGCGACCTCGATGAGCTTAAAAGACAAAATGATGGAGTTGCCCTCATCGCTCATTCACCCGGCTGCTTATTGTTATGATTTGGCTTATAGCGCCCAGGGTACCACGGCCTTTGTGGATTGGGCGCGGCAACAAGGATGTCATGGGATTGATGGGCTTGGAATGTTGGTTGAGCAGGCTGCGGAAGCTTTTTTTATTTGGCATGGAGTGATGCCTGATACGCATGCCGTACTGGCAGAATTACGTGCTCGACAGTCTCGTTTTTGATTAGACTTCACATCGGCTTAGCTAAAAAATTTATGAACATCTGTTGATACTGAAAGGGTATCCTGATAGCCAAGTTCAATTAATTCTTGTGTAAATTCCTTTTCAAATAACAGGAAACTTAATAAGTCACCGGAATGGTCTTTTGCTCCCAGTATATTGAGTAAAAATCGGAGTAAGGCAGGCATATTATTATATTGCGACTGGGCTACCTGTGAAATATCCATGCTTGGTCTTAAGTGCAGCGTATCAATAGGGCGCCAGGGGGAGCGACGTTTCTTCCACATGGATAACAGGCGGGCGATATCATTCATACGGTTGACCATTTCGATGTCGCGATCAAGATTATCGAGAAACAAGCCATTCAGCATACCGCCTAAAATGCGGGCAAACCCGATGTCGCCATTTTTTAAATGCTCAGGATTAGCAAAAACGGGTAACTGACGTGTTCCAAGGATCAGTATTTTTTCCATTTGAAAGCGAATTGCGCCTCGCAGAGGGGCTACTAATCCCATACTGCCGTCACCGTAGTGAAAGCCATCAAGCCCAACAGTAGGAAAAAAAAGCGGGAGTGCGCTGGAAGCCAGAATATGTTCCATCGTCAAGTCCGCTCTTTGGCTGGCATGGCGGGGATAATGCCAATCAATAAACCCAGGCGCCTCGTAATGTTGGTAAAAGGAGATGGTTTGCTGCGTTTCATAACATTGACTGATAACTTCCATCGCTTCCAGCTGCTGACTGGCAATATTGGACTGGAGAAGATTAAAGTCGATGTTCTCAGTAATAAATTCCCTTAAAGGGGTTGTGTCCAGGAGATGGCCTGACTGCCGTTGCCTGATAATCAGGTGACTCATATTGCGCAATACGGATTTACTCAATTCATAATTGCTGGCGTTAAAAATTTGCTGGCAGGAAATTGCACTCCACATTCCCTCAAGCTTTTCAACGGCGGCAGGAAAATCATGGGCGTTTTCAGCCAATACGGCGGCATTGATGCTGCCTACACTGACCCCGCTGATCATTGCGAAGGGAAGCTGCTTCACCTGTAAAATATGGCTAATGGCTTTCAGGACACCTGCCTGATAGGCACCTCGTGCACCGCCACCCGCCAAATAAAGGCCTCTTTTAATCATAACTGCTTATTTTTTTAAGATTATAGAAATATAGTTGACACAGGATGAGTCTGGCAAGCAATAGTAATTGTCAGAGTCAAAATAATAATAACAATAAATTTTTAAATAGTCTTAAAAATAATAAAACGGACAAGCCGAGTATGGGAAGAAATGCCTCCAACCGCTGGAAATTTACAGGTTTTATTTATTGGCATGAAGCTTGTTAATATTTTGCTAAGCCTGCGTTTGTTATATTTACAGTATAAAGATAAAGGTGGTGGATATGGGCGATCAAACAGCGAAATTTAAATCCTTATTGGCAACCAGTAAAGAGGTTGATGATGGATTAATTTTTGAAGGGCAAGAGATTAGAAAACAGCGTCTTTTGCAAGGACTTCAGAGCATGCAGCAAAAGCCGGATTTTAAGCCACAGCCACTTTCTGAAAATTCGGTATTTCTTGCATTACTCAATAAGGTCCCCCTGTTGTCAGGATTTTTGCGTAATATTGACAACTCAGGAAAATCGTTAAGTAAGCTGGCGATTGTTCATGGACATGTGACCCATGCAACAAAAGTAGCCGGCAGTGGATTTCAGTGGGGTTCGCTGGGGCTTGCCATTATCGATTTTGTCCGGATACCGATAATCTATCTTGCCGCCTCCCTGCTTCGTTCAGAAGGACAGAAGTCTCCTATTACCCTCTCCCGAAATGCCAGGCTGTTGTACTCTTCTGTCTTGCTGGGATTAACGATTACCGCAATTGCTGTGCCCGCATTAGCCGCTCCAATCGCGGTGGTTGCTGCAAGCCTTGGTTTTGCAACCAGTGTATTTTTATTGGGCAAGCATTTTTATGATCGCGCCCAACTTAAAAAAGCATTAAATAAAATCCCGGCAGAGATCGCTGATAAAGAAGCCGAGCTGACTGATTTGCAAGTGAAGGCTGCCGGATTAGAGAGGACAATTAAAGAAGGGAATGCAAATTTTAACGAGATGGAAACTGAGTTTAAGGATTTGGAACAACGCTTTAGGGCCAAAGCAAAGGAAATCCAGGAACTTTATGATAAGCAGTTACATCTGCAGCAAAAGCTCGAAAAAATGAATTCTGGCAAGGTTGCCGATAGATGCATGGCTATCGGCTTATCCGCACTTGCAGTCATTGGTGTCGGTTTGGCGTTGGCTTTTCCGCCGATTGGTTTGGGAATAGTGGCTGGCTCGGCTGTGTTAGGTGGAGCCTATGTCATTGGCCGGTTGGCATTGCCGCTAGTTAGTAAATTTGCGGGATGGTTGAAGACGACGCTTTTTAAGGACCCTGATAAGGTCCAGGAGTCGGCTAAAGACGAGGTTAAGGAGAAACTGGAAGCAGGGCCAGTGCTTGATAATACTATGAAAGTGGCTCACGTCCATGAGACAACAACCGATTTGTCCAGGGTGTTTACTTCCGACGACATAAACGCGGCAGTAAAGGCTTTGTCTGAGCAAATTGCAGAGAGTCAGTCCATAGAGCAGTTTATAGAGCAAATTGGTAAGCGATTCTCAGCAATCAAACCCGAAAACTTACAGGGTATTGTAAATTGCTTTAAGGATATAGCTGCTTATGCCAAAGAGCATCAATTGAATGCCGAGGATTTACAGGGCTTTTTGGAGATGGATAAAGTAAAACCGGGTTTGGCATTACTTCAACGTGCTATAACCGAGACAGGCTTTTCTCCTGAGGAGCAAAAAGAAATCCTTGATTATTCTCCCCTGGCGGAGGCATTAGAAAAACAGGGAGTAGATTTCAAGCCACTTAAGTCAAGCCCTACAGGCTCTTCTTTCCCTGCCATGAGCAGTAAAAAGGAAGAGGAAGAGGAAGAAGGAGAAAATGAGGGTCGCATGCCGAAGATTAATTAACGCAATTATCGATAAAATTCATTAGGGCATGTCCTCAAATAAAGCCTATTTTTTAAGCAATTTGCTGCATATATAAAGCTCATTAAGTTATCTAACTTTTTAGTTTGCATGTCATTCCCGCGCAGGCGGGAATCTATACCCTTGCGTAACCCCTTACGTTGCTACGAAGATGGATCCCCGCCTGCGCGGGGATGACAAAGAGTGCTCAGAGGACACGCCCTAGCTTCAGGAATCGACTACGGTCTTGATGAAGGTGTCTGAAGACATGGCCGTGGACACGGTAATTAGACACACTAAAAACCCCTTATCAGACAATAACGGATTTGTCAGCAATTAAAACAGTGGTTCCCCAGCCGATTGCATTTAATTTTAAAGTGGTATAGCGTTAATTATCACCTTCGAGAAAGAAGAGGAAAAATGCTTGCATTGTTTCGTCTGCAACCTCGGGCTTTTTACATGATTTTCATGCTGGAAATCTGGGAGCGCTTTGGTTTCTATACAGCGCAAGGCATTTTAACCCTCTATTTCATCCGTTTTTTAGGATTTGACGATAGTTCTGCTTATTTTACCTTTGGTGCTTTTTCTGCCCTGGTTTATGGAATGGTGGCAGCGGGGGGCTATCTTGGTGATAACCTGCTAGGAACCAAACGCTCAATTATTTTAGGGCTGATTGTTCTTGCCCTCGGTTACCTGTTCCTTGCCCTTGCTGCCAGGGAACAGGTATTTTGGGCCTTAGGGCTTGTATGTGTTGGCAATGGGATATTCAAGGCAAATCCATCGAATTTGCTGTCGAAGTGCTACGGCAAAAATGATTCGCGGTTGCACGGCGGCTTTACCCTCTATTACATGGCAATTAACTTAGGGTCGACAGCGGCTCTGTTCATTGGTCCTGCCTTATCCAGCCGCTATGGTTATTTCTATGCTTATTTCATGAGCTTTATTGGCTTGAGTCTTGGGCTTTTTAACTACTGGCTGCAGCGGCGGCATGTCGCAAGCATCAGTACCGAAGCAGATAAACGAAAAATTGCATTCTGGCAATGGGGGTTAATTTTGCTTGGGATCGTTATCGCTACCGCAATTTCTGCTTTTTTATTGCAACATGTGATAATAGCCAAGAATCTGATTTGGCTAATTGCCGCCCTGGTTGCCGGCATGTATTTTATTTACATGCGCAAAGAAGATAAGGCTTCCTTCAAGAGAATGTTGGTAGCCTTTGTATTGATGCTTGAAGCCATCGTATTTTTTACCCTTTATCAACAAATGCCTACTTCTTTAAATTTATTTGCAGTAAATAATGTGGTGCCCAGTTTATTTGGCATACCCATTGATCCGCAAAGTTTTCAGGCCCTTAATCCCTTATGGATTATAAGCATGAGTCCGGTATTGGCTTTTGTTTATGGAAAACTCCACGAGCGTGGCAGGGCTTTCCCAATCCCTCATAAATTTGCTGCGGGCATGTGTTGCTGCGGCATCAGTTTCACATTACTTTATTTTGCCAGATATCTACATGACGGAACGGGTATGGTTTCCTACTGGTGGCTGGTGGCAAGCTATTTTTTTCAAAGCACGGGCGAATTGCTGGTTTCAGCTTTAGGGGTTGCTATGGTTGCTGAGCTGGTACCCAATAAAATTACCGGGTTTGTCATGGGCATGTGGTTCTTAACTCCTGCGGTGGCTGGTTTTTTGGGTGCCTCCGTTGCTTCATTGACAGCCCTGCCTACACACCTTAATCCTGGTATCGATTCATTGATGATCTATACCAGGGTCTTTGCTTATATTGGTTTAATTACCTTGGCGATTGGTGTATTGATGTGGCTAACCTCTCCTTACTTAAACCGTTATATAGAGGGGATTAAAAGGGTATAACCACTCAATATGGCTGCTTCATATGCGTCTGATTTCCATGCAATTTGTACCACCTGGTTTGCCAATCCGATATCCTCTGGTAAGCAAGACAAAGGAATTTTTTTCCAGCAACCCCAAATGCAGGAGGTGCTCAAGGACTTTCTCATTCACCATATCTGATTCCAGCTGATGGTAGTCAAGAAAGATGGGGAAGACATTATTAACCAGACTTAATTTGCCCACTGTTTGAGGATTGGCTGTGATGGCATAAATGGGCACAGTACTGTGATGGCGAGACATCCATATGGCGGTGGCGCCTGACTCGGTAAGTGCCACAATGGCTTTAATAGGAAAATGGTTGGCGGTATGCATGGTCGCCATGGCAATAGCATGATCAGCACGCTGATAATGGCAACTTTCATGGGCCACATGATAGAAGAAACCGGCATGTTTTTCAGTGCTTCGACAAATTTTATCCACCATATCGATTACTTTTACGGGAAAATTACCAGTTGCGGTTTCGGCAGAAAGCATTACCGCATCAGTCCCATCCAAAATGGCATTGGCCACGTCGGATACTTCAGCCCGTGTAGGCTGTGGTTGATAAATCATCGATTCCATCATCTGGGTGGCAGTAATTACTACCTTATCCAGGCGTCTGCTTTGCTCAATGATCCGTTTTTGAATGGCGGGTACTTCCGCAGCACCGATTTCCACCCCCAGATCGCCGCGGGCAACCATCACCGCATCGGTTGCATTAATGATTTCGGTTAAATGTTGTAAGGCTTCTGTGCGCTCTATTTTAGCAATAATTGGGATAGCTTCTGCATTAAGCTCGCGCAATAGCGCTCTGGCTTCGTCAATATCCCGGGTATCCCTGACAAAAGACAGTGAGAGGTAGTCAACACCCAGTTCTACAGCAGTTTTTAAGTCTTGCTTGTCTTTCTCCGTCAATGCCCTGGCAGCCAGGCCGCCTCCTTTACGGTTCAGACCCTTATTATTATGCAGGGTACCGCCTTCAATAACCAGACAATGAATCAGGGGAGGGTTTATTTCGGTAACTTCAAGTTCAATCAGACCGTCGTCAAGTAACAGATGATCACCTGCTTTTAATTCATAACACAGGTTGTGATAAGCCACAGAAACAGAGGTTTCATCTCCCGGCAAATGACTTTCGCAGTCCAGGGTAAACGATTGGCCATTGAGCAAATTAATTTTATCTGCTTTAAAGCGGCCAATTCGCAGTTTAGGTCCTTGCAAGTCAGCCATCACCGCCAATGGGCGGTTAAGCTCCCTTGCTATGTCCCTGGCCTGGGCAACAAGCGGCATCAGGTTATCGCTGACATGCGAGAAATTGATCCTTAATACATCTACACCGGCTGCAAGCAGGGCGCGAAGCACCCCATGTTCACTGCAGGCTGGTCCTAAAGTTGCAATAATTTTAGTCCGACGCATTGGCACGCTCTTCCAAAATGGCGACAGCAGGCAAGGTTTTTCCTTCAAGGAATTCTAAAAATGCGCCCCCGCCGGTAGAAATATAGGAAATTTGTTGATTTAAGTCATATTGATCAATCGCAGCCAGTGTATCACCCCCGCCAGCAATTGAAAATGCTTCACTGTTGGCGATAGCAATCGCCAATGCCCGTGTACCATAAGCAAATTGGGGAAATTCAAAAACTCCGACAGGCCCATTCCATATAATGGTATTTGCCTTATCTATAATTTCAATGTAATTGCTGACTGTATCAGGGCCTATATCCATAATCATGTCATCGGGGGCTATGCTGGCTAATGACTTATTAAATGCAGGACAGCTGTCAGAAAATGATTTACCAACAACGGCATCCGTTGGTAAAGGAATATGGCAACCTGCTGCTGCAGCTGATTCCAAAATGCTGCGGGCTTCGGCAATTAAATCTTCCTCATATAAAGACACACCAATTTCATAACCTTGTGCCTTGAGAAAGGTATTGGCAATACCGCCGCCAGGGATAAGATAATCTACTTTATGAATCAACTGCCTGAGCAAGGTTAATTTAGTGGATACTTTTGCACCGCCAACAATTGCCACGATAGGCTTTTCCGGTTTTTTTAAAGCTTGTTCCAACGCTTCAAGCTCATTAACTAAAAGAGGGCCGGCTGCAACGATGGGTGCGTATTTTGCGACACCATAAGTGGAGGCTTGAGCGCGATGTGCGGTGCCAAAAGCATCCATAACGAATATATCGCATAATTGAGCCAGTCTTTTAGCCAATGCCGCATCATCCGCTTTTTCGCCCACATTAAAACGGACATTTTCACAAATAACCAGTTCGCCGGGGTTAACATCCACGCCATCCAGATAGTCACTGACAAAGCGCACCGGATAATCCAGATGTGCTGCCAAATAATCAGCAATCGGCTGCAAGGAGAAGCGCTTGTCAAATTTTCCTTCTTCTGGTCTGCCCAGATGAGAGAGCACCATTACCGCTGCATTCTCATCCAGCGCGGCCTGTAGAGTGGGTAACGCTGCCTGCAAACGCTGCTCACTGGTAATAATGCCCTCTTTGATGGGAACATTTAAATCTTCACGAATCAGCACCCGCTTGCCGCTGAGGCTGATTTCGTTCATTTTAGTCAAGTTCATCAATTTACCACCCTTAAAGGTTCATCATATAGCAGGCCGTATCCAGCATGCGGTTGGAAAAGCCCCATTCATTATCATACCAGGCAACAACCTTGACCAAGGTGCCCAGAACTTTTGTTTGGGTGGTGTCAAAAACAGCTGAAGCAGGGTAATGATTAAAATCACAGGAAACCAAAGGTTCTTCGCTAATGTGTAAAATGTCGTTCTTTGCTTTGCGCATGATCTCATTCACTTCCGCTGCAGTTGTTTCACGTTTGGCGGTAAACGTCAAATCCACTACAGAAACATTCAAGGTAGGTACCCGCATGGCAAAACCATCCAGTTTCCCTGCCAGTTCAGGTAATACAAGCCCAACAGCGACTGCAGCGCCTGTTTTAGTAGGTATAATCGACTGGGTGGCTGAACGTGCACGGCGTAAATCACTATGGCTGCCGTCTAGCAGCATTTGATCCTTGGTGTATGCGTGCACCGTATTGACCAGGCCATATTCTATGCCAAGCGCTTCATGTAATGGTTTTACTATCGGAGCCAGGCAATTGGTGGTGCATGAGGCATTGGAAACAATCCTGTCTGTATCACGCAGGGTTTGGTGGTTTACACCGTAGACAATTGTTGCGTCCGTGTCTTTTCCGGGTGCCGAGATTAATACCTTTTTAGCACCGGCAGTCAGGTGCTTCATTGCTGCATCACGGCTGGTGAAATAACCTGTACATTCAAGAACGATATCTACTTCCAATTCCTGCCAGGGAAGTGCTTCAGGATTCCGTTCAGCGGTGACCCGGATAGGGTTTCCATCAATGATCAGATTATTTCCTTCAATTTGTACATCACTGTCAAAGCGTCCGTGAGTAGAATCATAACGAGTCAGATGGGCAATTGTTTCTATCGCTGCCAGGTCATTAATTGCCACGACCTGGAGTTCATTCTGCCGTTTATACTCATAAATGGCACGTAAAATACAACGGCCTATGCGGCCATAACCATTTATTGCGACGCGTATTGTCATATTACTTCTCCGAATTGCTGTCACTTAGGTGGTGAACCAGTTTAAAGTAGTGTCTTCAACGTGGAAACTATGTTTTCAACGGTAATTCCTAACTCATCAAAAGCATCAGCTGCCGGTGCTGAAACACCAAAGCGGTCAATGCCGATAACCTTGCCTTCCAGGCCGACGAAACGATACCAGTAGCCAGTAGCCGCTGCCTCAATAGCAATACGCTTGCGAATGGATGAGGGCAGTACCTGTTCCTGATAAGCAGGATCTGCGGCAAGAAAGCGTTCGCAGCAGGGCATAGAGACGACGCGGATTTGTTGCCCCAGTGCTTTCATCCGCTCTGCTGCGGTTAAGGCCAACTGAACTTCCGAACCTGTGGCCAGTAAAATCGCATCCGGCGTTCCCTGACAATCCTGAAGAATATAACCGCCTTTTTGGATCAGATCGGCATGGTTGGCCGCATGGGCTAATGCAGGCAAATTTTGCCGCGATAACAGCAACGCTGATGGGCCTGTATGGTGTTCAAGAGCCTGTTGCCAGGCAACCGCGGTTTCCATTAAATCGGCGGGCCGCCAGACTTGCATATCAGGGGTCATCCTTAACATGGCAGCATGCTCTATGGGTTGATGGGTAGGCCCATCTTCACCAAGGCCGATTGAATCATGGGTCAATACATAGATAATCCGTTGATGCATTAACGCACCCAGGCGTATGGCATTTCTGGCATAATCAGAAAAAACTAAAAAGGTGCCGCCATAAGGGATAATTCCCCCATGTAAAGCCAAGCCATTCATAATGGCCGCCATCGCAAACTCACGCACCCCATAAAAAAGATAATTACCGCAAGAGTCATTGGCAGTAATGGCTTTACTGCCAGACCAGTCAGTATTATTGGAGCCTGTTAAATCAGCAGAGCCCCCCAACATTTCGGGTAAAAATTTGGCAAAATACCCTATGCATTGCTGGGAGCTTTTGCGAGTTGCCTGCGCTTTATCATTTAAGCGGCACTGTTCAATAAATGCTGTTGATAATTCATCCCAGTTATCGGGCAAGTCGCCGTTAATGCGGCGTAAAAATTCATGGTAATCCTGCTGGTGCTGCAGCTGATAACTATGACAACAGGCTAACCAGGAGGTTTCTTCATATTGTCCTTGTTCTACATGGTTCCAGGCGGCATAGAGGGAATCAGGTATTTCAAAGGGGGGGTATGGCCAGTTAAATGCTTCCCTCGCTTTAGCAATCCCTTCAGCGCCCAAAGGTGCGCCATGTGCTTTTTCACTTCCGGCAACCGGGGAACCATAACCGATGACTGTTTTACAAATAATCAAACTGGGTCTTTTTTCTTCTTCGCGAGCCAGTGCTATGGCTTTTTCAATCGCCTGGGGATCATGGCCGTCAATTGGTCCAATGACCTGCCAATGGTAACCTTTGAAACGCGTTGCCGTGTCATCGGTAAACCACTGTTCTACCTTGCCGTCAATGGAAATGCCATTATCATCATAAAAGACAATCAGCTTGCCAAGCCCTAAAGTCCCGGCAAGAGAACAGGCTTCATGCGAGATTCCTTCCATCAGACAGCCATCACCAGCAAAAGCATAGGTATGATGGTTAACCAGCTCAAGTCCAGGCCGGTTAAATTGGCTTGCGAGGACTTTTTCGGCAATGGCCATTCCTACTGCATTGGCAAGCCCCTGGCCCAGTGGCCCGGTTGTTGTTTCAACACCGGGTGTATCGCCGTATTCAGGATGTCCTGGCGTTTTAGAGTGCAATTGACGGAAACGTTTTAATTCCTCAATGCTCAAGTCATAACCTGTCAGATGAAGGAGGGAGTAAAGCAACATGGAACCGTGGCCGTTCGATAATACGAATCGATCGCGATCGAACCACCTGGGGTTTTTCGGGTTATGTTTTAAAAATTTTTTCCACAATACTGTGGCGATATCTGCCATGCCTAAAGGCATTCCGGGGTGGCCTGATTGAGCCTGTTCTACGGCGTCAATACTTAAGAAACGGATGGCATTGGCTAATTCGTTGGAAAAACTCATGCGTTCTCTTTTCTGCTATCATCAGGGGGACTATTGTCGCTCAGAAGCTTCTAATCAGCAAGTTGGCTTTCTGTTAATTTCTACTGTCCTCTGTTTATTATTGTAGCATTACTCAGATCACCTTGAGTAACTTGTTGATAATGAACTGACAAGCTTTGTTTCCCCGCCTTTTGTTTATTAAGTTTCTTCAGTTTAAAAATACTTGCCCATGACAAGAAATAACTTTTACTTTTTGTTTATATTTTGAGATTATTGAACGTTTTGAATTATATTCATCATTGTATGACAGCGGTTTTACAACGATTAAACTATCAGATGAGCTGTTTGCCTATAGACCCTTATGAGGTTACTTCCTCATGGGAGTTTAGTGAATATCTCGCAAAGCAGCAAACAACCTCGTTTCAGCCTTTTATTGAGGCACATGCGCTGCTTGCTTTGGAATACAGTATCCTTTGCAGCCAATTGGCACATGATTTTACAGACCTGGCCGCAAAGGATACTCTGACTGCCGAGAGAGTCGAAGATTGTGTCAAGTCTTTAGTTACGGCCTTGCTTTTGGCCGAGTTGTTAACTCATCTCTACCGCTATTATTTAAACGTGCCTCGAGAAGTCTGTCGCTTGGAAAAAGAGCAGGCGCTTTATCGGTTGTTTCTGCAAAATTGCGGTTATCAATTCCCACAGACAGGAAAGGTGATTGCCAGAACGGATGCCGGTTCCTATACGCGCAAGGTCAGGGATGTCACGGCTGCTTTGAATTTGCCAAGACAGCTTGCAGGCAGGGTAAGACGCTTGTTAATAACCTTGGTTCCTGTTGCCAAAAATTTCAGCTATTTTTGCCGTTTTGTCGCTTTCATCGACCCCTGGGCTGCGCCTGTCCTTGGTTATATCGCCTGGGTATTTTATATACCAAGGTTTTTAGTGAATGTCGCCCTTTTTTTAAAGCATATTTTACCTGGTTTCGGGCTCGCCAAGGAAAAAGAATTGCCTCTTTGGATTCGTGTCAAGACTCAGTTAGAGCGTCGCTGGTTTGAATTAGGAAATGATTCACTCTGGCTGGCAGGAGGATTACTTAATTGCTTTATTTTGACAGGAACCCTTGCGCCTGTCGGCTTGTATCTGACCGTTGCCCTTTTTCTTTTTGATGCAGCCTGGGCGGGTTTAAGGGCATTTGTCGAATTGAGACGCTTGTCTAACCTGCAAGCGCAATACGATGAGATACAAAGGACAACCGGGAGTGTTGATAATCCATCACAGATGGAGGGAGGCATTCAATATCAGGCGCATCTGCAACAGCGGATTGAGTTTGAACGAAAACGACTGCTGCTCAGTGTGTTTAATACCGCTGCTTTGTTTTTAGCCATGTGTCTGGCCATTCCGGCGCTTGCCGTTAATCCGATTATTCCTTTGATAGGAGCAATTCTGCTGGTTGCTATCACGTTCATCAACTATGCTGCTGGTAAATGGGTGGAGAAGCAAAGGCCCTCTGATAAGTTGCCGGATTTAAATGAGGGGCGATATTCGCAGCTGGCTTCACGCTTTGGCATCTTCAAACCGGCAGAACCGCTTGAGTCAGCAGAGACGACAAGCTCCATGACAGAGTCGCCTTTGGTGCCAATGGAGCCTTTTTGCAAGGAGATTGATTTTAATTTCCCTTCTGTTATTCCTGTTAATGCCTGACTTTCATGGAGCTCCAGTTGATTCAATGTTATTCTCTGTAAAACAGGGCTATTTGAATAATACCGCTGTGATCTATTATTTTCGTTGAGGAACTTATGTCTACAAGGTTACCACTATTTAGCACCATTGATCCGAGTGATTTTGCCAGCCGTTTGCAAATATTACTTGAGGAAAATTTAGCTCAGATAAAAACTATTCTTGAAAAAGAGCAGGAGTTTACCTGGGATAACCTGATGCAACCGCTGGAAGATATGGATGACACACTGGAACGGTTTTGGTCGCCGTTATCCCATTTACACGCAGTAGTGAATTCCCAGGCTTTGCGGGCGTGTTATCAAGCCTGCTTGCCGCAATTGTCTGCTTACGAAGCTGCGATTGGCCATAATCAAACACTGTATGAGGCAATCAATTCGTTGGACAGAGGGATGCTCAATGAGGTGCAGCAAAAAATTGTAGACGATACGCTCCGTGACTTTAAGTTATCAGGCGTGGCGTTATCCAAGGAAAAAAAAATACGTTTTGAAGCCATTCAAACCCGACTCTCTGCTTTATCCAATCAGTTTGAAAATAATGTCCTCGATGCTACCCAGGCATTCAGTATCCACATTACCGATGAAAAACGTCTTGAGGGAATCCCTGAACATGCGTTGCATACCGCACGCGAACTGGCAGAGGAAAAGGGGGTGTCCGGCTGGTTGTTTAATCTTGAATTCCCAAGTTATCTTGCTGTAATCAGCTATGCCAATGACCGCGCTTTAAGGGAAGAACTTTACCATGCTTATGTGACCCGTGCTTCCGATAAAGGGCCGAGCGCTGGTCAATTTGATAATACGGAAATCATTGGGGAAATGCTGGCTTTAAGGCATGAAAAAGCAAACCTGTTAGGGTTTAATAATTATGCCGAATTATCTCTGGCCACTAAAATGGCAGAATCAACTGGCCATGTGCTTGATTTTTTAACTGACCTGGCATCCAAAGCCCGTCAGCAGGCAGAGACTGAGTTTCAAAAATTAAAACAATTTGCCACAGAGAATTATCATCTTGATGAAATCGCGCCTTGGGATCTTGCTTACTTATCAGAGAAAAAGAGACAGGCTCGTTATGCTATTTCACAGGAAGATTTACGTCCCTATTTCCCACTGACTAAAGTAATGCATGGCTTGTTTGCTATCGTGCATAAACTTTACGGCATGAGATTGGAAGAAATAAAAAATGTTGATGTCTGGCATCCCGATGTCAAATGTTATCAGCTTGCTGATGAAAAAGGACAGGCCCGCGGTTATATCTATGTGGATTTATTTGCCAGGCCTCACAAACGTGGCGGGGCATGGATGGACTCTTGCCAAAGTCGAAGGAAAAGAACCAATGGCGCTATCCAGTCACCCATCGCGACATTAACCTGTAATTTTGCCAAGCCCGCGGCCAATAAAGAAGCAACCCTGTCTCATGATGAAGTGCTGACGTTATTCCATGAATTTGGGCATTGTCTGCACCATGTTTTAACGCAGGTGGATTATTTAAGCGCTTCTGGAATCAATGGCGTAGAGTGGGATGCCGTTGAATTGCCAAGTCAGTTCTTTGAAAACTGGTGTTGGGAGCAGGCGGCACTGGATTTGTTAGCAGAGCATGTGGATACCGGAGAACTTTTACCTGCTCCATTATATGAGAAATTGTTGGCTGCTAAAAATTTCCAGTCGGCGATGGCGATGATGCGCCAACTGGAGTTTTCTTTATTTGATTTTCGCATCCATCAGGAATTTGTCCCTGATGAGGCTGATTTTGTACCAAGGATTTTAGCGGAGGTCCGCCAGCGGACAACAGTTATTCCAGCTGTGCCTTATAATCGCTTCCAGCACAGTTTTTCCCATATTTTTGGCGGAGGTTATGCCGCTGGCTATTACAGCTATAAGTGGGCGGAGGTGCTTTCCAGCGATGCTTTTTCTCGCTTTGAAGAAGAGGGAATATTTAATGAATCAACCGGACGTGATTTCCTCCATTGTATTCTCGAAGTCGGTGGTTCTAAGAAAGCTTCCGATGCCTATGAATCGTTTAGAGGACGAGCGGCAACGGTTGATGCCTTGTTGCGGCACAATGGCATTATTCAGTAACATTGTTATCTGCCCAGTTATAATACTGGGCAGATAAAATAAAAAATTAATCCGATATCCTGTTAGCTGCGGATTTATGTTATAATAAAAAGGTAACAAGGGGGCGACCTGGCTTCGACGCGGGTTGCGAAACCTGAGGGGCATGCCGAGAAGGAGCACTCTCGTAAATCAGTCTCACTAAATATAAATGCAAATGATGAAAACTTTGCAGGTGAAGCTATCGCTGCGTAAGCTTTGATAGTGTAACCGCACCGTGCGCTGCCATAAAACCAGCGCCCCGTTGACCGAGCCCGCTTATCGGTATCGACTCAACGGTCATAAGAGATAAGCTCGCATCTTAGCCCGTCCCGAGTTAAGGTGTTAAACTAAGGGAATCGCCGTGTTCTATCCTGCCTGTCGGAGAGGCCACGGTTAATTTAAAAGACAAGGCTACGCATGTAGAACCGATGGCAGAGGATTTGCGGACGCGGGTTCGATTCCCGCCGCCTCCACCATATAACTTGTTGATTTATCAATATTTTTACCGCCTTCATTTGATCCGCGGGGTCCCAGCGGGTTTATTTCACCAAAAAATGCACCCCAATTGTTTAAGGGTTTATATCCAAGTTTAAGAGAATTATCAGGTATCCATTTACCATAAGTTTTCATAACCATTTCTGTATCAACGTGCCCCATCTGACTCGCAACCCACATAATGTTTTCTCCAGCTGATAACATCATAGATGCGAATGTATGACGAGTTTGGTAAGGGTTTCGATAGCGAACGCCTGCGCGTTCAAGCGCATAGATCCATGCCGTTCTTCTGATTTGATGATCTGTTTCCCAAGCTTTATTAGGGCATGTTTTTAAAGTTTCAGCCACAATATAATACTTACTAAAGTTAGTGCTCCCAGAAACATGGCAGCAGTTTTATCATAACGTGTAGCAAT
>NZ_CAAAJC010000004.1 GCF_900640175.1 Legionella sp. W10-070 | reverse complement strand
GGACTAAGTTCACTGCCGAATAGGCAGCTTAGAAAATACGAAAAGAAGAGCAGCTCGAAGAAACCGCGTTCACTGCCGAATAGGCAGCTTAGAAATTGCATTGTCTGCCATCTTCCCAAAACAGCCTGTTCACTGCCGAATAGGCAGCTTAGAAAACTCGATAAATTTAGACGCTTTCGGCAAGTATGTTCACTGCCGAATAGGCAGCTTAGAAACCAGGCTGGAAATACGTTAAGCCTTCGTCTAAGTTCACTGCCGAATAGGCAGCTTAGAAAAATTACCGAACACTGAAACGCAATCTGATACAGTTCACTGCCGAATAGGCAGCTTAGAAAAGAAAGTAAACTCAGAAGTCTTTGGTCGCGGCGTTCACTGCCGAATAGGCAGCTTAGAAAACACCGAAATTTCAAAAGAACCTGTTTGCGGTGTTCACTGCCGAATAGGCAGCTTAGAAACAAAGCCAGCTCCAGAGCTAATACTTGCTTTTGTTCACTGCCGAATAGGCAGCTTAGAAATTTTGGAATAAAGCTGACAGGTATATTCTATAGTTCACTGCCGAATAGGCAGCTTAGAAATGCTCAAGTCTTTCTTGCAGCGCTTCCATGTTGTTCACTGCCGAATAGGCAGCTTAGAAATCGATGAGCAAAATTCGAAAAATCGAAAGTTTGTTCACTGCCGAATAGGCAGCTTAGAAACTGTAATGTCTATCCTGTCGTTAACCGCCAAGGTTCACTGCCGAATAGGCAGCTTAGAAATATGGTCAATACTCAAAAAATGAGGCTTATGAGTTCACTGCCGAATAGGCAGCTTAGAAAATTACCGTGTCGTCGTTAAGCGTGTAATTTTGGTTCACTGCCGAATAGGCAGCTTAGAAATGCTGGAAATGGAGCGCCTGGGAAAACGCGCCGTTCACTGCCGAATAGGCAGCTTAGAAAAGTGAGGAATGTAAGCGAATCCTGTTTGACTTGTTCACTGCCGAATAGGCAGCTTAGAAATGCTTCACATGACTATTTTCAGGCTCACTTTCGTTCACTGCCGAATAGGCAGCTTAGAAACATCAACATTCATCTGAAAGACGCGCAGCCAATGTTCACTGCCGAATAGGCAGCTTAGAAATATGCCGTTTGTAAGGCTTACTGATGCGCAAAGTTCACTGCCGCATAGGCAGCTTAGAAAGTTCGTGTCCGCTCTTAATGATACATGCCCTTCGTTCACTGCCGCATAGGCAGCTTAGAAAATTGCCAATGAGCCGCTCATTCGCAATCCGATGTTCACTGCCGCATAGGCAGCTTAGAAAAGGCGAAAACCCATGGAATTAGAATACTGGGGGTTCACTGCCGCATAGGCAGCTTAGAAAAATCCCTGAGCGTTACAACGGCATGTTTACTTGTTCACTGCCGCATAGGCAGCTTTAAACTTCGTTTTCTAAGGCGTGTTTACAATTCATTCCCACGGTCTACGTGCCGCGACTTGTTCGCGGCATCCAGAAGATGGTCAAATTAAAGATGAACTTGATTAACTTACCTGTCTAATTGATTGATAAGAGCAAACTCATAATATGACGATTCTAACATCAAAATAAAAACGAGTTTGCTATGGCTAGACTGATGCTCAATGACGAGCTTTGGTCAAAGCTAAAGGAGATCATGCTACAACATCGGATTTATAACAATGCTGGCAATGGCCTGCTCATATCGTTGGTTACCCATGTAATCAGTGCTTCTTAAGTGATAACATTACGCTGAGTCCAACGCTCTAACAAGGAATGGAAATGAAAGCATTTTATGTCTATATTATGGCAAGCAAGCGTAATGGCACATTATACGCGGGTTCAACGTCTGATTTAATTAAGCGCGTCTGGGAGCATAAAAATAACATGATTCCAGGATTTACAGCCAGGTACAATGTACACAACCTGGTCTATTATGAGGTACATGCAACTTATGTAGAGGCCGCTCATCGTGAAAAGCGGTTCAAAAATTGGTGTAGGCAGTGGAAATTAAATGTGATTGAGGGTCTAAATCCGCAATGGCGTGATCTATATGAAGAAATTTGCCGTTGATTTAGATCGCCTGGATGCCGCGAACAAGTCGCGGCACGTAGGTTGTGGGAATGAATTGTAAACACGCCCTACAGGGTTCACTGCCGAATAGACAGCTTAGGTTCCGTGAACAAAAATTTTCACAGCTGCAAATGCGGCTAATTGGCACCATGGTGTCTTTGAATTCGTTAAATAGAGCCAGCTATTCGCCTCATTCAAAGACACCATGGTACTCAATTATCCACATTTTCGCTTTGCGAAAAAATTGGTTCACAGAACCTAGAAACCACGTAATTTCTCTTTAAGCCTGCAGGACTCGTTCACTGCTGAATAGGTAGCTTTAAAACTCGTTTTCTAATCTTTTTCTTAAATCCGATCATTATTCCTGTCGCAGGGTGATTAAGGGTGGAATTTCCAATCAAGCTTAGATATCATCTTACATTTGTTTTAGGCCATAGCGTTGTATAAATTACCACATTATCTAATTTTAGGCATTCTTTCCTTATTATTTTTTGTTCCAGGGATTGCAAATTTGCCGGTAATAGACAGGGATGAAGCGCATTTTGCCCAGGCCACCCGTCAAATGTTGCAGACTGGCGAGTATTTTCAAATCCGTTTTCAGGATAAAACCCGCTTTCAGAAGCCGCCAGGCATTAATTGGTTGCAAGCGGCAAGTGTGGGTTTATTGAGTAATCCGGATGCAAATAATATTTGGCCTTATCGCATTCCTTCGGTATTGGGTGCGTTGTTTTCTGTGCTGCTGCTTTATTTCTTTTCTCGATGTTTTATAACCCAACGGTCTGCTTTGTTGGCATCGGGGTTGTTTGCTACCGCATTGTTGTTGCTGGTTGAAGCGCACATGGCGGTGATAGATGCCTCACTTCTATCATCGGTCTTATTAATGCAGGGTGCTTTATGGTTCTGTTATAAAAAAGGTATTAACAATGAGCCAGTGCATTGGGGATGGGCTGTGTGCTTCTGGTTGGCAATGGCTTACGGCATGGTGTTAAAAGGGGTGACTCCCTTGGTTGGCGTGTTAACTGTAGTAAGTCTTTGCTGTATTGAAAAACAAGTAAAATGGCTTCGGGGGCTTCGCATCTATCAGGGGCTTTTATTCTTCATCGTCATTACCTTAGGCTGGCTGTTTATGGTTAATGCTGCGGAAAATAGCAATTACCTAATGCAAATGCTCCATAAGGATCTGTTGCCAAAACTACAAGGCGGCCATGAGTCCCATGGCAAACCACCATTCTTCCACCTTGCTATTTTACCCTTAACGTTTTGGCCTGCTTCATTATTTTTATGGCAGGGGGGCGTATATGCTTTTTATAATCGCCATACTCAGAGCGTTAAATTTCTATTAGCCTGGCTGCTTCCTACCTGGTTTTTCTTTGAAATAATGCCAACCAAATTACCCCAGTATGTGTTGCCCGTTTTTCCGGCGATTGCCTTACTTTGTGCTTTGGCTATAGAGAAGGCTGATAAAGCAGTTTTACCGGGTAAGTGGCTGCGTTTTTTACAGTTGATGTGGGGAGTTCTATCAATCGGATTAGCAATTAGCCTGGTGGTGATTCCTTATCTGGTTACCCAGGAGACTCCTCTGGTCAGTCTGGTGCTTTTAGTCAGTTTAACGGTTATGACGGTCGTTTCTGTCTATTTTTCCTGGCATGCTAATTATTATCGTGCGAGTATTGCTGTAATAATGACAGCGCTGGTTGCCTATCCTTTAATTTTTGCGGTTCTGTTGCCGGGTATTAAACCGATATGGCTATCTGATACAATTGCCCGATTGATTGATCAACACCAAATTTCAGAAGATAAGCCGTTAATGGCTGTTGGATTTTCAGAGCCAAGCCTTGTGTTTAATCTCAATACCAGAATTGTTGAGTTTAGCGATAGTTCTACCGCTGAACAGACAATTAAAACGGATGCAACCCGTTTAGCCCTGATAGAGTCTTCCATTATAAATGAATGGGCAAGGGATGGGCTTGATTTTTCCGTTAAAGCTCGGGCAAAAGGATATAACTATACCAAAGGACGCTGGGTGGAGCTTTTTTTAGTTGAACAAAACAGGAGATTATAGATGTCGCCTTTTGAGCGCTTGCTGGCATTAATGACCAAGCCTGGTGTTATGCTGGTTTATGTAACTTTGGTTATACTTTCTTTTTTATACCTTGATGTGCCGCTGGCTGAGTTTTTTTATAGCGTTGATTTAAGAAGCAGTTTCCCATTGATAAGCTGGATAACCAAATTAGGTTTGGGTGTAATTTATATACCGAGCTTTTTCTTGCTTGCCCTATTTTTTCGTTACATTCGCCAAAATCAGGAGTGGGAAGCCAGAGCCTGGTTTTTGTTTATGTGTGTTTCAATACCGGGGATAGTATGTGGCTTCTTGAAGATAATTTTTGGCCGCGCACGACCCGCGTTGTTGTTTGAAAACCATTTCTATGGTTTTTATGGCTTGCAAACAAAAGCACCGTTCTGGTCTTTCCCTTCAGGCCATACAACAACCATTATGGGGGTTGTATTTGGATTAAGCATCCTTTTCCCGCGTTATTGTTATGCTTTTATATTAACCGGGTTGACAGTTGCTTTGTCAAGGGTGTTACTTACCCACCATTACCTGAGCGATATAATGGCAGCCGGTTACCTTACTTTGCTGGAAGTTGGTATTCTACTTTGTTTTTTACGTCGTAAATCTTGGCTGGCACCTGCATGGGCGCATGCAGTATAATAAGATAGCTTGATTTCTATAGGATTAAAATGTCGTTAAAAAATCAGTTGGATGTGTCAATCATTATTCCTGTTTTTAATGAAGTCGAAAATGTTGAGAGCCTGTATAAGGAAATTGTTGCTGCTCTTCCTGCAGAAAACTTTATTTACGAAGTTATTTTTGTTGATGATGGAAGCTCAGACGGTACCAGGGAGCGCTTGAAATTATTAGCAGAGACTTATGGTAATCTACGGGTAGTTTGTCATAAAAAAAATTATGGTCAAAGTGCAGGACTGGTAAGTGGCGCGCGGGTTGCACAATATTCTATGCTGGTGACTATGGATGGGGATGGTCAGAATGACCCCAATGACATTCCGCGTCTTTTTCAACAGAGGCATGATTCACAAACTGTAGTATTGGGGATTCGTAAGAAAAGAGATGACAATGCTTTGCGGATACTTTCTTCGCGTATTGGCAATGGCATTCGCCAACGACTGCTTGATGACCAATGCCCTGACACGGGCTGCAGTTTAAAATTGTTCCCTCGGGAAGCATTCCTGGCTTTACCGCATTTTAATCATTTGCATCGATTTTTACCTGCTTTATTTAAGCGGGCCGGGTATAAGCTTGCTATCGTTCCCGTAAACCATCGGCCAAGGAAGCATGGAGTTTCCAAGTATGGTGTCATGAATCGACTATTTGTTGGCATATATGATTTAATTGGTGTGCGTTGGTTATTAAGACGCCCTTGTGCACCGGAGGTCTCCAGTTATGAATCATGAATATTTTTGGCTCGCTATTGGTTTATTGGGGCAAGGAATTTTTTCCGCCCGTTTTATAGTCCAGTGGCTGGTAAGTGAAAAAGAGAAAAAAAGCATTATTCCTGTGGCTTTCTGGTATTTAAGTTTGCTCGGTGGGGTCACTTTGTTAATCTACTCCATTTACAAACAAGATCCGGTATTTATTTTAGGCCAATCTACCGGCGTATTTATTTATGCCCGTAATTTATACCTTATTCAACGAGAAAGATCGGCCCGTATGACGCGATTAAACAGGGCTGAGCAAAGCTTGTCCAAGGGTTGATTGCCTCTATAATCTTACGATAATCGACAGGCAGGCTTGCATTGAGGTAACGCTTAGAATTTTACAGAATACTCTTTAACTACTTCCTTCTCTTTAATTAGAGATGAGTATACCTTGGCAGTATGACTGCCTGGATTAGCATCCGCATACCTTTGAACTTCTTCTATGCTACTTATTCGATTATTATCAAGTTTATCCTTCATTGGAGTCTTAAAAAAACTTGTAATATTCGTAGCTATATTTCTGAGAAACGTCCCCCGATAATGCTTGCTTCTCATAAGCCTCTTTAAATTGTTCAAATGAAATTGGTGAGTTCTCTTCTGGAAAATCAATTTTCCCAATCCCGCTTGATTTAAAGCGAGTTTAGTGTATACTTTTTGATTTTTTTATGATCACTGAGGAATAAAAGAATGCAGAAATTTAAAGATACTCCTACTCCTACTCCTACTCCTACTCCTACTCCTACTCCTACTCCTACTCCGAGGGAACTAGAAGAGCAGCGATTAAGGAATGAAACTAATGGAATATTTGCTCCAGTTAAACCTGGAATTTTTGCTGATAGAAGAAAAAATCTTGTTGAGAAACATGTAAAAGAAGGACTTGACAAATTTGACGCTCAACAAAATGTGAGCTCATTTCCAGTGAGTAATTAAATCAAGCGGAGTCGGGGTCAAGAACGGAGGAGCCTGGTGAGGAGAAGTCCTTGACGCCGATTCCTTTTTTGAAACTGGGAACTTTAGTAGATAAACCTGATCCTTGGAGTTTCATCCTATCAAACTCCACAATTTGGCTTGGCTGTAAAATTCTTTTTGAATTAAAACCAAGCTTACCTGCAAGGGCTGAGCCTGCTTCAACTTAAAATCAGGTTTAAAAAAATCTAAATATCTATTTATTATTTGTTTAGCATTATCAAATTTAATGTTTATTCTTTCCGCCAACTTGGGACACACCATAAAATATGGAATAATTGGATTTAATTGACCTCCCCATAAAGGCGTATTGGTTTGACCACATTTTATTCCTTATCATTGAAAAATAAATATTAGTTCTGATGCTTCACAGGAACGGCATAAGTGTATCCTGCAACTATCCTGTTATCGGCATTTTTGATCCATTTTAATTTCTCGACTGTATACGATTGAGAGAAATGCTTTACCCAAAAAGGGAGTTGGATAGTTTGCCAGACAAGGAGTGTTTCATCTGCTGGCAAGGATAAATTTTGCGGATGGACTAACCAGGCATTTTTAAAAGACAATGTTGCCATAAGGTTACCTAAAAGCCAGTAAGAATCAGACGCAATATAACCTGGATTTTTTTGCTCCTTTTTAATGGACTGCACAAGCTGGTTAAAGAGAATATGTTTGCTTTTGTAGCGATCAGCATGGCTAATATAAATTAATAAGGCCAGTAGTAGGCACTGTATGCCAAGGCATAATTTAATAAAAAATGATGCTCTTGTCTGCCATTTATCCTGATAACTAATCTGGCTAAAGTAAAGAGCCGGGCATAAGAATAAAATCGGTATTAACCAGCGTGTTTCAAACACATAAAAGCTTGCTGCTATCATGGCGAACGCAAGCAAAGGCAAACTCAACAGATGATAATATAAAAGAAGTTTATTCTCTAATTTGATTGGCCTGAAAATAGGATTAGGTAAAGGAAAGAAGAGGACAGTTAAAAGAATAGCGGGAGCGGCAAAGAATAAACTTGCTTTGATTAAACTAACAAGGCCTTGCCATACCCCACTATCGGCAGGTTTTAACTTGTAGGCACTTGATAAGCCAATAAGATGATGATCGAGAAGCCATAGAATATAAGGACTGGCAATTCCAATCGCAATAAACAGAGTTAAAAATAGATAAGAATTGATTAATTTGTTACGGTATTCTCTTATTAAAAGAACGCTGGTTAGGAAAATAATAAAGAACAATAGGTAATTAAACTTCGTAAGGAAACCCATGCCGATAATGGCGCCTAGAACCAGGTGCCAGAAGAACTTTGATAACTGATGGGGTGCAACAAACCAATACCAGGTCAGGCACGCTGCCAGTAATGCCAAAATTGAATGGGTATTATCCTTGATAAGATCAAGACTAATTGAAGGAATCAGCACCCAGGAGAGGACAGCACACCAGGTTAAGCGGTTATTTTGACAATGAAGTTTGCAAATTAAATAAAATACATAAAGACAGCCTAGTATCAAGCTGCATTTTAACAATGCTAAACTTAACAAACCGACACCGAAAAATTTAAAAAAAATATACTGAAGCCAGGTGTATAGGGGAGGTTGGCCTGGATAGCCAGGAAGTAAATGCTGCGCCATGATCATCTGCTCGGCTTCGTCCGTTAAGAGGGTTTGATCTCGTAAAAAAATGCGCGTCAGCAAGACGAGTGTGGAAAAAAGAAACAGGCTTATGGCCGGGTGCTTGAGCCAATAATTTTCCGATTTGGTCAGGTGAGATCCCATAGATAAAAGCACTGGCTAATTAGGAAATTATCGCTTATCTATTATTTTTCATCAAGCTGAGAATAGTAGGACTAAAGCTGTTATTAATCTTACCTAGCCCAGATATCCATCTATTGGATTTTTTTCTGTCTTGCTTTAATCTATTTAGCGAGCAAGATCGCCAACCATTCAAAGAGTCTAAAGCAGGGAGCTGATAATGACGAAGTTTAAGGAAGAATTAGCAATATTGATTAAAGAGTATGCTGACTATGATGAAGAGAAGTGTAGCTACGAAAACAAAAGGGAACTTACTCTCAATGACAGGCAAAAAATTGAAGCATCTTTGATTGGTCTAATCAGCCAATATCTCTCACAAAATGGATTACAGGAGTCAGCCATAGATGCTCAAATGAAAAAGCTACAATTGCTTTTTCATCCAGATAAATATTCGGGGAGCCTTCCTGAAAATAAATGGCTCCAATATGTATTAAGCGAGGGTTCAATTGAGCGTGGCAGCTGCTTTCATTTGGTGGGCTTGTGCGCTGATAAATTAAAGCATCCTGAAAATCATAATTTCTATAAGTCTGAGTTTGAAGGTATTTCAACAATGGATGTGCTCATTGCCGAGTTGGAAAAGAGGAAGGGATATGCAAAAACATTTACTCAACGTGCTTTACTGGAGAGTGTTCTCGCTATGCTGCAAACCTCCACTGCCTACCATCAAACTGTTGAAGAGAGAGTTCCCGGGGTGTGGACAAAAAAAATCATTAATGTAATGCCTTACTTAACTACAGGTTATTGTATTGGATTTTTTCTGGAAGAGTTAGCCTTACTCTATGCAGTGACCTTTGTTTTATCCAAAGGAGGAAAATGGCTTGAGCAGTCTGGCTCTTCCCACTGTCAGATGATTGGTCATGTTGTCAGCTTGTTTAGTAATACTATTTCAAATGCAATAATGGCGCTTCTTGCCCGTCTTACAGAACTTAATCTTTTAATGGTAAAGGGAGCGATGAATTTAACAATCGATACCGGTGAAGGAATTTATAAACTGCTGGTTGCATCTTCTGAAAAAGCAGCCAGTAATGAAAGCAAACCAGAAGAATGCAGGGCATTAATGCTGGCTCCCCAGAATTTATTAGGGGGTTTACCTTTTAAATCTTTTGAATTAAAACTTGCTGCAAGGCCGTTGGAGTCAAAGTTAGAAGAGCTGGGACAGCAGTGGTTTATCCATTGGCGTTTGGGAAATACCAAAATGCAGGCGATTAAAAAAGCCCTGGATTCACTTTGCCAATTGGATGCCAATTCTAATGAGGGGATTGCTGTCAAGCTGGAGAAAGCTCAGGAAATTATAGAAGGGCTTGCAGATGATAAAGCAATTAATACTGAAGGCAGCGGCACGCAAAGAGCAATTCAAACCGCGCGGGATATCCTGCAGTTACTGCTTAAATCAGACAACCCTGAGGAAAGGATGTCGCTTGCTGTGGGCTACACAGAAATTGTCTAGTTGTTGATTAGTCAAAGTATAAATGAATTTGCATTATTTAATAATTTGCTGATAATGCAATCATTCTGATTTTTGAGATGATTATGATTATTGCTGTCTATGGTGCGGGTTATGTCGGTCTGGTGTCAGCGGTAGGTTTTGCAAAACTTGGTCATCAGGTAATTTGCGCTGATGTTGATGAGGAGAAGATTGCCAGACTTATAGCAGGAGAATGCCCTATTCATGAAAAGCAACTCCCCGAGCTGCTACAAGAACAACGCCAGAGTCATCGACTTGAATTTACGAATAATTTGGCAGAGGCAATAAAAACGGCCACGGTTCATCTCATTGCAACGGGGACCCCTGGCCTTGCCGACGGCCAGGCGGATTTATCTCAGGTATTTGCTGTGGTGTCCCGGATAGCAAAAGAAGCAGAAAAGGATGGGATTTTAGTCACCAAATCAACCGTTCCTGTAGGCACCGGCGATAGGATCCAGGCTCAAATGGATAAAGAACTTGCTCATTATGGCAAAAAAATCACTATAACAGTTGCCTCCAATCCAGAGTTTTTGCGTGAGGGGACTGCAATTTATGATTTCCTGAACGCTGACAGGATAATCATTGGTGGTGAAGAAAGAGCATTAGCAACCCTAAAGTTGGTTTATCAACCGTTGGTTGAAAAAGGTATTCCACTGCTGACCATGAGCCGTCGTTCGGCAGAGCTTGCCAAATATTCCGCAAATGCCCTGCTCGCCTGCAAGATTAGTTTCATAAATCAGATCAGTCAGCTTGCTGAGCAACTGGGGGCTAATATTGATGAGATTCGCCAGGGGATTGCGCTGGATCATCGCATAGGGCCTCATTTCTTATATGCTGGCATTGGTTATGGCGGCTCTTGTTTCCCCAAGGACGTTCGTGCTTTAATCCAGACGTCAAGGTCGTTGAATATAAACACTAACCTGTGGGAAGCGATCGGTGAAATCAACGAGATACAAAAAAATTGGGTTTTCAAGCAATTATCCAGCCATTTTGCCCATGAACTTCAAGGGTTGACAATTGGTATCTGGGGACTGTCATTTAAACCAGATACGGATGATTTACGTGAGGCCAGTAGTTTGGTAGCAATCAAAGCCCTGTTAGCATCTGGTGTGCAATTAAGATTATTTGATCCTGCAGCAATGTCGGCTGCAAAGAAAATATTGCCTGAGAATGCAGCTATCTGCTGGTGTGATTCGGCAAAGGCCGTTCTCGATGAACAATTGGATGCCTTGGTCATTATGACCGAATGGTCAGAGTTTAAAAATTTTTGTTTAAATTACTTAAAGGACAAGTTAGGCAATGCGCCCCTAATAGATGGTCGTAACTGTTTTGATTTGACACAAGTAGCTGCCGCCCAGTTACCCTGGTATTATTCGGTGGGGCGTCCGCTAATTCAAAAATAGCATCAGTCAGGAGCTAACGATGCAAGTAAAGAAAGCTGTTTTTCCAGTAGCAGGTTTAGGTTCTCGATTCCTGCCGGCGACTAAAGCCAACCCTAAGGAAATGCTGCCCATTGTAGATAAGCCGTTAATTCAATACGCGGTGGAAGAGGCGGTGCGTGCTGGTATTACCCACATGATTTT
This sequence comes from Legionella sp. W10-070, assembly GCF_900640175.1. GTDB lineage: Bacteria > Pseudomonadota > Gammaproteobacteria > Legionellales > Legionellaceae > Tatlockia. The sequence goes on along the minus strand of NZ_CAAAJC010000004.1, from coordinate 116,431 downwards.
TATTACAAGTTCAAGCAAACGCTCTATCGAGGATCATTTCGACAACCATTTCGAGCTGGAAATGCGCCTGGAGGAACAAGGTAAAACTAAACTGCTGGAAGTGGTACGAAGTGTGTCTCCTCCCGGGATCCAGTTTACTTATGTCAGACAGAATCAACCCTTGGGTCTTGGACATGCCGTGTTATGTGCTGAACATGTTATTGGGGAAGACCCTTTCGCTGTTTTATTAGCCGATGACTTAATTGATGATTCAAGAATGCCCTGTCTTTCAGCAATGACAGCGCATTTTAAAAAGGATAGGTTATCGCTCATTGCTGTCCAGCCAGTACCCTGGAATGATGTGCCTCAGTATGGGGTTGTTCGTCTTGTAGATGCTGGCGAAAATTATTCAACCATACTGGCTATGATAGAGAAGCCCAAAAGGGAATTGGCTCCTTCAAATCTTGCCGCTGTGGGGCGCTATATTTTTACTCCCGCCATTTTTTCCTGCCTGAAAAAAACAGTTCCCGATCAGCGTGGCGAAATTCAGCTAACGGATGGCATCCAAAAGCTACTCGCAGAAGAGAAGGTCCAAGCTTATCAGTTTCATGGAAAACGTTATGATTGCGGGTCTAAATTAGGTTATTTACAGGCGACTGTTGAATTGGGGATGCGTCATCCTGAGATAGGCGAGGATTTTTGTGCCTATCTGGAAGAATTAAATTAACGTCCAGTTTCAGCAAGCGTAGATGCTGTTTTAAAAATAAGCAGCCTTTCAATGAAATTTAGCTTGCTTTTAAAGACAGTACCTACGGTTGCTTTTGGCGAGCGGAATTATATGATTTTTATTGTTTGTCAGCGAGTTACCTCCCCTTTTTTCAGTGCTAAATCAGAGATGGTTGCCCGCGTTCGCAGGCATGACCGATTTTTTGTCATGTATGGCGATTAATGATAAAACTGACTTGAACTTAAGGCGGTATCTCTGGCAAGATGCTGAATGATTGATATTCCAGCGAGGACTTATGAAAATTTTGGTTGCAGTGAAGCGAGTGATAGACCCCTATGTTAAGGTTCGGGTTAAATCAGACAATAGTGGTGTAGAAACACAAAATATCAAAATGTCGATGAATCCTTTTGACGAAATAGCCATTGAGGAAGCTGTACGCCTGCTGGAGAAAAAAATTGCCACAGAGGTGATAGCCGTTTCTATAGGGCCAGATGCCAGTCAGGAAACACTGCGTCATGCATTGGCACTTGGTGCTGATAGAGGTATTTTAATTCGTACGGATAAAAAATTCTGCAGCCTCAATATCGCCAGGATCCTGGAAAAAATCGTTGTGGAAGAGCAGCCAGCATTAGTGTTAATGGGAAAGCAATCTATCGATGGTGATAATAATCAAACTCCTCAAATGCTTGCCGCTTTATTGAATTGGCCACAAGCAACCTTTGCGTCGAAACTGACTGTTGAGGGTGAAACAATCGAAGTGATTCGGGAAATTGATGGCGGTCTGGAAACGCTTGCGATGAAATTACCAGCCGTTGTCAGCACTGACTTACGCTTAAATGAACCACGTTATGCCAGTTTGCCAAATATTATGAAAGCCAAACGCAAGCCCCTGGCCATTAAAGATTATGAAACGATGGGACTTGATTTGAATGAGCATACTCAGGTCATTTCCGTCACTGCACCGCCATCACGGGCTGGAGGGGTCAGACTCGAATCTGTAAATGAATTGATTGATAAACTAAAACATGAAGCCAAAGTGCTTTAATAAGGAGAAAGCATGAGCACTTTAGTAATCGTTGAACATAATAACAAACAGATGCATCCAGCTACACGCAGTACATTTACAGCGGCTATGCAATTAGAAAAAAATCCGGTTTTATTGGTAGTTGGCTATCAATGTCAGGCTGTTGCCGAAGAGGCTGCTGCCATGGCTGGGGCGCAAGCAGTATGGCTGGTAGATCATCCTTGCTATGAGCACCAATTCGCAGAAAACATAGGCGAATTAGTGGTATCTATTGCTAACCCATTTTCTGCTATTCTGGCACCTGCCTCCACGTTTGGTAAAAATTTACTGCCGCGCATTGCTGCCAAATTGGATGTAGCACAGATATCAGATGTCAGCCGCATTATTGATAAAGATACGTTTGAGCATCCTATTTACGCTGGCAATGCAATAGAAACAGTAAAAGCCCTCGATAGTATAAAAGTTCTAACCATACGTTCCACAGCATTTGATGGTACTTATGAGACACAGAATCCCTGCTGTATAGAACGCATCGAGAAGGAAATAGAAGAAAAAAATACTCAATTTATTAAACATGAATTGAGTCATTCAACACGCCCTGATTTGGGCAGCGCAAGTATTGTGGTTTCTGGAGGGAGAGGATTACAAAGCGCTGAAAAATTCAAACTGGTAGAAGAGCTGGCTGACGTGTTGGGTGCGGCGGTGGGTGCTTCAAGGGCGGCGGTAGACGCAGGCTTTGTGCCAAATGATTATCAGGTTGGTCAGACGGGTAAAGTGGTTGCTCCCGCGCTTTATATTGCTTTAGGTATTTCTGGTGCCGTTCAGCACTTGGCCGGAATGAAAGATTCCAAGGTAATAGTTGCCATTAACAAAGATGAGGATGCTCCGATTTTTCAGATTGCAACATATGGTTTGGTAGGGGATTTGTTTGAATTGATACCACAACTTATCAAGGAATTGAAGGGTAATATTTAGATCCTTAAATCAGGACGATAGATAATTCTCATCTCTTTGCAATGTGTGAAAAACATAGGAAAAAAGTAATTTTAATTACCATGTTAAATATGGATTTCACACAGTTTGCCAATAAAGGTGACGAATAAATATAAGGCTTCCGTCCAGGGAGCAATTATTTAAGCTGAGTAAGGAAAATATCATGTTAGTAGGTGTGCCAAAAGAAATTAAATCCCAGGAAAACCGTGTGGGTCTTGTCCCTGCAAGTGTGCGGGAAATTGTAAGGACAGGTAATGATGTAATAGTAGAAACAGGTGCTGGTTTGGGGATTGGCATTAGTGATGAACAGTACCAGGCTGCAGGTGCTGAGATTGTAAAATCAGCAGATGATGTTTTTGAGCGAGCGGAACTGATAGTAAAAGTCAAAGAACCACAACCTATCGAATGCAAACGCTTACGTGAAGGACAAACACTCTTTACTTATTTGCATCTGGCTCCAGATGCCCAGCAAACCCGGTTGTTAAAAGAATCCGGAGCAACAGCTGTTGCCTATGAAACTGTCACACAAAATGATGGCGGCTTGCCTTTATTAACTCCTATGTCGCAAGTTGCTGGCCGCATGTCTATTCAGGCAGGAGCTCATTGCCTCGAGATGGCTCAAGGAGGGAGTGGCGTTTTGCTAGGCGGTGTACCAGGTGTTGCCTCTGCGAATGTAGTGGTTATTGGAGGCGGGGTCGTCGGTAGTAACGCAGTGCGTATGGCAATGGGGATGGAGGCTCGCGTTACTGTGATTGACAAGTCATTGTCCCGTTTAAGGGAGCTCGATTTTCAATTTGGTTCAAAGCTCAATACTATCTACGCGACTGTTGAATCGCTGGAGCAATATGTGACCGAAGCTGATTTGGTTATCGGCGCAGTTCTTGTCCCAGGTGCTGCTGCACCAAAACTGGTATCACGCTCGATGCTCAAAGCGATGCGCCCTGGTTCTGTTGTAGTTGATGTAGCCATTGATCAAGGCGGTTGTTTTGAGACAAGCCGGGCTACGACGCACCATGAACCAACTTATGTGATCGATAACGTTGTCCATTACTGCGTTGCGAACATGCCTGGAGCCGTTCCCCGCACCTCAACTTTTGCATTAAACAATGCTACCTTACCGTTCATTTTGAGCATGGTAACCAAAGGGGTAAAATTAGCGTTACTAAGTGATGGCCATTTGCTAAATGGTTTAAATGTGCATAAAGGCATGATCACCTATGAAGCAGTGGCACGTGAATTAGGTTATGATTTTGTAGATGCTGCAGAAGCATTAGCAAGTTAAATTGATTGTTATATGTGGTGGCCAATTTGCAGCCGGAAAACAAAATGGGAACACGCTCTAGTACAACGTTTCACTGATTCTGTCTTACACTGTCATTCCCGCGCAGGCGGGAATCCATAGCCCAATTTAGCTCCTCACTTCACCTGAGAGATAGATTTCCGCCTGCGCGAGAATGACAAACTGGACAGATTCAGTGAAACGTTGTACTAGGTTCTGTGCGCTTATCGCTAGCTTGAGTCAAAAAGCCTTGATTGGCGAGGACCGAAGCGGAGCATACATAGAAGTATGTGAGCATCGGAGCGCAGAAAAATCAAGGTTTTTTTGCCAAGATAGTTGATAAGTGCACAGAACCTAGAGGACGAGGTTATAAAGGGACTTAGAATGGAAAATAAAGGATAGCTTACTATAATCAATTAAATGATTGGCAATTGGATTGATTATGAGCAATATTTCACGAGATGTGTTCGACAAGTGTCGTCCCGAAAGAGGAAATTTTGCAGAGCACGGTGCAGAGGACAATAACTACTTCCTAAGCCCTGTTTTATCCGGCTCAACTGGTCCACACATGAGTTTCAATGAAAAACCAATGATTGTATGGACTATCAACGATTATTTGGGTTTAGCACAACATCCTGACATCCAGAATGCGGCAATGCAAACAATGGAGCATTCTGGTATCACTGCGCCGATGGGGGCGCGCCTGATGTCGGGTAATACCCCGGCGCATATGGCTCTTGAGCAAAAACTTGCTCTTTTGACTCAAAAAGAAGAATCACTCTTATTTATTGCTGGATACTTAGGCGTTATGGGATGTATTGCGCAGTTGGTAGGCAGGGGCGATACGATAGTGATTGATCAATACAGTCATGCTTGCATGATCGATGGCGCTTTTTTAGCAAAAGGCCGTCATGGTGCCAAAATACGCCCATTCAAACACAATGACATGCAGGATTTGGAACGACAACTCAAAATTTCCTATGATGAAAATCAAGGCGGAATTCTTATCGTTACTGAAGGTGTATTTGGGATGCGTGGTGACCTGGCGAATTTGCCTGAAATTTGTCATCTTAAGGAGAAATATGGTGCTCGTCTTTTCCTGGATGATGCGCATGGTCTAGGGGTAATGGGAGAGAGTGGTCTTGGTTGTGGCGAGTATTTTGCAGTTCAGGATAAAATTGATCTCTATTTCAGTACATTTGCCAAGGCATTTGTATCTATTGGTGGCTTTGTCAGTGGCAATAAAGACATTATTTCCTACTTACGTCTTAATTCACGCCCAGCAGTTTTTTCTAAAGCGCATCCCTTAGTACTGATCAGCGCGATTGATGTGGCAACAGACCTTATTGCTGGCGCTCAGGATCGACGCATGCATCTGTGGGCAATTACCCAAGCATTGCAGGAGGGATTACGTGCGTTGGATCTCAATATTGGGGAAACCTGTTCACCAATAACTCCCGTTTATGTGCACGGTGGTGATGCCGATTTGGCCAAACGCATGTTGTGCCTCCTGCGTGATGAGTATCAAATTTTTGTGACAGCGGTTACTGCGCCGGTAGTGCCTCAAGGTACAATCTTGTTTCGCCTTGTCGCAACCGCAGCGCATAGCATGCAGGATGTGGAGACTACTCTGGCTGCATTTGGTGCAGTCATGCAACGCCTGCAGCTTTGACTGGTGGAGGAGAAGTATATATGGCCAGTGAATTCGCTCTGCGGGATATGGCTGAATTACTCGATAGACGTGCTGAGTCAGGCGACGAGGAGATGCTGTTTTTTTTAAACTCAAATGTTACAGTAGAACAGCAGATGAGTTACAGAGCTTTGGCGAAACGTGCTCGAGCTATCGCTGCAAAAATCCAGCAACACTGTACGTCTGGTGACCCGGTTATTCTTATCTATCCGCCAGGTTTGGATTTTGTTACTGCTTTTTTTGCTTGTTTTTATTCAGGAACAATTGCTGTCCCTGTTTTTCCACCAACAGAAAAAAAATTATTAGCGAAGTTTGCGGCTATTCTTAGTAATTCTTCGCCAAAATTGGTGCTGTCCACAGGTGAGATTGTCCGCCAAATTACCCGGCTTTCCACTGTAGATGCTCTGAAGGATGATTCATTTTTGACGGTATTGAATACACAGTTTCTCCGTGTTGAATCAGAAAGTGGTGATTGGGATTTTTCTTTGTTCCGGTGGCTAAATACAGATTTGGTTCGTGACGAATATGCCAATCAATTCCGTAAAATTGCACTTGCTGATCAGCAAATTGCTTTTTTACAATACACATCTGGTTCTACGGGGAATCCCAAAGGAGTAATGGTCAATCATCGTAATTTGCTGAGTAACCTGGATTTTATAAGCCGATGTTATGGTGATTTTCCCAATACGGTAGGGGTTTGCTGGCTTCCGCCATATCATGATATGGGCTTGGTCGGTGGTATTTTTTTTCCTGTTTTTGCATCGTTCCCTATTTACCTTCTTGCACCCGGTACCTTTTTACGTAATCCAGCGAGCTGGTTAAGGGCAATCCAAAAATATTCTGGAACTATAACAAGCGCCCCAAATTTTGCTTATGATCTTTGTGTAAAAAGGATCAGTCCAGAGGTTCGGCAAGAACTTGATTTAAGCTCCATGCGTTATTTTTTGAATGGTGCTGAGCCAATTAGTGTCAGAGTATTGGATAATTTTACGCAGGCTTTTGCATCCTGTGGTTTCAGGAAAGAGATGTTTTTACCTTGTTATGGTATGGCAGAAGCTACATTAATGATTTGTGGTCAGCATGGAGTCACTACGTTGTTTTGCGATAAAAATGCTTTGCGACAACAGCAGATAGTGCTACTGCCTCATGAAAGCGAAAACAGTGCTTGCTTGGTAAGTAGTGGAAAAATTCACTCCGGTATTGCTGTCGTCAACCCACAAACGCAGGTGTGTTGCCATGACGATGAAGTTGGAGAAATTTGGTTTTCTGGAGAAAGCGTGGCTCAAGGATATTGGAGCCAGTCACAGGAAACTGCTTCGTCTTTCCATGCAAAAATTAAGGGCGAAGAGCTGGTGTATTTGCGTACGGGTGATTTGGGTTTCATACATCAGCAGCAACTATTTGTGATGGGAAGAAGCAAAGAATTAATTATTATTCACGGTAAAAATTATTACCCACAGGATCTTGAACACAGTGTGGAAGGAACACATGCAGCATTGAGAAATCATGCTTGTGCAGCAGTAAGTATCTGGAATGGAAGGCAGGAACAGTTGGCAATTGTTGTAGAAATAAATAAAAGATGCCCTGAAAGTGAATATTCTGCCGTTATAAGTGCTATCCAATTTGCTATATTGACGGATCATTCTCTGGCAGTGCAGCATATTGTTTTATTAAAACAACAGAGTATTCCCAAAACAACAAGCGGTAAAATCAGGCGAAGAGTGATAAAAAACATGCTGGAAACACAGCAGATTAACGCTGTTTTGTGGTGGCAAAAAGAGGATGCTAGCGGTAGCTCTGAGCAGGATTCTCGTGTATCCGGTATTTCAAATGAATCGCTTTGCCAAATGCGAGAGGTTATTCGTCGCGAGCTGAGTGATTTACTAAATATTGATGTAGCACAGATTGACGATGACAAACATTTTGCTGAATTTGGTTTGGATTCTTTGATGGCTCTGGAATTAGAAAACCGTCTTCAGGAGCATTTAACCCAAGGTTACCAGATATCTGATGCAACGGTTGTGAATTACCCAAGTATTAATAAGCTGCTCGAATACTTCAAGACAAACAGCTGATAGGCTTTGCATTTGATTAGTAGGGACTGGATGTTGATGCATTTATGCTAATTTTTCGACTATTTTATTTGTCTTTGCCTTATCGTAACCTGATGAGATTCTTCTGGCACTCATACAAGCTACGACAGTGTGATTTGACCACGCTAATCAGTAAGACCCCAGATTCTAAATTACCCACCTGAGTTGTTACAGTTCTATAGGGTGGGCTAAAATAAATTCTCCTGAGGTTCGACGTCATCAACTGCGCTCTCTGGATTAGAGGATTCCTCCATACCAGGAATTTCGTGCTCCCTGAAGTATTCAATAATTGCATTAGCTTGATTATTCTTGGCCAATAAACCGGTTGCTGGATCTATCCTTACAGCAACGATGTTAACAGGTTGTTGTATCTCTTTTTCCGGTATATTGACCAGCGCACTTTTCATAAACTCTATCCACATGGGCAAAGCAAGGCCAGCAGCATATTCATGTAAGGATTGAGGGTTGTCGTAGCCAACCCAGGTGGTGACAACCAAGTCAGGATTAAAGCCTGCAAACCAGGCATCCACCTGATCATTAGTAGTTCCTGTTTTACCAGCCAGATCCTGACGGTTTAACACTTTCGCTGCGCGAGCGGTACCGTGTTGTACGACATCTCTTAATGTTGAATTCATCAGGAAAGCCACATCGGCAGGAAGTACTCGAGGGGCAAGCGTTGAAGGATCTGTTTTATTGGAATCACAATCATTACAGACAATTGAAGGTTTTGCCTGCAGAAGTATTTTGCCATTATTATCGGTAATATGATCGATTAGATAAGGTTCTATCTTGAAGCCGCCGTTTGCAAAAACAGCATAAGCCGCAGTTAATTCCATGGGGCTTATAGACAAACTGCCTAAAGCTAGCGATAGGGCGCGGGGCAGTTTTTCTTTACGGAAGCCAAAACGTGTAAGGAAATCAATGGCATAATCAAAACCAATATCATCCAGGACTCGAATGGAAACCAGATTTCTTGAATGTACCAGGGCATCTTTAAGACGGGTAGGTCCGTTGAAAGTAAGGTTTACATTATGAGGACGCCATAAATTTGCCTGACTGGGATCATCTACAACAACCGGTGCATCATTTACCAGCGTGGCAAGCGTATAGCCTTTATTTAATGCAGCAGCATAAATGAAAGGTTTAAAACTGGATCCTGGCTGCCGTTCTGATTGAGTAGCCCGATTGAATTTGCTTTTTTGAAAATTAAATCCACCAACCAGGGCTTCCAGTGCCCCGTTATTAGGGTTTAAGGCAACTAACGCCGCCTCCACCTGCGGTATTTGCGACAGCTGCCACTTATTACTGTCATTATAAACATAAACAATATCGCCAACGGCTACAACCTGGGCAGCATTGACAGGGCTTTTACCCATCCAGCCGTGTTTGAGGGCGGGTCTTGCCCAGGATAATCCTTCCCAGGGAATAGTAAAATGACGTCCATGACGTGTGGCTGCCATTGCTTCCTTGTCACCTACTGTCAGGATTACAGCTGGTTCAAGTCTACCGATAACTGGATATTGCGCCAGTAATTTATGAAGTGAGTCGGGGGATTGGCTGTTTACTCCGGTTATCTTGGCGATAGGCCCCCTATAGCCGTGTCGGCGATCATAGGCAAGGAGAGCTTCGGTCACTACTTTGTTAGCGGTTAGCTGAAGGGAGCCTTTTACCGTTGTATAAACTTTATAGCCCTTGGTATACGCTTTAGGGCCAAAATGATCATAAAGTGACTGGCGGATCATTTCTGCTACATAGGGGGCACTGACTTCAATATTAGTACCGTGGTATTTTGCAGTAATGGGTTGACTCACTGCTTCCTGGCATTGTTTTTCAGTGATGTATTTTTCCTCTAGCAGCCGTTCCAATACATGGTCACGACGTTTTTTTGCAGCAAGAGGATTAGCAATAGGGTTCTGAGTAGACGGTGCCTGAGGTAAGCCTGCAATCATTGCCAGTTCAGCCAAATCCAATTCTTTCAGTGGCTTACCATAATAAACCTCGGCTGCTGCTCCCACTCCATAAGCTCGGTTTCCTAAATAAATTTTATTAAGATAAAGTTCAAGAATTTTTTCTTTGCTCAATTCGCGATCGATTTTAATGGCAAGCAAGATTTCATTAAATTTGCGTAAAAAGGTTTTTTTGCGGCTTAGAAAGAAATTCCTCGCCACCTGCATCGTAATAGTGCTGCCACCCTGGGATTTGGTCCCTGTTTGCAGCATGCGGACAGTGGCTCTTCCCAAACCTAAAATATCCACTCCTGGATGGTCAAAAAAACGCTGATCTTCAGTTGCTAAAATGGCATGAACAAGGGTTTGGGGAATTTCCTCATAAGTAAGCGGTATTCGTCTCTTTTCACCATACTCTTGAATGAGTAAGCCATCCTGGGTGTAAATACGTAAGGGCACTTGCAGACGAACTGTCTTGAGTGATTCTACATTAGGCAATTGGCTTTCAAGATAAAGATAAAGCAAACTAACAGCAACGATAACCAGGAAAAAAAGGCTAAATAATGCCCATAAGCCTTTACGCCAGAAGTATGCCGATTTTCTCATAGGGATGACTAATATCAATCGTTTTAATTTGCCAATTATAACGCTAATTACCAGTAATTAGCGAATAAAATTGGAGTGATGAGATTAAAATAAAGGGAATGTTATAATGAATGTATTCCCCTTACTGAAAAGGGGGTTTTTCGGTCTTTTGTAAATCAGGTGAAGGAAGATTTTCGTTTCTATTTTTTGAAATAAGGTATGCCAGCACTGATTCTGGCCTGCCTTGTGCTAGTGGGAGCTGGGAGAATGTTGTATTAAACATGGTATACATAGTGCTCCTGGGGTATAGTGGGTTTGTGTAAATTCCGTGCTCTTTTGGTTTCTCTTGTTTTAAATTTTCTCCTGATCCAGGGGCAGTCTTTTCAGGTGAGAGATGCTTTTCCAGTGATTGCTCTTGCTTTTCTTTTAAGCTTTTATTTTCTTCCATTAACTTATCAAGCTGGAGCTGCAACGCTTTGCATCGTTCTTCTGATGATGCAAATTTATTACTCAAATCCTCTTTTTCGCTAGTTAACTGCGCAACAGCCTTCTTTAAAATAAGGTTTTCTTCAGTTAATGAAGTATTTGCTTTTAGCACTGTTTCTAATGTTTCTGTTAGAACTTCGTTTTGTTTTTCTATAATCGGTTGTTTTATCTCTTTCAGGTGGTCGCTAATCAGAGCGATAACAAGATTTGTTATATCGTGCTCGACTATTTTGTCTGAATCCAGTTTTAAAGGTTCGAGTAATTTTTTCTTAAGGAGCTGTCCAGAGTTACAAAGTCCCCATAATTTTAGTCCGGGCATTTCTTCTCTTTTGCCGGCATATTTCACTTCTACGTTCTCACTTTTTGAAGTTTCTAATAATTTTTTTATATTGACGAGCAGGTCAGTTAAATTCTCTTTTACTTTTTTTTCTTCTTCTGTGGTTAATAAATGTGTCTGTTCAACAAGCGGTTTGAGTTCCTTGATTTCAAACAGTATATAGTTAAGTAAACCTGTCCTGATTGGCCAGTTTTTGGTAGCGTCTTTGAGGATTGCTTCAAGGCTTTTCAGGAAATCAGAATCAGATTGTTTGAGTAACTCTTCAAGGGAATAAACTTTTCCAGTTTGAGTCTCGTTGTAGCCGATGATTACTTCACAAAGCGAATGAATAACCTTTTGTAAGTCTGACATATTAACTCCTTTTAACAAATGTAGGGTAAATCAATAATCCGGGGTTATTCACTATATTTAAACAAGCCGAAGAGTGCAAGTGTTGGACAGGTAGATTAATGTAACCCAAAATAGTTTTACTAAAATTTTGTTTTCTTTTTTATACGGTTAGGATATATTTACTTTCAATAGGAAGCTTCAATGGAAAATAGCTGCTTATAACCAAGTCCAATTCAAGATAAGGGAATTTCAAGTGTTTCAGTGGTTTAAGTCACCGAATCGCCTCAGCGTTGGTCTGGATATCAATGCAACATCGGTAAGGGCTGTTCTGCTCTCGGGCACTAAAAATAATTATTATGTTGTAGACGCAAGGGAGAGTGATTTGCTTCCTGGTGTCATTATCAATGATAAGCTTGAAAACATGGATGGCTTAGTCCATTGCCTTAAAAGCCTTTTTTCCAAACCCTGTCCACCAATAAAATCTGTTGTTCTTGCCGTTCCAGATTCGATGGTTATTACTAAAACGATTCAAATTGGACGAAATGTTAGTAATTCGGAAATTGAAAAAGCAGTTTTAACAGAGGCAAGCAAGCATCTTTCTTATTCTGTTAAAGAAATTTATCTGGATTTCTTAATACAGGGCTCATCCACTGCCAATCATGCCATGTTAGATATATTGGTTATTGCCTGTAAGGCAGAAAATATAACCAGTCGGGTTGACGCGGTTTCCAGGGCAGGGTTAGTGACGAGAGTTGTTGAAATTGAATCCAGGGCGATTGAATATGTAGCTTCACTGCTTGTTAAAGAATTAGCTGCCAAAGAACATGCAATTGCTTTTATTCGTCAAAATGGACAATTTACTTACCTGAATGTCTTGTACCAAGGCAAAATAATTTTTACTCATGAGGAAAGGTTTGGCAATACTCCGTTGCTCGAAGGATGGAATGCGGTTGATCAAAAAATCCACAATTGCCATCCTGACTTTATTGTATTGCAGATCAAGAGAATGCTTCAATTTTTCTCATCTCAAACCCATCTTGCAATTAGTCATCTTTTTTTAACGGATAATATAACAAAAAAAACTTGTTTAACGGGTTATATCCAGGAAAAACTGGGGATATCCACCAGTTTGGCTGATCCATTCAAGCAGATGATTATCGCCAAGGAACTATACGCTAAAGTAGTGGAAATGGCCCCTTGCTTTCTTATCGCTTGTGGTATGGCTATAAGAGGTTTGGATTAATGTCTGCTATCAATTTGCTTCCCTGGCGTGAGCAAAGGAAAACCAGGATTAAGCGAAATTTGGGGTATTTTATTATTTTTTCTTTTAGCTTAACAGTAATATTAGATTGTTATGTTAATTATCAGCTTAATGGATTGAGTAAATATAATCAGAAATTAGAAAGGGAATCTATAAAGACAGACATTAATTTAAAGGAATTAGAAAAATTAATAAATATAAGAAACTCACTGATTTATCGCTTAGAAACTTTGATTGAAATACAAAAGAAATCCGTTTTTATTGTGCGTTTTTTTGATATTCTAATTGGCATTACTCCACCAGAATTAACCCTTAAAAAAATTGAAATAATTAATGGGATTTTAACCGTTGATGGTTATTCAGGAAAAGAGGATTTTATTGGGTTATTTGTTAATGAAATTGGAAAAATAGAATGGGTTTCAAAATCATCAATTGTTGAAGTTAACTCGAATGATTTCTGGTGTTTTTCGTTCAGGATTGTAGCAAAAATAAATTTTAAATAAAAAAACATGTGGATTCTCATAAAATGGAAATAAAAAATAAATTAAAATCAATAGAATCAAAAAGAAAATTAATGTTCATTACCCTATCAATAACGTTGACAATAAGGATGTTTTACAATGGATTCAATTATGTTGATTCAGTGGAAAAAGGTAATAGACTGAATGAAAAAATAAGGCATTACTCAGAAGTGGGGTATAAAACCAACCTTTATAAGGAACAAGAAAAAAAATTAAGCTATGATTTCAATAAAGTATTAAAAAAAACATTGGATGAAAATAAAAAAACAGAGATAGTTCAAAAAATTTTTAAAATTGCAATGGATAATAATCTTTCGATAAAGACATTTACTTCTTTACTGGAAAAAAAGCATGAATTTTACATTGAAATTCCCATTACAATGACGGTGACTGCTAATTATCATCAATTGGCTTCATTTTTAAGCAAAGTGGCTGAGATGCCATATCTTATCACTTTCGATGAACTGCTTATTAGCAAGTTAACTTCGCTTAAGGATGAGAAAATTCCATCTGATCTATTATCAATGAAAGTCAAGATAAAAATTTATTCGAACGTTTTATAAATGAGAAAAGAAAAATTAATAATCGTTTACTTGATTTTACTACTAACCTCTTGTGATTCAGTCAGTAAAAAAGAAATAGAGGAACAGAGTAAATCAATTAACAAGCTACTCAGAGATAATAAATTGGCATGGAAATTTCAAGCGGTTGAAAAATATTCTTATCCCGAGAGTAACAGGAAATTAAGAAGTCCTTTTGAATTAAATGAAAATTATTCCAAGGTGGGTAATGGTAACCTATTACAGAGTATGAAGGACTTAAAATTTGTTGGCGCACTTAAAAACGAGGACTCAATTTGGGCTTTAATAAGAAAATCTGATGGAGAAATAATGCATTTTAAACCAGGAGAATATATTGATAAAGGACATATGAAAATTATTGATATCAAGATGAAGTCGCTGGTATTAGAGGAGCAAATATTTGAGAAGGGAGAATGGCGTGCCAAGCAGTTTGAGGTTTTCTAAATTCATAGGAGACCATATCGCGAAAACTGTTTTTATATTGTTAGCCTTCATTTTTCTTGATAATTGTTTGTTTGCCAATAATGAGAGGTTTAAAAGCAATAGTATTAACGAGGGGATTAAATCACAACGTATCTCATTGAATTTCCAGAAAATTCAAACCAGGACTGCTTTGCACTTGCTGGCGGAATTCAGTGGTATGAATATCATTGTCAGCGATAAAGTAACCGGAGATATTAGTTTAAACTTAAATGATGTACCTTGGGAGCGAGCATTAGATATTATTTTATTAACCCAGTCTTTAGAGAAGAGCCAAGTAGATAATATCCTGCTAATTGCCCCTGCAGGGGCGAATATTAATTCTAATAAAAAATCAATCCATGCACGGCAAAAACCAGAAAATTTAACTCCCTTAAAGTCAGATTTATTTCAAATTAACTATGCAAAGGCATCTGATTTGGTTATCTTATTGCAAAATAAAATGACATTATTATCCTCAAGAGGCAAGGTGATTGCCGATAACAGGACCAATCAACTCTGGGTTCAGGATAATGCTGCTCATTTAAAAAAAATAAAAGCGCTGCTAAGGGAAGTGGATATTCCCGTAAAACAGGTTCTCATTGAGGCGCGTCTTGTTAATGTTACAAAAGATTTTGTGCGAGATTTAGGGATTCATTTCCGAGTATCGAGGTTAACAGATTTCCCTGACAGGTTGAATAATAAGGAATGGTTGCCAAAGACAATCGCCACAGACAATAAAAGCGCACTGGCAGACCGCTTGAATTTTGATTTTGTTACTGGTCCACTGCTCGCTTCACCAGCGCTAGGTGTTGCTTTAGCCAGGTTGGGCGATGGAGTCTTGTTAGATTTAGAACTATCTGCTCTTGAAAGTGAAGGGCAAGGAGAAGTAATATCAAGCCCCAGGCTTATAACGACAAATCAACAGCCCGCCTTGATAGAGTCAGGAGAAGAAATTCCGTATCAAGAGGCAACTTCGAGTGGTGCAACTGCTGTTGCTTTTAAAAAAGCGGTATTAAGCTTGAAAGTAACACCACAAATTACTCCTGATGGTAAAATTTTAATGGATTTAAAAATTAATCAAGATATACCATCACCAAAAGTGTTTAATGGGGTGCCGACTATTTTAACGAAAGAAATCCAGACGAATGTTTTGGTTAATAATGGTCAGACTATTGTTTTAGGTGGAATTTATAAGCAAGATAAGAATAAAGAAATGAATCGTGTTCCTTTCCTGGGGGGACTACCAATTGTAGGTGTATTGTTTCGCAATCAATCCACTGCGATTAGAAATGAGGAGTTGCTCATTTTCATTACTCCTAGGATAATATCAGACAGCTTGTCGCTGCCATACGTTGATAAATAATGCAGGATTTGCAAGAAATATGGAATCAGATAAGCTTGGGAGGCAAGAAAATCTTTCCTGTAAAGGTAAGGAGCTTTAGGGGCTGCAACGAACTGTTTAATTGATTGCAAGAGGATAGTTGGCCAGGAAACAATTAACGAAAGTGAACGGGAATTTCCCGTTGCGGTTGCATTGTTTAAAACCAGTCCTGTACAGGGTTAAGCAGTTGTTAGTTAGCTCATGAGTGTACTATGTTAATCACACATAAGATGATTTCTTATGTTTCAGATGAAGGGGTGTGTAATTAAAAATGAGCATAGTTAAAGTACGAAATATATTTTTAATAGGGCCTATGGGAGCAGGTAAGAGCACGATAGGCCGTACTTTGGCAAAAGAGCTCAAGCTTGAGTTCTATGATTCTGATGAAGTAATAGAAGAGCGTGCCGGTGCTGATATCTCCTGGATATTTGATATCGAAGGGGAGGAGGGATTTCGTCGTCGAGAACAGAAAGTTATTGATGAGTTAACACAGAAAAACAATATCGTGCTGGCAACAGGCGGTGGTGTTGTAATGACCCCCGAAAATCGTAATGCTTTGGCTGGTCGTGGTACGGTTATTTATCTTAAAACCTCTTTACAGCAACAATATGAACGCACTAAACGCGATACCAAGCGTCCTCTTTTGCAAACTGATAATCTGGAAGGCCGACTTGAGATGTTGCGTGATGAGCGGGAGCCATTTTATGATGAACTTGCCGATATCAGCTTTGAAACAGATAAATTAACCGTTAAGGCTGTAGCAAACAATATCATCAAGTACATCTATGGCGAAATTTGATTTATATAAAGAGCTGCCAGTCCGTTTACCCAGCTACGAATATTCCGTGGTTATAGGGCGTAACGCTTTGGAAGATGAGGCTTTGTTGCGGCGATATTTACCTGGAAAACAGGTTTTAATCGTAACTAATAGCACAATTGCTCCTTTTTACCTTGGTTATTTACAGACAGCCCTTAGTGACAGGCAATGTGATGTAGTCATATTAAAAGACGGTGAAGAATTTAAGGATCAGCAAAGTTTATTTGCTATCTACGATAAATTAATCGCTGAGGAACATCACCGTGATACGACATTGATTGCTCTCGGAGGGGGGGTGGTCGGCGATATCACCGGGTTTGCGGCAGCCACTTATCAACGTGGGGTAAGGTTTCTACAGATACCAACTACCTTGCTGGCACAGGTAGATGCTGCCCTTGGCGGTAAGACCGCGATTAATCATCCACAAGCAAAAAATATGATAGGCAGTTTTTATCAACCTGCAGCAGTGATTATTGATCTAAACACGTTGAAAACATTACCAATACGTGAATTTCAGGCAGGATTTGCAGAAGTTATTAAGTGCGCTTTATTGGCAGGCGGAAAATTTTTAGATCAGGTGCATGACTTTCTCAAAAATGGGATTAAGGAGAGTGCTCCTGAAGCCCTGCAGGCTATTATTAGCAACTGCTGCCAAATAAAGGTGGATTATGTACAGGAAGATGAAAAAGAAACCACGGGTAAGCGTGCTTTGTTAAATCTCGGCCATACATTTGCCCATGCACTTGAAGCGTATACTCATTACCAGCGATGGCTTCATGGAGAAGCGGTTGCAATTGGTCTCTACTGCGCTGCACTACTGTCTCGGCAATGTGCTCATCTGGACGATGATACTGTGAGTTTGATTGATGAGATGTTGGTTATGGCAAGCTTACCGCGACGCATCCCTAAAGATATTGATATCGACCAACTACGTGGTTTAATGTTGCAGGATAAAAAAATAGAAAATAAAAATTTGCGCTTTATATTAATGAGAGCGGCAGGCGATTGCTACATTGAGGATAGGGTATCCAATGAATTGCTGTGCTCAGTACTGCAAGCTGCAATGGAAGGAGAGTCATGATGCAAAGTGTAATTCAGGAATCAGAGAATAAGAGTCCTACCCTTGTTGAGTCTGTTTTAAAACCTGGTTCATGGCTTACAAAGATAGACTTTATTAATCATCTGGTGCTTTTTAATAATGCAATGATAGTAGTTATGGCTGAGCAAGGCGGCGGCAAGACTACTTTTATAAATTTACTGCAGGCGGGACTGGAGTATTCAATAAAATCGCATGTTGTAAATATTGTTTCTCCCTTTGACCAGACTGGTTTGTTAACCCAGCTGGCTGCTGTTTTTCATTTGCGAGTTGATGCTGAGTTAACGGTTGCGAATTTAATCAGACAAATCAATGAGCGTAAGAGTCATGTTTTGGTTATTCTTGATAATGCGCAATACCTTCCTGATACTTTTTTAAAAGAAGTATTGATTGAACTAAATCAGCAAGAAAGCCCCTGTTTTTTTCACCTTTGTCCAGTCTCGGATTTTAGTTTAATGGTAAGTTTGAATCAATTAGAAACAAATCTGTTTGATAAACTAGTCCATATCATAGAACCAGGTGCTCTGACAGAAAGCGAGCTCAATACTTACCTTTTAAGTGCGTTGCCATCTTCCAGCCACACGGAGCAGCTAATGTCGGATAAGCGCAAGGAGCAATTTTATCAGCTAACTGGTGGTAATATGGCTCGCATCAATGCTCGGATGACTGACTTTTTTTCTACCGAATCACTGCATCCTCCTTTAAGAGAAAGGGTTTCTTCGCGATATGCCGGGATAGCTGCCACCTTTTTAGTGGCTTTATTGGCTTCAGGTTATATTTGGAAAAATCAAGACTTATTCAGGTCTGATAAAAGTTCGATTGGGAAAGTACAGGAGGCAGTAGTTAGCAAACCCTTGCCCTCTGTTATACCTGGAATGCCATCAACAAAGCAGAAAATTTTGGCCAGTTATATACCCGCTTATGACAGTGGGGAAAAGGTTAGTTTTATTCCTGCTTTTCATATTGCTGCTGCAAGGCAAGTAGTGCAGCCATTGCCGCTGAAGCGAGAGTTTAAGGTAGCACTTGATGATGAAGTTAATAACGATACTTCATTGGTGATTATGGATAAAGTCGTTGTGATTCCGAAAACAATAACAACAGACTCATTAAAGGAAACGGCTATCCTGGAACGAGAGGCTATTGCATCCAGGGAGCTTCCTCAGCAAATCATTCAACCTGTGATAGGTATTCGGAATCACGTTCCCGTGAAAGAGCGATATACCATCCAGCTTGTTGCAAGTCCGAGACTGGTGGATGTCAAGCGTTTTATCAAAAAGCACCACTTAAAAAATAATTTTAAAATATGGGCATTAAAGCGTCAGGGTGCTGACTGGTATGTATTAACGTTCGGAGACTATGGTCAGATGCAATATGCCAAGCGAAAGCTTCGCCATTTGCCTGCCAGTTTTGCCCGCTTTAAACCCTGGATTCGTTCTACATCCGAATTAGGATCTGTCGGCTAGCAGGTTTTTTGATATTTTTGACTTCTGATTTGGTCTGGACTTGGCTTGAGTTGCCCATGTAAGGTAGCCAATTACTGCCATTACCATATAAATAAGCATGAGTATGCCATGAAAGGGTATCTGTTTATGGAAGTAGATATAGGCGTAGATGGCATCCGTAATGAACCAAAGCACCCAGGTGGCGATCATTTTATGACACAGCAGCCATTGGGCGGCCAAGCTTAAAGTGGCGGTAAGGGAGTCTAGTGTGGCAATATTGGAGTTGGTAAAGGTTAATAATAAATTTAGAATAATAACGAAAAGAAAAACAATAAAACTTACAAGCAGCAGCCACTGTTTCTTAGATGGTTGCAGATTAGCGTTTACATTTCTTTTTTCAGCAGGGCTACGCCAAAGATACCAGCCATAGCAGGTGCTTAGAAAGTAGAAAAGCTCAAGCAGCATATCAGCATAGATCCCTTTTTGCCAATACAACCAGCTATTTAAACAAATAGCCAAAAGGCTGACAGGCCATGCTTTACTGGTAAGGCGAATAAAATAATAAGTCGCTAATAACGAAGCGAGTGCCCCAACGATATCTAACAGCATTAAATCATTCCCTACGACGGAATTACCCGACAGGTTCAATGGGTATCTCTCAGCCCTTACTACTCAGTTTGCGTTTAGAGCAATTTTAAATAGAAAGAGCACCCCGGTTTTTGTGCTTAATACCATTATACGATGGGTTTGTAAATTCTTTGGATTGATTTTTGGAAATAATTCAGGGTAAATTCCCTTTGCTAGTGGTGAATATTATGGGATTTTAGATTAATTTAATATTTAATCCGTATAAACTCGCCATCCTGAGTGTAGTGAAGATTCCTGTTTGTGTACTTCACTATCAAATTATGATTTTCACCTGAACTTTACTATTATAAATTTAAGCAAGACTAATTTTATAGTAAACTCCTATAGAATTAAGCATGGCCAAGGAGAGAAACATGTACAAAAGGGTATTATTCGCGACAGACTTTGATGAAGTAGGGGTAAAGGCAGCCCACAAGGCTAAAAAGATTGCTGATGAAAATAAGGCTGATCTGCTGTTGGTACATGTTGTAGAACCCATTCCGGCATATGCTTATCCTGGTTTTGCAGGGTTTGCCGAGGTAGAGGTCTCGATACGTGAGCAGGCGGAGAAGGAACTTACTGCCCTTGCGAAAAAACTTGGGGTGGATGGTACTCATTGCATGATTGAATTTGGCTCAACAAAAAACGAAATTTTACGTGTAGCTAAAGAAAAGAAAGTGGATTTAATTGTTACGGGTAGTCATGGTAAGCATGGAATTGCACTGCTGCTTGGCTCAACGGCAAACGCTATTTTGCATGGTGCAGAGTGTGATGTTCTTATTGTTCGCCCGAAAATTGATTGAGCCCGTAGCCTTGTAATACTCTTAGTCAGTTGATTCGGAGGTAGGTGCGCTCGAGGCTCTACTGCAGTTTAAAGAAGAAGGCGGCAGAGCGCCTAGCGGATCTGCCTTCTTGATTCGTTCAGACAATTTCGAGAGACTCTTGTTTTAACGACTTTTGAATGGACTCTCTCTGGCTAAGATTTTTAAAATAGCGAGGCAGGTTATCCCATTCCTTTAAGTCAATTTTAAAACCAGGCGCCCATAAAAGTATCACAAACAAATAGGCATCAGGCAGAGTAAAGTGCTCTCCCAAAAGATAAGTGTGTTGTAGCTGCTTATCAATTACCTTCAGTTTATTCTTAATTAAGGGAATGATAACGTTATCCTTTATTTCTTGGGGAATAGCTGGAGTAAATAAACCAGAGAAATTTTTATGCAGTTCTGTAGTTATAAAATTCATCCATTCCAATGTGCGGTAACGATTAAAATCATCGATGGGAGGGAGTAATTCCTTTGCCTTAAATTTATCGGCCAGGTATTGTTGAATAACGACATTTTCAGTAAGTCGTTGAGTATTGTCTAACTCAAGTACTGGCACAGCTCCTTTGGGATTAATTTTTAAAAAATCCTGATTATTTTCTGTCGTTTTTGTTCTTAAGTCGACTTTCTCATAGTCAGAATCTATGCCTATTTCATTAATGACAATGCGAACAGCCAGCGAGCAAGCTCCTTTTGCGAAAAATAATTTCATTTTATTAATCTCCATGATTTAATTGGATCTTGTATTTTTAACTTAATTCACTAACTAAATACACTATTTTTTCAATTATTATTTCATCAGATATCTCGACTTTAGCCATTTTTGAGTCCCTGTGGCTTGACCACGGGATCCACAAAGGTATGAGTTCAATATTTCCTGTTCTTTCGTATTTTAAGTGCGCTATAATCAAAAATTTGACACAAGGAAGCGGGATGAAGAAAGATCAATACAATAACTTGATACCTACCTGTACTGACAAAATCCTGGGATTACCCTCTAGCGAAGTAAAGTATTATTTATTGTTACTAGTTAATTCGATAAAGGAGACGAATACCGACTTCACAAGAAATTTTCTTGTGGAGCTTCTGGTTTTGGTTAATGCACTCGAGTCGATTACAACATCCTCTTCAGGCACCTCTTATGAATCAATGGGCGGGAGCTATCAGCGCCTTGTCGATTTGGCACAAACCAATACTTTGACAACCAAAGTGGGATATAATCTGCTGAATTTAGGGAGTGGTATTTCTGCTCTTTTAGTCGGCACAGCCAGCGGAATTATTGGCGGCTTTGCTGGTTTGGCAAGAGGCCTATGGAATTTGAATAATCCCTTTTCTTCTTTTGCTATAGGGTTGATTACAGGCTGTACGTTGGGTGCGGCGATTGGATTCAGACTGCCTAAGAAGCTATTTAAAAATGAATTAATCAGACAAATTAAATTTTGTCTTGATGGTATTAGTAGTTGCATTAGTACATTAGAACAGCAACAACCCTTTTCATTTTATGAAGAGAGTGTGAAAAAGAGACTGTTGGATGATTATTTTCAAGGTAACCAAGACCTTCTGGATGCCTTTTTAGCCAACAATATCTGTTATGAAATAGCCACCTTTAAGGCACAGTTTATTAGCGAAACCCTTGAAGGGTACTTAGGGCATCATGCATTTATAAAAATTTTGATTAAGCCCGAAGGCAAACCTTTGGTTATTGAGTTCTCTACTGGTCGGAATGATTTACAACGCCCCATTAGCCAGATCGAAAAAAGAACTGTTAGTGGTAAGAGGATTGTGGAAATGTTGGCCATGCATGAGCAACTTCAACTAACGCATGCTTGTACAATGGATTATATGATCAAGAAATTGAAGCCAGGAGAAAATGATTGTTTTAGTTATATCAACAAGATTCTCGTGGCTAGTAGTCAAAGGGCTACTTCGCTGAAGCGGTTTGACGGTCAGGAAAATTGGGTGGGACGTAACGTCATAGGTTTTTTTGTTCAAAAATTAAACCCATTCAAGCAGGATATTCTTTTACAACAACAGGAAATAGAATCAAATGTTATGTTGAATGGAGTAAAATAGAGGAGAGGCAGATAGTATTTGCGTGTGCAGTTCTTTTGTCAGAAAAGTGGACGCCTCTTGAGACATGTCAGGCTTCTTTGCTATTAGCAATGCACACAATGCCTCTAAATCTGGCTTCCTTAATGAGAATGTTAGCCGAGCTACAAATACTATCCATGATTCAATGATAGTTCAAAAAAAAACCAATATCAATTGAGATTCACCCTCTCTTTTCCGTATATTGGAACCAAATACCTGCTATTAAAAAATGGCAAACTACCGTCATCTTGTCTCCATGATGGTGGATTTGGTAAGGTATATAAAATATAAACTTAATTATCCCGGGCTAGAGGGGCTTCATAAATGTGCGTAAATCAGGTTTTTCCTGCATGCGGTATTGATAAACGGCATAAAAAGCAATGACATTTTTCAAATAGTTACGGGTCTCTTGCCAGGGTAGTGTCTCAATCCAGATGTCAATCTGTTTGGGCGGGTGATTTTTTAACCAATAGTTGACTTGGCGGGGACCTGCATTGTAAGCCGCTGCTATTAATACCGGATGTTTATTATATTGATGAGCCAGCTGTTTTAAATAAGCCACGCCGATATTAATATTTTTCTGGAAAGAGAAAAGTTGGGCTTTGTCTGCGTAAGCGATTTTTTCACGTTTGGCTACCATACTTGCAGTTGCAGGCATGATTTGCATCAGGCCGCGGGCTCCAACAGGGGATACTACATTGCCACGGAACGCACTTTCCTGACGGATAATGGCATAAATAAACTCCGGGGAAACACTGTAGCTTTTCGAGAATTCATCAACAGTTGTACGGTATGCAAGAGGAAAGCGTAATGATAATTGATTATTTAAATCCTCGGTATTGCTTAAATAAACTGATTTTCCGTGCCATTGTAAATTATTGGCTATCCAATAAGCCAAGGCACTTTTATCTTTCTTGGGAAGCTCACTAATAAAATCATTTAATAACCTGGACGCTTGGACTTCCTGCTTGCTGTCGTAAAGTGATTTAATATTGTCAGTAAAGGGCTGATAAGGTTTGAGTACTGACATGTCCTTAATGGGCGGTTCATTTTCAAAGTTAAGTGCCGATTTAATTCTCAGGCTGGCAAGAAAACCATAATAGTGTCTTGTTTGCGCTAAAGAATGATAGATTTCTTTGGCTTTGGTTTTTTTTCCCTGTGCTTCAAGTGAGCGCGCCAGCCAATATTGCCAGCAGGGATTTTCTTTGTCCTGAAAGTAAGTGATTAATTTTTCTACTTGAGGCCATTGTAAACGTTTAAGTGCATAACGAATTTGCCAATCAAGCAGGGTATCATTGTAATAAGCAGGCTCTATTTGGGAAAACCAAAATGGAGCATCCTCATGATTGCGCATGGCTTTATAAAGTGCAAGATGAGTAAGGAAAGATTGTTTTTGAGCTTGTGTCAATAAATTTTGGGTTTTCTCGCTTTGCCAATATTTTATAGCCTGATCCATATTCATGGACACCATGCGCTTTAATCCATATAAATAAAAATAATTATGCAATTCGCCAGCTTGTAGTTCAGTAATTTTTGAAGGGTTTTGATAAATGCTTATTAATAATTGCTCATCTTTGATTCGCGGTTGCTTGTATTGTTTTAACAAGTAGCGCACTAAGGCGAGGTTTCGTTTGTCTAAAGCCAGAATAATGCGTTTTGTAAGCAAACTTTCATCAAATTTGTCGTCTTTTAACAATAAATTGAATAGCTCATTACATGCTGATGGCTGAGAGTCTCCTTGAAGCCAAAAGGGTTTTATTGCATTGAGTGCTTCCTGTTGCCTTCCTGACTGATATTTAGCCATTAACGCATAGCATTGCAAGCCGACCTCTTCTGAGGGCTTATAATATTTGGCGTAGCTTATCCAGTCTTTTTTATTGGCAAGGTGGTAGAGCCATTTTTCACGTAATTTTTGTGACAGCGGTGTATTATCCTCTATAAAGGCTAAGAATTCTGCGTCCGGATTATCTGGCAGATTTTGACTCCATTGATAATAAGCAGTGAATCGATTTAAATAGGCTTCACCGGAAAAGGCATAGGCTATTGCTGCCAGATACAGCATAGGGATTATTAATAATGTTTTTCTCATAGCCTCTTATTTCGTCCAGAAAAAGAAAATACTTTAATTGATAATTATAGGTATTATTACCAATGGCTATGCAGAACCAATTCTGGTGCAGTCAATATTGCAAAAATTAGTTTTTCCAGGTTCTGTGAAAATTTTTGTTCACAGAACCTAATCAAATTGATGCTAATTTGAGCCGCATTGCAGCTATCGTTTTGGCATAATCATCTGTTGAGAATATAGCAGAACCCGCTATAAATTGGGTAGCTCCTGCTTCTGCTAAAAGTGCAATATTTTCAAGTGAAACCCCACCATCAACACAAATTGGCAGATGTGGATATTGTTGTTTGATCCATTTGATTTTATGAATGGTGTCTGGAATTAATTGTTGACCGCCAAAACCAGGGTTGACAGTCATTACCAACACAAAATCTAACCGATGGATACACCATTGAAGGCATTCAGGAGGTGTTGCAGGATTTAATACCAGGCCTGTTTTGCACTGTTGCTGATGGATAAGCTGTAGGCTCCGATCAAGATGAATAGTTGCATCAGGGTGGATACTGATGCGGTTGGCTCCTGCCTTGGCGAACTGGCTTATCAACTCATCAACTGGATTGGTCATTAAATGGACATCGATGATGGCTTTGGGAAAACGCTGATGCAATGCTTCGCAAATGACAGGTCCAAAAGTAAGATTAGGGACATAATGATTATCCATAACGTCAAAATGGATGAGATCTGCTCCTGCCTGCATGACTGCCGCCACCTCTTCCCCAAGACGGGTCATATCGGCAGAAAGGAGAGAGGGCGCTATCAGATAAGTCATTTTTAACCTTAAAGAAAGAATCGTCTTATTATAAAAGCATTTTAATAGAGGAACGATATAAGCAAGTGCTTATATCGTTTTAATAAAAACCAGCCCCTTATGCATTAAACCAGTAATTGAAATTCAGATTAACGGTATGCATGGTTAAGCGCTCATTAAAATTGCTAAGTTCTTTAGTGCTCATGTAGCGATAATCCAGCCCGACAGAGAAGGTATCATCCAATACATAACTGACGCCGAGAATTGCCTGACCTATGGGTGATGAAGTATTACTTCTGAGCCTAAAGACGGAGGTGAAATTGTTAAGTCCCGTAGTAGGATTGATAAAATTGTAATTAATAGTAAATTGATTGCGGACAGATGCATAACCTATTCCTAGTCCAGCATAAGGTATCCAGGTTATATCGTCACTTTGAAGGTTATAGAAATCATAATAGACATTGAATATGCCAGCGCCAAGCTGACTATGCCCGCTCATGCTAAAAGGAAAGAGGATTGGGGCAGGCCCTGAGGGATTTAGAATATATTGTTTCTTTTTGAAAGGAATGCCACCAATGAGGATTTCATTGTAAGGATTATAGTTAAGTAATAGCTCTCCTTCAAAACGGAAACCACAGTAACGGTAACCAAGCTGAAGCGCGCCTCCGCCTCCGAATGAGTAATCAATCTTACCTACAGGATGGCTGACCAGGGGTAAAAAACCGTTGCTGATAAGCCTGTTATTCATTTGGTTTACGGTTGCGTGGGGAACAGTAAAATCAAGATCCGGAACATAACTGCCTACGCCGGTTAGTCCAACATACCAGCCTTCTGCAGGTGCGTAAGAAAATACAGCATTATTAGCAAGCATAAGTCCTGCCAGTCCCAATTTAAGATAATTTTTCATGATTTATCCTTACTTATTTATAGCTGGCGCCATCAAATCGAAAAACAGCCCCGACACTTGCCAGGTTGGCTTGAAAAACTTTACCAAAACCGTCAGCACGCTCTGTGCTTATATAACGATAGGCGAGGTTTACTGCATAACTTTCAGCAAAGTTGTAAGTAATGCCAGCGGTCGCCTGATATGAAAAAACATTATCGTTAACCTTAAAGCGAGTAGGAATAAGAGGACCGGAAAGACCGATGGGACCACGGCCATTAAGACGGGCTGTTACATAACCATACCCGATACCAACGCCAAGAAATGGGGATATGCAAGGAACCATTTCAGGGAAGTCATAATAAACATTTGCCATCGCAAAGGTGCCTGTAGACTCACCGTCGACTCCTAATTGTCTGGCATTGTTAATTTTAAATTTATTAAGATTTGCCTTGACGTAGGTGACTTCTGCCTCATAACGTAGTGGTGTGCTTTGAAACCCTATGCGTCCACCAGCATTATAACCATTATTGTAGGAAGGGTGAGCACGCAAAACACCAAAGGTAGTATTAGTAAGATTATCAGGTAAATAAGTATAACCGCCAAAAACACTGGCATACCAGCCATCAATCGGTACCGCGGCCGAAGCCAGTCCAGAAGCGAATAAAGCCGCTGAAAAAAATGCAATTCTCATGACATCCCTTTTTTATTGTTATTTAAAGCAACTCAATGTTAGCGGTTTGTCTTGATTTTGCAAGCAGCATTTGCTGACCATCTATAGAATGAATTAATTGATAAATAAATGAGTAGGGACAGGTAAGATGACTGCCAAAGAAACATGGTTAACGAAGAATAATCAAAAAAAGCCTTCATCCTGTTGTATTACCTGATTGATGGAGTAAGATGGTAGATGGCCACAAGGAAAAAGGAGCAGGAAGATGCCTGGTAAAATAATATACAACCTAAAGGATTTCACCAAGGAACTAGTCGATTATATTTCAAGCGGGGCTGTTGTCAATGCTTTCATGGAGGCTGAGGGTAAATACAATCAATACAAGCAATCTTATTTTTGGTGGATATATCAGCACACTCGTCATAGCTCTGAGAAATTTAATAACACAATATCAACATTAAAAAATTTTGACGATATCATTATCCGTTTGCAGGAGTTTCAAAAGTTTGTCAGTAGTGGAGAATGGGAATCTACCTCGGCAAATACACAATTATTTCTTTTTTTAATTAATTCGATTGAGGGATATGTCAAGGAAAGTGATGACTATCTGATTAAAGTTATTATTCCACCCTTAAGGGAGTTGATTACAGAAGACATTCAATCGCTTGTCAATCAAGAGCAGCGCGCCAAGAAGGAGGCGGCGGAACGAAAAAAAGAATTAGCGGCAATGTGTGCAGGAAAAAACAGGCAATTAGAAGACATAAGTCTGTTTACTGATGCAGTAGCTGCCAGGTTATTTGCGATGAAAAATCCTGAAAAAAAAGCCTTTTTCTTGCGAGAGAGTGGAGCATCTTCTCAATCGCCCCAATGGGAATTAGCCTGGTATGACTTGACAGGAAAACCTGTTTCTTTACTTATCGAGGGTGAGCTTAAAGGCTTGTTGGCAAAAATTGAGTTACCCCTGCTTGCTGAAGGAAACGCTGTTCGTCAACTGCTTAAAATTAAAGCAGAATGTGGCAGGCTGGTGGAGGAGTTACTGCATAAGACCCAGGTATTAATAAACCCGGAATCTTCTGCGGTAAAGAATTTGATCTCTACCTATGTCGTGCTCCAGAATGATGCCCTGATTGAAATTTCCTGGTATGACAGTTTAGGGAGAAGCAATCCGGTTAAACTAGGAAATTATCCTGAATTTCAAGCCTGGGTAAATCAATTGCCCGATTGGTCGTCTGATAATATTTTAAGGCTTAAAACCTATCTAAGGCATGTCAATACTCGGCATGAGGTGGATGAGAATAAACAAATTAATGTCAGGGATCTTCTGCAGAAACAACATGGTATTGCTTTAATTGCTACGGATGAGTGTGAAAAAATTCCTCCCTATAAGCTAATTCCCGGAACTTATATTTTAACAAGGGAGCCGGATGTAACGGGTGAATGGATTTTATACCAGCGACAAAAAGGAGGTATTAATTTAAAAATTAACACGGATAGTTGGGAGCTTTTCCATCAGGTTCTGGCAGAGAATGATAATCAATCTGCTGGAGCTTTGATGATGAATATCAGGGATCAACTTCGTGAACAAATTACTGCCGAAATAAAAGCAACGAATAAGCAATCTTTTTATCAAGCAGTTAGACCACCAGTATCCCGCCTTAAGATGGATGATTATTCGGTAGTGGATACTATGTTGGCTAAAAGAATGGGAACCAGACTGGTTAAAAGTGCCGAAAATTCCAGACCCTTGCCAAATAAGCTGGATGTAACCCAATTTGCAATAGCAGGTTTATTTGGACATGTGCCCAAAGCCAGGAAGGAAGAAATTCATTTGGAGCACGGCAATACCCCTCAAGACAATCCCTTCAGACATTAATACGTTTATGGAAAAATCAAGCTCTCTTTTGGTTATGGGAGCTTGACTATTCTTTATGGCTGTTGAATGAAAAATCAGGATTTAAATCCTGAAGTAATCGGCAAACGCCAGTCTTTGCCAAATGCCCTTGGCGATATTTTAGTTCCCGGTGCAGCTTGACGTCGTTTATATTCATTCTGTTTGATTAAACGAATAACCTTGTGAACATCTGTAGAGGAATAACCTCGTTGGATAATATCGTCTGCAGTCAAATTACCTTCCATGTACGCTTTTATAATCGCATCTAATATTGCATATTCAGGTAAATTATCCTGATCAGTTTGGTTTGCAGCCAGTTCTGCTGAAGGAGGACGGGTCAATACCCGTTCAGGAATAACAGAGGACAGGCTGTTTCGGTAGTGAGCCAGTTGATAAACCCGGGTTTTCAGCACATCTTTTAGCACAGCGAAGCCTCCTGCCATGTCGCCGTATAAGGTTGCATAACCCACAGCAGTTTCGCTTTTATTACTGGTTGTCAGTACCATTTTACCTGTTTTATTGGACAAGGCCATTAATAAAACCCCACGAATTCTTGCCTGAAGATTCTCTTCCGTTGTGTCTGGGTTATACCCCCAAAAAGAGGGAGCCAGGCTGTCAAGGAAAGTGTTAAAAACAGCTTCAATAGGAATAATAGTACTTTTAACCCCTAAGGTTTCTGCTTGCTGTTTGGCGTCTTCAAGGCTCATGTCGGCCGTATAGCGAGATGGCATCAGCACCGCATCGACCCGTGATGCACCTAAGGCATCTACCGCAACGGTTAGTGTCAGGGCTGAATCAATTCCACCTGATAATCCTATCAGGACGCCTGAAAAGCCGTTTTTCTCTACATAATCGTGTGTACCGCAAACCAGGGCTTCATAAATTAACTTATCTTCATTGAATAAAGGCGCAATTTCGCCGCTTATCTTGTGATCTTTCAGGATAATAGTTTGCAGGTGTTCTTTGAATGCCGGTGATCGGGCACAAAGTGTACCCTGAGAATCAAATGCCATCGATTGTCCGTCAAAAACCAGCTCGTCTTGACCGCCAACCTGATTGACATAAACAATGGCGAGGCCTTGTTTAGCGTAATTTTTCAGTAATTCTTCCCGTAAAGCTTGTTTGGTATAGTCAAAAGGGGAAGCATTAATACAGAGAAACCCATTAACTTTCGCCTGTAACAGTTGCTCAACAGGCCCCTCATCCCAAAGGTCTTCACAAATACAAAGCCCAAGCTGGTAACCTTTAATAGAAAGAATACAGGGCGTTGCCTCTCCCGGGGTAAAGTAACGCTGCTCATCAAATACACCATAATTGGGTAAATTCTGCTTATGATAAAGAGCAACCCGTGTTTCATTTAAAAAAACACTCGCTGCATTAAAGCAGTTTTCCTGTTGAAGATGCGGATGACCTATGACGATATGGCAGTTGCCAGTCATGGCCTGGATGGCCGATAATGCTTGATTGGTTTGTTGGTGAAAATCTTGTCGCAATAATAAATCTTCAGGAGGGTAACCAGTGAGGGCAAGTTCAGGAAAAACAATGATGTCATGGTCTTTCTGATAAGCTTGAACGATGCTGATGATTTTATCCCGATTTGCAGAAATAGCTCCGACTGTCGGATTAATTTGAGCCATGAGTATTTTTATCATTGAAAAGCCTGCTGTTTACTTAATAAATAAGGGTAAATAATTTCTGGCTGATAATATCAAAAATCAGCGGTGGGCTAAAAGATTCTTTGGGTTCGATTAAAAGTGCAGTTTTCAATTCAGGCTTTATTCTACACGTTTAATCGTATCTTCAGCTTAGATCTAGGTCTATTTGGTTATTATAATTTTATCAAATTAAGTAATTTCCTGGTTATTTAATATTAAAATTGATTCAAGTTCGTTATACTTGCAGGTTTATCTCGGGAAGATAGTTGTATGCTTAAAGAGGCATTAACACGGATGGCGGATGTTTTTTTACCTACCGTATTGATGCATGGCCAGCAGTACCAGCAAAAAGGACATGTATTAAATATTCGTCTTAGTGATGGATTACTTAAAGCGCGTGTCAAAGGGCATTCCAGTTATATTTACGATGTGCATATTGATCTGAAATCCTGGCCCGGTGTGCCTGCGCGTTGCAGTTGTCAGTATAAATTAAACTGCAAGCATGCTGCTGCAAGCTTATTTTCATTACAAGTTCGGGAAAATTATCAAATACCTCTTCCCGACAGTCAAAAATCAGAGGGGTCTTTAAATTCCTGGTTAACGACCTTAAGAGAAAAAGAGATAAAAACGGTAAAAGATACTACCCATGAGATTATTTATCTTTTAGCGCCTCATCAAGCAGCCTCTAATCACCAGATAATCGTTCAATTGGCGATTGTAAAGCGATTGAAGAGGGGAGGGGTGGGTAAAAAAACAGTATTTAGTACCATTACGACCAGTCGAAGACAATATTTTACTTCGGAAGATACAGAAATTGTTTCTGCCTTATCATTGAAAAATTATAGTCATGGCTTATTGGATCGCGTGGCAATCAGAAACAGCGATCTACTACAGCAAATACTATTAACCAGAAGGGCTTATCTGTCTGTTGATAATGAGCCAGGTTTGGTGTTGGGAAATCCATTGCCGGTCACTGTAACCTGGGATCTTACGCCTCAGGGAATACAGTATCCCGTTCTTAAAACCAATTATAATAAAGAAGTGCTGCCACTTTTTTTGGATAAGGCCTGGTATTTTGATAAGGAGAATAATTGTCTTGGCTTATTAGACGTCCCTTATTCACTTGGTGATCTTAAAAAAGTATTTAATTTTTCCTCTGTGAGCCTTGAAGAAGCTCCTCTGATAGCCAGCGAATTGGCATTGATTAACCCTGAGTTACCTGCTCCAACTGTTTATCAAACCAGGGAAACCCGGCATATCTATCCACAAGCGGTTATTCATTTTGATGCAATTGAGTTACCAAAAAATGCTGATTTTTTTGATGACCCTCTCACAAAGAACAATTTTCTATTTACCGTTGATCTTTTTTTTGAATACGCGGACATAAGATTGGCTCAGGGTGAAACGAGTACTTCTCTTAAATACAGAGAAAAAAACAAGTTAGTGGAAATACCCCGCAATTTCCCTGTAGAGAAAGAAATTGACAGGGAAATTACCCAGTTACTGAATCTTCGCGGCCCTTTAATCCGAGAAAAATTATGGTCAGACACCAGTCTAGATAATAAAAGGATATTGGCTCACTTCCATGAAAATGATTTACCACGTTTTTACAGACAAGTTCTCCCCCTGCTGGAAAAGAAAAAATGGAAAATTGAATTTGCTCATTATATCTACCAGGAACTGATTGACGGCGAAGAAATAGAATGGTTTTCAGAGGTTGAAGAACGAGGGAATGATTTTTTCTCTTATCAGCTGGGTATCTTGATTGACGGTAAGCAAGTCAGTATTGTTCCCCTGGTAGTAGACTTGATTGGCAGGATGGATAAGGAAAACATTGATACCTTGCCTGATAAAACACCTGTGAAAATGCCTTTGTCCGGTGGGAAAATGTTGCAGGTTCAGTTAGGCCGGATAAAACCTTTGATTCGTTTTCTTCTTCAATATGGAACGCGTTATGCAAAAAATAAAGACCATCTGCAAATTAACCGCTACCAACTGATATTGATGCAGGAAACAGAAGAGGCAATGGCCGCTGTTTCTACCCGTTGGCTTGGTGTACAAACGATACGGCAGCAATTGCAACAATTAGCGACATTAAGCGCTCTTCCTGCGGTAAAAAGTCCCCCAAATTTAAGAGCAACCTTACGGGATTATCAACATGAAGGATTGAACTGGCTGCAATTTTTACGTTGCAGTCAATTTGGAGGGATTCTTGCAGATGATATGGGGCTTGGAAAAACCATACAGACACTTGCGCATTTATTGGTAGAAAAAGATCAGGGACGATTAGGCAAGGCAAGCCTTATTGTCGCACCAACCAGTCTTGTTGGTAATTGGTTTGAAGAAGCGAGGCGTTTTACCCCTGATTTGAAGGTATTAATTTTTCATGGGGCTGAACGTCATCATGATAATTTCGATGATTATGACCTGGTCGTTTCAACTTATGGTTTGATTCAGCGGGATAAGAGCCGCTTTACAGAGTACCCTTTCTACTATCTGATTTTGGATGAAGCCCAGTGCATTAAAAATGCCCGCACCAAAACCACCCAGATTATCCAGCAGATTCAAGCCAGGCATCGGCTCTGTCTCTCAGGCACTCCTCTGGAAAATCATTTGGGCGAGCTTTGGTCCTTATTCAATTTTTTGATGCCGGGTTTGCTGGGTGATGCCAAGCAATTCAGGCAATTTTTTAAAAATCCGATTGAAAAGCAGGCTAACGTTGAAAGAAAAATCCTGTTAGCCAAACGAGTTCAGCCCTTTGTGCTGCGGCGAACAAAAAACCAGGTGGCTTGCGAATTACCAGCGAAAACGGAAATGACCCGCACTATTGAATTAACCGGGACTCAGCGTGATCTTTATGAAGCAATTCGTTTAAGCATGGAGAAAAGAGTCCGTGAAGCAATTGCCAGGCAAGGTATGGAAAAAAGTCATATTCTTTTTTTAGATGCATTATTGAAGCTGAGACAGGTCTGTTGCGATCCCAGGCTATTATCAATCCCTGCTGCTGAAATCGCTTATGATAACTCTGCGAAACTGGATACATTAATGGAATTGCTGGAAAGCCTTGTCGATGAAGGAAGGCGCACCCTGATATTTTCCCAGTTCACTTCCATGCTTAAATTAATAGAAGGACGATTGATAGAGAAGAACTATTCTTACTTAAAGTTAACCGGGCAAACCCAAAATAGACAGGCTCTTGTTAATTCCTTTCAGGAAGGGGATATTCCTGTTTTCCTAATCAGCCTTAAAGCGGGTGGGACAGGATTAAATTTAACGCGTGCTGACACGGTTATCCATTACGATCCCTGGTGGAACCCTGCTGTGGAAGATCAGGCGACTGACAGAAGCCATCGGATAGGCCAGGAAAATCCGGTGTTCGTTTATAAACTAATTACTGCAGGAACAGTAGAAGAGGTTATTTTAACGATGCAGGAGAAGAAAAGGCAATTATTTGAAGGTCTTTTTTCGGTGGATGCGGGTAAGATGATGGGTTTGACAAGTCAAGATATTGAACAGTTTTTTATGCCGCTTCCTCCTTAGCCATCAGATATGGTTTAGCGTTAGTTTCACCAGAAGGACTCTTTTAACTTGGCTGTAATTTCTACCATAGAAAAAGGGATTGCAAATGTCCAAATCATAGCCTATTCTTTTTCTTGGGAAAATTATGGAGAAACCCTCATGAGACAATGGAAGGCGTTGCTTGCGTTTATGTTGACGGTAATGTTTTTACCTGTTGCTTTGGCTCAGTCGCCAGCTGGAACCTGGACTACTATCGATGACAAGACAGGTAAGAAAAGGGCTGTTGTGCGGATTACTGTATCAGGTGGCACTCTAAACGGCACTATTGTGAAAGTTTATCCTCAACCAGGAGACACTGGGATTTGTTCCAAATGTCCGGGGGCGTTTAAAGACAAACCTATTCAGGGCTTGCGATTTGTTTGGGGATTAAAGGATAAAGGGAACGGGGAATGGGATGGTGGACAAATTCTTGATCCCAAAACAGGCAAGATTTATCGTGCCAAAATGACTATGAAAGGTAACCAATTACACGTTCGCGGGTATGTTGGTGTTTCAGCGCTTGGCCGGACCCAAATCTGGACTCGTTAGCTGAGTTGAATTTTTTTACTCCAAAGACACACGAAGGGAGGCGAGTGCGATTAAATAATTGCTTTCCTGGCCGATGCTCAACAAGCATTGAGGATGCCAGGATAAGACCTTAATCAAAATCGCACTTTAATTGCCCCCGGGTGTGTCTTTTTTTTCATTCAGCAGTACAATAGATGACACACAAATTTTTGCAGATGCCATGTCAGAAGTTCTAACACGAAAAAGCAAGGTTGAGCCGTTAAAGTTGCCACCTCATTCAGCCGAGGCTGAGCAGGCGATTATTGGCGGCCTGATGCTGGATAATCAGGTCTGGGATCAAATTAGTTCAACACTGTGTGAAGCTGATTTTTATCGTACAGAACATAGAATTCTCTACCGTGCCATCGCAGAATTAGCGAAGAAAGAACAACCCTTTGATGTAGTAACTTTACTGGATATTTTGAAATCCACCAGCCAACTTGACGATGCTGGTGATGAAACTTATCTTTTTGAGTTGGCTAATAATACGCCGAGTGTCGCTAACGTTACTGCTTATGCCCAGATCGTACGCGAGAAATCAGTTCAGCGTCAGTTAATTGGCGTAGCGAATGACATTGCAGATTCAGCCTATAATCCTGGGGGCAGGGAAGTTACCGAATTGTTAGATTTTGCTGAAACCAAGGTATTTGCTATTGCTGAACAGACAGGCGGAGATGGTGGGCCTGAAAGCATTAAATCCATTCTGGTTAAGGCGGTGGAAAAAATTGATGCGCTTTATCATAGCGGCGATGCGCTTACTGGTTTGGCAACAGGCTTGTCTGATTTTGATGAAAAAACTTCGGGTTTGCAGCCCTCGGACCTGGTTATCGTTGCTGGACGACCTTCAATGGGAAAAACAACGCTGGTGATGAATATGGCCGAGCATGCAGCGATAACAGAAAAAAAACCTGTATTGGTTTTTTCTATGGAAATGCCTGCAGATTCTCTGGCAATGCGGATGATGTCTTCCCTGGGCCGCATTGATCAGCATCGTCTTCGGACGGGCAAACTTGAAGATGAAGATTGGCCAAGAGTAACGTCTGCCGTGCATTTATTATCAGAAGCGCCATTATTTATTGATGATACTGCAGCCTTAAGCCCCGCTGAGTTACGTGCGCGTGCGCGGCGGTTAGCTAAAGAGCATGGTCAGCTGGGACTTATCGTTGTGGATTATTTGCAATTGATGAAAGTACCAGGTTTTAAGGCCGATAATCGCACAGCAGAAATTTCAGAAATCTCCCGTAGCTTAAAGTCATTGGCTAAAGAATTAAAAGTACCGGTTATCGCATTATCACAGTTAAACCGCAGCCTTGAACAACGTCAGGATAAACGTCCTGTCATGTCTGATTTACGTGAATCAGGAGCAATCGAACAGGATGCTGACTTAATCTGTTTTATTTACAGGGACGAAGTTTACAATGAGGATAGTCTGGACAAAGGGGTTGCGGAACTTATCATTGCAAAGCAACGTAATGGCCCTATTGGCAAAGTGAGGGTTGCGTTTCTTGGGAAATATACGCGTTTTGAAGATTTGGCTTTTAATGGCTACCAGGGGATTGATTAGTGACAAGGCCTACTCGCGTACATATTGATTCCAGGGCTCTGCTTCATAATCTCAAGCAGGTAAGGCGTTGTGCTCCTGAGGCTAAAGTAATTGCCATGGTCAAAGCAAATGCCTACGGTTGTGGTATATCATCAGTTGCCCCTGTTCTTGAGGGAGAGGTTTATGCTTTTGGCGTTGCCTGCCTTGAAGAAGCTATGGCGATCCGCGCATTGGGTCTGCGTAGTCATTGTATATTATTCCAAGGCGTGTTTAGCCCTGATGAACTCCAGACAGCAGCGACTCATGACATGCAGTGCGTCATCCATCAACCCCACCAGTTGCAATGGTTATTGAATACCCCTTTGGCAAATAAAATCAAGGTATGGGTCAAGGTAAACACCGGGATGCATCGCTTAGGCTTTGCGCCAGAGGAAGTTTACAATATTATTAATGCATTAACGCATTGTCCCTGGGTGGAGTCTGAAATTGGTTTAATGACTCATCTTGCTTGCGCAGATGAGCTTGATAATCCAGCTAACCAAAATCAATTAAATTTATTTAAAAGCCTTCAATTGCCTGAAGTCAGAATGATAAAAAGCATTGCTAACTCCGCAGCTGTTCTGACTTTACCGAATACCCATGCTGACGTTGTACGTCCAGGCATCATGCTCTATGGTGTTTCCCCTTTTATGAATCAGACTGGCCAGCGTTTAGGGTTGATGCCGGTGATGCGATTTGTGTCTGCTATCAGTGCTATTCATCATTGTCCTGCCCAGGCGAGAATTGGTTATGGCGGTACCTGGCAGACAAACAGGCCCTCGGTGCTTGGTGTTGTTGCGGTGGGATATGGTGATGGATACCCGCGGCATGTGGCACAAAATACACCGGTTTGGGTGAATGGAGTTTGTGCGCCTGTTGTCGGCCGGGTTTCAATGGATATGCTGACTGTCGACTTAACGGATTGTCCGGGAGTTACTATTGATGATCCGGTCGAATTATGGGGTCAACATATTCCGGTAGAATCCATTGCTTTGTCTGCAGGAACAATAGCTTACGAATTACTTTGTCAATTATCACCACGTGTTCGGCAGGCGTAAAGCAGGCATTGCCCGGGTGCAACCCTCATACGGGCAAATTTAGAATGGTCATGAAAAAGATCACTTATAACCGTTAACCTGCTTCAGTCTTCAGTAGCAGTTCTTTTTTGCCTATATGGGTTGCACCCGCCTTGCTCTTAATTATGGATAATATCTAGACTAGGTGCTAGAATAGCCACCGATTTTACTAATGAGATTCAGGTGAACACATGAAAAAATTAACATTGTTAGCGTTATCTTTATCTATTTTTATTACAGGATGTACGCAAATCAATAATGAAGGGGTCGGTACACTTACAGGTGGTGTTGTGGGTGGGCTTATTGGCAGTCAATTTGGTGGTGGCTCAGGTAAGGTTGCCGCTGCTGCTGGCGGTGCCTTACTGGGTGCTTATTTAGGCGGTAATATTGGCCGGACTATGGATCGTCTTGATCGATTAGAGATGCAAAAGGCATTAGAAACAGCGCCAACAGGACGTGCAGTTGGCTGGCAAAATCCGGATACTGGCAATCAGTATACCGTAAAACCAACAAGAACGTATTACACCAATAACCAACCCTGTCGTGAATATATCACCAAGGCGATCATAGGCGGCAAGCCACAACAAATTTATGGCAAAGCCTGTCGTCAGGCAGATGGCTCCTGGAAAGTAGTCAGCTAAATTCACCCTAGATAGTATCGTAAATACACCTTCTCCTGGATTCCGCGGTATGAACATTGACCGCGGAATCCCCCTCTACAAAATACCCCTAATATTCTTGTGCTATATTACAATATGTAAATGTACTAAATGTTCTCCTGTTCGGAGTTAATAATGTTCTTATCTAACTTACTTCTGGGAGAGTAGTTAAAGGGAGTGTATTATGGCTCACCTGATTTTTTCTGCCTTGCCACAGCCGAGACGGCCGATTGTTTATATTCAACCTGATATTACTGTGAGTGAGTGTGTTAATTTAATGACAGATCAAGATATTGGTGCTTTGGTTATAGGAGATAAAGTGAAGCCGATTGGTATTGTCAGTGAACGGGATGTTATTCGCTCTTGTTTGTATCAAGGACTGGATCCGAATAAACTCACAGCAGCTCAGGTCGCTTATACTGCAGTAAAGATATTGAATCTATTTGACCCTGTTGAAAAAGCAATGGAAGTAATTACCCAGACGAAGCGGCGCCATGTTTTAATTTCAGAGCAGGATAATCTGGTTGCTATTCTTTCAATCGGTGATCTGTTATTTCATTTGCTTGAGGATAAAACCAGGGTTATTGAGCAACTGGAAAATTATATTCATACTTATTAAATTTGAAATAGGTCTGTTGACATTCCCCTACCGCCGCTGCGAGCCATGGAGAGCCGAAGGCGCTGGCGAGTAGTCCCTGGTAGCCTTAGAGCCGGATGTTTTTCCGAAGGAAAAATATAAGGCATACGACAAGGCGTCAGTCATTGTGGGAGGCAAATGCTTTGCTCGTATAGAGCAAACATTAACGGACGCAGGACGGCCAGGGCCTTTAGCTTCGCGCGTTGGCGAGTCGATTTCGGGGACTGGGATGTCCCGGAATCTTTCACGAGGCAGCGCGACCCTTGCTACGTGCCGCGGCTTGTCCGCGGCATCCAGTAGATGGTCGAATTAAAGCTGCTCTATATAATTCATTGAATAATAAGAACAAATTCATAAT
The DNA here is from genome assembly GCF_900640175.1 of Legionella sp. W10-070. GTDB lineage: Bacteria > Pseudomonadota > Gammaproteobacteria > Legionellales > Legionellaceae > Tatlockia. The sequence continues at coordinate 77,450 of NZ_CAAAJC010000004.1, read as the reverse complement.
ATAACGGTTCTGACACCAAGTATAAAACGAGCTTGCAATGCTTGGACTAATGCTCAATGATGAGAGGAAGATCGTGTTCCAGCGGACAAGCCGCAGCACGTAGCGGTAGGTGAGTTGTCAACAGACTCTATTACATAGCATAATAAGTATGATTTTTCCTGTTGTCCTCGATACCGCTGCTTTCAATAAACCACCAATGTTGTATAGTGAGAAATATTATGTGCTAATGAGGAAACAGGTATGCGGGGCGTGTTGAAATTAATATTAGGCATTCTTTTTTACTCTGTTGCCATAAGTTGGGCTACTACTGCCTCAGCCACTACATGGTTCACACAACAGCAAGACAGGGAAATCAAAATTCGGGTGGATTTATTCTTATCTTCCACATGTCCTCATTGTCACAAGGCAGACGAGTTTTTTCACCAACTTGAGCCTCAAATGCCTTGGCTGGATGTCCATCGCCATATGATTAATCAGGATAAAGAGGCTTTGGCACTGTTTTCCAAATACTTAAAACAGCAGCAAGCTGGGGATTTTATTGTACCTTCGATCTTTTTTTGTGATTCGCGCTGGACAGGATTTACAGAGGCACAAACCAGCGGAAAACAATTATTACGCGGTTTGAACTATTGTTACGAGCAGATTAGTACAACAGGCGATTTAAACCCTGAAACAATTAAGGTATTAAGGCAATGGGCTAATGCTAACTGGCTTGAAACCAGTTTGACATTTCAGCCTTCTGCAGTACCGTTCCTCCTGATGACGGCGATAACGGATGGTTTAAACCCTTGTTCACTGTTTGGAGTCCTGGCATTGTTTTCATTTGTGTGGTTAGGGGGGAAACGTTCCTCACAGTTAGCGATTGGGATTGTATTTATTATAGTTGCTGGTCTGGTTCATTATATTCAGCAAGTGCACGCCCCCTTCTTTTATCAATATCTGCACTGGCTTCGTGTCCCTGGAATTTTAGCTGGTTTGGCGCTCCTTGCTTATTTGTTTAAGGGTTCTTTAAAAGGCTTTAAAAAACCATTGTTAATAATCCTGACCCTGGCAAGTTTTAGTGCTATCATTCTGCAAGCCTATCAGCAAATTTGCATGCCTAATTTCGCGCTTGTTTTTGAGCAATGGCTCTCTGGTCAACAGTTCTCCATGTTTAAAATCGTTGCTTTTCAAATTACTTATCAAGTGGTCTATTTATTACCCTTACTCATTCTTATATTAATTCTTATTTTTTTGAAAGATTATGGGCGTTTGAAAAAACACCAAACTTTGCTGACTAAGACTGCGCAACTAAGTCTGGCGGTCATTGCTCTGTTTCTTATTTTTTACCCACAAGGATTTTCACAGTTTTTTGTTTCTGCAGTGGTATTGCTTTTAGTCCTGATCCTGGCCTGGTTGATAAAAAGAAGAAGTGTTTTGAAATAACTCATACTATGCACGTGCGTAACATGGTGAAATAAGTAAGTGAAACTGCTCCGTGTTGCTGGGGGTAATGAACTTAGAGGAGGCTAATGGCTAGCAAAAAACGTCAACCCCCATTTTTCCCTACTCCTTATGAAGTAGAGGAGGGACATACCTATTATTGGTGCGGTTGTGGGAAAAGCAAGAAGCAGCCTTTATGCGATAGAAGTCATCATTGCCCCCAAGCTGTTGAATATAAGGCTATACTTACAGAGACAGTTTATTTTTGTAGCTGTAAGGAGACTAAGGAGCCACCCTTATGCGATGGCTCTCATATTCGGTTAATGCTTGAATATTTAAAAAAGAAGAGATGAGATAAGAAGAAGGAATTTGTTATGCTCAATCAACACTCAAAACGGAAAATTGTAGATATGATGCAGCCTATTATTAATAGTCGTATCAACGCGAATTTGTATCAAATTACTGAACACCTGCCTGTATTAAATTATTTATCTTCCCAAATAAAAATGCTCAAGACGACCTTGGATCAATCTTTAACAGAGGAATCCCTTGGTGATGTTATTGAGTCACTTACTCAATTGATTACTGAAGCTTTTAATGCTGAACAAAATCGGTTGAAAATTTTTTTACATGGATTTGCTGATCATTTAAGAGATTTCAGTAATTATTCCAGATTACTCCAGGATGACCAGAACCAGGTCAGACAAGAAACTGCGCAACTGGAAAAGGACGTCGAATTTAATATCCTGGAAATTAAAAGTTATATGGATAGCGCTCGTACTATTGAAGAATTATCAAGCAAAGTTGGAACACATTTGGCTTCCATCGAAGAGGGTATCAAGAATTATAGCGAAAATGCGGAAAAAAAACGGACAGAATATGAGCGCTGTTTGATGCTTCTGCAAGATAAGTTAATGGAAACAGAGCGGGCAGCGGAAGAAATAAAAAACATGCTGTCTCTTGATAAATTAAGAAGTAATCAGGATAGCTTAACCGGGTTGCCAAATAGAAAATCCTATGATGAACATATTGTAGAGGCTTATCAGCGGTGGAAGAGAGGCTTTGGGGAGTTATCGCTTGCAATTGCTGATGTTGATGGGCTTAAGTCTATCAATGACAACTATGGATGCCTCGCTGGTGATATGATCCTGAAAGAGATAGCAGGACTTTTCAGATCTTCTGTCAGAGCGGTTGATTTTATTGCCCGTTATTCCGGTCAGGAATTTGTATTTATTTTTGAACATACAGGCTTAAATGACGCAGTTAAAGTGACCGAAGGGCTACGCAGTGCGATTGAGGAGTATTCATTTTATTATCAAGAAACCAAGATTAACGTTACTGTATCCTTTGGTTTATCAAGTTTTCAGCATGGAGACAGTCTGGAAACGTTGTTTATGCGTGCAGATCAAGCGGTACGCGAGGCAAAGTCTCATGGTCGAAACTGTGTTGTAGCACTTAATACAAATCCATTTTAGTCATTTTAAGCTGTGATATGATAGGTTTTTATCAATTAGCTTGATCTGAACCTGCTGATTTGGGATCATCGGTGCATTCCGATTGATTGGTATGAATATGAGCAAATTAACTGATATTCCGGTTGTTATCGAGAGCGGCCAAAAATATCGTACGGTAAATGGGGTAGTTGCCATCAAGGATGGAATTAAGTCAACTGGGGATTCTTCTCAACGTTTACCCAAACCAAAATGGCTTCGTATGGTTACCCAAACAACTCCGGCTTATAAGCAGGTAAAGGATGAAGTAACGAAGCACAGCCTTGCTACGGTTTGCGAGGAAGCTAAATGCCCTAATATTGCTGAATGTTGGTCTCATGGTACTGCAACTATCATGCTGATGGGGGCAGTTTGTACGCGTGCTTGCCGTTTTTGCTCTGTTGATACAGGTAACCCTCATGGCTGGCTGGATGCTAAGGAGCCTGAAAATACAGCCAATACTGTCGCGTTAATGAAGCTTGACTATGTGGTATTAACCTCAGTAAATCGGGATGACTTGTCTGATGGTGGTGCGATGCACTATGCAGATACTATCCGCGCGATTAAACTCCGATGCCCGGATACTAAAATTGAAGCTTTAACACCGGATTTTCAGGGGGTAGAAGGAAGTATTGCCATACTATTAGACAGTGGCGTAGATGTATTTGCACAAAATGTTGAAACGGTAGAGCGTTTAACCCATCCTGTCAGGGATAATCGTGCAGGCTACTGGCAGACATTAAATGTGCTTGCTTATGCAAAACGATATCGTCCGGATGTACTGACTAAAACCAGCCTGATGTTGGGATTAGGGGAGACAGATGAAGAAATTATCAAAACAATGGATGATTTACGTGCCCAGGATGTTGATATCTTAACTTTAGGGCAATATTTGCAGCCCACCCGAAATCATTTACCCGTCGCACGTTATGTGACGCCAGAAAAATTCCTTGAATTTCGTGAAATTGGCCTGAAAAAAGGGTTTTATGAGGTTGCTTCAGGTCCTCTTGTACGCTCAAGCTATAGGGCAGATCGGGTTTTTAAACGTGATAATTTAGGTTTATGATAAACTGGCAACCTAAATCAACCTATCACTATTAAATGATTTTCTTCTGACAAGAACAGGAACAATGATGCCCACTTTGATACCAACCATTTTATGCGGTGGCGCTGGATCGCGGCTATGGCCCGTTTCCAGAGAGCTGCACCCCAAACCGTTTATACGTCTTAATGATGGTCAAAGTTTGCTGCAGAAGACTTTCTTGAGAGGGTCAATGCTGCCGGGTGTTGAGGAAATTCTTACAGTTACTAATCGTGAGCTGTTTTTTAAAACAGAAGATGAATACCGTGAAATTAATGCGGCAGTCAATTTGTCATTTATTTTGGAACCCTTTGGCCGTAATACAGCTGCTGCCATAGCGGCTGCTGCATTACATGTCAGGGAAGCTTATGGTGATGATGCCCTGATGCTTGTATTGCCTGCTGATCATTTAATCTCAAGTCAAACTGCTTTTGTCGATGCAGTAATCAAAGCAATTGCGCTTGCAGGACAAGGCAAACTGGTTACATTTGGCATCCACCCTGAAAGTCCTGAAACTGGCTATGGTTATATCGAAGCTGAAGGGAATCAGGTGCTACGATTTGTGGAAAAACCCTCTGTAGAGGATGCCAGAGAATATATTAGTTCTGAGCGTTTTTATTGGAATGCCGGCATGTTTTGCTTTACAGCAGGCGTTGTGCTTGGAGAAATAGAGTTACACTACCCTGAAGTCCTGTTAGCTACAAAGCGTTGTATGGAGTTATCGCGCCTGGCAACTGGTGAAGGCTTTGCTCAACTTGAACTTGATGCTCAAGGTTTCGGACAGGTACCTGATATTTCAATTGATTATGCCGTTATCGAAAAATCCGCCAATGTGGCGGTGGTTCCATGCGATATTGGTTGGAGTGATATAGGTTCATGGAGTGCTATGGGTGATCTGGCTGAGCCTGATGCATGTGGTAATCGGGTGGAAGGGGAGGCATTGCTTCAGGATGTAGCCAATTGCTATATTCGAAGCCAGGATCGTCTGATTGGTGCGCTGGGGGTAGAGAATCTTTTTATTATTGACACACCGGATGCTTTATTGATAGCCGATAAGTCGCGTGCTCAGGATGTTAAAGCTATTTACTCCCAATTAAAAGCACAAGGGCATGAAGCGCATAAAGTGCACCGGACTGTTCATCGACCCTGGGGATGCTATACGGTGCTCGAAGAGGGGACTCGTTTTAAAATTAAGCGGATAGAGGTGAAACCCCATGCGAGTCTCAGCCTGCAAATGCACTACCATCGAAGCGAGCATTGGATTGTGGTCAGCGGGATGGCAAAAGTAATTAATGGCGAAAAAGAGATGTTTATTGATACTAATGAGTCCACTTATATTCCTGCAGGCCACAAGCATCGCCTGGAGAACCCAGGCGTGATCCCGCTTGTTATGATTGAAGTACAAAGCGGGGAATACATGGGGGAAGATGACATCGTCAGGTTTGAAGACATCTATGGGCGAAGCTAGGTTCTGTTGACAATTGGAACCAGAGCCTACGTTCCGCGCTTTATGCGCGGAATCTAGTCTCAAACCTTGGAGGATGGTTAGTTTCGTGTGGTTTGCGTGGATCCCGCGCATAAAGCGGCGTTATTGCATAAAGCGCGGGAAGTGAGCAGTTTAAGTTGAATGTCAACAAACTCTAGTCAAATGTGGGGGTTAAAATCATTTTTTGGCTAATATCACATCGATTATATGGGTATCATGATAGGGAAAGGTAAAAATTTGACTAAAAAGACGCTTCAACCGTGTGAGAAGGAAGTTTTTAGGCAGCATTCTGACAGTCAGGTTATTTAAAAACCAGGTTCCTTCTATCCCAAATTTAATCAATTCATCAATATCCTTCAACATGATTGGAATGTATAGCCGCTCATGGCGCAGGACTTTAAACTGATGTTGAGTAAAGACATGCATTAATTCATCCAATCCTGAGGCGACGGTGCTGCTTTTTATCATTGTCTTATAATAATGGCCGATGACTGTGCTTACTAGTGAGCCTTGAGTAATAAAATCAGCTAAATAGCGTTGTGCGACAGGAAAGGATTCATAAGTAGTAGTAATCAGAGAAAAATAGCCGTTTGCCCGAGTCAACAAATTAGCCTCATTAAATAAAGTATGGATAGGAATATAGGCGTTAATGAAGTGGGCAAGCACTAAATCCTGACTGTGGTGGGGGAGGTAGCGACTGGCTTCAGTAGCGCTTGCTTCAATGGCTGTCAAAGGCAGTACTTTCTGAGCACAGTCTAACATTTCACTTGAAATATCAATGCCAGTGAAATCAGCTTTAGGCATGACCTCTCTTAATTTATCAAGAAAAGCGCCATTACCTACACCAAAATCCAGTACCTTATAGTGAGGCCGTAACCCCAAATGCTCTCTCTTAATCTGTGCTATGGCTGAACGGTGACTTTGGCTGATAGAGCCGAACTGATCGGCAGTGGCATAGCGATTTGCAATGTCATTATACATGGCCTTTAAGGACATGCAGTCTTCCAACTTATAAACATTGGGAAAGTATATCCCCAATTGACCTTATTATGCGACTATTCTTTGTAATCTATATTGGATAGGCTACTTCTATTTAATAAGCAAGGAGGTTATGTTACATTAGCCAATTTACAAGAAGAAGGTCACACGCAATGGAAAGAATTTTATCTCCACAGCCTATAGCGCTCGATAATTTTATGCAAAACCCGGATAAATTAGGAACCAAGTATGGTTTGCCTCTTAATGTAGAGTTTTGTAGAAGCTGTGTTATCTCCAATCAAAGACCTAACTCTGCAGTAGAATATGAGCACAAAAAAGAATCGCAAAAGAAGACTATTCATTTTGATGAACAAGGCATTTGTGATGCTTGCCGAGTTGCAGAACGTAAGCGGCAAACTATTAATTGGGAAGATAGAGATCAGCAGTTACGTGAGCTATGTGACCGCTTTAGAAGCAAGGATGGCTCTTATGACTGTGTTGTTCCTGGTTCAGGCGGTAAGGATAGTTTTTATGCTGCGCATGTATTGAAATATAAGTATGGCATGCATCCATTGACGGTCACATGGGCACCTCATATGTATACTCCATGGGGTTGGCGCAATTTTCAGTCCTGGATTCACGCAGGCTTTGATAACCATTTGTTTACCCCCAACGGTCGTGTTCATCGGTTATTAACCCGTTTGGCAGTGGAAAATTTATTTCATCCTTTTCAACCCTTTATGATAGGACAGAAAGCCTACGCCCCAAAGATGGCTTTGTTGCATAAAATCAAGCTTGTTGTTTATGGAGAAAATGAAGCTGAGTATGGTAACCCGATAGGTGATACGGAATCAGCCAAGCGAGATTGGCGTTACTTTACTGCTGAGGATAAAAGTAAAATATTTTTAGGGGGCACCTCCGTATATGATTTAAAAAATAGTTTCGGGCTTACAGAGAGTGACCTTGATGCTTACCTGCCTGCTGATCCACAACAGATTGAAGAGCAAGAAATTGAGGTTCATTATTTAGGTTATTATCTCAAATGGCATCCACAAAGTTGTTATTATTATTCAGTTGAGCATGGTGGTTTTGAGGCTTCACCTGAAAGAACGCCAGGAACTTACAGCAAATATAACAGTATTGATGATAAAATTGATGATTTTCATTACTTCACTACGTTGACCAAATTTGGGATTGGTCGGGCGACCTATGATGCTTCTCAGGAAATCCGTTCTGGTGACATTACTCGTGAGGAAGGCGTGGCGCTTGTTAAACGTTTTGACACGGAGTTTCCTGAGCGCTTCGCTGAAGAAATTTTCAAGTATTTAAGCATTAATCCTAAAGATTTTCCTGTTGCTTCCAAGCTATTTGAGCAGCCTATTATGGATAGAGCTTATTTTATGGCACTTACTGATACTTTCAGATCACCTCATCTTTGGAAATATGAAGATGGGCAATGGATGTTGCGTCATCAAGTAACTAACCTTGCAAAAACTGAAGCTGATTACTTGGAGAAAGTATGAGTAATATCCGCTTGATAGCACGCCTGGATATTAAAGGCCCCAATCTGATTAAAGGAGTGCATCTAGAGGGCTTAAGGGTTGTAGGAAATCCAAATGAATTTGCCATGCACTACTATGCTACGGGTGCAGATGAACTTATTTACATGGATACCGTTGCAAGCCTGTACGGACGTAATAATTTATCCGATATTGTTAAAAAGACAGCAGAGAATGTTTTTATCCCCATCACTGTTGGTGGGGGTATTCGTAGTATTGATGATGCGAAGCAGTTGCTTCGCTGTGGTGCCGATAAGGTTGCTGTCAATACTGCTGCAACGAAGAATCCTTCACTAATTACTGAAATTTCTCGCCGTTTTGGTTCACAATGCATGGTATTGTCCATTGAAGCCAAGCGACTTTCCAGCGGACGTTGGGAGGTAATGACAGATAATGGCCGGGAACATACCGGTATGGATGTGATTGATTGGGCAAGAAATGGAGAAGAATTCGGTGCTGGAGAAATCTTGCTGACTTCAATTGATCAAGAAGGTACTCGTAAGGGTTTTGATCTTGAGCTAATAAGACAGGTTTCAGATGCGGTAAGCATTCCCATTATAGCAAGCGGTGGCATGGGAAAGGCGGAAGACTTACTGCCTGCAGTGCTCACTGGCCATGCAGATGCTATTGCTATGGCTGACTTACTTCATTATAAGCGAAGCACTTTTGCCGAGGTAAGACAAATAGCATTGGACAACAATATTCATGTGAGGAAGCTATGAGCTCAGTTTCAATTATAGATTATGGTGTTGGTAATTTGCTCAGTGTGGCACGTGCTTTCAGCCATTTCGATATTAAGGTTCATTTTGCTAAGACTCCTGAAGATATATGCTCTGCTGATAGATTAATTTTACCTGGTGTTGGCGCTTTTGCTGATGGAATGAAAGGTTTACGGGAGCTTGATTTTATTCAGCCAATAGGGGGGTTCGTAAGTCAAGGCAAGCCTTTTTTAGGGATTTGCCTGGGGATGCAAATGTTGTTAAGCACAAGTAATGAATTTGGTGCTCATTCTGGTTTGAATTTAATTGAAGGGGAGGTTACTTCAATCCCTGCCCAGGGAGTAAATGGAGAGCCTCATAAGATTCCTCATATTGGTTGGAATGAATTGTATCCAACAGAGCATGGTGGAAGCTGGACTGATTCCATTTTAAATGATTTGTCTCAAGCCTCTTCAGTTTATTTTGTCCATTCTTATATGGCGGTACCAAAAAATCCAGCTAAGCGGCTTGCTGATACTTATTATAATGGCCAGGCTATTAGCGCCGTTATTCGGCATGAAAATATTTATGGTTGTCAATTCCATCCAGAAAAAAGTGGAGAAGTTGGATTAAAGGTAATCCAACAGTTTATGAAGCTCTAGGATAGTAAATGAAAATTTTAGCAATTATTCCTGCGCGTGCTGGTTCCAAGAGGGTACCTGGCAAGAATACAAAGCTCCTTGCAGGTCTTCCACTGATTGCGCATACCATTCGTGCCGCACAACAATCTTTAATTTGTGATGAGATTTTGGTTTCTACAGATTGTCCGAATATTGCGGAGACAGCTTTAAAATACGGAGCATCTGTTCCGTGGTTACGGCCAAAAAACCTTGCCGATGATTTATCAGATGTGATCCATGCTGTTGTGGATACCATCAGACGTTACGAGGCTCAAAACAGGTTTTTTGATAGCGTCCTTTTGTTACAGCCGACATCTCCTTTTCGTTCTCCGAATTCTATTGTGAAAGCAGTTGAATTGCACAAAAAAAATAGTAATAGTGTTGTTTCTGTTCATATATCAGCAGTAAAACCTGCCTGGTTTAAAATAATAGATAGGCAAGGTAATTTAATTCCCAGTAGTCAAGCATGGGATTTATCTGATTCAACCCTTTACCAACTAAATGGTTCTATCTATTTAGCAAGTACCCAGCAAATCCTGCTAAATAATAGCCTTTATAGTGAACCAACCAAAGCGTTGCTTATTGAAGATCCTCGTGAAGCTATTGATATCGATACTCCCCTGGATTGGGCTTTAGCCGAAAAACTAATGGAATTAAAGGAAGAAGAGGTAGTGACATGAGTTGTTTTATAATTGCTGAGGCAGGTGTTAATCATAATGGTGATATTAATCTAGCCAAGGAATTAATCCATGCAGCGAAGGAAACAGGGGCTAATGCAGTTAAGTTTCAAACATTTAAGGCTGACTCCTTAGTTAACAAGACAGCAGAACAAGCACAATATCAAAAAAGAAATTCAGTGCATTCAACTCAATACGATATGCTTAAGGCTTTGGAAATTTCTGAAGACGATCATTGTATATTGGTTGAGTTAGCCGATTCATTAGGTATTGAATTCATGTCCACGGCTTTTGATGAAGAGTCTGTTGATTTTTTAATTTCTTTAGGAGTCCGCCGTCTAAAAATTCCATCAGGTGAAATTACCAATTTACCTTTTTTAGAATATCTTGCAAAAACAAGCTTGCCGCTTATTATGTCTACTGGAATGAGTGATTTAAGGGAAGTCAAGGCGGCTGTTGATACAATACAACCTTTTTATGGTGCCGAATTAAAAAATAAGTTGACTTTACTTCATTGTACCTCGAACTACCCAGCTGCTTACAGAGATGTAAATTTGAAAGCAATGCAAACGCTGGCAAATGAGTTTAGCCTTCCTGTAGGCTATTCAGATCATACCTTAGGCATTTTGGTTCCGCTTATGGCGACTGCTATGGGGGCAAAGATAATTGAAAAACACTTTACTCTTGACCAATCTTTGCCTGGACCTGATCACGCAGCTTCGATGGTTCCTGAAGAATTTTTAAAGATGGTTAAAGAGATTCGAGATGCAGAATCTGCTTTGGGAGAAGGCTTAAAGCAACCTACGCAAAACGAACTTCCCATTCGGGATTTGGTGCGTAGAAGCGTAGCTTTAAAATATGAATTGCCTCAAGGGACACGATTGACTAAAGACGACCTGATTTTACTTCGTCCTGGAACTGGGATTAACCCTGCAAAACTCCATGAAGTAATCGGTAAACGACTAACGGTTAATCTAAATGCTGGTAGCACTTTACAATGGGAACATATTGAGGCGTAATGAGAAAAATTTGCTATGTGTCAGGCACACGTGCTGACTATGGATTAATGCGTGCTGTGCTTAAGCGGCTAGAAGCTGCCTCTGATATAGATTTATCTATTTGTGTCACAGGCATGCATCTGTCGTCTTTGTATGGTAATACTATCAATGAAATAATTGCTGATGGCTTTAATATCTGTGGACAAATTCCTATTGATGTAGACACAGCGACTCATTCAACAATGGCCAAGTCTATAGGCTATGGGCTTATTGCAATGACGGAACTGTTTGAACAGCAACGGCCCGATATTGTTCTATTGTTAGGCGATAGAGGTGAAATGCTAGCCGGTGCTTTGGCGGCTGTTCATTTAAATATTCCTATCGTTCACATTCATGGTGGTGAACGTTCGGGAACTGTTGATGAAATGATTCGTCATGCTGTCTCCAAATTATCCCATTATCATTTCGTAGCAACACAAGCAGCTTATCAGCGATTGATTAAGATGGGAGAAAAGGAAAGCACTGTTTTCCTGGTGGGGGCTCCTGGCCTGGATGAAATTGCCAGCTATAAACCTTGTGATCGAAATCACTTCTGTAGACAATACAACCTGGATCCTTGCAGGCAGTTTGCTTTACTCGTTTTTCATCCGGTAGTGCAAGAATATTACGAGGTGAAATCTCAGTTTGAGAACATTATTTTTGCTGCTTTGCAATTAGAATTACAATTGATAATTCTCGAACCAAATTCTGATGCTGGCGGCCATTTTATTCGGAATGCTCTCAACGATTATCAAGGGCATGCTGATATTCGTATTATTAAACATATGCAAAGGCAAGATTACCTGGATTGTTTAGCTAATGTAGATGTGATGTTAGGAAATTCCAGTAGTGGCATTATCGAAGCGGCTTCTTATAATTTGCTTGTTATTAATGTAGGCAGTAGACAGCAATTACGTGAACGAGGAGATAATGTAATTGATGTGGCAACAGATGTTGAATCGATTCTATTTGGACTCAAAAAGGTCTTATCGACAAAAAAAATAGCATGCAGTAATTTTTATGGCGATGGCCAGACGAGTGAGCGCTGTTACAATCTACTGAGAACTGTCTCTTTAGATCCTGATATATTGAGTAAATGTAATGCATACTAGTGAATTAGTAATATTAGGAGGAGGAGGGCATTGCAAGGTTGTGCTTGATGCATTTGAACTTTCTGGAAAGCACTATAAAGTTAAGCTTTATGACAACAATCCTTTGTTGACAGGCAAAGCAGTGGCTGGATATGTTGTCAAGGCAGCTCCTCATTCATTGGATGCTATTAACACGAATGTTCATGTGGCAATTGGTAATAATCTGGTGCGTGAGAAAATTTATCGTAGCTTATCGAAAAGTGCTTCCTTACTTACTATTATCCATCCAACAGCTGTAATAGCCAAAACTGCGGAGATAGCCTCAGGAACTTTCATAGCAGCAAATGCAATTTTGGCGCCTGAGAGTAGTATCGGGGAAGGTTGCATAATAAACCATAGTGCTGTAGTTGATCATGAAGTCAAGATTGGTTCCTATTCGCATATTGCTCCTAATAGCACACTTGGAGGCAATGTTGTCATTGGTGACAGGGTTTTGATTGGAGCCGGAGCAGTCGTCTTGCCAGGTGTCAGGATAGGCGATGGAGCCACTGTTGCTGCGGGTGCCGTAGTTATTCGGGATGTAGAAGCAAACGAAATAGTCAAGGGCGTTCCAGCAGTTTGAGGAAGAACAATGTTAAATATAGAGACATTATTTGTTAAAAAGAATTATACATTAAAGCAGACGCTTGGTAAGCTGGATGAAACTGCTCAGGGTGTTCTGCTATTAGTTGACGATAATGATCGTCTTGTGAGAACGGTAACGGATGGTGATGTCCGGCGATTGTTGCTCAAAGAATATCCCTTAGAGACTACTCTGGCAGAATTACCTAGCCTTTCCTCAAAGTCGCTACCTCAATCAGGAACAATACAGGAAGCTTTTCACCTCATGGAGAAATATGAGTTAGATCATATTCCACTTGTTGATAAGAATGGAAAGCCAACCCGATTAATTCATCGCCGAGAATTATCTTCTAATATTCTATTATCAACCCCCCACATTGGTGAACATGAACAACAATATGTCCAGGAAGCGTTTACTAGTAATTGGGTGGCTCCTTTAGGGCCAAATGTAGATGCTTTTGAAAAAGAAATTGCTGAATATGTCAATGTAAAGGCCGCTGTTGCCTTAAGCTCAGGAACAGCAGCAATTCATCTTGCTTTGGTATTACTTGGGGTTAAAGCAGCTGATACCGTATTTGTCTCCAGCTTTACCTTTGTCGCTACAGTGAATCCAGTCCTTTATCAAGGAGCAACCCCTGTTTTTATTGATTCTGATCCAGATACATGGAATATGTCGCCCGTGGCTTTAGAGCGTGCGCTTAAAGAAGCGGCTGCCACAAACCGGTTACCCAAGGCAGTAATCATTGTTAACTTGTATGGGCAAAGCGCTAACTATGAAGCATTATGTCAATTATGTGATCACTATGGGGTTCCTATTATTGAGGATGCCGCTGAATCACTGGGGGCGACTTACAATAATCAAGCCAGTGGGACTTTTGGAAAACTCGGGGTTTTTTCATTCAATGGAAATAAAATCATTACGACATCGGGTGGAGGTATGCTGGTGTCGAATGATGAGTCATTAATCGAACGTGCAAGATTTTTATCAACTCAAGCACGGGATCCAGCTTATCATTATGAACATAGTGTAATTGGTTATAATTACCGCATGAGTAATGTATTAGCGGGAATAGGACGAGGTCAATTACGAGTACTGGAAAAAAGAGTTGCTTCCCGGATAGCTATTTATAATCGTTATAAAGAAGTATTAGGGCAGCATAGAGCGGTAGAAATGATGCCTGAAATTAAACAGGGAAGAAGTACGCATTGGCTATCAACGATGTTAATTGATCCACAATCCAGTACAGCAGATCCGGTCACTGTCATTAAAAAATTAAGTGAATACCGTATTGAAGCAAGAAGAACCTGGAAACCTATGCATAGACAGCCTCTGTTTTCTGGTGCGACTTATTATCCTCACGCGGAATCGTTCAGTGTCTCTGATTATCTTTTTGAGCAAGGACTTTGTTTACCTTCAGGTTCAAATCTCAGTTCTACAGACATTGACAGGGTAATTCAATGTTTGACATCTATTCTCGAGAGTAGTAAATCGCTAACTGAAGCAACTTAATAATAGGTAATATAGCAATTATGAGTTCGGAAAGAATATTGAAAGAAACAGTGGTTCGAGCAGGTGATATGCAACCATTAAGCACTTATTTAAAAGACTTGTGGCACTATCGCATATTGCTCTGGGTATTTACTGCCAGAGATATTAAAGTTCGTTATTCACAAACAGTTTTGGGGTTCGGTTGGATTGTAATATCTCCAATCATTACAGTAGGTGTTTTTACTTTTGTTTTTGGTGTAATGATTAAAATACCATCCGATGGATTGCCCTATCTGCTTTTTTATTTAGTTGCTATCATACCATGGTATGCTTTTATGGGGATGATAAATCTTACAATGGGTTCAGTAGAGGGTAATGCTGGGCTCGTTTCAAAAATCTATTTTCCCAGACTATTATTGGGTGGTTCGTATACGCTGTCATCTGCTGTTGATTATCTTGTAGGTTTTGGCTTAGTAATAATTTGTGCTTTATTTTATCATCGACTTCATTATCATCTTTTTGTTCTGTTTCCTATTTTACTGGCTACACAGGCTATGTTTGCCATGGGATTAGGACTTCTTCTGGCACCTTTAAGCACTCGATATAGAGATGTTAAGCTTTTTGTGCCTTTGGCACTGCAATTATATTATTTTGCAAATCCTATCATGTATCCTGTTTCAGCTTCTCCGCATTGGTTACGTTATTGGTATGAATTTAATCCTATGAGCATGATTATTTCTTCTTATCGATACGCTCTAAAAGGTGAGTGGCCGAGTTTTGAGCAATTTTCTTTCGGGTTAATTGCTGCAGTAACAGTGTTCATTTTAGGCTTTTGTTTTTTTAGAAAGCATGAACAATCATTAGTAGACGCAATATGAATTGGATAATAAAAGCTGATAATTTGTGCAAGTTATATCGGTTGGGTACCCGTGCGACTTATGGCGGTACCTTGTATGAGAAGATGATAAAACAAGCCAGGTCTTTTTTAAAATTAAAGAAAGAAATCGGAATAGAAGAAGATACGACTAATTCGGCTCATCATGTTGTTTCCAGGGAACAAACCCTTGATCTTCCGCCAGGTTATTTCTGGGCGCTTAAGGATGTTTCGTTTGAAATTAAACCCGGTGAAAGAATAGGACTAATTGGCCAAAATGGCTCAGGGAAAAGCACATTACTTAAAATTTTATCTCGCATTACTGCACCTTCTCATGGGGAATTTCGTTATAAAGGACATTTAATTAGTCTTCTCGAAGTGGGAACAGGTTTTCATACGGAACTTTCCGGACGCGACAACATTTATCTAAATGCAGCCATTAACGGAATGACACGACAGCAGATTAATGCGCGTTTTAAAGATATTTTAGAGTTTTCTGAATTGGGAGAACAGATAGATACTCCTGTAAAACGCTACTCATCAGGTATGTATATGCGTTTGGCATTTGCAGTGGCTGCTCATTTGGAATCAGAAATCCTCCTTATTGATGAGGTTCTTGCTGTTGGAGATAGTGGGTTTCAAAAAAAATGTAAAGAAAAGATGCTTGAAGTAGCTAATGATGGCAGAACAGTTATATTCGTTAGCCATGATATGAAAGCAATCGAGTCTATTTGCAGTAAAACGATTGAAATGTCACATGGCCAGGTTATCGGTAGCAAGGTTATTGTCCCTAAAGAAGAAATAGATGATGCTCCGTTAATAGATCTCGGTATGCCAGGTTCAAGTTCCGACTCAATAGAAAAAGTCAAATTATCCGAAGAGTCCAACGTTTCCCTTTGTGCAACAAAAACCTGGATTAATAACCTAATGAATGCACCCGGAATAGATCGAAGTGCAAGGATACTTTCTTGTAAGCTACTCAACGATGAGGGTGTAGTACAGGAGAAATATTCAGTAAATGAAAACATTAATATTGAAATAAAATTTGAGGTGCTGGAAAAAGAGCAAATTCTGAATACCTCGATCTATGTCTCGACTGCGGATGGGGTAAAACTTTTTTGTAGTATGGATAATTTAGCAGTACAAAGTACGGCACGTCAGGTAGGGATTTATACTCAGGTAGTTACAATACCCAAGGAGTTTTTAAATGAAGGGACTTATCTTATAAGCATTAAACTGGATACTTCTGCAAATCAAGCTGTTTGGATTGAAGATTGCTTGTCAATGAAGGTTATTGATGACTGTTTGCCTGTTGGCGTTCGAGGAGATTGGAAGCAATCCTGGCCAGAATCTTTATTACGACCCAGGCTAAGCTGGAGCATTATACGACCGATTCCCAAGAAGGATACAGCAGAACTACCCGATCACTTAACTGAGATAATTAATAGATAACTATTAATTTTTTGAGCGTTTGGAATAACTACAGGTAAGTTAAATTGAAGAAAAGAGTTCTTTTATTTGTACACATATCTACTCATTTTAAAGAGATGTTCCGTGTTGCCAAGGTATTGAGAGACTCCGGAACGTATGAGCCAGTTGTTCTTTTTGATGCGATGTATGAGGGGGTACAGGAAGATATTCATAAATGCTGTTTGGGTAACATTGATTTCATAAAAGAAATACCTATTACTAGCAATAAAGTACGTCCTATGTGGCTTAGAGGCATTGGTATATTGCTTAGAGGCGCTAGGATTTTGAGATCTTTGAGCTCTCGTCTTTTGTCTATAAAAAATTATAATTTGCCCAAGAGAATTGATAGTACTACCTTGTTTACAAGAAATTCCGTTTTTTATAAAAGAGTTAATAGTTATTTTTTTAAAAAATCCTCGGCTTTCCTAAATAAAGTAATGGGGTATGAATTGGTTTTAATGTCATCGGATACTCAGGTTAAGCCTGGAAAATTTTATATAGAATTTATAGATGAACAGTCACTAAAGTATTCAGTAGTCGATCCTTCCGATAAAAAATCAATCCTTACAAGTTATATTACAAAAAATGATTTTCAAAAAATTGCTAAAGATGAGGAACAAGTCGGTGAACTATTTAAAGTACTAAAAACTGGTCCACATAGTTTATCTTTTCCAGTTATGGCGTTATTAAACATTGCGTCAACGAGAAATCACGCCCGAGTAAAAATTAGATTGGCTGTAGTTTATGCTATTAAATATAGCTTAAGAATTTTTAGAAAAATTTATCGTTATGTTCAAATAAACATAGAGAAATTTAAAGACTATTTAGCAGTTAAATTTAAAAAAAGTGGAATTTTAATCAAAAAAAATGCATATTCATTTCAGTTTTTTTTATCGAAATTAATGAGAAGCAGATTAATAATAACAATTAAAAAAAAATCGTCCAAATTAATGAATTTTTTCCTCACCTGGATGTTAAAGACAAAGCTTATAACCCGATTATGCCTTATTAGTTATAAACATATTTGCAAACTATTTCCCGGACATTTGCCTGCCATCTCAAGAGCTGCGTTTGCCTATCTGGAGAAAATCCCCCATCTGCTAAGTACACAGAATATTAAGTTAATGATATTTCCTGAGCATAATTTGTTTTATTTTACCCAGTTATTCGTATATAAAGGCCGAGAATATAATGTTCCATCGATTATTGTTCCATTTACTATAGCCAATACAATTGAGTGGTCAGAAGCCTTCTATAAAGAGCCGTCAAGATCGATGGATAATATTTATAATAAAGTAGTGGCCTGTATGTTTCCAAATTGGGTTCACACGTATAAAAATCGACAACTGCTGCTTCCTATTGAGTTAATTTTATTCCATGAAATGCTTGGAATTACCCCTAAAAATCCATGGCTACTTAATAGCGGTGATATTGATTTTCTGGCTGTCGAAAGTGACGCTATGAAAGAGTATTATATTTCTGCTGGTATAGAAGCAACTAAGCTTAAGGCTATTGGCGCCCTTTACAATGATGAGCTTTTTCAGCAGCAGCAAGATGCAGAAAAAAATAGAGCCGAGTTATATGAGTCACTTGGATTGCTTGACAAGCCGATGATGTTATGTGCTTTGCCACCTAATCAAATTATCGGACGAGAAGACTTATTGGAATTTAAAACGTATGAAGAATTAGTCCGCTGTATTATTAGGGAGATGTGTAAATATAGCGAGAATTATAATATTGTAATTAACTTGCACCCAAGAATTGCCAAGGAAAGTGTAGCGTTTCTTAATGAGTACCCAGCTAAGGTTTCAACTCGGGATATTACTCAATTAGTGCCTTTGAGTTCAATCTATGTAGCATCTTGTTCTGCCACCATCCGAATGGCTATCAGTTGTGGTATTCCTGTGCTTAATTATGATCTTTATCAATATAATTATGATGATTATATCGGCACACCAGGTGTTATTACTGTGACAGATAAAACAGTTTTTAGGGAGCAACTTCAACTTTTGTCTATAAATAAACCTTACTTTCAACAAATAAAAGAGGCTCAGGAAAGTCAGCATCAGCAGTGGGGGAAACTCGATGGGAAAGTAGGTGAAACTCTATTGGTGGAAATAGATAGTCTATTTGTTTCTAATCATGAGAGTATACCCCGATGAAAATAATTAATACGAGTATTCCTGAGGTGAAAATTATTGAGCCGCGTGTATTTGGGGATGAGCGTGGTTTTTTTTTCGAATCATTCCAAATGAACCGATATCAGGAGCAAGCAGGGATTAGTGATTTGTTTGTTCAAGATAACATCTCTCGCTCCCGTAAAGGTGTCTTAAGGGGTTTGCATTATCAGGTGCAACATCCTCAAGGTAAATTAGTTACTGTTTTGGCAGGTTGTGTTTTTGATGTGGCGGTTGATATTCGACGGGATTCACCAACCTTTGCGCAGTGGGTTGGGGTTGAACTGTCAGCAGATAATCATAGACAATTATGGATTCCAAAAGGGTTTGCTCACGGATTTTATGTTTTAAGTACAACGGCTGATTTTATCTATAAATGTACGGACTATTATTACCCTGAATCTGAAGTATCAATTCGCTATGATGATCCTGATTTGGCTATTGATTGGCCTTTAAAAGAACCCCCGTGTCTTTCTGACAAGGATTTTAATGGTATGCGGTTAAGCGGTATGTGTGTTGATTTTTTACCTATATATAGCAAAATATGAAAATCCTACTATTAGGGGCTACAGGGCAGGTCGGGGAAGAAATTGCTGAATTGTTTAAAAATTCAGACCATGAAATTTTACCCTTATTGAGAGGGCAATGTGATTTGTCCAGGCCGGATTTGGTATTGGCTACTTTATTACAATTTCATGTTGATCTTGTTATCAATGCAGCGGCATATACTGCCGTTGATAAAGCGGAAGAAGAAAAAGCACTCGCTAAACAGATTAATGCTTTTTCGGTTGAGAAATTGGCAAATTATTGTCAAATGAACAATATTCCCTTGATTCATTTTTCTACTGATTATGTTTTTGACGGCAGTAAATCTGAAGGCTATATAGAAGATGATCCTACAAATCCTTTAAGTATTTATGGTCACTCAAAATTGCTTGGTGAATATTTGATTCAGTCGAGTCTTGATAAGTACCTTATATTAAGAATAAGTTGGGTATTTGGAAAATATGGCCAGAATTTTGTAAAAACCATTTTACGGCTTGCTGCAACGAGAAAAGAATTGAGAATTGTCGCTGATCAATGGGGTTGTCCAACTGCAGCAAGAGATATTGCCAGGGTAATTTATGCGATGGTACAAAAAATAAATGAGGGAAAATTTAGTGATTGGGGAATTTATCACTACGCAAGCCAAGGTCCGATCAGTTGGTCTGAATTTGCTGCTACGTTTATTAATCTTGCAAAGAGTAAGGGCTATCATCTTGCACTAAACCATCTTATTGAAATTAATACAGAAGATTACCCGGCCAAGGCAAAGAGACCTAAAAATTCAGTGCTTATTACGAATAAAATTGAGAGAATTTTTAATATTCATCGCGACTCTTGGAATAATTATTTACCAGAAGTCATAGAATTCATGCACCAGGAGCAAGAAAAGAGCCATGAGTTATCAGATTAGAAAACTTTTAGTGACAGGCGCTGCAGGGTTTATTGGCAGTAATTTTGTACAGATGATGATTGAACGTTATGCTCAAATACAGGTTATTAGTTTGGATAAGTTAACTTATGCTGGAAATAAAGCCAACTTGACAGCAGTAGAAAATGCAAAAAATCATTTTTTTGTTCAAGGTGATATTAGTGATAAGGAGCTTGTGAGCTTCCTTTTAAAGAAATACGATATTGATACGATTGTTCATTTTGCTGCCGAATCCCATGTTGATAATTCAATTAAAAATCCTTCAGTATTTTTAGAAACAAATATTCTCGGTACTTTTACTTTACTTGAAGCTGCAAGACGTTATTGGTTGGATGAAAAAAAATGGGATGCTTCTTCCTGTCGATTTCATCATGTGTCTACTGATGAAGTATATGGATCGTTACATGAGCATGAGCCAGCTTTTACTGAGAGAAACCCCTATCAGCCAAATTCTCCTTACTCAGCATCAAAGGCAAGTTCTGATCATTTGGTCAGAGCATATCATCATACTTATCATTTGCCTGTGACAACCTCTAATTGCTCAAATAATTATGGACCTCACCAGCATGAAGAAAAATTAATTCCCACAGTGATTAATTCTTGCATCAGACAACAACCTATCCCAGTGTATGGTGATGGATCAAATATTCGTGATTGGCTGTATGTCAAAGATCATTGTGATGCTATTGATCTGATTCTTTATAAGGGACAAATAGGAGAAGTGTATAACATCGGCGGTAACAACGAATTAGATAACTTATCACTCATTAAGCATATTTGTCAGATGATGGATGATTTGCTACCCCAAAAATCTCCTCATGAAAAACTTATTTCATTTGTTAAAGATAGAGAAGGGCATGATAAGCGATATGCAATAAATAACAGCAAAATTAATCAGGAGCTAGGTTGGGTACCCAAGGGTGAATTTTTAGATCATTTAGCTGATACTATCGAATTTTACTTAAATAAAAATTTATAAAATAAATACCATAGGGAGTATCGGATTCAGAGAGTGATGTAATGTTGACATTTAGAGGCCAGTTAAAAGGGAGATAAGTTTGGCAAAAATTTTGGTGACAGGGGCTACTGGTTTTATAGGGATGAATTTAGTACCACAATTACAATCATTGGGTCACGAGGTTCGTTGTGCTGTTTGGAGAGAAGTTGAATGGCTTAAGGCCGAGCAGATAAAAATTAATAAAATCGAATCACAAAACGACTGGAGCGTAGCGCTTCATAATATTGAAATTGTTATTCATTTGGCTGCTAAAGTTCATGTTTTTGATGAAAAAGATGCTTCGTCAATGGATAAGTTTTGTCAGGTTAATAGTCTTGCAACCAAGGAATTTGCTGAGCAGGCTGCACGCTGTAAGGTAAAACGCTTCATTTTCTTAAGTACTATCAAAGTAAATGGTGAATGCACCTCTAAAAATTTATGTTTTACTGAAAGCGATGAGGAAAATCCTGTAGATCCTTATGCCAAGAGTAAATTGCTGGCTGAGAAATATTTAGAAGCGATCAGTCAATCAACAAACATGGAAGTAGTCATCCTGCGGCCACCCTTGGTTTATGGTCCAGGAGTAAAGGCTAATTTTCTGCGGATGATGAAGCTTGCTGCAAAGGGATGGCCTTTGCCTTTTGCAAAGGTTAATAATCAACGAAGTTTTCTTTACATAGATAATTTAATTTCAGCAATTTGTGCTGTACTTATTAATCCTCAAGCTGCTAATAAATTATTTTTAGTTGCGGATAATGAAAGTTGGTCATTTACAGAACTTATGAATACAATATCAGCTGAGATGAAGGTAAAATCACGTTTATTTCCTGTTCCTGTCAAAGCATTAGCAGGGACACTCACTCTGCTGGGGTTAAAAGAAATGAATACCCGTCTCTTTAGTTCTTTATTAGTAAGTAATAATAAAATCAAGTTTGAGTTAGGTTGGGAGCCTCCAGTCAAGGCTCATGAAGGGATAAGACACACTGTTCAATGGTATCAAGATGAAAATAATTGCTAGTATGAGTATGCTGCTGCTATCAGCAACACTTATTAAGTTATTTTGTTTATTCGTAGCAAACAACGCTAGATTGCTTGATAAACCTAATGAAAGAACTTTGCATGCCAAGCCTACAGTGCGTGGCGCAGGCGTTGTTTTTGTCGGACTTTGGCTACTGACTGTGCCAGTTATTGGTGTATTAACCCATGTTGCCTTATCTCAGCAAATTGTTCTATTAATGAGTGTGATAATACTTGGAGCAGTGAGTTTTGTAGATGATCTCATTAATCTGTCTGTAAAATTACGCTTGCTAACTCAGTGTTTACTGAGTTTGGCTATTACTATCTATTTATTACCTTTTTCCTTAAATTTTGTTAGCTTCACACTGTCAAATCAGGTCATTGTTCTTTTATTTATATTTGCTAGTCTTATTTGGGCAATTAATCACTTTAACTTTATGGATGGACTGGATGGATTTTCTGCAATTCAGGCTATTTTCCTGCTTGGCACCTACAGTTTGATTTTTGGGAGTAACGGTGATGTTTTTTATGAATACATTTGTTTAATGCTCACAGCAAATGTACTAGCCTTTCTCGTTTTTAATTTCCCCCCCGCCAAAGTGTTTATGGGGGATGTAGGAAGCGCCACTTTAGGTCTAACTACTTTCTTTATGAGTTTAATCGCGCAGAAATATTATAATGTCCCTATTCTTTACTGGTTTATGCTAAATGGTCTTTTTCTTTTTGATGCCACAATTACATTAATTCGTCGGATAATTAACAGGGAAGCATGGTATGCTCCCCACAAGAAGCATGCCTATCAGAGACTTAAGCAATTAGGAATCGATACAAAAATGATCCTTTCGGGACAGATATTAGTCAATACAGTAATTGGTATTTTAGTTATATTGATTCATTTTCATAAGAACTACACCTCGCTAATTGTGATAAGCGAATTTATTGTTCTTTACACTTTATATTTTTATATTGAAAAGTCATATCCCATGAAGCTAATAAAGGAAACATGCTAAGCTTAATCCTTAGCCAAGATAGAAAGCAAAGCATGTGTTACCTTTCATGAT
This sequence comes from Legionella sp. W10-070, assembly GCF_900640175.1. Classification (GTDB taxonomy): domain Bacteria; phylum Pseudomonadota; class Gammaproteobacteria; order Legionellales; family Legionellaceae; genus Tatlockia. The sequence goes on along the minus strand of NZ_CAAAJC010000004.1, from coordinate 54,071 downwards.
TGGCTTTATCTAATTGGATGGTGGCTCATTGCATTATTTATAAAATCAAGCTCATCAAGAGATAAAGAGCCTGGAGCGCAACTTACCACTCCGCGATAGTCAAAAGTTGAAACGGTATCACTGCTTATTATGTAATTACATCCTACTTTGCTAATTTGATTATTGCCATACCATCCTGTTGTAGGGGATGAGAAAGCAATTCCATAATCCAAGTTACTTATATTATTATTCCGTAGATATACATTGGTTTTGAGTATTGGATTTCCGCCTACCCAGACTCCAAAACTGTGACCTTGTGGCAGAACTGGCGAAGGACACCCCGAATTTTTTTTCTTATTTGTTATCCTGTTTAGATGGGCGCTTGAACCGCTGGCATTATTACTAAAGGAAATGGCAACACTTTCTCCTGTGCCACAGGAATAGGTTTCTGTAACAATATTTTTCTCAATAATTGTTCCAGGCCCAATAGATTCAATGCCAATAGCAAAAGAATTATTAAATACTGTTGTTCCGCCAGTACTGGTTACTGTGCAGTTCCTAACAACATTATTAGCACCCTCTATTCTTATTCCACGGAAGAAACTGTTTTTTATTACCAGGTTTTCTAAAATATAACCTCCTGATAAGCTGCCCATGTTTGTATCCGAGCCGCTTGAGTTAGAAAGATATATACCATACATAAATCCTCTTATGATGCCATTTTTGATGGTAATATCCTGTACGTCCAATGAGTAGACTCCATATAGTTGGCTATTACTATCCAAGTTTGATGAATCGATAGCATATCCCTGCAAGTCAACTGTTACGCCTGAGGTTAGAATGGTTATTGCATTTTGATTGGCGTTATTGACTAAATTATTGGTCAGGCAATATATTCCTGCTTTTGTTATTATTGTCGGAAGTGAGACTATGGGAGTGCAACTGTTTTGCGCTCTAAGGTTGGTGATGAGTAAGAAAAAAATTGTGATTATCCTTAATACCATAAATATCCCTTTTATTAGTAATTAATGTATAAATCTATATCCTAATTAAACTGACTGATATCACCTCCATGTTAGCCAATCAGCAATCTCTAACCTTATTATTTTTTATGCATTTTTTCAATAACTCAAGTCCTCCCAGGGAAAACAGACGTAGAATAATCCCCGCTTTAATAAAAAGATAAATAATAATATTGGAATCCTGTTTAAAAAATTTATCGTGATAATGCCACATGCCTTTTGCTTTGTACCATAATACTCTTAGTGGAATACTTTTAGCACTATGCCCTTTAATGTGAGTGACTGAGGTATGGGGTGTAAAAATAATTTTCCATTTTTTTAAAATAAAGCGATGAAACCAGTCATAGTCTTCACAGTAAAGAAAATAGGTATCATCTAATAAACCAACGTCTTCAATTGCTTCTTTTCTTACAAACATACAAGAGCCTGAGATTAACTCTACAAAGATTGGGTCCTTGGGAAGTTTTTTTCCTGATAGCAAATAGCTGGAAAAAAAGCTGCTTTCAGGGAATAATTTAGATAAATTAAGAAATTGACTTATTATGCGCCAAGGTGTTGGTGTTAAGCCTCGACAACCAGCCTGTTCACTGCCATCGGTATTTTTAACCAGGCAGCCCGCAATGCCAGCTTCCGGCATTGAGTGCATTAAATTTATGAAATGTTCAATGGTGTCCGTTTCTATAAAGCAATCAGGATTTAAGTATAAAACAAAGGGTGTATCTACTTTAGAGTAGACGATATTGTTTGCTGCTGAGAAACCGAGGTTAGTCTTATTTTTTTGAATAAAAATTGATGGATAATTAGGGTACTGCTGCTCTAATAAACTTATGCTGTTATCTGAGGAGGCATTATCAGATATTAATATGTTAACGGGAATTGAGTTTGATAGAATCTTATCGATACATTTTGTCAGCATTGGTCCAGAGTTATAATTGACTATTATAACCGTTACTAAATTAGCTACCATGGAAAGCCCTTATGCAGTATTTTAAGTAGTTCTTTATAGGTAACTACTCGCTTTTTTTGCCATTTGATTCGTTGTTTAAAAATTGCTTTGAACCCCCTTAGTGCATCAAATTTTGATTTTAAAATGGTGTTTGTTTGCCCGCGAGAACTGATGATTAAGATGGATACCATATTCAGCATAATATGCAGCGGAAGAGACAGGAAGAGCAAAAGGCCAGGCATATTCTTAAAATAAGCCCAAACCAGGTTTCTATGTCCATGGTAGGTATAAAAATCGCTATGGCGTGTAGTTGTTGCTGAACCTGTATGTGCCGCTATAGCAGTGGGAACGTAACAACATTTATAGCCTAAAAGCCTCAAACGGAATGCCAGATCAATATCTTCATAGTAACAAAAAAAACTTTCATCAAAGCCTTCTGCTTCTTCAAAGATATCGCGTCGGTATAAGGCGGCGGCTGCACAGGGAGAAAAGATTTCTTTCAATTCGGAGGATGCCTGATATATTGGTTTCTTATGAAACATACGCCATGCTTTTCCACTGATATGATAAGCATCGCCTGTTCCATCCAAAAAATGGGGATCTGTATCACATAATAGCTTTGAACCAAGAAAGGTATAGTGTGGATGAGAGCGAATTATTTTAACCATTTCCGCCAGCCAATTTGGCTCTGGATAAGCATCAGGATTAAGAAGGGCGATCCAGTTAACTGATTTATCCAAATTTTGAATTGCGCGATTATTTCCTGCAGCAAAACCAAGGTTGGCAGTGGATTTTATCAGTTTTAAATTGAGTTTCGTTTCAAAAATATTACGGGGTAATTCTTCACTACTTGCATTATCAAGAATAATTACTTCAACAGGTCGATAGGTTTGCTGGGCTAACGATGACAGGGCTCTTAAGAGATATTTGGCAGAATTATAGTTAACAATTACAACCCCAATATTGATTTCAGTCAGCACTTTTATTCCTATATCGATAATTCACTCTGTTGATCCCAGTTTGGAAGCTTCGCAATAATATTTAAAAACAGGTTATTACTTTCGATAAACCAATCTTTTTTTTCTTCTACAAAATATTTTTTAATCATTTGGTTTGATAACACGTGTCGAACATTTTTTCCATAGAGATAGGGGATTGAAATTGATGAATAGGAGATGGAAAGTATGGTACAGCTTTCAATTAAATGAATTGCTAATTCAATAGGAAGATTATTAAAATCATTTTTAATAACACGGATGTCATATTCTTCTTGTAAACACCGTATTATTTTTTGGAATATTACTGAATTATGAGCAGGATGGGGTTTTATAATAATCGTTGCGTCGTGATTTACCTGAGATGCTAATATTTCTTTATATAAAGCGATTTCATTTTCAATCGTGGTCAATTTTGAATCAGTTAAGTTACTGAGTATGAAAAGATAACAGGACTTATTGGCTTTCTCTATCAGTTCGTTTCCATACGTTTTAAATTCGGGTAGGGCACTTGCTAAATCAAGAACACATTGCTTAACCTCATTTTTGCCAGGTATTAACAATTGACATTGCTTCAGAAAATCTTGTCCTGGATCGCAGGGAATGGCCAATATGGCCTGTTGGGCTAATAATTGTTTCTTTTTAGTTGGAAACAAAAATTTTCTTTTTAATTGCACCAAGGAAGAATTGAATGAAAATCGTTGATTTTTTCTTAGTCCAAACATTAATGACGTAAAATAATTTTGGCTATAAACTAAACCCAACGCATCCCCATAGCAGATGCGTTTTGCATAAGGGAATGCCTGCATTAGAGTCTGATTCCAAAAATCACTGCTAATATCATGGGCATACAATATTTCGCTAACAGAAACCTTGCCGAGCTTTCGTGGAATTAACTTGGCACGCAAACGAACAGGGATTTTAGTAATTAGCCCCGGCCTGCTGAAAAGTTTATTCCCTTGGATTAAAATATAGGAATCAACAGTTTCAAGCAACTGTCTGAGATGCTTGATCGCTAATGGGGAAAAATCAATATGGGGCTTTGTAAAAACCAGCACCGGACTTGTTGAATTGCTCTGGCCCTTTTTAAGGTGTCTCAGAGCAGTTATGGCCGGGATAAGCTGGTTAATATGGTCAATACTAATTAGTGAGCAATTTTTCATTATTTGTTAAAAACATGGATTTTTTCATACCATTTTAGCTTGTTAATTTGCTCATCTATTGTTGGCAAAAGAGAAGCATTATTAATAAATGAATCTACTTGTTTATAAAGACCGGCTTTAAAATCATGATCTAGTGAATCATCGAGACTAACCTCTTCAACGGCAATAGAACCAATTTTCTGAATTTGAAGTTTTTCAATGGGTCGTAAGTATAGGCGATGTCGACTGGTTAAAAACTCTAATCCCCAGCGCCCAGGAGCCTGCCAATTGGCTTGATAAGAAAATAAGGCGCCTGATTCAGTCACTCCTGAACCTGCATAGATAGCTGCATTGGGATGCCAGGAAAGGGAACCAGAAGTATAAGAGGATAATTGCTTTGGATTTCCCCCCAGATAAAAAGCAAGATCAATAACATGCGAGGAATTGGCTAAAAACCAATTTTCCTTAACCCCATCCTCCTTTTGCAGCTCGGCTATCACATGTCCCCATTCAGTAAATTCAAAATTGAAGGATAGTAATCCACCGTCTTCATTGATAATCGATTGAGCTTTTTGCACAGAAGCGTAGAATCGTCGATTATAACCCACATAAACGTTTGCATTTAACCTGCAAGCTGTATCCGCGACTTGTCGGATATCATCAGGGTCAATACCACCCGGTTTCTCAACGAGCACGTGCTTAATGCCCGCATGCATTATCGCTCGTGTTGCTTCACCTAATCGTTTCTCGCCCACAGAAATGATCGCATGTGAGGGCAAAGTGGTAGCGTTTTTAAGATAGTTTTCGTACCCACCAATTAAAGCAGTAACCCCGGTAGTTTCATAAAAATTTTTAGCAGAGGCTTCGCCTCGACCCACAACTGTAAAAGGGATTTGCATGGATTTTAAAATTTTGGCATATTCGCAAGACATTGGTCCTGCGCCAACAATTAATACGTGCACAAATACATACTCCAAATATTACTAGGTAAAAGGATAATCTACATTACCCTTTACCCCACATTCATTTAAAAATAATTGCAAGGGAGTGAGTAATTGTAAATGTATTTTCATTGACGTTTGATAGTCAGTCAGTTGACAGTTATTGTCTTCGAGCAATGAGGATACCAACTCAGCTGTTAGTGAGCTTTGAAAGGGAACTGGCGCTGCTTGTTCTTGCCATTGCCAATCATTGCTAATACTTGTTGCCCAGGCTTTCTGTTCCCATTCTCGGGAAATAATGCGATTGTCATTACTGTATATTTCTATTTGGGTGGGAGACATGCCGTGCTTATCACAATGTAAAAAAGCAATACTGCCATTTCTAAACCTCGCGATTAACGTGCCGGTCAACTCATAATACCCTGGGCGTTTACTCGCAATAATTTCCTTATCCAGATAAGAGGTATCCAGTTCAAATTCAGTATTCCCTGTGATATAAGTAATGTGATCTAAATAATGTATAGCGTTGGTTACCAACCCATACTGACTTCCTGTCACACGATAGTGAATAGCTTGATTTAAAAACAACTGGTTTAAGGTTTTGTAAAACGGCATCATGCGCATGGGGCAATTAACCCAGGTCTTTGTTTTTTTAACTGCAAGTATTTCTGCAATGTCTATGTAGTCCTGATATTGAGTAAAAAGTAATTTTTCAAGTATCAAATGGTTTACATCAGCGTTCGACAGTAATTTTTCAACGATAGCGCGTCGGCTCTGAGCAGTACTTGCAACAATAACAATATCAAGAGGGTTGTTGATATCAATAGACTGTTGGTAAGCAATTTCGTGAGAAGAATCACCCTTACATGAATCAAAGCGCGAGCAGGCTAGCTCAAGAGACTCTGGATTTGGATCAATAACGGTAATATTTAGCTTTTTATTAATCAGATTAAGCGCTTGCAGATGCCTGCTCCCTAACTGCCCCGCCCCGATTATTGCTATTTTATTCATTGTTATTGTTTTACTTAGGAATTTGTTTAGGGAGACATTCTAACTGAGCTGTAAAAGTAGATCAAATATGACAGCACCGCCATATGCCATAATGTGAAATTTGGATATGTCGGTTTTAGCATTTCATATCTTTTAAGGTAATTTCTTTAATAGCTGAAACGGCTTTTTTTGCTGAATGACAGGGATTTTCCAACGCCAGTTTTATCCGGTGCCAATACTCTTCTCTACATTTTGAAGATAAGAGATAATTTAAATTTTGATCCATTGAATTTTTTGATTCACAAATAAATGCCAGTTTTTGCTTTTGGTAGGGGGAAGAATTATAGACATTAAATTTTTTAGCATACTCAATAATATCCGAATTATAAGATAGGAGTGCAGGTACGATTAGAGGACTATCTGAAAAGTAATTTAAATAGCATGAGTCATAAATGCAATTGGAAAAAATGCTGCAAACCAAATCACAAATTAATAATGAATACTCGACTCTATTTTCATCAAGAATGCGCAAATCTAACCCTGCATTCATGATAAGATCAATAATTTTCTTTGCTTCTTCTTTTGTTTCTCTAGGGTGTTTACGATAAAGTATAATGGTGTCAGAAGCATTCTTCCTAATAGAGCTTAACATGTCTTTGATAGTATCATAGTAGCCGGGAAGAAAATGAAGTGATTGTCCAAATAAACCAACTATTTTTTGCTCGGCTGTGACCTTTATTTTATTTCTTAATTGCTCTTTCAGAAGAGGAAGTGATAAATCACTATAAGGAGCGTGCCGAGGAGAGCCAATGATCACTGTACCTGTGTTATAATTTTCTTTGGTTAGTCTTGCTGCTTCAGTGTCCAAGCATAAATAATAATCAGCAAGTTTACCAAAAAAAGTATTTACCTCTCCCCAGAAGTCTTGCATTACAAAGGTTTTAATTTTATTGCTACAAACAGCAATAATTGCTTCATCAATACCAGCATCTCTCGGGGATGATAAACCGGACAGGACTGCGTCTGGTTTTAATTCATCAATTAAATGTTTACTAAACGATAACAGGTCGTTGGCTTCCTTCTGTTTACTATCTGTTACGGGTAGAAACTTAATTTCATTAACCATATTAATGCCAGCATTATAAAAATATTCAGGCGCAGGATTCTGTGCATAAATATATAATTCAATTTCCTTATCTAGCAGAGCCTCTTTAACAATTTCGATAATGTTTACTGTAGCTCCTACATCCCGAGCAGTAACAAGCAATTTCATAATGATCCTTGTAAGATGGTTTTTAATAAATTTATATTTCTGTCTGCTTGTCTGCTTAATTTAAAGAATTTATGCCATTCAGAATTAAGCGTAAGATTCCCTGAGATTTCACTGAAAGTTAATAGACAGAAAGCTTTTAAGGCCAATATAGACAAGGAATATTCATCAGATTGTTGATATTCATAAATACCCCCAGATTCCCGATAGGCTTTCATGAAAATATTGCTTAGTATTAAAGCATCTGATTTCGAGTCCGTATGATTAAAGATAATTCTTTCAATGATAAACGTAAGATCAAACAGAACAGGTGAATAACTATGCAGTGCATCCTCAAAATCAAAAAAACAAATGGTTTTATCCTCAGTAATTAATAAATTTCCTGGATTAAGATCACCATGTAATATTTGCGAGTTATCCGAATTGATTAAATTAAAGTGATGTTTTAATGCAAATTGTTTAACATAGTCAGGAATAGGACCAACTGGATGCTTTCCTAAAGCAATTTCTTTTTGTAGATATTCTAATTGATTTATTCTTTTATGAGTTCTATGAATTACGGTTGGTTTTTCTGGATAATCTTTGATCATTTTATGCAGTTTTGCCAGGGCTGTTCCTAGTAAAATTAATTGCTCTGGATTAGGGAGAAGCCGAGTACCGTCAACATAGGGATAAACGTAAAAAATAGAACCATCGTTTGCGTCAATATAATTATAGAGGGATGCATTCACTTGGAATTCTACAGGATTGAGCCACTTGGTTAATTGCTCAGATTCTTCATAGTGTTCTCTCTCTCTGTCAGGAATTTTTTTTACAAAATACCGTTTGTTATCTTTAGCACTTGCGAACATGAAGGCTAAAGTTGATTTTTTATCAAATTTAACTAAATAAGATGTGCCATCAATATTTAAAATTTCTTGTAAAGGCAAGAGTTCTTTTCCTTCAAAAGGAACAAACTCAGGTAGCGTTGGAAAAAGAGATTGCCAAGAGGGGTTTTTAACTATCATTATATTTTATTAATGTCTGTCCATTGTATAGGTCTGCCAGCTTTGATATTTCTCCTAACCTGCCAACCCTGCACGAGATCCCAATGTTGAGCTGCCACGCCCCTACAGGGGAATGCAAATTTAATATTTTCCAGAGAGATTGTTTCGCCGACTGCAAGGTCATGTCTTGCAATGAGGCAATTCCTTTGTGAACTGCCAATCACTCCACGAATTGGCTCTCTAAGATCCCGAAAATTGTTTCCTAATGCCAGCCAGCAATTATGAACTGATTGTAGAACTTTAGGTAATTGATCTATATCCATTGTATGCGATAAATCCTGATCAAGTGATTCAGGAAAAAAATGAACACCTTTTTCCAGAACAGAGGCTCCCAAGCCGATTGAAAGGAATAACATTTCAATTCCATTATGGTGATCAGATAGGCCTACAGGTAAATTAAAGCATTGTTTTAATGTTTGTAAAGTTTTTAAATTATGGGCTTCAGGTAAAGCGGGATGCCCATCTGGACTGTGTTCAATTATTATTTTTTCACATCCTTCCCGTCTGGCAGTGTCAACAGCATTAAAAATTTCTGCCAAATTTGAACGCCCTGTGTCAATAATTAGTGGTAAGCCTGTTTTTGCAAGATATCGAATCAATGGAATGTGAACAAGATTAGAGGAAGACGTTTTAAGAGCACACGCTCCTTGCTGAACAGCAAAATCGGCTGTTTCAAATTCATAAACAGAGACTATAAACGGTAAGTTTACTTCCCGTAATAATGAGAATAGGAGTTCATATTCTTTTAGAGACAAAATTTTGCGCTCAATCAGGGTGCGATAATTTTCCTTTTTTATTTCCCCCGTTTTACTGGAATAGATTTCTTCATAATCACCATGTAAGCAGATATCTGGATTGTTTAATATTTCTGTTTTGCATATTAAGGGTTGATGTGCAACCAAGTCCCTGGCTTTTATAATTGTTTGCAATAAATCTTTAGCTAATTCAATATCTTTATTAAAAAACGTACCAATTTCAGCTAAAAAAACAGGAGGTTGGGTCTTATCTATTAAAAAAGGACCGAGATGAAACGGTTGAAACATAATATCACCATTAATTAGAGTCTGTTGACATTTCAACTTAAGCTGCTCACTTCCCGCGCTTTATGCATGGAAATACATGCAAGCCACACAAAATTAACCATCTTTTTGACAAAGTTTGAGAATAGATTCCGCGCGCATAAAGCACGGAACCTAGGCTCTGGTTCCAATTGTCAACAGAACCTAGACATTTATTTGCAATAAATAATGGTCAATCATCAATTTTAATCCATTAACTAATTGCTTCTCATTTTTTTCTGTTTTCATTGTCCAGGTTCTCACAGGATCTTTTCGTGGGCTTAACTCTAAATCAAATTTAAAAGGAGTAAATTGCCATGATTTACATCGATTCTTAATATGCTCAATAATAGTTTCCTGGGAAAAAATATTCCAGCCTTTTTCCCAGTCACCTGTTATGTTATCAATCCTTTTTCTGTGTCGAATTTCGCAGTCCACTCCAAATTCATTGAAGGGTGATAGGAGAAAAATCACGCCGTTATCTTTGACAACTCTGAACAAATTATCCCAGAAAGTAGCTAGTTCATTTTCATCGAAAATCGATATGACACTGACAACTGTGATAATGTCGAATTTTTTTTCAAAACTTTCGGGTAAATTCATTACAGAAGCATTTAAAAAAGTTTTATCTGGCTGATGTCTTTTACATTCAACAATCAAATCATCAAAAACATCAGTCCCTGTGTAATTAATTTCCTTGAACTGAGTTGATAAAAAATGGATAAGTTCTCCTGTGGCACAGCCTATATCTAAAAGGTTTGCATTTTCTGGAAATATCAGGCTCTCCATTTGACTCGCAAGAAATTTAAACATTTCCTTGGGTTGTTGAGTCCACCCATCAATTAAGTAATGTTGGTAGTTTTTATATTGTGCAGACATCTATAATTCCTTTATATACTTACTGATTCAAGCTTTACTGATTTTGCTGAAGCTGTTACGAGAAAGGAAGGTAACATCTTTTAAAAATCAACTATTTAAAAATAACCCTGTTTTTGGTTGGCATGTGACATTAATGAAAAAAATAATAGCATATTCATAGAATTGGATCTACATACGGTGTCTTGAGGTGACATTCATTTCTATCTATACTAGCTGCGAACATAATTTAGGATTGGGATTAAGTTTAAAATGTTAAGAGCGCTTATTCACACTCTCAAAAAGGTTACCACATCAATTGATAAACCCATATTTATTAACGTTACATCCCAGGCAAATGCTCCTATTCTGGCTATAATCGGTCAAGAATTATTGAATCGTGGCGAAAAAATATTATTTATTATCGAGTCGGAAAAACAAGATATCGTTAATACGATTAGCAAATATGTTTATTCCAATAAGATTGGCAGGTATTGTGTTCATCTGGAAAGAATTTACCCAACCAAAAATAAAAATGCAGAAAAGAAATATCATCTGATAAAAAATGCATTCATTGACAAAATTAAAGAGTATCTTGATGGAGATGAATTTGATCAACATTATTTTGATATTATTTTTGACCAGTTAAAACAGCAAATTATCAAGGTTAATTCTCTAATTACTAAGTACTCCCCTAAGTTAGTTATAGTGCCAGAAGATGGGCTAGGTGGTAATTTCTGCCTGATTTCTCAGGCAACGAATAGAAAGATAGCAGTTCTTGATATACCTTATGGTTTTGGAAGTATCTATGATTATGAAGATAGTTTGGAACAAAAAGAAAGGGCAAATGAATTAATAGATAATAAATCACCTCTTAGCAAGGTTGTTTCAAAATATTATTCTAACTGGGTTAAAAAGGGTAGGTTTGCCGGAAAAACTCTCTTGATTCCTGAGTTTATATTGGCTCGTGAAGCGCTTAACCTCAGTATTGTAAATCCCTGGACTGTGCATGGTGGCTTGGCTACTAAGTTAGCTGTTGAGAGTGAAAGAATGATGGCACATTATCAAAGGGAATATGTCGATCCTGAGAAATTGGTATTAACTGGTTCAATCTATTGTGACCTGCTTTTTGATTCGTTACATTCACATCCCAAATATATTGCAGCCTATAATCAAAAAAGTAAAATAAATCCAGGCAAGACATCTATTCTTATATCTTGGCCAGCAAATTATCACAAGGAACGTGGTTACCTTTGTGAATTTGAAACTTATGAAAGCCTAACCAGAGGAGTGTTGGAATTCCTTGCTTCACTGGAAAATACACAAATAACTATAAGTTTGCATCCGGCTTTACGTGAAGATATTGGAAATTTTCTGACTAATAAAAAAATACGAGTTACGGACGAATATATAATAAACGAATTACCCAAACATGATATTTTTATATGCTGTAATTCAAGTACTTTAAGGTGGGCAACAGTTGTTGCAAAACCAGTCGTAAATTATAATTTCTATCAATTCAATACCACTGATTATAATGATATAGAGGGGGTATTAACTGTTTGCCGACAGGATGAATTCAAGATTCAAGTCCATCGTCTTGTTAATACCCTGGAATATTATCAACAAGTAGCTAAGTTACAATTCAAGCATGGCAGCAAGTGGGGGATTTTGGACGGAAAAAATTTTGAGAGGCTACATCAGCTGATTCATGGTTTAATAGCGTCTGATGGAAATAGAAGGATAAAACTATCAAAAATGCACTCATAGAGTATTTTCTTCTGTACATGGACAGGAAGCTAATTGTGATGAGCGTTTTTGTGTAATAAATACCCATTATGGCAAATTAAAGCAGGGTGATTTTATGATATTTCGTCAATTATTTGACCGTCAATCGTGCACTTATACTTATTTGTTAGCTTCCGCAGAGAGTAAAGAAGCAGTCATCATTGATCCAGTTAAAGAAAATGTTAGCTGCTATATAGAGTTGATTAACCAACTGGGACTTAAACTGGTTGTGACGATAGATACACATCTTCATGCTGATCATATTACTGGTACAGGCGAATTGTATCAGTTAACAAATTGCCAAATTATGATGGGATTGCAAACCAAAGCAGAGTTCGTGTCACTTAAATTTTCAGATAATGAGATAATCAATTTTAATGATTTCAGGCTGAAAGCGATTTATACACCAGGCCACACTGATGATTCATATTGTTTCCTACTAGATAACAAACTATTTACTGGTGATACATTATTAATTCGTGGAACAGGACGAACTGATTTTCAAAATGGATGTGCTAAATCACAATACGACAGCTTGTTTAATCGTTTGCTTAAGCTTCCTGAAGATACCTATGTTTATCCGGGGCATGATTATAATGGAATGACTGTAAGTACTATTGGTGAAGAAAAAAGGTTCAATCCAAGATTACAGGTTAAATCATGTGAAGAATATATTGCTATAATGAATGGCTTAAACCTACCCAAACCCCAAAAAATGAACATTGCAGTACCTGCTAACCTTAAAAATGGTATTCCTGAGTACTTTGAAATGCATAATTAAAAGATAAAAATATTTATCTTATTCAATTAATTAGGTGATTTATTTGGTTTTTAGGTAACTTTGTAGCACTTATTCTAATCAGAATATTATTTAATAAAATATCTCCAGGCGTTATAATAACAATTTTGCCAGAGTCAATTTATGGGAGTGCTCATAGCAATAATAAGGAGATGTGGTTTTTTTAATCAATCTTTAGGACAACTTAATTGCTTAATGGCCTCTGGCTGTATGAACTTTTCTGATTAAAGTTGAGAAAGAGAGGCATTTTGATTAAACGTATCTTTGATGTTTTATTTTCATGTACATTCTTAATATTGATGTCCCCCCTCATCGTAACTATCGTACTGTTTGTGCGTTATAATCTGGGAACGCCAATATTTTTTTGTCAGAAGCGGCCTGGGTTGCATGGCAAAATTTTCAGCATAATTAAATTTAGAACGTTGCGAGATAGTCGAGATGCTCAGGGCAGGTTATTGCCTGATGAGCAACGGATGACGCGGTTAGGCAAATTTTTGCGTGCTACAAGTTTGGATGAATTGCCCCAATTATGGAATGTTCTTAAAGGTCAAATGAGTGTGGTTGGTCCCAGACCCTTATTAGTTGAGTACCTTTCTTTTTACAGTCCGGAGCAGAAAAGGCGTCATGATGTAAAGCCCGGTATTACTGGTTTGGCGCAGGTCAGTGGACGTAATGCCTTAGCCTGGGATGATAAATTTAAGCTAGATGTTTGGTATGTGGATAACCAGTCTTTATGGTTAGATATCAAAATAATATTTTTGACCATTAAGAAAGTTATTCTGCGTAAAGACATTACTAGTGAAGGGAGCGTAACTGTTGAGAAATTTGAAGGAAATAAAGAGTAGGTGTTATGTTTCAGCTTTTGCTTCAATACCATCGTGCGGATGACTCAGGGGTACATATGGAAGAACAATCAGGTACTGTTAATCGTAGTGAAATTGAATTAACTCAATTATTTCGAGTTCTTTGGCGTGGAAAATGGTTTATTTTCGGTGTGATGGCTTTTATGGCTTTACTTGCTATTTTTTACGCTCATAAAAGCAAGCCTGTTTATCAGGCAAAGGTGGCGTTAATCAAACCGATAAAAAATGATCTCTTAAGTATTAACTCCGTTAAAGAACTTGCAATTCGTACAGATGATGTTTTTCACATTTTTTTGGGGGTGCTTTTTGCTGAATCCACCAGAAGCAACTTCCTTAATAAAGAAAAGGAACAAGATAAGAATAATGCACCAATTTCTGTTGTCGTTAATCGGGATGTCCTGAATCGTTATAATCTTCATGTCAATGCTTATAGTCCGGTAGCGGCTAAAGGAGCTGCGAAACGTTTTCTCAGGTTTGTTCATGATGAAGTACAAGTCAAACTGAATGAAACTTTCAAGAGGGAGCTAACAGTTCTTAATAATAAATTACAGGGTGATATCAATTTTAAACATGCGTTGGCTAAAAGGGAAAAGGAAGCCCAGATTGCATTAGCGGATGAGAAATTAAGGCTTGCCAAAGCACTTTATATTAAAAATAAGAATGATTCTGATCTTTATATTCAACAACGAATTAGCGAGCTTTCTGCTGAGATTGATAATATCCAAAATCGTGCTGATGACATTTTTGTCCCTCAATTGCGTGAATTGGAAGAGAAAAGCTTAAAGCTTAAAAATTACCAACCGGATTTTACTAATGTTATTTTTGCAAGAGTTGATGACAGGATGGTGGTTTCAGAAACATACATGCGTCAAAAAAGCAAGGTGTTTGTTGCTCTTTCAATTTTGGTGGGATTTCTTATTGGATGTATCTTAATTACAGTATGGAATTTTAAGTCACTGTTAATTTCCAAATGAAATGTTTGAGTGTAAAAAATTTAAACTATATCATTACACGGTAATAAATAACTTATGTTACGCACGCTCCATCCAGGCTACAATTTTCAAGGAAAAACCGCTGCTTTAATCGCCGCGTGACATGAGTAAATAACATGGAAGTTACCCGGCATGATTGAATTGCCAATTCTCGGAAATGATTCCTGCAAAAATAAATTAAATACAAGAGGAATGTTATGAAAGGTATTGTACTCGCAGGTGGTGCTGGTACCAGGCTTCACCCAATAACTAAAGGAGTATCTAAGCAATTACTCCCGGTTTATGACAAGCCTATGATCTATTATCCTTTATCAGTACTGATGTTGGCAGGTATTCGGGATATTTTAATCATTACTACCCCTGAGGATAAGTCTTCGTTTCAACGCTTGCTTGGGAGTGGTGAACAATTCGGGATTAACTTAAGCTATGAAGTACAACCTAGTCCGGATGGTTTGGCACAAGCGTTTATTATTGGTGAAACGTTTATCGGCTCTGATTCAGTTTGTTTAGTGCTGGGTGATAATATTTTTTATGGTCAGGGCTTGACGTTAAAATTAAGAGAAGCAGTAGCAAGGTCCTTGGGGGCTACGGTTTTTGGTTATCAGGTGAAAGATCCGTCCCGATTTGGGGTAATTGAATTTGATCAACACATGCGAGCTGTGTCTATTACAGAGAAACCACAGAATCCAAAATCAAACTATGCAGTCACAGGTCTCTATTTTTATGATAATCAAGTGGTTGATTTCGCAAAACAAATTAAGCCTTCTTATCGAGGGGAGCTGGAAATTACATGCCTTAACCAGATCTATCTGGAAACGGGTCAATTAAAGGTGGAATTATTGGGGCGTGGTTTTGCCTGGTTGGATACAGGAACCCATGAAAGTCTCCTGGAAGCCAGTATGTTTGTACAAACAGTTGAGCACCGCCAAGGGTTAAAGATTGCCTGCCTGGAAGAAATAGCATACCACTCCGGTTGGCTCTCGCCACAGAGGCTGGAACAAATTGCTGGTGAGTTAAATAAAAACAACTATAGCCATTATCTATTATCAATATTAAGGCATGTATAACCAATGAGTAACAAGCCAGTTTATGTCACTCAACCTACTTTACCGTCGTTGGATGAGTTTACCCCTTATCTGCAGGAAATCTGGAATAGTAAAATATTAACAAATGGGGGAGGACTGCATAAAAAGTTGGAGTCTGCGCTAAGAGATTACCTGGGCGTTAACCATATCTCCTTATTTAATAATGGAACTATTGCGCTTATTACCGCCTTAAAGGCGCTGAATATCACAGGTGAAGTTATTACTACACCTTACTCTTTTATCGCTACTGCTCACTCATTATTATGGAACAATTTAACGCCTGTATTTGTAGATATTGATCCTGAAACTTTAAATCTTAATCCAGATAATATTGAAGCAGCTATTACTGAAAGAACAACAGCAATTTTACCGGTTCATTGCTATGGCTATGCCTGTGATGTGAAACAAATACGGGCAATAGCAAACAGATATGGATTAAAGATTATTTATGATGCAGCGCATGCCTTTGCTGTGGAAGATGAGGAAGGAAGCATCTTAAACCATGGTGATTTATCTGTTTTAAGTTTTCATGCTACCAAAGTGTTTAATACATTTGAAGGCGGAGCGATTGTTTGCCACGATGAAACCATGAAAAACAAAATTAATCGCCTGAAAAATTTTGGTATTGTCGATGAAACAACAATTACCGAAGTTGGAATTAACGGTAAAATGAGTGAGATTAATGCGGCTATGGGCTTGTTGCAGTTAAATCATATCCAGACAAGCCTGACTCGTCGCAGGCAGGTAGATGATTATTACCGTAAGCGTTTAAATGGTATTAAAGGTATTCGCTTAATGGACAATTCTCGGGAGAAGGTTGCTAATTATTCTTACTTTCCCATTCTTGTGAACAAGAATTACTCTTTATCTCGAGATGAGTTATATGAACAACTAAGACAAAATGGTATCTTTGCAAGACGATATTTCTATCCCTTGATCTCCAATTTTTCCATGTATAGTAATTTGCCTTCTGCTCGTAAAGAAAAGCTGATTGTGGCAAATGAAGTGTCCAGCACGATATTATGCCTACCAATATATGCTGATTTAAGTGTTATGGATCAAGAGCGTGTTATTGATATTATTCTCAAGGGGGGCATTTAAGTATGTGGTTAACATCTCGACAACTTGAGGAAATGGGTTTTTCTTCTATTGGAAAGAATGTTTTAGTCTCTGATAAAGCTTCTTTTTATAATTGCCCGAAAATAAAGCTTGGGAATAATATTCGTATAGATGATTTTTGCGTAATCTCGGCAGGCGAAGGCGGCATTGAAATTGGAAATCATGTCCATATCGCTGTGTATGCTTCATTAATTGGAGCAGGAAAGATAACCATTTCAGATTTTTGCGGTATTTCCTCAAAGGTTGCTATTTATTCAAGTAATGATGATTACAGCGGCGCATTTTTAACCGGACCTACTATTTCTTCTGAGTATACTAATGTACACCATGCAGATGTTTTTTTGGATAAACATGTGGTTATTGGAAGTGGAAGTGTGCTTTTGCCAGGAGTGGCCGTGGGTTTAGGGACTGCTGTTGGTGCGCTTAGCTTGGTGAGGCACTCTTGCAAGCCGTTTGGAATTTATGTAGGAAATCCTGCAAGATTTCTTAAAGAAAGACGCCAGGATCTTCTCAAACTCGAAGAGAGTTTTTTACGTGAAAAATCTGAGAGTTTAATCTAAGTGAAAGATCTGACTCTAAAAACAAACCTGGTTGCTTCTCTTGCCAGCCAAATCTATGTTTCTCTTGTCGGTGTAGCTATTCTCCCTTTTTATATCAATTATATGGGAGCAGAGGCTTACGGTTTAGTCGGTTTTTTTGCCATGCTGCAAGTTTGGTTTAACTTGCTTGACTTGGGATTAACCCCAACTGTTAGTCGGGAGACAGCACGATTTCGCGGGCAAGCCATTGATGCTTTAAATTATCGTCGCTTGTTCAGAGCGTTAAGTAATCTATTTTTTCTGGTTGCCTTTTTAGGCGGAGCAATACTTTTTTTAATCTCTGAGCATATTGCAAGCAATTGGTTGAAGGTGCAATCTTTATCACTTAAGGAAGTTCAGTTTGCCGTTCAAAATATGGCAATTTGTGCTGCCTTGCGTTGGATGAGTGGCTTGTATCGTGGGGTAATCACAGGTTTTGAGCAACTGGTTTGGTTGAGTACTTTTACTATCGTCATTACTACATTGCGCTTTGTTATGGTACTGCCTGTGATGTGGTATTTTGGAGCGACGCCAGGTATCTTTTTCACTTATCAAACGTTTGTTGCTTGTTTAGAATTTTTAATTTTTGGGTTGAAAACGCGCAGTTTGTTGCCTGGTGTTCATACTCCGGCGATTGGTTGGTCGGTGAAGCCGGTAAAGAATGTATTAAAATTTTCTTTGACCCTGGCGTTCACCTCGGCCGTTTGGATTTTCACTACCCAAATTGATAAATTGGTTCTATCAAAAATTCTCTTATTAAATGATTATGGTTACTTTACTTTAGGCGTATTGGTAGCGAGCAGCATTATTTTACTTACGGCTCCTGTTGGTACAATTCTTATGCCTCGTTTAGCTAAACTTGAAGCCGAGGGGGATTATCGGGGTGTTATTCATATTTACAGGCAAACCAGCAGGCTGGTTGCAATTTTAGCAGGCTCTGTTGCTGTTACCTTGGCTTTATGTGCGCGGCCATTACTGTGGGCATGGACTGGAGATAGTCAGCTTGTCGAGAAAGCTGCCCCCATATTAACTTTATACGCTATTGGAAATGGTATATTTACTTTAGCTGCTTTCCCCTATTACCTACAATATGCAAAAGGGGATTTGCGCCTGCATTTTCTAGGGCATTTATTGCTATTGTTATTTTTTATCCCCTTAATCATCTGTTTGACTGCTAACTATGGTGCAATAGGAGCAGGGTATGCCTGGCTATTAATTAACAGTGCTTATTTTATTGTTTGGGTGGCTCTTATTCATAAAAGATTTGAACCAGGTCTCCATAATAAATGGCTCTTTACTGATATTTTGGGGGCTGTGGTTATATTGGCTGTTATTAGCTTTGTTTATTGGTTAATCCGAGCACCTATATCGTCTCGAATATTAAGTTTAGGCTCCGTCTTATCATTTGGTTTAGTTGCCTTAGGCTTATCAAGCCTAACTATTCCTTCTGTATTAACCTCATTAAAAAAGAAATTGGGTAGGGGTGAATTATTAAATGCAAATTAACAATACCCATGAATTACAGGAAAATGTGCAAGTCTCCGTGTGTGTTATCACTTACCAGCAGGTACAATATATTAACGAGTGCCTTGAAAGCCTGGTTAATCAGCAGACAGATTTCAAGTTTGAAATAGTAATCCGTGATGATAATAGTACGGATGGTACTGCTGATGTAATATTGAAATTCAAGCAAAAATATCCAACATTGATAAAGCTACTGGATGGTTCTCAGAATTTGGGGATGAACAGTAATATCATTGAAGTTTTTCAAGCTGCTGCAGGAAATTATCTTGCTTTATGTGAAGGCGATGATTACTGGATTGACAATCACAAGCTTCAAAAGCAATTCGATGTGCTTGAATCCCATAAGGAAATTGATATGTGTTGTCATCCTGCCATGATAAAAGAAGGTGTGCAGATTAAACAAAATAAAACACTAGGCAATCATGGTAGCGAAACGAAAGTAATTTCTGTTAATGAAGTCATTAAAAATGGTGGAGATTTTATCGCTACACCTTCCATTATGATTAGGAAATCTGTTATTTCGTATCTTCCTGAGTGGTTTGTAACAGCACCTATTGGTGATTATTTTATTCAGGTGCATGGCGCGCGGAAAGGGGGATGTTTGTTCTTACCAGAACCCATGGCTGTTTATCGTAGAAATGCAACAAATTCCTGGTCAGCAAGTATGATAAATTTTCAGAAAAAAAGATTTTTTTTAGAAAAATATATTCGTTCTTTAGATGTATTTTCCCAAGAGTTGGATAACGCTTATCAAGAGGAATTTAATCATATAAAATCAAAAGCTTATTTCAGCTTGGCTCTTTGCTCTTTAATGTTAAATTTTAAGAAAGAGTTTAAAAAATACATTCAATTAAGTACAGAGCTGAGTGCTGAGTTTACTGGTTATCAGAAAATTATTTACCATTTAAGATTTTCTCCTCTTGCGATAAAGTGTTTATATGGTGTTGCTAAAAAATATCTCTCTTAAGAAGTATAAAATTATGGTTAGGGTTAGACTGTGAGAATAAAGTACAGTGCGATACAGATAGGCGGCTTTTTATTGCCAATTATGTGCTTTTTGGCCTTTGTTATTGCTTTTAGGCCCGAGAGTGTCGGTACTGATACCAGAAATTATATCTATTTTTATAATTCTATCTGTCAAGATTTTTTAATTCTTTCGTCGTTTGAGTATCTTTTCCAGGGAATATTATTATTTTTTTCTACTTTTTCAGCACCACCCGCGATAGTTTTTTGGTTCCTTGCCTTTGTTAATCTGACAATGGTAATTCTTTTAGCGTTAAAGTTATCAAGTTTTGTAAATAAAAAAATCGATTCCTATAGGTTATTTTTCATATTGAGCATCTTATTTTTAATATCTCCTTTCTTCTTTGCGATTATGGTTAATGTTATAAGGCAGGGTACCGCGACTTTAGCCTTATTTGTTTTTTGTATTGTTTTAGCGGCGCGCAAACCGTTATTTGCGTTGGTTCCTCTAAGTTTTCTTGCTCTTGGATTCCATAAAACTTCCCTTATCACTATTATTTTTTCGCCGTTAATCCTTTGCAATTACAGGGTGGTGTTTATCACAACTCTAATTTCTGCCTTGTTATATATTACTGGATTGACAACGCGTTTGATTTACTGGGTATCTCAACTAACGGGTATCAATTTATATCTTAAGATCACCGATTATGCGAACTCAGGGATTTATCATACTGGAGTACGTTATGATTTTGCATTATTTACCATTTTCATGGGACTTGGGTTTAAATTTCTATCAAGATATTTTTTAGCTATAGAAGATAGAACTACGTTTAAAGAGTTATTAAAAATTTATTGGGTATTGGTTTTGCCCTTTTTCTTTTTTGGGTTTGCCGCTTATTCTGATCGTTATCTTTTAGCTGGATGGTTATACCTTTCTGTTTTAGCTGCTGTATTTTCAGGATTGTTGATAGGTAAATACAGAGTTCCCGTTGGATGGGATTTTCTCATCTTTCTGTGTTCTACAATGTACTTTGGGATTAAAGTGCAAGGGTTAATTTAAGGCTGGGGTGCGATTAAAAGTGTGGTTTGGTAGCCAATTTAAAGAGGTTAATCATGGCTAAAAAAATTAAAAAAGCGCGTATTGCCAGAGTATCTACGGTACCACTCTTTATATTTACTTTACTTCGTACTCAAGTAGAAGCAATAGTAGATGCTGGGGCTGATGTGACGATTATTACAAGCCCTGATGACCTGCAAGAATCGATGGAGTCAATCGAAGATTGTCGATTTCTCACCTTAAATATTGATCGTGAGATTAGGCCTTTTTCTGATCTAATCTCTTTAGTTAAGTTAATTAAGCTCTTTCGTAAGGAGCAATTTGATATAGTACACTCAAATACACCCAAGGCTGGGCTACTTTGTGCAATTGCTGCCAAGCTAACTGGTGTTCCTATCAGGCTTCATAGCTTTACCGGTCAACCTTGGGTGACTATGAGTGGCATGAAAAGGTTGGTAGTCAAATTTTGTGATAAGTTGATTGCTTTACTTAATACATATTGTTATGCGGATAGCCCAAGCCAAAGTGATTTTCTTATTCAGCATAAAATCATTGACCGAAGAAAAATTTCAGTTCTTGGGAGTGGATCAATTGCAGGAGTTGATTTGGCAAGATTTGATAAATCTAATTTTTCCATACTTGAGAATAAAAATACTCGGATTTCCCTGGGAATTAAGGATGATGAATTAGTTTTACTTTTTTTAGGTAGAATCACAAAAGACAAAGGCATTTTTGAACTTATCGAATCATTCAGTCAATTGCTTAAAGAAAAACATAATATAGTACTTTTAATTGTGGGGCCTTTTGAGCAAGGTATTGAACAGGAGATCAGGGCGTATGCCAAGCATCTGGGAGATGAAAAGATTGTTTTCGCCGGGTTTTCTTCTCAACCTGAAAATTATATGGCGATTGCTGATATTTTATGTTTACCTAGTTATCGCGAGGGATTTGGCACAGTTGTTATTGAGGCTGCTGCAATGGAGTTACCAACAGTGGGAACAAGAATTTATGGGCTAACTGATGCAATTGTAGATGGTGAAACAGGCCTTTTGGTCGAACCGAAGGATGTATTGCAGTTAACAGAGGCTCTCAAAGCAATAATCCTCGATAATGAGTTGCGTCTTAAAATGGCAAAAAATGCCAGAGAAAGAGTTGTTAGAGAGTTTGATAGTAAGAAATTTGATATCTTGATTGTTAATGAGTATGAAAAACTATTGGAAAAATTAGGCTTTCAAGAAAAAAATAAGGCTAATGGATATAAGAGGTAGATAATGACTATTCTTGTACTTGGGGGAACGGGTTTTGTAGGTCGGGCGGTGGTAAATAGTCTTGTATCCAAACATAGATGCTTTGAAGTACTAACACGTCATCCTGAAAAATTAACTACCGATAAAATTCCGTTTATTGTAGGGGATTTGCTGGATTGGGAGAATTTGGATCTTTCCCCCTATAGCACAGTGATTAACTGTGCTGGCGAAATTCAGGATGAAACGTTGATGCGTACATTGCACGTGGATGCAACCCTGGGGCTTCTCTCCAAATTTAAATCATTGGCAGGCAGGCATTGGCTGCAATTAAGTAGCGTCGGTGTTTATGGGAAGCGACAGAATGGGAGGGTTTCAGAAACCACCGGATTTGCTCCCGTAGGGGAGTATGAGGTGACCAAAGCGGAAGGTGAATTGCTGGTTAAAGAATTTTGCCTGGCAAATAATATTCACTACACTATTATCCGCCCCTCGATTGTGTTTGGTATGGGGATGCCAAATCAATCCCTAGCCCAATTGATTAGCATTATCAAGCGGAATCTTTTTTTCTACGTAGGAAGAAAGGTAACTGATATCTCCATGAATTATGTTCATGTAAATGATGTAGCCGATTTGGTTGTACGTTGTATCGATAATGAAGTAGCGTACAATCAGGATTTTATTATTTCCGATCAGGTTTCTCTTCCCGAGTTTGTGGAGGTGATAAGGGGATCATTGGGGAAAAACGCCAGATCTGTTCGTACCCTGCCGGAGAAACCCTTAAGATTGATAGCAAAAGCAATGAAGATAATCCCTTCATTTCCAATAACTGAGCCTAGAATTGATGCTCTGACGTCAAGGACTGTTTATTCTACAGATAAGGCCAAAGAATTGCTTGGATTTATTCCCTCGGTAGGCTTAAAAAATGGATTAAAAGAGTATAGCGGCCAGTTCAAATAATTATGATTAATCATGAAGCTTAAGCAGAGCAAACGGATGATTACTCTTATACCCAAGATCTTCAAAATGCTATTTTTATATTATCCCTTTTTCTGTCCATCATTAAAAAATTGAATCGTCTAAAACTTAGTATCTTGGGTATAATGCGTTTGTCATCGTGTTACCAGGAGTTCAACTTCTAGCCAATACAGGGGCTTGCTGGCGTTTTGCACTTTCAACCCCGGGTTGGTCAAAGGTATTAATATCCCAAATAACACTTTGGGTATAAACCTTATGCTCGTAAAGTGCGATCAATTGACCAAGGGTAAATGGAGAACAGTCAGTTAAGCTGATATGACTTAGAGGGTTGTTCCCTGGAATGTAACCATTGGGATTTGTGAGCTCATTGACCCCACCTGTTAGTATGCGTTTTTTTCCTTCAAACATTTCGTGAATTAGTTCATTTTTGAAGGATTTTACGGTAATGAAATCGGAGGCAACCTTATGCGTGCCTTGGCAGAGCAGTTGATAATAACTGTGTTGTGCCTGATTTCCTAAGCCTCCCCAGACTATTGGTCCGGTCGCATAATTAACTGCCCGCCCTTTCTTATCGATAGATTTTCCATTGCTTTCCATGTCAAGCTGCTGGATGTAGGGTACAAAGTACTCGAGTTGCTGCAGGTATACAAGAATAAGTAAATTATGGATATGGAGGAAATTATTATTCCAAATCCCCATCAGTGCTGACAGCACTGGCAGATTACTTTCAAAGCTGGCTTCCTGGAAATGCTTGTCCATACTGTTGGCACCAGCCAGTATTTGGGAAAACTGCTCAAAGCCTATGGCAATTGCGGTAATTAAGCTGATTGCCGAGCAAAGAGAGTAGCGGCCTCCTACCCAATCCCATATAGGCAGAACATTGGTGAAGCCGGATTCTTTGGCTTTGTTTACATTTGCAGTAATCGCAATGAAATGTTTGTCAATGTGTTGAGGCTTGCCAAGCCAATCGAGCGCTTTTTTGGCATTATATAGGGTTTCTTTGGTAGTAAATGATTTTGATGAAACGATAAAAAGTGTGGTTTCCGGCCTGAGATTATGTACAGCATTTGAGAAGGCATTAGGGTCAACATCTGAAACGAAATGGTAGCTGAGATAATCGGCTGACGAGGAGGATAAGGCATTGATGCAGAAGCGGGGACCCAGATCGGAGCCACCGATACCTATATTTACGATATCCTTGATTGGCTCACCTGAAAACCCCAGCCATTGGCTGGCTCTCACTTGTTCGGAGATGACTCTGATTTTTTCTCTGGCGGCCAGAATGTCAGGAATTATATCCTGTTTATTTACAACGAGTGGCTTATTGTCCAGTGTTCGCAGGGCGGTATGCAGGGCAGGTCTTGCTTCGCTGGAATTGACTATTTCACCCTGCATCAAGGCTTTAATTTTCTCTTGAAGCCCACATTCAGCGGCCAATGCCAGAAGCAACTCCAGGGTGGTTCCATTGACCCGCTGATGGCTAAAATCAATGTGGATACCTTGAGTCCCAACGTTGAATAATTTATTTCTCGACTCTGAGCTTCTTAATTCATTAATGGTAGCCAAACGCAGGGACTGTCCATGTTTTTCTAATTCAATCCAGGAATTGTATTCGGTAAGTTGCTTCATGCTGATTAATGATTGGTTTTTCCATAAAATACCATTAATACGCTTTTCAATAAACTAAATTTTACTTTATGGGTGCGATTAAAACTGCGGTTTTTCCTTGAAAGCTTGGGTAGAGCGCCAGCGAATTCCAGGATCTGGGCTTGATAATAAACTCATGCCCCGGATTTTTCTGGCGCTTCACCCAGGCACAATTACCACCAAACACAGTTTTAATCGCATAATCAGAGCTTTTCTGGCCACTCGACTTGACGATAAGAAAGATGAGTCCATATAAGACTCTTGACAGCACAAGAGCGTGCAGACTTACAAAAGCGCCATAAAAAAAGAGCACGATGGGCGTATTCGAGATCGTATAAATGCGGTATTGGCATACGATGACGGTTACACGGCACGAATTCTTTTTACTGGATGATGAAACGATTCGGCGGCATATCAAGATTTACTTTTCCAAAAACACAGTTAAACAGAACATGACGGTAGTCAAAGTTACTTAACGGCTCATGAATCAGTAGAACTTAAAGCGCACCTTCGCCAGCTAACTTTTCTTTATGTAAAAGATATCCAATAGAGCGTTTACGGAAAATTATGCATAAAAATGTCACCTATAACCGCAATTACCCAAAATTTTCTGATTTCACAGAAGCCAGACTGGGGTTCTTCAATAATTTTGATGTTTTTTTGGACGTCATTAAGTGTCGAATTAATGACAATTTTCAACGTCTGTAATTTGCATGGTTCGCGTCTTCAAGCGGGATGGGTATATTTTACCTTGAGCAAGCTTATATCAACCTTAAGAGCCAAAGTTGAGTATTTTTTACCAAATTGATTGCAAAATACAGGCGTTAAGATGAAAAAAAATTTAAACCTTTTATCAAATTGGCGTATTCTTAATATTTTGTTAAGAAACCTTGTGTAAACTTACAATCGAACACATAAAAATGTTTATTATTTAATCATATTGTAGTCACCGAGAGCACCATGGAAGCTTCTATGGAATAGATGGTGGCTGCCATCTATAAGGGAGAATTAGTCATGTTAATTTTGACTCGGCGAATTGGTGAAACATTGATCATTGGCGATGATGTCAATATCACTGTCTTAGGCGTAAAAGGAAATCAAGTGCGTTTAGGTATTAATGCGCCCAAAGATGTTTCTGTTCATCGTGAAGAAATTTATTTGCGTATTCAGCAAGAAAAGGAATCAACAGATACTGAAGAAGCTGTGTAACAGAATTCATTGCAGTCTTCCAGTCCCGGGTCAACGGAGTGATAATCCCGGGACAAACTATTGTTTTTTTATCTCATTAATGATGTATCCCCTGAAGATAAAAAGGTTATTGTTCCCCGGTTGTCTTTAAGTGCTAATTGACCTGATTCGTTTATGCCACAAGCCTTCCCACTAATAGTACCTGTCAGTTGTGATGCAGTAATAAATTTGTCATATAAATAATCAACTTCCCGCCACTCAGGCATAAATACGCTAAAGCCGCTCTGTAAAAACCGATCCAGGTATTGATCTAATTGATAAATTAAATTGGCTATTAACTGATTGCGGTCATGATGCTTGCCAGTGACTTCATATAAAGAACACCAGGGTTTATCCGGTAACGGATGCTTCAGGGTATTGGTATTAACGTTCAAGCCGATACCGATGATAATTTGAGCACAGCCATTGGTTTCCGCGAGCACGTCAATGAGGATGCCGCATAATTTTTTATCACCCCATAACAAATCATTAGGCCACTTTAATTTTATCTGTTGTTGGATACCGCTTTCTTTCAAACTTGCCAGAATGGCTAAACCGGTTACCAGACTTAAACCGGATAAGTTAGAGAGACAGCAGTTTAATTCCCAGCGGCCAGAAAAATAAATATTTTCGCCGAAAGGGGAAACCCAGCTGCGCCCAAGGCGGCCGCGACCATGGGTTTGCATTTCTGCGCAGCAAATCTCTAAAGATTCACTATGAGGTAATTCTTTAAGATAGCGGTTTGTGGAGTCAATTGTAGTAAATAAATTAAAATTTAATGCCTTTTTAAACTGTTTGTTAGCCAAATGTTGGCGAATTGCTATTTCATCAAGCATTACTACAGGAGCTTCCAGCTGATAACCTTGATGAGGTATACGTTGAATGACAACTCCTAATTCAGTGAGTTGTTTCACATGCTTCCATACGGCTGTACGGGAAACACCCAGGGACTCACCAATGGAACTGCCGCTGTGACATTGTCCATCAGCAAGTTGATGAAGTAACGCTAATTGAAAAGGGCTAAGTTGATTCATAAGTAATAAAACAATTCGAAACTGCAGGGTATTGGAAACCGTAATTTTAACAGTTATTGTGAATATACCCAATGTACTTCAAAATGCGGTTTTTCCTTGAAAAATGTAGCCTGGATGGAGCGCCAGCGAAATCCGGGATCGGAGCTTGATAATAAATTCATGCTCCCGGATTTCGCTGGCGCTCCATCCGGGCTACGATTTAATACTTGGTTTTAGGCATGTTGATTATTTACTGTGTCTTTTTCGCGCGCCGAAGTGTCAGGGCAAGGAAAATATAACTCCAGCCATCGACTATGATTTCAATTGCGACAAATAAGCCGATCACCCATAAGCCGCTCAAAGGCCATTTCATCAGAATCATGGTGCCCAGGGCGATAGCGACAAGTCCGGCTAAAAACAACCAGACCCAGCCTGATGACTTTCTCATTATAAAAGCCATGAATAATCGGCTAATCCCGATGATGATCAATACCGTAGCCAGCATGGCGGTAATCAGCATTGAGGCCATAAAAGGATCGTAAATGATAAGGACACCACCGACGATATAGAGCATCGCCGTAAAGGCGTGCCAGGCCACCGCTTTCCAGTGTCTGCTTTTTACCACATCGACAATTTGTGAGACGCCGGCAATAATTAACAGGACGCCAAGAAAAAGCATGCTTACCAGGGTCAGACCAACCACCATCC
This sequence comes from Legionella sp. W10-070, assembly GCF_900640175.1. GTDB lineage: Bacteria > Pseudomonadota > Gammaproteobacteria > Legionellales > Legionellaceae > Tatlockia. The sequence goes on along the minus strand of NZ_CAAAJC010000004.1, from coordinate 26,242 downwards.
CCAAACCAATGCTGCCAAGAATAACAAATAAAATCCCCAGAGCGAGTAACCAACCCCAGCTACGTCGTAATTCCTGTGGCTGGGTTTCCAGGGTTCTGGCGTTTGACATAAAATATCCTTATTTAGTTAGTCCCCCATCAATCATAGCAAAAATCATCAAACTTGTACTATGGGTATCTAGTACCGTTTCCATTTAGTTTTGACAGGTTGTTTGTCATTCCCGCAAAGGCGGGAATCCATTTTTAAGGCGCTCCGTGCTATATCCTGCATGGATCCCCGCCTTCGCGGGGATGACAAGAAACAGAACAATTTGCACAAGACAACCTGTCAAAACTAAATGGAAATAGTGCTAGTTGATTTATCTGCCATTGGATAATGCTTTACTTAAATCCCGGCTATGTGTTAAAGCCAACAACGCTGGCGAGACGGTTTACTAAAGAAGTGCTCTTTGGTTGAGGATTGTGGAGATTATGAATATCTTTGATGGGAGTCGCAGCTTCAATTTTATCTCTTAACCATCTTTGTTTATCCCAATGATAGTAATTAAGAGCGTCAAATCCTAATGCATTTAATTTCGGTAGAGCTTGATGTTGTAATTTGTCTTTTTCCTTTTCAAAACATTCACTGCAACGAAGAATATAAAAGGGGTTTTCAGGAACAGTCTCCATCGCTTTTTTAAAATTAGAGCCATAGTTGTGGTTCAAACCAAAAAACATCGCTATGTCGTCTAACAAGAAATAGGCTTTACCTAGTATTTGTTTCAATTCTGGTTCAGAGGTCCCGTTAAGTTGCTCCACAATTTGTTGAAGGTAGGCCATAATTGAGGCAAGATTTTTAATATTATCTTTCTTATGTTTACTAAAATCTTGAGGAAATCTGTGAACGATATCAGTAGGTGAAATCTGATAAGCCAGGTAATCTACCCGCCTCACTCTGGCTTTCGCCAGGGCAAGTTGATGCTTCTTTTTTTCCTGTGATGCTAGGGGAGAGCATTGCTCAAGCAATGTAATTGCCTTTGTAATAATATCAATTTGGCAGTTAGGTGCATCAGGGTTTTGGCTAATATCAGAGTCGATTAGTAATTCAGCATAGAAGCGTTTCTGAGTGTAGAACTGTTCTTTTCTATTAGGGTCTATTTGCATTGCTTTATTTTTTGCTTCCACGCTCTTCAGAGCAAAGGAAATCGCATGCTCCCAGTTGCCTTGGCGTTTTTCTCGTACAGCGGCGTCAGCGTGACTATTCCCTAGCCGTTCAAAATGGTTTGCCAAGAGCCCAAGATCCTTTGTATTGAATTGGAGAAGCTGTTTTCTATTGCTATGGGCCTTCTCGAGTTGTTGTTCAAGCAACTTATAAGCGTTGTCAAAGTCCTTCTTATCGACTAATAGTCGAAAAGCCTGCCTTGGAAATTGATCATTAAGGGTAGTAAATTGAGATACAAAGCGAATTGTCTCTATATCATCAGGTTTTGTTTTGAAATAGTGGGATGCCAGGACAGTGGCTAACTCGGAGTCTTTCGTTATCAGCTGTTCAATGTGTTCTCTAGGAATATCAGTTAAATAACCCAATGCGGCTTCTTTATTAGTATCTACATTAGTATCTACTAATGACTCAATTAATGGCCATGCTTGCTTAAATTTTTTCTGTTGAAAATAGTAGCGGATAAATAGCTCCGGTTTTTTTGAACTAATACTGGGGGCGAAAGAAATCGCCCTTTCAAGCAATCCCGGTGATTTCTTGGTTAACAACGCTCTATTCCACTTGTTTTTTACCTGTGAACCGATTGAATCTTCCTCTTTAATTACTTCATCCACTATTTTTGCTGCTGCAGCACGAGCATATTGGCTATCAGCAAAATGAACATAGTGTTTTTTCTCTTCACCAGTCTCCAGGTGATTTACTGTATCGTTAATAAGTTGTTGCCTTTGTGGATCCAGCTTTGGGATTTCTTCCCAAAACCCTATTCTTTCCCAGGCAGAGCCAAAAATGTAGAACTTGGTAACTTGTACCTGATTTAAACTCACTGAAAACTGTTTTGAATGTTCTACATAAAAACCAATCAGCTTTTCTTGAATTTTTTCGGTAGTTTTATCATTTTTTGGCCCCTGAAACAGAGTTATATCTTCTTCTGTCAATCCATGATGTTGTAAGTTGCCTAGTTCATCTCGTTGATAATTATTCAGGTAGCCATAATAGGCAAATTTATACAGCCCCAATGCTACTTTTTGTCGCTGGCAATGATTATTAAATCCCAGCCAGCCTTTAAAGGATTGGAAAGCATAGCTTAAAAAACCCACAGGTTTCAGGTCATAACCATCAGTATAAAGGTATTTGGCCCTGCTAAGGCGCTTTAATTCTTCAGAATATTGTGTTTGGTCATGAAGGAAAATGAAAACGTCAGGGTAATAACCAAAGGTTTCTTTTTCCTTTTTGATCTTTTTACTCGTTTTGATTTGTTTTAATAGAAGTTCATTAAGACTGCGCATTAATCACCATAGAATTAAAAACAATTTAAACAACAACTTGTGAAGAAATAGAAGCGCTGTTTCAAAGCAGAACGAATTGTAGCATAACTATCTATTAAAAGTAGTGTTAAATTTTGTCACTATGTCGTCAAATCTCTCGTGAAGTTTTACTTAATTAAGATCACGGGATCAACAGGAACATAGTATATTTTTTGAATGGCATCGGTATGGCAAAGGGCTGCACTGCAGGCAACTCGGGGCATAAATGATGTAATTCGCCATTGTTTGCGATGGAGCGTATCGTCAACGAGATCATGAGTTGGCGGTACCACGGGCACGTCAAATTGCCGGGTAGGGTAGGAAAGCCCAAGTCCACAGGCTTTTATGAGCGCTTCTTTCTGTGCCCAAACATGAAAAAAAGCCAGGGGTTTTAAATACTTTGGTAAATTTGAAAAGGTGTCTGTTTCATTCGAGGAAAAAGAGTGGCTGGCAATACCTGCATAGGGTCTGGAGGAAAAAAATTCAATATCTACCCCAAGTGGAGACTCCTGACCAATGGCCAGTAATGCTATATCCCCTGAGTGACTCAAATTAAATTCCAGGCCAACGGGGTTTTCAATCCGAGGTTTGCCATGCTTGCTGTAAGTAAATGCTAATGAAGCTGCATCAAGTTGAAGATAACGGGCTAAAATGACGCGCAGCATTGCCCGGGCAACAATAAACCGCCGCTGATGGTGAGGAAAATAGAAACGCCTGGCACGATTGAGTTCATCTTCGCTCAGCAGTAACTTAGCTCCAGAAGGCAAAATTTCAAGAGAAAATTCCCAAATATCAATACGGTTAGGCTGTAGCTGACAGTTATCAGGTGATAGGTATTGAAATGACATGCCAAATTTCTCTGCTGAAAACAATATGAGTTTAGAAATTGCCTGCTCTAAATATACGGGGTGCGATTAAACTGTGATTTTCTTGTAGCGCGGATGGAGCGCTACCATTAATTTCCACCAACCGCCGTTTTAATCGCAGCCAAGTATACAGGAATGGTAGCGTCATAAAGCAGTTAAAGGTATCATAACGTATGAAATAAAATTCGCCAAATGAGTAACCAATGAGCCGACAATTTTTGGATTTTGAACAACCTATTGAAGAACTGAATCAAAAAATTCAAGCCCTGCGCATGGTAGGCAATGACAATGAAGTCAATCTAAGTGAGGAAATTGCACGCCTTGAAGCGAAGTGCGAAGAATTAACTGAAAATATTTTCTCTAATCTGGAGCCTTGGCAAATAGCGCAAATGTCACGGCACCCTTTACGGCCGCAGACCACAGATTATATAGAGCATATTTTTACCGATTTTCAGGAGTTGCATGGTGACAGGCATTATTCTTCTGCTCCTGCCATTATTGGCGGGCTGGCTCGCCTGGAAGGGGAACCAGTGGTAGTGTTGGGACATCAGAAGGGTAAGCGAACTAAAGAGAAAGTTTATCGAAATTTCGGCATGGCCCGTCCTGAAGAATACCGTAAAGCGCTGCGATTGATGAAGTTAGCCGAGAAATTTAAACTGCCGGTGTTTACCTTTATTGACACCGCTGGTGCTTACCCGGGGATTGGTGCAGAAGAACGAAATCAATCAGAAGCGATAGCCAGGAATTTACTGGAAATGGCAAAGCTTAAAACGCCGGTGATTTGTACCGTGACAGGGGAAGCGGGTTCTGGAGGTGCGCTTGCAATTGGCGTAGGGGACAGGGTGCTTATGCTGCAATATGGCATTTATTCTGTTATTTCTCCCGAAGGTTGTGCATCAATCCTTTGGAAGGATGCCGGGAAAGCCAGTGAAGCAGCACGGGCTATGGGAATTACAGCCGATAGAATTATTGAATCAGGTTTGATTGATGCTGTTATCCCTGAGCCTTTAGGCGGTGCTCATCGTAATGTCACAGAGATGACTTCACGATTAAAGGAAACATTGATTGAGGAGTTGCGTATACTAAAAACGGTTCCTATTAGTGAACTTTTGCAACAACGTTATGAGAAATTCATGGCAATGGGGGCTTGTGACTAAGTCACTCTTAACAGCTGATAACTTAAAGCAACTGCAAGGATGCCAACGCCTGTTGGTTGGTTACAGCGGCGGCCTGGACTCTACTGTTTTGCTGCATGCAATTGCATTAATACCGGAATATGCGAGCAAACTCATTGCGGTCCATATTAATCATGGCCTCAGCCCCAATGCTTATGACTGGCAGAACCATTGCCGTTTGTTCTGCAGTCAACTAAAAACCCCTTTAATTGTAAAAAAAATTGACTTTAAGCGAGAAGCCAATATCGAAGAAGCAGCGAGAAAGGCCAGGTATGAGGTTTTCGCTCAATTAATAGAAAAGAATGACGGTCTTGTTTTGGCTCATCATCTTAATGATCAGGCTGAAACGTTACTCTTACACCTTTGTCGAGGTACCGGGGTTGATGGCCTGGCTGCAATGACTCCAGTCAAAGCATTTGCTCAAGGGAAATTGTTAAGGCCACTTTTGCAGATCTCCCGTACTCAGCTGGAGGCCTACGCTCATTTACATCAGTTGCAGTGGATTGATGATGAGAGTAATCAGGACATTGGTTTTTCCAGGAACTATATCAGGCACCAGGTGATGCCGTTGTTGAGCGCGCGTTGGCCTGAGCTGGAAAATAAGTTAGCCCGCACGAGCCTGCATTGTCAGCAAGCACAGGCTAATTTAAATGACTTAGCCCTGATGGATTGCCCCTATCTTAAAAAAAAATCCTTACAGCTTCCTATTGCTCACTTAATTCAATTAAGTGAAGCACGAATTACGAATGTCTTGCGATTCTGGCTTAAATCTAACCAGGTTCGGATGCCGGATACAGCCACTTTCTATCGCCTTATTAGTGAAATGATCCAGGCTAAGGAAGATACTAGCCCACAAGTGAGCTGGGATGGTGTCTGTGTGAGGCGTTATCAAAAGACTCTATTCCTGCTGAAAGAAAAGCCAGCACCGCTTGCATCGCTAATTAAGTGGTCAATGTTTCCTGATACATTAATAATAAAAAACCTGGGTATTTTGCAGGTGAAAACCAGTAATGAAGGATTGGCGGTTCCTGACAATGCCTCTATTGAAGTAAGTTTCCGTCGTGGGGGGGAGGCGTTTTATTGGCATGGTCAAACCAAGCAGCTAAAGAAATTATTTCAGGAATGGCAGATTCCGCCCTGGTTACGCGATAGGATTCCTTTAGTTTACATCAATAACCAATTAGCCTGCATCGTTGGTTATGCCATTTCTGATTTGTTTTATCAATCGACGGGTGAGAATCTCTATCATCTCAATCTTGAATGTTAACTTCTAGTTAACATTAGTTAACGATTACCTCTGTTTATCAAAATAAAATTAACAATTAAAATTCATGGTAAATAATCAATTTATTCAATAAAGGCGGGTGCAATTAAAACTGCGGCAGGTGGAGCGCCAGCGATCCAGGGTCGGAGCTTGATAACAAGCTCATACCCCCGGATTCCGCTGGCGCTCCATCCGAGCAACTTTCAAGGAAAAACCATAGTTTTAATCGCACCCAATAGAAGAATAGAGGAGAGGTAAGATGGTTGGAAATTTAAAAATTGCCTGGCTGCTTAGCTATATTTCAATTGCTTCATTTTCCGCTGCCATAATTACTCCAGGATTGCCCGAAATTAAACTGCAATTTGGTTTATCCAGTGGTGAGTCAGAGTGGTTGGTGTCGGCTTTTCTAATAGGCTATGTAATTGGCCAATTGATCTATGGTCCCTTGGCGAATCGCTGGGGGAGAGTATTTGCTCTACGTACGGGTTTATCGATGAACCTGGCAGGGATCCTGATTTGCTTTTGGGCTTTGTCTGAGGTGAATTTTTGGCTGCTTGTTGTTGGTCGTTTAATAAGCGCTCTGGGGGCTGCGAGCGGTTTAGCATGCACTTATATGTTAATTAATGAATGGTTGCATGAATATCAACGAAAAACAGCAATGGCCTATAGTATCTTGTCATTTACTTTCGGTATTGGCATCGCTGTAACACTCGGAGGAGTCATCACGGAGTATTGGCAGTGGTCTGGCTGCTTTCTGGTCTTGTTAATTCATGGGATCATAATGCTTATGGGAACGCGGGTATTTACGGAGACATTGATCCAACCGCAACCAATTAGCCTGTTAACTATTGCCAGGGGCTATCAGCGAGCGCTTTCATCCGCAACGTTGATTGCTTTTGCTTTGGTTGTCGGTTTCTGTTCGGCTATGGGGTATTGCTTTTCTGCTGCAGGGCCTCAAATAGCAAATGAATTGCTGCATTTATCAGCTGCAGATTATGGCTATTGGAATCTGCTTAATATGATTGGCATGTTAGTGGGTGGTTTATGGGCAAAAGTACTGCTTAATCATATAAGGGCAATACAAGTGATAATAATTGGTTTACTTGGCAGTGCTCTGGGAATACTTAGTCTTGCAATCATGTGCTACCAAGGCTTCTCCTCGGCTGCCTGGTTTTTTTATAGCACCCTGGCTTTTTATTTATTTGGTGGTTTATTGTTTGCTGGTGGCTCCCTAATCGCTTCAAATGCTATCGCAGATAAAGCCAGTGGCTCAGCAATGATGAGTTTTATCAACATGTCCAGTGCTACTCTGGCAGTTATTTTTATGGGTTATCTGAATGGAAATGCATTGGAAGCTTATGTGAAGATACTGACAGACATGTGGGTTTTTGTTGTTCTTTTACTGTTAGTTCACTATCTGGTTTCCTTCAACTCATCGGTTAATAGAGTAAAAGAGAGTTAGATTGAAGTTATTTGAACAGAAAGGGGTTTGAAAGGATTAACAGACGAGTCTCATTTGTAAGCATGGACTCGTCTCCCTTATTGCTAATGTGGGATCGATTTGGAAAATCCCCCTCATTAGTGAAGTTTTTGCCGATGCTGACTGTTGCCAATAAGCCATTGTGGATTTATTTCCAACTCTTCAGCGATGTCGTCTACAATTTTTGAATCAGTTAGCAAACCGTTTAACAAGGCTTCAGCCTTGAATTTCGGTAATTTAAACAGCTTTGCAACGATTTTAACCCGTTCAGCGCTTGGAGACGGGACTCCAATAACATCAAGTTCTTTATTAAGGCGCTCAGAGAGTTGTCGGTTAGCCATAACAATTTCTCCCAAAAATTCCTCGAATCTATTTAGTAATATAGTCAAATTATTTTCAAATGCTCAATTAATAGCGATTTATTTTTATTATTCCAATTAGGGTTTGTTGACAAGTGGAACCAGAGCCTACGTTCCGCGCTTCATGCGCGGAATCTAATCTCAAACCTTGTCAAGAGGATAGTTTAGTTTCGTGTGGTTTACGCATAAAGCGCAGGAAGTGAGTATTTTCGAAAATTATCTTGCCATAGCTTTGGCATCGCTTCCTATAGTTTTTTTGCACTGACTTTGGAGGTTAACCATTTTCGAGGTGGATTCAGCTTCCCGGCCTAAAACACCTCCAAGATTCGAGCCAAAGCTGTATAAAATACCCTGTTGGTCTAAACATAATGAGTGATTGCCGCCTGCTGAAATATCAATGATTTTATCTTCGGATATTTTGATAAGTGTTGGCGTTGCCTCGAATTCAGACGCTTCATTCAGGTCTAATTGCTTCAATCTATTCGAACCGAAACCATAGAGTTGTCCATCAGTAGTTAGGCATAACGAGTGGCTTTCTCCAGTTGCTATTTTTTTTATCTTTTGTAGTCCTTCAATTGGAGTGGGGAGGCTAAGTCTTTGATAGTTAGAAAAACCTAATTGCCCTTTGGAATTAGATCCACAGCTATAAACCTTACCTGCCTCATTGAGGAATAATGTGTGACTAGCGCCGCAGCTAATGCTGGTAATTGGTTCTTTAAAACAGGTCATTAACTCTGGTGTATATATTTTCTCTGTTTTTCCCATGCCTAATTGACCAGCCTGATTTGCGCCAAAAGCATAAACGTTGCCATCTTGCGTAAGGCAAAAGGAGTGGTTTCCAGCAGCGAAAATATTCTTGATTTCCACCTCTTTGAGCGCTTCAATGACTTGTGGTGATTCACAAGAGTCAATGGAATCACCCAAACCTAACTGCCCCTCAGTATTTCCCCCCCAACTATAAACAATCCCACCTTCAATCAGGACAAGCGCATGGTTTTTGCCAAGGGTGATTTTAAGGATTTTCTTGCCCGCCAGTTCCTTTATCGGTTCCCAGGTTGTTTGAGTTGTCTCCTCTTTTTTAAAACTGGCTCCGTTTATGTAAAGGCCTGTCTTTGTTAAAAATAACGTTCTTGATGGGCTGCTTGCAATCATTCTGATTTGTGGTTTACTTATTAAATTGTATTGGGAGCAGCTGCTTAATCGCTTGGGATTTAGTATCAAATTGTCCTTTTCATCTAGATGAGCGGGGTTTGTCCCCCAGATATACCAGCCATAGCGTGGAGAGAAGTAAAAACTGGACTGCTCTGTGGCGATAATTTGTGCTGGGAAAAATTGACGATAAAGTGAATGTCGACATTCTGCATAATATGATCTGGTATGGTTTTGGGCGTTTGGCGTTCCTTCGTGATTTTCGGCATTATAGGCTTTGAACTCTTCCAAAATCAAAACCTCAAACAAGTTAATTGTGGTTTGATAATCAAGGTAACGACTTGCCAGATGAATAAAGACTGCAAATGGTAAATCCAGGAGACTGATTGATTCTTGCATAGGTGTTTTATCCATATCAACTAGAGCAAAAATTGTGACAATTGCTACAGGGTTATTTAAAAGAACAAACTGTTCGGCAATCTAGACTCCTGACCCCTAAAAGTGCAAGCAGGGTCTCAATTTTTGCAAAACAGGGTTAATTATAACACAATTTAATTTTAATATGCCCAATAATGTAAATTTGGCAACAGGGCTGTCGCATTACGTTTTTTAGTAAAATTTGGTAATATTTTATACGCACATTCAGTCAAAATGTCGTTGTCAGCGTCAGAAAAGCATTCTATATGCTTCACTTTTCTTACTTTTCATGGATTTCTGAATTATCGGAAACAGGAAAAGCTTCATATTTTAAGGTTTAGGCTTGAAGGAACTCCTGGTTTGATTGTGACGCTCGGATGGTTCTGGCATAAAAAACTGACTTTTAAAATTCGTAGATAATTTTGAGCCAGTTTTCTTTTGCAAATCATCAAGTGTTTCCCTTATTTGAGATAGGTTCAATTTTTCTTTTTCGAGTTTGCCAATGGCTTGATTCAAGCTTTTCTTATGATCCAGTGAAACACCCATTTGATTACGGTAATTTTTTAAATGATAAATGACTTCCTGAGTCAATGAGTTGAGATTAATGGGGGTTTCTTTTACTTGATGATTAGTGACAGACACAAAGCTGTAACTGTTGAGTGGATGGCCTGATTGCTGACTGTCGCGAGCAGGGAGTGCTGAGACAATATCAGGAACCGAATTGGAACCGTAAAATAACTCTTCCCTGACAAGAATACCCTGATCCTCAAATTCTTTCTTAATATAGATTGAGTCGTTTAAATCAATTGTTATAGCTTCATGAGGGGAAATTAAGATAACCTCTTCATACTGTTTCAGCGCTTCTCTGGTAGTGCTCTTATCTAAGGGTGATAATTTCTTATAGTCGTCGAGATTAACGACAGCCGTGTTAATAAGCGATTCTTTTACTGTGAAAGCTTTTCTCTTATTAGAAAAGAATTGCTTGACAACATCCATGCTCGGTCTTTCCTCAGGGTTATCGGAAGTCATTTTTTTAAGCATGGTCAGTACTTCTTTACGAAGTGTTGGATTTTTAATTGCCTGATTATTGGTAAATTGCTCGCTATTGACATCCACAATCTGCAAATATTCTTCTATTTTCTCTGCTTCCCGCTGGTATTTTGATTCAGTTAAACCCAAGTGATCTGCCATGAGGATTCCAGCCGTGTAGACGTCGAAGGCCGGTGTATGGATAAAGTCGGCAGCTTTTACATAATCACTTTCATGATGATACATTGCCGCATACAAATCTTTTCTCATCTCTAGAGGGGCATAGAGTGGGGAACCGCGCAAACTTATAATGTCTTCAGAATCTGCTTCGCTTCCGCTGCTGGGGCGCAGGCCTTTTTTCCCCGCTGGAATAATGGCCGCAGTGCCATAGTCTATAATAGTTGCTCTCTTATTGGCAGCATCGTAGAGGATATTCTCAGGCTTCAGATCGAAGTGAATAATATTTTTTTTGTGTAAGTTGAGAATGGCATCGCTAATGGCCCCCAGTTTTTCTACAGTACCCAAATCAGAGGTAGTCGCTTGGGGTGGTTTTGACAGCGGGATTCCTGAGGCTAGTTTCATAATCATCACATTCACACCGGCACCGTATTTCCTCAGGTTCTTTTCCGATGTGAATTGTAATTGTCCCCCGGCTTCATGCAATTTCTCAAGCATGTGGTATTCTTTCTTTTGAAGACCGGGATGTTGATTCTTTGCTAAATATTTAATAGCCCAGAAGTTTCCTTCTTCATCCTGGGCGATTTTCACTTTGCCAAAGGCGCCTGCACCTAAGCTTTTACCCTTTTTTTCACCCAAATAAACGGTCAACAGCTTAAATTCGCCTTGATGCTCAACGACCAGGGTGTCAAATTGGCTGTCAATATCCTTTGATTGTAAGTATCGTTTACGTAATTTTGGATTCGTAGGTGCCAGTTGATCCTTAAGATTTTTTATCGTCTGTTGTTCCTTGCTAATTCTGGTTTCAAGGATTGCAAATTTTTCTTCCAGTTTCTGTTTGGCTAATGCACCGATTTCTTCAGTCGGTTTTTCTAATAATGCTGTTTTTTCCTTGGTATTCTCGTCATTTGAGAGGATGATTGTTACTAATTTTTCTTTTAAGCTTATCTGGCTATTACGGTAACTATTGATGAGCCGTTCTTTTTCTTCAAGGTACTTTTGAGGTTTATCAGCGAGTTGGCTGAGTTGATTTTTAAATTTATTAAGCCTTTTTTGAGTGGAGGCCAATTCTGTTTTTACTAATTCCTCTGTTTCGTCATTTTCTATATCATAATCTTGAGATTGAATTTTTTTCTCAAGAAGAATGATGTAATTTTCCTGTTTTTGGATAGTGTTGATTAACTCTTGTCGTTCTTCCTCATCATTTTCATCAGAGAGTTGGTTTATATCTTCTTCAAGGTTTTCTATTGATGTAACAGTGCTGTCAATTTCATTTAAGTGAGTCTGTTTTAAATTAAGCTCATCATTTAAGTTATCTACAATCCGTTCGCTTTGACTTAATGCTTGTTTCATCGCTGCAAAAATTTCAGGCGCCGCTTTAATCTTTTCTCCTTCAGAAACCAGTGATCTTATCTTTTGAGTTTGCTCGGTTGGAACCAGAAATCCGTATTGGTCCAAATGGGAGGGATCGATCTTACCAGGGAGGTAGGGTTTCCTAGTGGATTTTAAAGTGAATGGCTTTGGCACAACAAGTCTCACGACATACAGTATCGCTTAAGTATAGGTAATTAATCTTATGGTTTCCTTAAGAAAACTTATATAGGAAAAGTACATTTTTTTTCTTTAATAAATAAACCTGAAGTAATAGCTATTTTGAGGCAACGACTTCCTGCTTTTGCTACTCCTCGGTAACGTTTTTCATTGAGACAGGACAATTGGGATAATGATTATCGTGAAAAATTCATAATTAAACGGCTGGAGCAGGGAAATAATCATCCACCCAGAAGTCTTTTTGTTGAAACATTACACGCATATTATCTTCTTTAGAAAAAAAACCAACCTCTTCTATACTGGTTTGACATAACCAAGTGGTTAATTCGGAGGGTTTGCTTTTATAAAAAGCGTTTGGTGTAAATAAGGCAATATTTTTACCCTTATTCTTATCCCTTGCAGAAATGTATCGAAAAACTTCTACTCCATCTCTTCGCATATCAGAACCTAATTGCTGTGTGTCTGCATAAGATTTGGGAGATGTTAAAATGGACTCATATTTTGAAAAAGGAATCTCATCCAAAAACACTGCGTGGTGCAGAATAGACGATGGTTAAATTGATGAAAATTTATTAAAGTTGCTATTTTGGGATATCCCAATTCAGGTAGAGGCGTTCTCATTGGAAAACCAGTATTAATGGAGTAAGCAGTAGATTTAGCACTCTGGATGATTGACAGCCAGTCCTCCCATGGAGGTTTCCTTATAAATACTTTGCATGTCTTTACCGGTATCTTTCATGGTTCTGATAACCTTGTCCAGTGAAATCTGGTGTTGGCCATCACCTATTAAAGCCATACGTGAAGCATTCACAGCCTTGACCGCCCCCATTGCATTACGCTCAATACAAGGTATCTGCACTAATCCCATTACTGGATCACAAGTCATCCCAAGATGGTGTTCCATAGCGATTTCTGCGGCATTTTCAATTTGTTCAATAGTGCCGCCTAAAACAGCCGTGAGTCCTGCTGCGGCCATAGAAGAGGCAACGCCTACCTCACCCTGGCATCCTACTTCGGCTCCTGAAATAGAGGCACCTTCTTTATAGAGAATGCCGATGGCGGCGGCAGTCAGGAAGTAGGTATAAATATCTTCCTTACTCCAGCGGTCATGAGCTTCCTGGCAATATCTAAGCACAGCAGGGATAATTCCTGCTGCTCCATTGGTTGGGGCTGTTACAATTCGCCCGCCGGCAGCATTTTCCTCATTGACAGCCATTGCATAGAGATTGAGTTTGTTCATAATGTCTGATTGTTCAAAAATGCTGGGAATCCCTTTTTGTTCGACAAGTTTTTTATAAAGATCCGGTGCGCGACGTTTAAGATTTAAGCCACCCGGTAAATTTCCAGGATGTTTGCAGCCGTTTTCAATGCAATCTTCCATTACTTTGGCAATAGACAAGATACCTTCATCAATGGTTTCCTTGCTACGCCAGGTAAGTTCATTAGCCATCATCAGTTCAGCAATAGTCATATTGTTTTCCCGACAGGCTTTTAAAAGCTGACGGGCTGTAGCAAAGGGGTAGGGAGAGGGCTGGATTGTTGCGGAAGGTTTATCAAAATCTTCTTCTGTAGTGATAAATCCACCGCCTATCGAGTAATAAACCTGTGTAACTAATAACTTATTATCTTTATCATAGGCAGTGAGGCGCATACCATTGCTATGTTTGGGCAAAAGTTCTTTTTGTAAAAACAAAAAGTCAGAGTTTTCATTAAAAGGAATGTTTTTTTGTTCTGCCAGGTGAAGCGTATTAGTGGAAATAATTTCTTCCATACGTGGCACCATGCTTTCAGGAATTACTGTTTCCGGTGATTTTCCTTCCAGGCCATTTAAAATTGCCTTATCCGTGCCATGGCCTTTACCGGTTAATGCGAGTGATCCATAAAGCTCAATTTTGACACGTTCTGTTGGATTTAAATGCTCTTGTTTGATTAATAAATCCAGAAAAGCGTTGGCTGCGAGCATAGGGCCTACTGTATGGGAACTTGAAGGGCCAATGCCTATGGAAAACAAATCAAACAAGCTGATACTCATGTTAAAAACCCACTGGTTTAAATAATGCCAAGTGTAGAAGGAAATCTTTATACAAACAATATAAAAAAATCTCTTATACTAAAAGATTAGCTAAAAATCTATTTTCCACAAAGCGTGACTGGTAATTTACTTGAAATTTAGGCAGAATGGTTGGGCATTTTTGCAAGATCTATTCAGACCAAAGAAAAAAGACAAAAGGGGATTGTTTATGAAGATGAGACTGGTCGCTGCAGCTGTTATGGGGTTGGCAATGTCAACGGTAATCGCTGCAACCGATGCATCAACGACTGATACACCTGCACCTGCAGCATCTGCTACATCATTACCGAGCGACATGGATAAACTGTCTTATAGTATTGGCGCCGATTTAGGTAAGAATTTTAAAAAACAAGGCATCGAAATCAATCCTTCAGCTATGGCTAAAGGCTTGCAGGATGGCATGGGTGGTGGCCAGCTATTACTCACAGAACAGCAAATGAAAGATGTCTTGAACAAATTTCAACGTGATTTGATGACCAAGCGGAACGCTGAGTTCACTAAAAAAGCTGAGGAAAACAAGGCAAAAGGTGATGCTTTCCTGAATCAGAATAAAGCAAAAGAAGGGGTTGTCAGTCTGCCTAGCGGTCTGCAGTATAAAATTATTGAACAGGGTTCTGGCGCAAAACCTTCAAAAGACGACACAGTAACAGTAGAGTACACTGGGAAGTTAATCGATGGCCAAATCTTTGATAGCACTGAGAGAACTGGAAAACCAGCGACTTTTAAAGTATCACAAGTTATTCCTGGTTGGACTGAAGCGCTACAATTAATGCCCACAGGTTCTACCTGGGAAGTCTATGTCCCTGCTAATTTGGCTTATGGCCCACGTAGTGTAGGTGGTCCTATTGGTCCTAATGAAACTTTGATTTTTAAGATTCATTTAATTTCTGTTAATAAATCTGACGCCTAATCGAGTTAAATGCTCCCATGATTCCTCGGGAGCATTTCTTCTTTCTTCCATAGATAGGGTCTGTATCTCATGAGTAAACGCCTGCTGATTGTCTTTCTTCTTGGTTTTTCCTCAGGCCTTCCCTTAGCGTTAATCAGTAGTACTTTACAAGCCTGGTTTGCAGATGTCGGTATGTCAATATTGGCAACCGGAATGCTAAGCCTTATCAGTTTGCCTTATGTTTACCGTATCATCTGGGGGCCTTTGCTTGATTGCTACTCCCTTTTGCCGATAGGAAGACGGCGAAGTTGGATTGTGGTCATGCAATTGGCATTGTTAATAGGGTTTAACGCCCTGGCCTGGTTTTCGCCGCAAACAGCGCCTGAAATAATGGCTCTTATTGCTTTTTTCCTCGCTTGTTTTTCAGCAACGCAAGATGTAGCAATTGACGCCTACCGGGTAGAGTACCTGCCTGCTACTGAATACGGTTTAGGGGCATCTCTTGCTGTTTTTGGTTATCGGTTGGCATTGTTGGTTGCAGGTGGTTTGGCGCTGATTATTGCCAAACATATGGGATGGGTATTTACCTATCGTTTGATGGGTACTTTAATGCTGATAGGTGTTATTGCTACTTTATGGAGCAATGAGCCTGAGGCGCCCTTACAGACTAAGGGCAGCTTTGTCGAGTCATTTATTGCTCCTGTTAAAGAGTTATTCGCTCGCCGTGGAATACTTCCCCTGCTGGTTTTTATTGTTTTTTATAAGCTGGGAGAGGCATTTACTGCTACAACAAGTGGTATTGTGATCCCTTTTCTCATTCAGGGGGTGGGCTTTTCTCTGGATACAATTGGCTATGTAAATAAAATGATAGGCATCAGTTCCATTCTTTTGGGTGGTTTAAGTGCAGGTTTAATTTTAATGCACTGCTCATTATTTAATGCATTGCTTGCCTTTGGTTTATTACAGGCAGCAACTAATCTGTTATTCGTTCTTCTTGCCATTACGGGAAAAAATTTAACTTTATTTGCTATTGCTGTCGTGTGTGATAATTTTGCCGCTGGTATGGGGTCTACTGCCTTAGTGGCTTTATTCATGCGTCTGGTTAATAAATCCTATACAGGAACCCAATTCTCATTATTGGTCGCAATCTCAACTTTACCGCGTATTTTTTCCGGTCCATTAGCAGCAATGCTGCAAATGGGGTTGGGGTGGGTTGGCCTTTATCAGTTGTCTTTTATCCTGGCCTTGGGCTTTATTCCATTTTTAATCCTGATAAAAGAGCAAACGAAAGTTACTGAGGGAAGCATGGATCCTGGAGAGAGATATCCTGTTGAGGCTCTCCGCTAAACATGGATATTGACTCTTAATGCGATTGATGACAATCTAGATTTACTTTAGTATGAATACCTTAGCCTGGTGATCTGCTAAATTTACTAATTGATTGATTTAGACTTAAGGAGGAGTTTCAGTGTTATCTAAGAAGAATATATTTTTAGCCATTGCGGCATGTTCAATTCCTTTCGCTTCCATTACTGCAAATGCCGGTGCTATGGGGCCCACATATGTTGCTCCCGATAAATACTTGCTTATTGAAGGCGGCCTTTCCTACATGCATGTTTTTTATAAAGATAGCGTAAGAGGTGCTAATTCATTTAGCACAATCGATCCAATTGGGCGCACTTATAATCCATCCAGAATATATCCTAATAACTTTTTTGGAGGTTATATGGGGGTATCCTTTTTATATGATACCTATTTATGGAATACACGGTATGAGCTTTTCGGCAGCAAAGGAAAGACATTCCGCAACGCAGATCAACGTGTAGATGCTACACTGGCTCCGACTAAGTTGGCATTTACTCTGGATAAGCTGTTTTATGCAAACGGTGATCTGCGATTAGGTGTTGGTGCCGGTGCGGTTTTGTCAACACACAACAAAGCAGAACTTTTCACCTGGAATCCGGTTCCTCCCCGTACTCAAATTGGCGTGTCTTTCCCTGGTAGAGTCAGGCTGGATCCGTTAGTTGAAGCGTTAGCAATGTATAGGCTAACTGATAACCTTAATTTGAGAGGAAATGTTAGCTACCAAATTCCAGCTCATTCCTTCTATACAAATGGGCATCTTGGTGTAAATCTGGGTATTAACTACGCGGTTCCATTGTAATTATCTGATATAGCGGTGTAAGCATAAGCAAACTGTTGATTTGTCTCATCGCTATGTTGTTGATTGCATAAATAAAAAATAGGACGTTATTATTTCAAACTAAAAGGAGAAATTTATGAAGAATTTAGAGCAGGATTTAATGCAGGTAGAATTACTTTTTGATGAAGATTTACCGTCTGATGTTTCGTTGGCCTCTTGCTGTTGCTGCTGCAGTAACTGATATTGGCTTAAATATTGTTATTGAGATATAAAAACTTGATTGAGCTTCTTTCCACTTTTAGGAGCTCATTTTTTAGCAGCTTAGATAGAGCAGCTTGTTAAACATAATAGATGTAGCTTATTTTAGTTTTTTACACGCAAAATGACTGTCCAAATTAATAACTTCCCTTCTTGATTATAAAACTGTATTAACAATGCTCTTAGGCTCTGTTTACCGGCATGGGTAATAAATGGAATAATTTATAGCCTAACAGTAGTAAGCTTAATAGGATTCCTGCCAAAAAACCAAGACGCAGTCCAACTGCTCCTCCATTAAGGGTAAAGCCAAAAATATAGCTTAATGGTAATGCAATAAACCAAATCATGCTTAAACTTGCCATAACCGGTTTATGGGAGTCGGAAATGGCCCATAAAGCACCGATTATAAGGTTGCGTATTCCATCTATCACGATAAATAGAGCACAAATACTAAAAAAGTAGGTACATAAGGTTTGCAAAAGAGGGTCTTGTAAGTTGGCGGGAATAATGAGGGCGCTTAATATTAATGGGTATTTTAAGAATAATATTACAAACGGAGTCGTATAGATTGCCATGATACATAGGGCTGAGATAAGGTAATTGGTAGAAATCGAATGTGGATAATCCCATTTATTTGTTTCGCTCATTAATAATGTTAGAGATTGTGAAAGTCCGTAGGCGAGCATCATGACTGGGATCATGTATTGATTAGTGATAGAAAGGGCAGCTAAGGCTGTTGGCCCAAAGTATCCCATTAGATATCCGGCAGCCGACATGGCTGTAATTTCTCCACTGGATTGTAAGGCGATAGGCAGGCCAATGCTTAGTAGCGATTTCATTAATTTTTGGTTGAGCTGCCAGAATTTTATATTCAGGTAGGGTAGATATGGCTTATAAAAAATCCCTTGCGTTATCCGAAAAATGAGGATTATGAGAACAAGCACCTTAATCAGTAGCTCGGTCAGGGCAACACCAGCCAGACCCAAGGGAGATAACCCAAAATAGCCATGAATGAAGCCATAATAGAGCACTATTTTGGGGAAAAAGCTAAACAGTTCAATATAAATTAAAGAACGGGCGCGTCCAAGGCCAATGGTAAATTGATTGATTACACTTATAAATAAGCTCGGTATAATGGCTAATGCTGAAAATTTAAAATACAAGCAAGCTGTATGGATGATATCAGAGTCTTGTCTGGTGAGGATTAATAATCTATCAGCATGCCATAAAAACAATGCTGCAATGAATCCTATGCCCAGAGCTAAATTGATGCTGGCTTGAAATAGTGCTGCGTTTTCAGCAGGTGGGCTGTGATTTTTGGATGTTCTTCTAATCAAAATACTTAAAGCTTGAAAAATTGAACTGCTAAAAACCAGCACAACTGAAAAAGTCGATATGGCAATGGCTGCAGCGGCAAGCTGCAGCTTTCCTAGCGTACCAAGCATCATTATGGCGATAAAGCTGGATAGCAGGTACACAATCCTCGAAAAGCCAATTGGAGCAGCCAGCATCAGCACGCGTAAGAAAAAATGATAAAACATTTGATTGGCTGGGCTGGTCATTGAGTCCCTCACGTTTAATCAATGGCTATGCATTGCTCATGAGCCTGTGTTTGGTGACCGAATGGTGGTTCGACAGTTCTTTCATTAGCAGGTTCAAGGATGATTATTTTTTTTGCGAGTGCTTTTAAAAGTAGCGAGACAGAGCTGCCTTTTATGGATTCCGCCTTAATAGTCTCGTTATTCTGAAGTCTTATAACCCATCGAATGATTTCTGGATCAGTGACGACTTGATTTAGGAAACGGCGCTGGTAATGTAAATGGGTTCCATCATCGCTATGCTCAACTCCACAAAGCAATTGAGGCAGGCTTATTTTAATGTCTCTGGAGAGTGTGAGTGTAAGCTCTGGGTCAATTTTTATAAGTTCGCCTTTAAATTGGCAATGGGTACAGTTGGTCAATTGGGCCAGAGCGATTGCTTCTTCCGTTGATTTGGGTAAAGGCAGATCAAGCATGGTCTCGACGGCGACAGAATGGCTGTCTGCTGGAAAATTGATTTGTTTCTTAATAAGTTTTGTTGTAAGCCTGTGAAGTTCTTTTTCATTGGGACTCATGGCTTTGGAAAGGTTTCTTTTCTGATCATCATAACTATAAATGATCATGTCATCTATAAAATGACAGGTTTTTGACCCAGAATGGCACGTTGCTCCTGGAATGAAATTAAAAATTTCATCAGGTGAACTGGACCGGTCCGTGGGATCAACGCTAATATTTTTTTCAACTCTGACAGAATCAATTGGTTCGACGGACGTTTCCTGGGAAAGTAATTCAAGTTTGTTTAATAAAAAATGGTGGACTTTTTCAGGAGATAGGGGACGAGTTGTATCGACCACTTTTTCCTGACATAAAACCAGTCTTGGCCGAACTGCTAAAGCATAAGGGTTTGGGCAGGCAAGCCAATAGAGAGTGACTTTTAGCCAGGCATGCAATGCTTTGATGTTCTCACCTTTGGCCTCGCACAATATGGCCATGTCCATTTCAAAATTGATACGATCAAACAGAGTCATCCCACTTTTGGATAATTGGCCGTATGCTTCCTGATAAGCTTTTTCTGACAAGTCAAATTGCTTGTTTCTTTTGTGGAGGCGGGCTATGTTCATGCGGATGACATGATTTAAGACGACTGCGTTTGGGTAGTAAGCATTAAGGTAGTTGAGTAATCGCTTTTCAACGATAAAGGCTTGGTCTGTATTTTTTTGTAGAACCAGGAAAAGAGCATAGAGATTGAGCTTATAAATAGAGTCTTCATCGCTCATAGGCATATTCATGTTTATATTTGCTTTAGCAAAGCAGGTTTCCGCCAGTGGCAGGTTACCTGCCATGGTTGATGAAAATGCCTTGATAAAATACAAGTACGCTGTAGTTGGTTCATCTATCGTTTCAAAAAGCTCAGGAAATGACGTTTCTGCGACTAAATGGTGTTGATGCGAGAGAAATCGAATGACTTGCAGTTGATGGAAAAGCGATTCTTTCAAGCCCACGGTCAGATTGGTTTGGTTGGATGCTGCTTCCAATGCTCGACAAGACAAGCGATAAGCCCCTGCTTTTAAACTTTTCCAGGCGTAATCAATAACAGAACCTGGATTAGGTGTCTTAATTAAGGGAGGAAACTCGCTTTGTTGATGAAATACAAACCCATTGTTGTTTAAGATATCCTGACGATTCTGATTTAACTGATGTAGCGAGCTGTCTTTTATAGGTTGCTGGTAAAAATGGGAAGTTTGGTGATAATAAATGATCGCATTATCTATCTCTTCAACAAAACGTAGTTTGCTGTGGTTATGTTCTGTTTGGGTATAGCAATTAATCACTAAATAAGAGCAGGTATCAGAAAGAAAAATTAAACTATAAATATTGTCTTCTGTTAATTCCTGATTACCAAGCAGGATATGCAGTTCAAGTTGGCTGATGGCCTCTTTTTTTAAAATTGATGTCAGTAAATTATTCAGTTCAAAAGCACGTATCGCTGCTAAATCACCGAGTGAATCATCAAGATTTACCCAATCAGTAGGCGTATCCAAAGGATAAACAGGTTTGAAAAGGTGCGATTCTATTTCTTTTATTTCATTGGCGTAACTGGTTTTAAAGTGGGAGCAAATATCAACGATTATCTGGAATGGCGAAAGTGCTATTTCACTGAGGTTGCTAATAATTTTCATTCTCTGGTTATCCTTAATTGTATCAACATGGCATCAACAACAGATGCAATCTTAAATTGAATCCGGCTATTTATGGAAAAGGGAGCATTTCAAGATATGCCTGGCCTGGATCTATATTTAATACCCTGGCATACCGGCATTGTAAATTTAATGGCTTATTTAACGACATGTGAGCAAAAAAATCCGGGCTGAGGATTTTAGTGAAATGTAATCCCAACCCCTGCTCAAAATAATGATAGTAATAAATATCTGTAGAAATGTGCTTTAATTCTTCCAGCATCCTGTTGTAAGAAAATTGAGGCAGGCAGTCAATATCTTCTTTGGTATGGATAAGATGGGTACTGGCTTTATTAAAATATGGGATTCTGGATTTTGTTTCCTGATGATTATATTGAACAAATGCCATGTGGTACCCTGTACCTGCCTTATTCTCAAGATTGGTTTCTTTAAAAACAGAGCCATATAAAAAGGTATAGCATTGATACAACTCTTCAAATGCTGAACAGATTGCATCCGACAAGGAGCCTGCGGTTTTGCAGCCAACAGAATATTGTACTGCATCCTCAGGACTCTGGGCAAAATAAAACATAATGACATTGTAGCCAGGTAATTGGTTACCATTTTCAAAAATATAAATGTCACCATTGTCGAGCAATGTCTCTACAAGATGGGTGTAAGGTGATATCTGATGGAGCACTTGGGGATTTATACTGTAACGGATGGTTTTAGACATCCAGCTGCCGAGTAAAGCTTGCCGTTCGAGAAACTCTATCAATGAATGGTATAAGGCTTTGTCTTTATGGGTATGGGAGGCGCAGGCGCAACTGTCACTGACACTCAAAAAAGGATTATCATTTTTCATTGTGCGTAAGCTAATGGCATTATAGAAATAATCATAAGGCTCTTGGGTATACAGGTTATGAACCTGAGTTAAGGCGAAATGATGATTTGAATGTTGTTGCTCAATATTTTGGCATAGGCTTGCCAATTTTTTTTGGTGGCTAACAGGATTAATATCGCTTAATTTCTTTTTAGAGGTTAAGGGGACTGCTGTAAAAAAATGATTACGTTCATAATACTCACCAAAGCCTTTGCGTACCAATTCTATGCTTTTTCCCGTGCCGCCGCCGTAGCTGATAATACCATCAAGCATAAGGGAGCGAGGTGCTGATAACAGGCCATCTCGGCAGATGCGAAAAGATTGGGCATGTTGTAGTGAGGCATGTTTAATTTTGGCAACAGAGGTGTTTAATAGTCTGGGTTTCACAATCATTTTAATCCCCGTATCCAAAAAATTGCAGTGTTAATGGCAAGTAAGTACTATGGTCGAGTTCAAGAGCATGATTTAGCTGCTGGTCACTAAAGCTTGACCAAACCGTAGTCCTTAATCCTGCCTCATCGGATATTCTTGTGGCTTGCTGATACATTGAACCAGCCTCCATTAGCGCATGACGATAGCCGCGGTAGCGATATTTAAAGATGGCTTTGCCGACATTGGCTAAATACAAAATACTGAAGCAAGGATGATGCTTTTTGTCTATAAGGCCGTGAAGTATATTGTCAAAGAAAAAAGAACCGGACATTGTTTTTAGCAACTGTAATTTTTTTTTAAGTGGTCGAAAATGATAGCAACCTGGCTTGTGAGAAAAACCTTCAATACGTTCGGGAAATAAAAATACCAATGGCTCAACCGGGTAAAGGCCGCCAGCTGAAGGGTAATGGCGTCGGCCATTTTCTCCTGGGGAAAAGCTTCTAATAAGCAAGGCTTGCAGATCTGGAAATGATATTTTTTGCTGGTTAAAGGTATATGTGGATGGCTTTCTGCAAACAGAATCAACGGCTGCTGTACAATCAATGTCGTTTTTATGGAAAGGTGAAATTTCAGTTTCACTGAATTCAACCTGTTGAATAATTTTAGAGTTGACGTTACTAATATTGATATTGCCAAAATTAAGTAGAGTGATGCTCTCTTTCGCATGATTTTTTAAAATATCCTGATGGACATCACTATCGATATGGCTATCTAATATTGAGTTAATAAAAGTTTTTGAGGTTTGTTCTTCCATGATCAGGCTGGTTCCGTTTGAGTCAGATGATTTACGTCAAGTTTCATGTCGTATTCAGAAAATGCTGAGTGAATGGCAACTTCTTGATGAACGCTGAAACTGGTTAAGTCTACATGCCAGAACCAGTTGATTTTATCTAAAGGCATTGGTGCTTTCCAGAACTGGGTGTACTGACTGGCAAACTGGAACAGCGAATAAGCAATAAATCCTTTTTGGCATGCATTGACAACCGGCTCCGGAAACACGTCAACATTATTTTTTACCATACTCCGGTAAAACAGTAACCAGTTATCTTTCGTTGCAGGCATATCGCTATTTAGAAAGGCCATAAGCTGGTGAAGGTTAGAGAGGTGTGTGGGTAAACCACTATCGTTAAAATAGAGGTTATCGATGACTAAGATTTTATGAAGAAGCCCTGCTGTAATTAAATAAACGTCATTTGGCAGGTCATGATAAATCCGCTTGAAATCGGGATTGGAGTAATTATTTCGATAGTAGATGACAAGCGAGGAGGGTTTATAATCCCTAAATTCCTGTTTGACAACATGGATAGTGTATTGTGCCTGAAATGTTTCAGACAAAAGCCCGCATATTTGAGGATCATCAACGTTTAGGTATAGGTTGTGAAATTTTCTGAAAGCCAGTGGGCGTAAAATATCCAGTTGGGTAATCAATACATGTTTTAATTGCTCTAATGGAACACGATGCCTGGTTGCTATCGCTTCCAGGCTTGTTTCATTGATTTCAAGTTGTTTTTGCTGTTTCAGGGTTTCAAGTATTTGATAAAGTGTATCATTTGGAATTTTAGCGGCTTTACTGTCATTGAAGATATAAGAGGCGGAATTAATCGTTTGCAGTTGAAAATCATTAATTAGATACAAAACACAATCTCCCTGTGAAATATTACTTATCTGAAGGCCATACTAATAATTTCTTAATATTAAGTCTATATGCAGGCGGTAATCGTACTAAAAACGGTTGCCTTAAGAACTGGAATCGAACAGTTATTTTGAATTTTTTATGTAATTAAAGTGTAATTATTATCCATTATTGTTGTTCTGCTTTTCGTCAAGGTGTTCTGTCAAAGGGATTTTACAATGTCTTTCTTTAAGCGAGACTAAAATATATAAGATTTGTAAGTCCATGGTATTAACAAAGAAAAACTACATTAAGCGTAAAAAACATATCCCTTACCGTTTGAACGTAGAAGATTATCACGATGCTCTGTCTTATTTTGCAAAAAAATACAACATAGACACTACCTGTGTAATTAACGGCTCAACTGAAGTAGGGCGTGCAATAATAGCTAAAAACAAGTTACTTTTGGAAAAAGAAATCTCTGAATATAACGATGAAAATTTTGTTTATGCCAAGCAAGTTATACTTAATTGGGCTCCCCCTGGTGTCTCGCTGCCGGGAAGATTTCAATTAAATCAAAAAAACACAAAAAATTCTGACTTTCAGAAACATTATCCCAAATTATATGCTGCAATTAAGAGTGACTTTCTAGATGAAAATAATCAGCTAAAAGAACTGAGCAAAGATGATGTATCTAAATTAAACTCTGTAATTAAGCAATTAAAGTGTCGTAAGAAACTGGAAAAATACCGGAAGGAAAAAATTGAAGAATTGTCTGAGCGTAGGAATAAGTTATGTTTAAGTAAACAGCAGGCTTTAACTGAAATAAAGTCTATTCAGAATAACTTGCATGGAAATGAAAGAGTCGTTTATTTTTTCACCAATAACAGAAGTAAAAGTTCCGCACACTTTGAAGTATTGCTTATATACCGCGATCAAATTATAAAACCAGTTCATTGGTTTTTAAACGAAAGCAACATTTTTGAGGCTAATGATCTTGATCGTATGTTTACTACAGATTTATCATCGTTCATTAGCTTTGAGTTTACTCAATGTCTTGGGGGTGCTGAGGATCCAATAAAAAGAATCCAACCACAGGTTGACCCTGACTCATGTGGGGTGTTAGGGATATTATATTTTAAAGAGCTATTCAAAAAAGAAGCAGAGCAGTTAAACAAGTTTTCTTTTGTAAGTACTATCTATTCTTTAGAGATGAGCCGCAGATTCAAATGAACCATCTTTTTTTTCCATCACCACAGGTTTTACGTTACTCTCAATCAACGCTTTATAACAATATTCTCAAATTGATGATAGAAAGCACCAAGGATGAGGAGGTTGTTCAATATAAGAATATTACTTTTAAAATAAAAACGTTGACCTCTATTTTAAAAAATTCTATTCCTATTGCAAAAGAAAATAATGATTACCAAACAGCTGATCAAAATGAGAAACTATTGGAAAACTTACCTGAATTTAGGGAGAAATGGTTAAATGAATACGATGTTGCTATGAAAAAACGCGAAAGTATGCAAGGCAATTCAAACAATTTATATTTATCTTATAAAGGTTGCCATATGCAAGAAATTCTTGCCAGTGCAAAAAAGGAAAGGGATAGTAGGCGGTTAAAGGCTCAATATTCTTCTTTAATATTTCCCGAGAAGAGCGTTACCAGTGTCCATAATAATCCACTTTACGAAGAAAGCTCCTCAAAATCTGCTGTTAAATCCTATAATATCTTCTCCTTTTTTAATCGAAAGTTAAAGACTACAGTTAGCCATAACCCTCTTTTTGATTCCACTCTAAGTGTCTAGAATTCTGAAAAGCGTTGAATTGGTTACCAGCAACTGATGACAAATTTTGAGGTTTGTAAAAAAATACCCTGATAATCAAAGCGTTGCATGCTTATCCGAACCATTGAGAACTGATATAAAATCTCTCAATGGTACCGAGGGTGGGACTCGAACCCACACGGTGTCACCACCACCGGATTTTGAATCCGGCGCGTCTACCAATTCCGCCACCCCGGCATAGGCGGCCATTATAGCAAAGAAATTTATTGAAACAATGGGCTATGAAAAATTATTTAATTTTTGTGAATAATAAGGTGTGCTTATAATTCACTCCCACGGTCTACGTGCCGCGACTTGTTCTTCCAATTGGCCCTAAGTTTTTATTGACAAAGCTCTTATAATGCTGTTTAAGAGCTTTTTTATTTTAATGGAGTAAGAAGTGCTTGGTACAGGAACAACAGAAACGTTTTTTCGGGATGAG